>NZ_JBVJEA010000010.1:0-320364 GCF_055581985.1 Streptomyces sp. NPDC042336 | reverse complement strand
CCGCCCCCAGGCCCTACGTCTGGACCAAGACCGCGGACGAGATCCTCGAACGCCTCGCCAACTATCTGAACAGAATTCCCGACTCAGAAGACTAGATGACGACGAGGATGTTCAGCGAGCCGCCGTACACAACCTCGGTCAGGCCGTGACCCACCAGAACAGTATCTATGGCGCCACCGCCCCGGCCGCTCGTTTCGTTATCGCCATCCTTGGCCACTCCCGAACGATGACCTTGGGGGTCTACTTCCACGAAGAGCGCCACCGGCCTATGCGCGCGGCACTCCTGGAATGGCTAGGTGACCTTGCTGACGACGCGACCTACGACGAAGACGGCCCTGGCACGCCTGACGACGTAGCCGCCGTGCGTGCCATCCTCCCGCTGATCTACGAGGCGGCGCGGCCGTACCTTTTCGACACGAACCTTCTGATTCGGGAAGCTGCGGTGCACGCAGCTGCGATGACGCTCGCCGCGCCGGAGCTGGCCGTACACATCCCGAAGCTCGTGCCGCTGGTACGCAGCACGCTAAGCACCAGCGATTACCGGGGATACCGGTACCTTGCTAAGCGGTGCCTCGTGACCTGGGGTGCAGATCCCGGCCTCCTACCCGACCCGCGGATCTCAGGTCCCGAACCGATGGATCGCCCCTGGGCGGGCGGCTACTCCGACGACCCGCCATTCTGAAAGCGGTGATCGGCGGAACAGCCGCACTTGTCAAGACCGCACACAGCGATTGACACCAGCGACTGACACCAACAAGCGCGAACAGCGGTGGGCGTCGCCGGACCTCAATGGACTATCTGCCGAGGCGTAGGAGCGGTTGGCCGACGTCGCCAACCCCCGGTGATCGACCTGACAAGGATGAGGCCACAGCTCCAAGTGCCGGTCCAGATGGGCGGTGCATTTTGTTGGGGTGGCACCGGGGCGGCCGACCAAGCGATCTGAGACCAGCTGTCAGCCCCCAGTGCTAGAACACCCGTATGGCGTACAAATTCACGGCACAGCTTGCATGCGGACTCGACGATCCGGACCAGGATGACTGCTTGATGGCCGGAGTGGCCGAGTCGGACGACGAGGAGGCTTTCTCCCTGTTGTTCATGTGCGACTTCGACGAGCCCGATACGCAGGCAGTGGGCCTCGGCATGGACACACACTGTCTCGTTACGCCCGACCAGGGCACTGCCTATGGCTGTGTGCGCGGAGTGGAACTGGACGGCGATGTGCTGCGGGTGACCTTGGACCCGTCGTCCTTGAACGCCCTTGGCTTGGGCGATTCCGTCGTGGAGGCCTTGCTTCGGGCACCGGCAGCGGACGTAGCGCGAATGCGCGAGGTTCTGCCGCGCATCCTGGCATACGGGCGTCCGGACGCCCACCCAAGTCTGATCAAGCTGTAGTGCGGTACAGCATCGGAGTACTGCAACCGCGCACACTCGGCAGTGCCCTCGAAAGACCGCGCCATGACCGGTACGACCGCCAAGGGCCCTTCTCGACATAGCTACGGATCAGAAGGTGCCGTGTTCCTGCCGTGCCCGACCGTCCGATAACTGGCGTGAGGAGCCGCGGCGGCTGACGGGGACGGGCAGTACAGACGAGGACGGCCCCTGACCGATTCGCTCGGTCAGGGGCCGTCCACACTGCTCAGCAACCGAAGGCGGGCTTGAAACCGGCATGGCATCACTGCCGCGCCTGTCCCCAACACCGATTACTCAGGATCGATCCCCTCCGGACGCCCCGGACAGGGCGGGGCGCACTCGTACACCTCAATGGACAAGTCGTGTGCGCCGGAGCGGCCCTCGGCACGACCGGCGGACCTGGCCCCTACTCGGATGGCCTCGTCGCACCAACAGCAGTGCCAGCCGAGGTACTGCCAGCCGTTGAGGTCCTTGACGGGTGGCGGCTTCGGCCGTCCGATCCCGGTCATGGCCGGTCGGCGTACGGGACCAGGGCGTGCTTCTCACGGCACGGACCACAGGCCGACTGCACTCGACCCGGCCCGGTCCCCTGCTCCACCACCTCAATGACGCGGATGCCGGCACTGTAGCCGCGGTGCCATGAGCAGTAGCCGTAGGTCATGGGCTCCGCCGTGGCCGCGGCTGGGCTGTTCGCGGGGTTCTGGTCCTGCGTACTCTCGTTCACGTCGACTCCTTGTCAGTCGTCCACGCCCCTGGGTCGTTCGCGCGGCCGCAGGGGCACTGTGTTTACGCAGGATATGCCTAGGTAGCTAGGGTAGCTAGGCCAGCCAGGCAATCTCGTCTCGCCGAGCGGGCTCATACTGCCTAGCTTCGGATCATGGACTGGAAACCGGACATCCCCCGCTGGAAGCAGGTGTACGAGGTCATCGAGCAGCGCATTGCCGATGGCGAGTACCCGCCCGGAAGCCAGCTGCCCGGCGTCCTCGCGATTCAGGGTGAGTTCGGCATCGCGCAGATGACGGCCCGGCGCGTCCTCACCGAGCTGCGGGAAGCAGGGCTCGCGCAGATGCAGCCGGGCATCGGGACGTTCGTCGCCGAGCTGCCCAAGCCGTAGCGGCGCTCGCTGGGCGGGGCCTCCCTGACCACGGGGTTCCCGGGGACCGAGTCCCGCCCCCATGGGTGAGTCCCGGGCCGTCCCTGGGCCGTGCGAGGGGGGGCCGACGTCGACCGACGATGACAGACGTCGACTGACCACCCGCAGGTCAGAGGCGGTACCTGGAAGATCGCCGCAGGTGGCCACCGCCGAAGGTGAGTTGAGGAAGTCCAGAGCTTCGGCGCAGGATGACCGGCATGACCTCGATGAGCTCCAGCGCCCGCCCCCTCCTGAACCGCCGGCTCGCGGAGTTCGGGACGACGATCTTCGCCGAGATGTCCGCTCTGGCGGTGCGGACCGGGGCGATCAACCTCGGCCAGGGCTTCCCCGACACCGACGGCCCCGAGGAGATCCGCGAGGCCGCCGTACGGGCGCTGCGCGACGGGCGTGGCAACCAGTACCCGCCGGGCCCGGGCGTCCCCGAGCTGCGCGCCGCGGTCAGCGACCACCAGCTGCGCCGCTACGGCCTGTCCTACGACCCCGACACCGAGGTCCTGGTCACCGCCGGCGCCACGGAGGCCATCGCCGCCGCCCTGCTGGCCCTGGTGGAGCCCGGCGACGAGGTGGTCGCGCTGGAGCCGTACTACGACTCGTACGCCGCCTGCATCGCGATGGCGGGCGGTACGCGCGTGCCCGTGACGCTGCGCCCGCACGGGGAGGGCGACGAAGCCGGGCACCGGTCCTTCCGCCTCGACCTGGACGAGCTGCGCGACGCGGTCACCGACCGCACCCGTCTCCTGCTGCTGAACACCCCGCACAACCCGACCGGCACGGTCCTGACCCGCCGGGAGCTGACAGCGATCGCCGAGCTGGCCGTGGAGCGCGACCTGCTGGTGGTGACCGACGAGGTCTACGAGCACCTGGTCTTCGACGCGGCCGAGCACATCCCCCTGGCGACCTTCCCGGGCATGAGGGAGCGCACGGTGACGATCGGGTCGGCGGGCAAGACGTTCTCGTTCACCGGCTGGAAGGTCGGCTGGGTCACCGCCGCCCCCGCCCTGCTCACCGCGGTCCGATCGGCCAAGCAGTACCTGACGTACGTGGCCTCGGGGCCCTTCCAGTACGCGGTCGCCGAGGCGCTGGCGCTGCCGGAGTCGTACTTCGCCGCCTACCGGGCGGACATGGAGGCCAAGCGGGACGTGCTGGCGGCGGGGCTGGCCGAGGCGGGCTTCGGCGTGTACCGGCCCGCCGGGACGTACTTCGTCACCACCGACATCCGCCCGCTCGGCGAGAGCGACGGCTTCGCCTTCTGCCGCTCCCTGCCGGAGCGCGCGGGCGTCGTCGCCGTCCCCAACGCGGTCTTCTACGACCACCGGGAGGAGGGCGCGCCCTTCGTGCGGTTCGCGTTCTGCAAGAGGGCGTCGGTGCTGGAGGAGGCGGTGCGGCGGCTGAAGACGGCGGCGGGGTGAACACACGCACCGCAACGACGAGAGCCCGGCTCCCGCGGTGACGGGTGCCGGGCTCTCCTCGGTTCAGCCGCGGGGGCGGACTACTCGCCGTCCTCGTCGGTCGGCTTCTCCGCCTCGTTGACGTCCTGCTCCAGACCGAGCTGCTCCACGAGCCACCGGTCGAACTCGATCGCGGCCCGCACCCAGCTGACCGTCGAGGAGACGAAGTGCTCCAGGCTGACGCCCATCCCGATCAGCATCTGCGCCTCGCCGATCAGGCGGACCGTGCCGTCGTCGTGGGTGTGGGAGTACACCTTGGGCCACAGGGTGCGCCGGTTCCAGTCGTCGACCGACTCGAGCAGCTGCGGCTTCTCGTCGATCTGGTGGGACCGGTCGTAGAACGTCCGCACCGAGAAGACCTGCTGGTCACCCTCGCCGCGGAACATGAAGTACGTACGGAACTGCTCCCACGGCGCCGCGAGGTCTCCCTCGTCGTCGACGACGTACTTCAGCTCCATCTGTTCGAGGAGCTGCTTCACAAGATCCTGATCCGGGACGACGGGGCCCGCCGGTCCTTGGGGCTGCGGCTCGGGCTGCTTGCCCCCGAAGTTCGGAATCGAGGACGGGTCGATGCTCACCGTGAATTTCCCTTCGTACGGATCCGGCCATCCTCCCCCATGCGGGGAGGGGCGTGGCAAGCCCGTCGGGGGCCTGTCAGCCCTCGGCTGACTCGATCCGGCCAGTCGGGTACCCGCTCGGGGCCCCGGCAACCCGAAAGGGCGGGTCACCGGGGCCGGGCCGTGCGGTCCGCTACAGCGTCTTCCCGCTCGCCGGCCCCACGATCAGGCCGTCCTCGAAGCGGTCCACGCGGACCGCGTCGCCGTCCTTGATCTCGCCGGAGAGGATCTCCCGGGCGAGCCGGTCGCCGATCGCGGTCTGCACGAGGCGGCGCAGCGGGCGGGCGCCGTAGGCCGGATCGTTGCCCTCCTCGGCCAGCCAGGCGAGGGCCTCGTCGGTGACTTCCAGGCTGAGACGGCGTTCGGCGAGCCGCCGGGCCAGACCGTTGATCTGGAGCCGCGCGATCCGGCTCAGCTCCTCCTTGCTCAGCGCCGAGAAGACCACCAGGTCGTCGAGCCGGTTGAGGAACTCCGGCTTGAAGGAAGCCCGGACCACCTCCAGCACCTGCTCCTTCTTCTCGGCCTCGCTGCTGATCGGGTCGACCAGGTACTGGCTGCCCAGGTTGGAGGTGAGCACCAGGATGGTGTTGCGGAAGTCGACGGTGCGGCCCTGCCCGTCGGTGAGGCGCCCGTCGTCCAGCACCTGGAGCAGGATGTCGAAGACCTCGGGGTGCGCCTTCTCCACCTCGTCGAGCAGCACGACGGTGTACGGCCGCCGCCGCACGGCCTCGGTGAGCTGGCCGCCCTCCTCGTACCCGACGTATCCGGGCGGGGCGCCCACCAGCCGGGCGACGCTGTGCTTCTCGCTGTACTCGCTCATGTCGATGCGGACCATGGCCCGCTCGTCGTCGAACAGGAAGTCGGCGAGCGCCTTGGCCAGCTCGGTCTTGCCGACACCGGTCGGACCGAGGAAGAGGAACGACCCGGTCGGCCGGTCCGGGTCGGCGATCCCGGCCCGGCTGCGCCGTACGGCGTCGGACACGGCGCGCACGGCCTGGGTCTGCCCGATCAGCCGCTTGCCCAGCTCGTCCTCCATGCGCAGCAGCTTCTGCGTCTCGCCCTCCAGGAGGCGGCCGGCGGGGATGCCGGTCCAGGAGGCGACGACGTCGGCGATGTCGTCGGCGCCGACCTCCTCCTTGACCATGGTGTCCCTGGCGACCTCCTCCTCGGCCTCGGAGGCGGCCTCCAGGTCGCGCTCCAGGGTCGGGATCTCGCCGTACAGCAGCTTGCTGGCGGTGTCGAAGTCGCCGTCGCGCTGGGCGCGCTCGGCCTGCCCGCGCAGCTCGTCGAGCTTCTCCTTCAGCTCGCCGACCCGGTTGAGGGACTTCTTCTCCTTCTCCCAGCGGGCGGTGAGGCCGCGCAGCTCCTCCTCCTTGTCGGCGAGGTCGCGCCGCAGCCGCTCCAGGCGCTCCAGGGACGCGGCGTCGGTCTCCTTGCCGATCGCCAGCTCCTCCATCTTCAGCCGGTCGACGGAACGCTGGAGTTCGTCGATCTCGACGGGCGAGGAGTCGATCTCCATGCGCAGCCTGGAGGCGGCCTCGTCGACCAGGTCGATGGCCTTGTCGGGCAGGAAGCGGGAGGTGATGTAGCGGTCGGAGAGACTGGCGGCGGCCACCAGCGCGCTGTCGGCGATCTGCACCTTGTGGTGCGCCTCGTAGCGGCCCTTGAGCCCGCGCAGGATGGCGATGGAGTCCTCGACGGTCGGCTCGGCGACCAGCACCTGCTGGAAGCGCCGCTCCAGGGCGGGGTCCTTCTCGATCCGCTCCCGGTACTCGTCGAGCGTGGTCGCGCCGACCATGCGCAGCTCGCCGCGGGCGAGCATCGGCTTGAGCATGTTCCCGGCGTCCATGGCGGAGTCGCCGCCGGCGCCGGCGCCGACGACGGTGTGCAGCTCGTCGATGAAGGTGACGACCTGCCCGTCGGAGTCCTTGATCTCGGCGAGGACGGTCTTCAGCCGCTCCTCGAACTCACCGCGGTACTTGGCCCCGGCGACCATGGCGCCGAGGTCCAGCGCCACCAGCCGCTTGTCCTTCAGCGACTCGGGCACGTCCCCCTTGACGATCCGCTGGGCGAGCCCTTCGACGACGGCGGTCTTGCCGACGCCGGGCTCACCGATGAGGACGGGGTTGTTCTTGGTCCGTCGGCTGAGTACCTGGACCACCCGGCGGATCTCCTGGTCGCGTCCGATGACGGGGTCGAGCTTCCCGTCCCGGGCGGCGGCGGTCAGGTCGGTGCCGAACTTCTCCAGGGCCTTGTACTGGCCCTCGGGGTCGGGCGTGGTCACCCGGCGCCCTCCCCTCGCCTTGCGGAAGGCTTCCTGCAGCTTCTTCGCACTGGCTCCCTGCCCCTCAAGTACCTCACCGGCCGCGCCGCCCTTCGCGGCGATGCCGAGGAGCAGGTGCTCGGTGGAGAGGTACTCGTCCCCGAGTTCCTTGGCGCGGGCCTGGGCGTCGGCGACCACGGCGAGCATCTCACGGCTGGGCTGCGGGGGCGCGACGGTGGACCCGGTCACGCTGGGCAGCCCGGCGATGATGCGCTCGGCGCCGGTGCGCACGGCGGCGAGGTCGGCCTCGACGGCGACGAGCAGGTCGGTGATGTTCTCGTTGTCCTGGCCCTGGAGCAGGGCCAGCAGCAGGTGGGCGGGGGTGAGGTCGGCGTTCCCCTCGGTCACGGCGCGGTTGCTGGCCGCGTTGATCGCGTCCCGGCTCCGGTTGGTCAGCTCGGCGTCCACGTTCTGGCTCTCCTCCTCGCGTCGGCCGTCGGCGGTCCGGCCTTGTCTCCCAGTGCTGACTCATCCAACGTACACAAAGTTGAGTCTATTCCACTCAAGGAAGTCGGGGACACGTGTTCCCGCCGGGAGACACCAGGGTGGTCGCACAAGGTCCCCAAGGGGAGCGGTACGCACCGCACGAGAGCCTTTTCGGCCACACCCGGAACCGGCTGGTATGGCGCGATGTCCGCACATGCGACAGCGGCGTCACCGTGTTCAGGTCACGGTGACGCCGCTGCCGGGGGGAAGCACCTGAGCGATTTGTTACGACGGGGGAATCGCGTCAGGCACTGCGGGGGGTGGCCGAGATGGTCCTCACTTCGGGGATCTCCGGCTCCTCGAGCCGGTGGTCCCGCTGGTCCAGGTTCACAAAGATCATTCCGTACCGGATGGCACACCGGACGGGCTGCGGCGCCCCCCGAGGCCGCCGCAGACACCGGTACGCCCGCACGTCGCCGTCCTCGTCCAGCGTGACGACGACCGGCTCTCCGAAGACGGTCACCATCAGGGAGTCACCGGCGTGCGGTATCGCGGTGACCAGGTCGATGAAGTGCCAGCCCGAGCGGTAGGCGGTGGCCATTTCACGACGGAAGGAGCGGTCGTCGGGTGGAGTCGTCATGTCAAGACCACACACTGTCGTCTGTGAGAGCTTCCCCGTCCGCGCCGGCAGGCGTAGCGGTCACCGTCGTAAGCGACCAGACGCTGTCCGCTCGGGCGTCACCCTTCGCCACGGAGAGGCCACTCAGAGTTCCGAAGGCCACAACGGCGGAGAAGGCGGCGACAAGCACCGAGCGAAGCATTCTCTTAGACATAGTCGGCTTCGTCCTCACTTGAAGGTCCCCTCTTCCCCCGTCGGATAAGACGATGGCTCATATAGGCACGTCATGGCCACACAATCGGTGCATCATGTTCCTGCACGTTCAGGACCCTGGGGGGTGGAGATTTGCCAGCAAATCAGACCAAAGCGACACATCCCCATGCAGTTACTGAACTGTGCGAGGAGGGGGCACGCCTCTACGCGAACGCCCTGCGCACCGGACGTATCGCTCGTGGCGAGGCGAATCACGTCCCCTGCCTCATGGAGTTCGCACTCCTGCATCCCGACCCCGACGACGCCAACTGGCTCCTGCCCGTGTCTCCGGCGGTCGCCCTCGCGCGGCGGCTGAATCCGATCGAGCACGAGATATCGGAGCGCCGGCGCACCTCGATCAAGCTTGCTGCGGCCTTCGAACCCTTCATGGCCCTGAGCGCGCAGGGGGCGGCACCGACCCACTCGATCACCGTGCTGGAGGGGCTCGACCGCATCAACGCGGCCCTTGATCTGGCCACGGACCAGTGCGTGGTCGAGATGCTCACGGTCCAGCCGAGTGCCCGGCATCCCGAGCGCAGGCTCATCGAGGGCCTGGAGCGCGACAGGACGCTGATCGACCGCGGTGTGCGCATCCGCACCCTCTATCAGCACACGGCACGGTACAGCCCCGAACGCATGGCCTACGTGGACCAGTTCCCGAACGGGAAGGCCGAGTACCGCACCATCGACGAACTCGTCGAGCGGCTCATCATCTGCGACGAGACCGTGGCCTTCATCCCCATCCGGGACGACCGGCAGGTCGCGCTGGAAATCCGCCACCCCGGGCTGGTCCGCTATCTGATCAAGGTGTTCGAGTTCATCTGGGGTCGAGCCGTGCCGCTCACCGCCGGCGCCCCCTACGAAACCGCTCCCGACGGCATCACCGACATCCAGCACTCCATAGCCAAGCTCCTGGTCGAAGGCCACGTCGACGAGGCGATCGCCCGGCGCCTGGGCATGAACGTCCGCACGTGCCGCGCGCACATCGCCAAACTGGCGTCCGCACTGGGGAGCGGCAGTCGCGCCCAGCTGGGCTACCTCATCGCCCAGTCGGGAATCCTGGAACAGGAACGCCAGGACGTCACCGACGGGGACGGTCTGTGACGGGAGAGGCACACGAGCGCACGACGGCATCGCACGAGGCGCATCCGGAGCACGGTCCGGAGGACCTCTGCACCGCCGGAACACTCCTGTACACCCAGGCACTGCGTGAAGGCCGCATACCGGCCCCGGAGGCCGCCGCGACACCATGCCTGACGGCCTATGGGCTGCTGCAGCCGCGCGTCGGCGAACCCGATTGGCTGGAGCCGGTCGCTCCGGCCGTCGCCCTGCACCGGATGCTGGACGTATCCGCACAGCGTGTCGCCGAGGAGAGGCGGCGGGAAGCCCGACTGTCCGCGACGTTCGAACCGTTGATGCAGGTGGACGGCCGGCGCACGGCCGGTGCCGACACCGGTGCCGTACGTGTCCTCAGTGGCATCCCACAGATCAACGAAGCCATCAGCGACGTCATGGCGGACGCGACCAACGAACTCCTGTGCATCCAGCCCAACGCGCACTACGGCGACCGGCGCGGACAATTGTCCCAGCACCTGTCACTGCGCCGAGACCAGGAGATGCTCGACCGCGGTGGGCGGATCCGCACCCTCTACCAGCACACCCAGCGTCACTTGCCCCTGGTCCGGGCCCGCTACGAGCAGTTGCGCGGAGACGCCGAGGCGCGCTCCCTCGACGAGGTGACCGACCGCCTCATCATCGTCGACCGCCGGGTCGCCTTCATCCCCGCGGACGATGAGGCGACCCTCGCGCTGGAGGTCCGTCACCCCGCCCTCATCAACTATTTCGTGACCACCTTCGAGCGCCTGTGGCGACTCGCCACACCGATGCATCCGCAGGCGGCCCCACGCCCGTCCCTGAACGGCGTCACGCCGCGGCAACGCACCATCGCCGCCCTGCTCGTCGAGGGTCACACCGACTCGGACATCGCCGACCGCCTCGGCATGAACGTCCGCACCGCCCGCGTCCACATCGCCAAACTCGCCGCCACCCTCGGCAGCGAGAGCCGAGCCCAGCTCGGCTACCTGATAGCGGAGTCGGGAATCCTCAGGCAGAGGGATGTCGATCAGTGACGGTGTCGCACGCGGAGCACGGTCCGCAGGAGATGAACGTCCGCACCGCCCGCGTCCACATCGCCGAACTCGCCGCCATCCTCGGCAGCGAGAGCCGGGCTCAACTCGGCTACCTCATCGGGCAGTCGGGGATTCTCGGCCAGGGAGGACGACGGGGGCCGGGGTGCTGCGCGGGGCGCCGTCCAGGCCGGCCTGGGCTATGCGGACGCCCAACTGCGTCCGGCTGGCCGCGCCGAGGGTCTCCGAGAGGCGGGCGATGTGCGCGCGGGCCGTGCGGACGCTGATGCCGAGGCGTTCCGCGATCACCGCGTCCTGGTGGCCCTCGGCGAGCAGCGCGGCGATGGACTGCTCGCGGTGCGAGATGCCCTCGATGCCGGTGTCGGGCAGCGGGGCGGTCAGCGGGATCGCCAGGCGCCACAGGCGTTCGAAGACCGTGACCAGGTAGGCGATCAGCGCCGGGTGGCGCAGTTCGAGGGCCATCGTGCGGTCGGTGTTGGCGGGGATGAAGGCGACCGTGCGGTCGAAGAGGATGAGGCGGTCGATGACCTCGTCCAGGGTGCGGGCCTCCACCGCGTCCCCCATGAGTTCGAGGTAGTTGAGCAGGCCCTGGCCGTGCCGGGCCACGTGCGTGTACAGGTCCCGCATCCGCACCCCGCGCCCGCGCAGCGCCAGCGCCCGGTGCAGCCCCTCGGACAGCTCGTGCTCCCGCCGGATGCCGCCGGGCTGGACGGTGAGCACCTCCGTCGTACAGGACTGCGTCGCCTCGTCCATCGCGGCCTGGATGCGGGACAGGCCGTCGAGGACCCGGATCGCCGTGCTCTCCGTGCCGGCCGGGGTCTGGAGCAGCCTGCCGAGGTCCGCGTACCACTCGAAGGCCTCCACGGCCGAGCCCACCCGCCGCTGACTGGCGCTGACCTCGTCGTGGACCCCGCGCAGCAGCCGGGTCATGACCTCCTGCGGGGAGGTCGGCACCAGCCAGTCCATGTCGTCGGGGTCGGGGTGCAGCAGGGCCAGCTCAAGGAGGCAGGGGACCGGCTCGGCGTCCTGGCGCGGCACCCTCCCGCGCCGTACGGCCCGGGAGTACACGCGGTCCCCGGCCGCGCACAGCCGCTCGGCCCCGTGCGGGTGCTCCTGAGCCCCGTGCCCGGCCATCGCCCATCCCACCCCCGGTTCCGGCTCTTCCGCAGCGCAACTATGCGCGGCCAGGACCGGCTCCGCAACACGGCTCCGCCCCGCACGGGAAACGAAAAGCGGCGGTTGCGACCGGAATGCCCCGACGGTGGAACCCGGAAGGCACGCGGGCTACTTCAGGCCCAGCTCCGCGCACGCGTCCGCGTACTTGGCGGTGCAGATGTCGCTGACCTTGTAGAAGCCGTCCGCGATGACCGTCTCCTCGATGTTCGCCTTGGTGAGCGCGACGACGGGGACGAGCTGGGCCGGCACGCCCTTGTGGGTGGGGCTGTCGACCTTGTCGCGGGCGAGCGCGTCGAACTGGATGTCCCGGCCCTGGACCCGCGCCACGGCCATCTCCGCGGCGTTCTCGGCCTGCTGCGGGTAGGACTTGTACACGCTCATGTACTGCTCGCCGGTGACGATCCGCTGGACCGCCGCGAGCTCCGCGTCCTGGCCGGTGATCGGGGGCAGGTCGGTGACGCCCGCGTCCTCCAGGGCCTTGATGATGCCGCCCGCCATGCCGTCGTTGGCGGAGTAGACACCCGCGATCTTGTTCTTGCCGATCTTCTCGATCGCCTCGGTCATGTTCGCCTCGGCGTTCTCCGGCTTCCAGTCCTTGGTGTCGAAGGACTGGGCGATCGTGAGCTTGCCGTTCAGCTCGGACAGCGCGCCCGCCTTGAACTGCTTGGCGTTCGGGTCGGTCGACGAGCCGTTCATCATGACGATCTTGTCGGAGCTGTCCGGGTCGCCGCCGAGCGCCTCGATGAGGGAGCGGCCCTGGACCTCGCCCACCAGCTCGTTGTCGAAGGAGATGTAGGCGTCGACCGGGCCCTCGGCCAGCCGGTCGTAGGCGATGACGGGGATGCCGGCGTCCTTGGCCTTCTGCACGGAGTCCCCGATGGCGTGCGCGTCGACCGGGTCGAGCACGATCACGTCGACCTCGTCCTCGATCATCTGCTGCATCTGATCGGCCTGCTTGGTGGCGCTGGCCTCGGCGTTGGCGTACTTGACGATGCCCTCGTCGCGCGTCAGCTCACCGATCTTCTTCTTGAAGAAGGGGTAGTCGAACAGCTCGTAGCGCGTGTTCTCCTTCTCCGGCAGCAGCAACCCGACCAGGAGGTCGTTGCCCTTGGTCGGGCTCGCGTCGTCGCTGCTCTCCGACGCACCCAGCACACCGCAGGAGGCCAGCGAGAAGGTCATCAGGGACGCGGCCACGGATATGGCGGTACGACGGGCACGGCTGCTCACTGCGCTAGACCTTCCGACACACGGGTGTAGTTGGTACCGAGGTGACCCAGGTGAAGGAAGCCAACGCTGTCTTCACCAAATCGTCAAGAAGTACTAGACCAATGAGACAGCACCGTTGTGAACAAGCCCCGGAGGACGGGTTGGTCCTCCGGGGCTGTAGATGCCGTTTTCCCTTGTGCCGCCTGCCGGTCCGGCTCAGTCCGAGGGCTGGCCGTGGCGCTTGGGCCGCCAGACCACCAGGGCGCTGGTCTGCTGTACCTCTTGGTAAGGGACCAGGTCACGGCGGTACGACGCGTGCACCGCGGCCTCGCGCTGGCGCATCGCCGTGGCCGCGCCGTCGAGCGCGGCGGCCAGCTCGGCCGCGCGGGCCTGGAGCTCGGCGACCTGGTTCTCCAGCTCGATGATGCGCTTGATTCCGGCCAGGTTGATGCCCTCGTCCTGCGACAACTGCTGGACCTGTCGGAGCAGTTCGATGTCGCGGGCCGAGTAGCGCCGGCCCCGGCCGGCCGTGCGGTCAGGGGAGACCAGGCCGAGGCGGTCGTACTGGCGCAGGGTCTGCGGGTGGAGACCGGAGAGCTGGGCCGCCACCGAAATGACGTAGACCGGGGTGTCCTCGGTCAGTTCGTACGGGTTGCGTCGCCGACCGTCCATTCCCGTCAAGCTCCCTTCGCGGCCTGGAACAACTCCGCCCGCGGATCCTCGTCCGCGGTCGCCTCGCGATACGCCTCCAGCGCGTCACGAGCCTTCCCCGTCAGATCCTTCGGAACACTCACCTCCACGGTGACCAGGAGGTCGCCGCGGGTGCCGTCCTTGCGGACCGCGCCCTTGCCCCTGGCCCGCATGGTGCGGCCGTTGGGCGTGCCCGCCGGCAGCTTGAGCGTGACGGGCGGACCGCCCAGGGTCGGGACCCTGACCTCGCCGCCGAGGGCCGCCTCGGCGTAGGTGACCGGGACGGTCACGGTGAGGTTGTCGCCCCGGCGGCCGAAGACGGGGTGTTCCTTGACGTGCACGACCACGTACAGGTCGCCCGCCGGACCGCCCCGCTCGCCCGGCGTGCCCTTGCCGCGCAGCCGGATGCGCTGCCCGTCCGACACCCCGGCGGGGATACGGACCTGCATCGTCCGCGAGGACTTGGCGCGTCCGGAGCCCTTGCAGACGTCGCAGGGGTCCTCGGCGATCAGGCCGCGGCCCTTGCAGTCCGGGCACGGGTCGGTGAGCGAGAAGCCGCCGCCCGAGCCCCGGGCGACCTGGCCGGTGCCGACGCAGGTCGGGCACACGCGCGGCGTGCCGTTCTTGTCGCCGGTGCCGGAACAGGCCTTGCAGGGTGCCTGCGAGGACATCCTGAGCGGCACGGTCGCGCCCTCGATGGCCTCGGTGAAGCTCAGGGTGACCTCGGACTCGATGTCCTGCCCGCGCCGCGGCTGCGTGCGCGTGCCGGTGCCGGGTCCGCCGCCCGTGCGGTTGAACAGGCCCCCGAAGACGTCGCCGAGCCCGCCGCCGAAGCCGCCGGCGCCCTGGCCCCCGCCCTGGGCGCCGCCTCCGAAGAGGTCGCCCAGGTCGAAGTTGAAGGTGCCGCCGCCGGCGCCGGGCCCCGGACGGAACCCGCCGTTGCCGAACAGCGCGCGGGCCTCGTCGTACTCCTTGCGCTTCTTGGGGTCACCGAGGATGTCGTTGGCCTCGGAGATCTCCTTGAAGCGCTCCTCCGCCTTGACGTTTCCCTTGTTGGCGTCCGGGTGGTTCTCGCGGGCGAGCTTCCGGTACGCCTTCTTGATCTCGGCCTCGGTGGCGTCCTTGGGGACGCCGAGAACCTTGTAGTAGTCCTTCTCGATGAAGTCCTTCGTGCTCATCCTCGACGTCCCTCCTTCCTCGGCTTCCTCGTCACTTCAAGCTCAGCCCTCGTCCGGGCCACCGCTCTCCTTGGTCCCGGCGTCGTCCTCCGCGTCGGAGGCGTCCTGCCCCTCGGCGCCGGCCTCGGCCGGCTTGACCGTCTGGGCGCCCGGCTGCGGCTCGGCGACCGCCACCCGCGCGGGGCGGATGGTGCGTTCGCCGATCCGGTACCCGGGCTGCAGGATCGCCACGCACGTCGTCTCGGTGACGTCCGGTGCGTAGGAGTGCATCAGGGCCTCGTGGATCGTCGGGTCGAAGGGCTCGCCCTCCTTGCCGAACTGCTGGAGGCCCAGCTTGGCCACCGTGGTCTCCAGCGACTCCGCGACGGACTTGAAGCCGCCGACCAGCTCCCCGTGCTCCCGGGCGCGGCCGACGTCGTCGAGTACGGGAAGCAGCTCGGACAGGAGGTTCGCGACGGCGACCTCCTTGACCGCGACGCGGTCCCGCTCCACCCGGCGGCGGTAGTTCTGGTACTCGGCCTGGAGGCGCTGGAGGTCCGCCGTGCGCTCGTTCAGCGCGGTGCGCACCTGGTCCAGCTGGGCCACCAGGCCCGCGTTCTCGCTCGCGTCCCCGGCCGGGGCCGCCCCCTCCTCGGAGGCGGCCTGCGGCTCGGCGTCGTCAGGGGTGGCGCCGGAGGGGACGTCGGGCTTCTCGTCGAAACCCGGGGTCTCCTCCGTCACGCGGCACCGTCCTTGCGCTCGTCGTCCACGATCTCGGCGTCCACGACGTCGTCGTCGGCGCCCTTGCCGTCGGCACCGGCGCCGGCACCCGGGGCCTCGCCGCCGGCGGCCTGCGCGGCCTGGGCGTCGGCGTACATGGCCTGGCCCAGCTTCTGCGAGACGGCGGCGACCTTCTCGGTGGCGGTGCGGATCTCGGCGGTGTCCTCGCCCTTGAGCTTCTCCTTCAGCTCGGCGACGGCACCCTCGACCTCGGTCTTGACCTCGCCGGGGACCTTGTCCTCGTTGTCCTTGAGGAACTTCTCCGTCTGGTAGACGAGCTGCTCGCCCTGGTTGCGGGACTCGGCGGCCTCGCGGCGGGCGTGGTCCTCCTCCGCGTACTTCTCGGCCTCCTGGCGCATCCGGTCGACCTCGTCCTTCGGCAGCGAGGAGCCGCCGGTGACGGTCATCTTCTGCTCCTTGCCCGTGCCGAGGTCCTTCGCGGTCACGTGCATGATGCCGTTGGCGTCGATGTCGAAGGCGACCTCGATCTGCGGGACGCCGCGGGGCGCCGGCGGCAGACCGGTCAGCTCGAACATCCCGAGCTTCTTGTTGTACGCCGCGATCTCGCGCTCGCCCTGGTAGACCTGGATCTGCACGGAGGGCTGGTTGTCCTCGGCGGTGGTGAAGATCTCCGAGCGCTTGGTCGGGATCGTCGTGTTCCGCTCGATCAGCTTGGTCATGATGCCGCCCTTGGTCTCGATGCCGAGGGACAGCGGGGTGACGTCGAGCAGCAGGACGTCCTTGACCTCACCCTTGAGGACACCGGCCTGGAGGGCGGCACCGATGGCGACGACCTCGTCCGGGTTGACGCCCTTGTTGGCGTCCTTGCCGCCGGTCAGCTCCTTGACCAGCTCGGCGACGGCGGGCATACGGGTGGAGCCACCGACGAGGACGACGTGGTCGATCTCGGACAGCTGGATGCCGGCGTCCTTGATGACGTTGTGGAACGGCGTCTTGCAGCGCTCCAGCAGGTCGGAGGTCAGCTGCTGGAACTGGGCGCGGGTGAGCTTCTCGTCCAGGTGCAGCGGGCCCTCGGCGGAGGCCGTGATGTAGGGGAGGTTGATCGTGGTCTCGGTGGACGAGGACAGCTCGATCTTGGCCTTCTCGGCCGCCTCGCGCAGGCGCTGGAGGGCCATCTTGTCCTTGGCCAGGTCCACGCCGTGGCCGGACTGGAACTGCTTGACCAGGTAGTCGACGACGCGCTGGTCCCAGTCGTCACCGCCGAGGTTGTTGTCACCGTTGGTGGCCTTCACCTCGACGACGCCGTCGCCGATCTCCAGCAGCGAGACGTCGAACGTACCGCCACCGAGGTCGAAGACCAGGATGACCTGCTCGTCCTTGTCCAGGCCGTACGCCAGCGCGGCGGCGGTCGGCTCGTTGACGATGCGCAGGACGTTGAGGCCCGCGATCTCACCGGCCTCCTTGGTGGCCTGGCGCTCGGCGTCGTTGAAGTACGCCGGGACGGTGATGACCGCGTCGGTCACCTTCTCGCCCAGGTAGGACTCGGCGTCCCGCTTCAGCTTCTGCAGCACGAAGGCGCTGATCTGCTGCGGGTTGAAGTCCTTGCCGTCCAGGTTGACCTTCCAGTCGGTGCCCATGTGGCGCTTGACCGAGCGGATGGTCCTGTCGACGTTCGTGACCGCCTGGCGCTTGGCCACCTCGCCGACGAGCACCTCACCGTTCTTGGCGAAGGCGACGACGGACGGCGTGGTCCTGGCGCCCTCGGCGTTGGTGATGACGGTGGGCTCGCCGCCCTCCAGAACGCTGACGACGGAGTTAGTCGTGCCCAGGTCGATGCCGACCGCACGTGCCATGGTGAATAACCTCCAGCTGACTTGAGTGGAACAGGCTCAAGTGTGCACGACACCCGGCGATGGGTCAACAGAGGTGAGTCGGGCGGACTCAACTCTTATCCGTTCCTTACGCGCAATGGCGCCCTGACCTGCATTTTCTCGACACCCATGGCCTGACGAACGGAAAAATCACCCCGGGCAAGGACGCGCCACCAGGGACTCCGATTGCCCCTGCGACGCACCGCACCGCCGGACCGGGCGGGGCACAGGCGGAGCGCGGGCGGGGCCGCGGACGGGGCGCCGGGTTCGTACGGGGCCGATGGGGTCAGGGTTGCCTCAGCGACGCAGATCACCGCACGTCCGACTACAGTGCGGCGGAGGATGGGGGTACTCTCAGACGAACTGAATAAGTTACCGCTTAGTAACACCACCCCCTCGTAACCTCGCAGGCCCGAGGAGCCCCCAAATGCAACTCGCCGCGATCATCGTGTCGCTGGTCCTGATCGTGGTCGGCGTCGCACTGTTCGGCCGCGCCGTCCTGCAGATCTTCACCTACATGCGGCTGGGCCAGCCCGTACCGGCCGGAACGCGGACCAACGACCCCGTGGACCGCACCGTCACCGTGGTCAGGGAGTTCCTCGGCCACACCCGGATGAACCGCTGGGGCATCGTCGGTGTGGCGCACTGGTTCGTCGCGGTGGGCTTCTTCTCCCTGCTGCTGACCATCGTCAACGCCGTCGGCCAGCTCTTCCGGGCCGACTGGATCCTGCCGGTCATCGGCGATTGGGCTCCGTACAACGTCTTCGTCGAGTTCATCGGCACGATGACGGTGCTCGGCATCCTGGTCCTGATCGTGATCCGGCAGCTCAGCCACCCGCGCAGGCCGGGCCGCAAGTCCCGCTTCGGGGGCTCCAACTTCGGCCAGGCGTACTTCGTCGAGGCCGTCATCCTCATCGTCGGCGTCTGCATCTTCATGCTGCACGCGCTGGAGGGCGTCCTCCACCACGTGGACGGCTACGAGGCGTCGTTCTTCATCTCGTACCCGGTCGTCTCCGCGCTCCAGGACGTGGACCTCGGAACGCTGCAGAACCTCGTCTACTTCTTCGCCGGACTGAAGATCGCGACCTCGTTCATCTGGATGATCACGGTCGCCCTGAAGACCGACATGGGCGTGGCCTGGCACCGCTTCCTGGCCTTCCCCAACATCTGGTTCAAGCGCGACGCGAAGGGGGGCACCGCCCTCGGCGCGCTGCTCCCGATGACCTCGGGCGGCAAGCCGATCGACTTCACCGACCCCGGCGACGACGACGTGTTCGGCGTCTCCCAGGTCGAGCAGTTCTCCTGGAAGGGCCTGCTGGACTTCTCCACCTGCACCGAGTGCGGCCGCTGCCAGTCGCAGTGCCCCGCGTGGAACACCGGCAAGCCGCTCTCCCCCAAGCTCCTGATCATGTCCCTGCGCGACCACGCGCACGCCAAGGCCCCCTACCTGCTGGCCGGCGGCGGCAAGACCATGGAGGGCGAGGAGAAGGCGTCCCAGGAGCAGCTGGCGGGCGTGCCCGCGGCGGCGCTGGCGGAGGCCGAGCGCCCGCTGATCGGCACCCTCGAAGAGAACGGCGTCATCGACCCGGACGTCCTGTGGTCCTGCACCACCTGCGGCGCCTGCGTCGAGCAGTGCCCCGTCGACATCGAGCACGTCGACCACATCGTCGACATGCGCCGCTACCAGGTCATGATCGAGTCGGCCTTCCCGTCCGAGGCCGGCACGATGCTCAAGAACCTGGAGAAGAAGGGCAACCCCTGGGGCCTGGCGAAGAAGCAGCGCCTGGAGTGGCTCAAGGAGCTGGACTTCGAGGTCCCGGTCGTCGGCAAGGACATCGAGGACCTCACCGAGGTCGAGTACCTCTACTGGGTCGGCTGCGCCGGCGCCCTGGAGGACCGCGCCAAGAAGACCACGAAGGCCTTCGCCGAACTGCTCCACATCGCGGGAGTCAAGTTCGCGATCATGGGCGGCGACGAGAAGTGCACCGGTGACTCCGCCCGCCGCCTGGGCAACGAGCCCCTGTTCCAGGAGCTCGGCATGGAGAACGTCATGTCCCTCAACGCCGCCTTCGGCGAGGAGATGGACGAGGACGGCAAGGTCGTGCCGGAGTCGGCGAAGCCGAAGTCGGCCAAGAAGATCGTCGCGACCTGCCCCCACTGCCTCAACACCCTCGGCAACGAGTACCCGCAGCTCGGCGGCGACTACGAGGTCGTCCACCACACCCAGCTGCTCCAGCACCTGGTGGACGAGGGCAAGCTGGTCCCGGTCACCCCGGTCGAGGGCATCATCACCTACCACGACCCCTGCTACCTGGGCCGCCACAACAAGATCTACACGCCCCCGCGCGAGATCATCGCCGCCGTCCCGGGCGTCCGCAACGAGGAGATGCACCGCCACAAGGAGCGCGGCTTCTGCTGCGGCGCCGGCGGCGCGCGGATGTGGATGGAGGAGCGGATCGGCAAGCGCATCAACAACGAGCGCGTCGACGAGGCGCTGAGCGTGAACCCGGACATCGTCTCCACGGCCTGCCCCTTCTGCCTGGTGATGCTGACCGACTCGGTCAACGGCAAGAAGAACGACGGCAAGGCCAAGGAGTCCATCCAGGTCGTCGACGTCGCCCAGCTCCTGCTGGACTCCGTCAAGACCCCGGCCGACCCCACCGGCGAGCCGGAGCCGGAGAACGAGCCGACGCCGGAACCGGTGAAGTAGCCGACGCTCACGCACACGACCGACACCCCCGGGCTCCCTGCGGACCCGGGGGTGTCGCCGTATGTCGAACGCGTGCATGATTACCCGGTCGTTGTCGGTAATGGTGGTACGGGTCGATACGGACGAGGTGAACGGTGCGGCGCCTGCGAAGAAGCACCCTGACCGGCACGGCCGCCGCCGGCTGCCTGCTGCTGCTCACCGCCTGCGGCCACGGCCGGGCACCCGCCGCCGAGGACGCCGCCCCCACTCCCGTACGCGCCGCCCAGGCCCCCGCCCCGCTCCCCGTCCCGCACGGCGAGGGCAGCGAGGTCCCCGACGACTTCAACGGCGACGGCCACCGCGACCTGGTCCTCGACGACCTGGTCACGGCGGAGAGCCACGCGGACGACGCGGGCATCGGGATCGTCTACGGCTCGCCCCGCGGACTGGTGCCGCGAGCCCGGCAGTTGCTCACGCCGAAGAAACACGCGACGCCCGTGGACGGCCAGTTGCCGGCCGTCTTCGAGGCGGAGGCGAGCTGCGACCTCGACGGCGACGGCTTCACCGACCTGGTGGTCACCACCGACCCGCCCTACGACGGCCAGGGCCGCCCCCCGGTCCCCCTCCAGCTCCTCTTCGGCTCCCCGTCGGGACCGACCGGCCGCGCGGTCCCGCTGACCATCCCCGACCGCGCCCGCTACGGCAACGACTGGCCCGAGCGCCCGGTGTGCGGCGACTTCGACGGCGACGGCGCCGAGGACCTGGTCGTCCACGCCTCGGCCGGCCGCCTCAGCCATCTGCGCGGCCCCTTCACCCGCAAGGGCGTCCCGCACCAGGCCGGCGCGCCCGTCCCGTCCCCCGGCGAGGCGCCGACCGGCCCCGCCACCGACGTGAACCGCGACGGGTACGACGACCTGGTCGTCCGCACCTCCGCGGGCCCCGGCAAGGCGGCCCTCGTCCTGGGCGGCCCCGCCGGACCGGCCCGCACCGGGGCCACCCTGCCCGCCGGCGTCGACATCGCGCTGGGCGCCTTCGGCCGGGGCAAGGCGCTCGACGCGGCCGTGGGCGGCCCGGACGGCACCGCGATGCGCTACGACCTGCCCACCGCGACACGCGGCAGCCTCGACGCCCCGGGCTCGGTGCTCGACGCCGCCGACTTCGACGGCGACGGCCTGAGCGAGCTGGTCTCCAGCGGCTCCGGCGTACGCGTCCTCCCGGGCCGCAAGGCCGGGCCCACGACCCGGGCGGCGGTCACGGTGCGGCCCACGACGACGGGCACGACACGGGTGCTGACGGCCGGCGACTTCGACGGCGACGGACTCGCCGACCTGGTGGTGCGCACCTCCCAGGGCGACACGAAGGACTCCATCGAGGTCCACCGGGGCGCCGCGAAGGGCCTGCTGACGGCACGGGCCGCGGTCACCTTCTCCACGTCGCAGTTCCTGACCCCGTAGGGGACCGGCGGGCGGACGCCGCGAGTGGGCCGGTCGGACCTCGGGGACTCCTCGGGGAGCACCCGTAGGGGATGTCACAGCTCGGCCGCAAAGGACCCCCCGAACGGCCGGGCCCCGCACGTCACTCTCCGGGACCAGGTACGTTCGAAGGCGTGGCTGGATTCAGGATCGGACGCGGCCGGGACAACGGCGCTCCAAACGCGCGACCGCAACGCCCCCCGTACGGACAGCAGGCGCCCCAGGGACCGTCGTACGGCGGCCCCGCGGCGCCTCAGCCCCCGTACCCGCAGCAGCCGTACGGGGGCGGCGCCCCCGCGCCCGGCGGCTCCCCGTGGCCCCAGGCCCACGGCGGCGGTCACCCCGCACAGGGCGGACACGGCGAGCCGGAGTACTTCGGCGACGGCGGCTACGGGCAGGGCCCCGGCGGGCACCCCCAGCAGCCCCCGTACGACCCGTACGCGGCCAACAACCCGGGCCACACACAGGCGTTCACGGTCGACGACCCCTACAACCAGGGCGACACCTACCGCGCCGGTTCCTCCCCGGCCCCCGGCCCGGTCGGCCCCCGCCTGCACTGGAAGGACCTCCTGAAGGGCGTGATCCTCGCGCCCAACCCGACCTTCCTCCAGATGCGGGACTACGCGATGTGGGCCCCAGCGCTCATCGTGACCTTCCTCTACGGCCTGCTGGCCGTCTTCGGGTTCGACGGCGCCCGCGAGGAGGCGATCAACGCCACCCTCTCGAACGCCATCCCGATCGTCCTGACCACGGCGGTGGCGCTGGTGCTGAGCGCCTTCGTCCTGGGCGTGGTCACCCACACCCTGGCCCGCCAGCTCGGCGGCGACGGCGCCTGGCAGCCCACGGTCGGGCTCTCCATGCTGATCATGTCCCTCACGGACGCCCCGCGCCTGGTCGTCGCGATGTTCGCCGGCGGCGACGCGCCCTTCGTCCAGATCCTGGGCTGGGCCACCTGGGTCGCGGCCGGCGCCCTGCTGACCCTGATGGTCAGCCGCTCCCACGACCTGCCCTGGCCGAAGGCGCTCGGCGCCTGTGCGATCCAGCTGATCGCCCTGCTGTCGATCGTGAAGCTCGGCACGTTCTAGCCGTCGGCGTACGAGGGGGCCCCGGCGTGTGCGTCACGCCGGGGCCCTTCCCGTCTTCGCCGCCCCGCAGATCAGGCGTCGAGCACCTGTCCGTCCCGCCGCACGACGGGGGGCTGAACGCTCCACGGGAAGTTGATCCACTCGTCGGTCCGCTTCCACACGTACTCGCACTGGACGAGGGAGTGGGACTTCTCATAGATCACCGCGCTGCGGACCTCGGCGACCGTGTCGAGGCAGAAGTCCCGCACCAGCTTGAGCGTCTTGCCGGTGTCGGCGACGTCGTCGGTGATCAGGACCTTCTTGTCGGAGAAGTCGATGACGTTCGGGACCGGCGCGAGCATGACGGGCATGTCGAGCGTGGTCCCGACCCCGGTGTAGAACTCCACGTTCACGAGGTGGATGTTCTTGCAGTCGAGCGCGTACGCCAGCCCGCCGGCGACGAAGACGCCCCCGCGGGCGATGGACAGCACTATGTCCGGCTCGTACCCGTCGTCGGCGACGGCCTGTGCGAGTTCGCGCACGGCGACGCCGAACTGCTCGTAGGTCAGATTCTCCCGAACATCACTCATGCGCGCGTCCTGCTCATCACTGGGTTCATACCTGGGTCCGATGGAAATTGAGGAAGGAGCGGGAGGCGGTCGGCCCCCGCTGCCCCTGGTAACGGGACCCGTAGCGCTCGCTCCCGTACGGGTGCTCGGCCGGCGAGGTGAGCCGGAACATGCACAGCTGCCCGATCTTCATCCCCGGCCACAGCTTGATCGGGAGGGTCGCGAGATTGCTCAGCTCCAGCGTCACGTGCCCCGAGAAGCCCGGGTCGATGAACCCGGCGGTGGAGTGCGTGACGAGCCCGAGCCGCCCGAGCGAACTCTTCCCCTCCAGCCGCGAGGCCAGGTCGTCGGGGAGGGTGATGACCTCGTACGTACTGGCCAGCACGAACTCACCGGGGTGCAGGATGAACGGCTCGTCGCCCTCCGGCTCCACGAGCCGGGTCAGGTCCACCTGCTCGACGGAGGGGTCGATGTGCGGGTACCGGTGATTCTCGAACACCCGGAAGTAGCGGTCGAGGCGCACGTCGATGCTCGACGGCTGCACCATGGAGTCGTCGAAGGGCTCGATGCGGACCCGTCCGGCGTCGATCTCGGCCCGGATGTCCTTGTCTGAGAGAAGCACGCACCGAGGATACGCAAGGCGCGCGGAGCAGCGACAACCGCCGCCGCGCCGCGCGCCCGGGCTGTACCTGTACCGCTGCTGCTACCGCTTCTCCGCACCCACCGGCACGGCGCTCCGCAGCCGCGCACACCGCGGACATCGGACGAGCCGGCCGGGGCCGAGTCGATCGGCCTGCTGCATCGGGAACGAGGTGGCGGTGAACACGTGCCCATCGGCACAGCGGACGACGGTGCGCTCCATCAAGTCCTTCAAGTCCCTTCCCCAAGAGCCGCGTCTGGCTTACTACCCTGACGACAAAAGCCACAGTACGGGATGAAAGAGACGACTCTCCAGGCGGCACTCCGCCCTCACGCACACCCTCTCCGGGGCCCCCACGGTACGCCCCAACTCGCAGCCCCCGCAGCCTCGTCCCCCACCCCCGAACGACCACCGGCCCCACGGCGCGAACACCGGGGGCCGGGCATGGGGTAGAGTGAGCGAGCGTCCAGGCACCGACCTCGGTCGGCGTCTTACGCGGGTGTAGTTTAATGGTAGAACATCAGCTTCCCAAGCTGAGAGCGCGAGTTCGATTCTCGTCACCCGCTCCATGAAGAGGGCCCAGGTCAGAGACCCGGGCCTTCTTTGTTGTGTACATCGACCAGGGAATCGCACCGTTTGTACACTCTGTCCGACGGTTGAGCTGTGGCCCGCGCACGCGGTGCTTCCCAGCAGAGGTGAACGCGCGCGGCCGCACCAGGATGTTCCGAAAAGCGTGTCGGCTCGTTCAGAGTTGGCCGACTGCAGACAGGACAAGCACGCAGAGGCCCATCGACGTGGCAAAAGCAGTGCCGCCGTAAAGGACTGCCTCAGCGAATGCGGCTCCGGTGCTGGTCTTCAGGATCCCAGCGACAAGAGCCACCACGAGCGAGAACAGCGCTGCCACGAGCAGCCACAGGCACCTCGTTCCGAATCGTGACTCGGACGGCGGAGCATTCACAGAAGTCTTCCTTCGCGGACGGACTGAAAGGAGAGGAGTGTGCGTCATTCGGGGACAAGGACGCCGGTCAGTAGATGCGCGGCGAGTGTGCTGCGGTGCCGAGTCGCGGCCTGGATGAGTTCGCGGTGCGCGGTGATCTGCGCGTCCACGGCATCCAGCACGGCACTGATTCGCCGCTGATGGGCAAGGGGCGGCAGCGGTACGGGCAGAAGTGCCAGTGTGGCGGCGCTGAGGGAAGGAACAGCGGTGCCGCGGGCATACTCCTTGAGCCAGTGCACCGTCTCCGGCAGAGACAAGTAGGCGAGCAGGTAGCCGGGAAGGACAAGTGGCTCCCCATCCGTCTCCAGGGCACGCAGCCGCAACAGGTTGGTGCTGAATAGCCAGCCGTCCTGCGCCTTCTCGACCAAGGCAGGGGGCATCTGGGCACCGGAACGCACGCACAGAATGTCTCCGGACCTGAGACGGAACCTTGCCAGTGCGCGGGCGACATCCACGCTTACTTTCTCCATGTCACGATCGTCGATACGACCCTCACGCAGGTGCTTGGGCATCACGACACGGAGATCGCCTGCCGCGGAGCGAACCTCGGCCGGCAGACGTGTGTAGGACGGACCAGCCATGATGTCGACCAGTTCTCCCAGCGGAACCCGACGCCAGTCATGAGGTAGCCCGTCGTACGAGAGCACGGTGGCTGACGACAACGGGCCGTACGAGAGCGCATCGACCGTGCCGTCCAGGGCTTTCGTTCGACGCCTCGCCTCGGCGAGCACCCGCTCCGTGGCTGCTGCCTCGGTAGCCGCTTCAGCCGGTGACGCCGTGGACATCCATCTGTCCGCATAGTCGGCGGGGCTGAGCGAGTAACCGGCAGCCCGCACCGCCTCCAGCGGAGCAGCGACCGCAAGATGGCCCGCGCTCTGCCGACCGAGGCGGAATCCGGTCCCTCGTCGCCATGCCTGAATGGTTTTCGTGACAGCCCCGACGTGTTCGTCGGAGAGGACTCGGGGTCCGCGAGTCGCCTTGTCACCCAGGTCCCGGGCGTCCACGAACAGGATGTCCTCGCGCACCGCCGCGGATCTCCGCAAGAACCACAAGCAGACGGACACCTGAGCCCCGGAAAAGAGCTGAGGCGGCAACGCGACAATGCATTCGACGGCGCCATCCTCCACCAGCCTGCTCCGGATCTCCCGCTCCCGAACGTCTGTGGAGGTGCCCGCACTGACCGGCATCACCACACCCGCACGGCCCTCGTCCTTGAGCGACACCAGGACGTGCTGGAGCCAGGCGAAGGCAGGACTACCGGGGGGAGGCGGTCCGTACGGCCAGTCGATGCCCTCACGCGGCTTCGGCACGGCCCCGTGAGCGTTGAAAGGCGGATTAGTCAGAATGAGGTCGACCCGGTGGCCCTTCGGCCAGGCACGTTCGTTCCATGGGGCCGCGGTGCCGGCTTCCAGTTCAACCGGAATACCGTGCAGCGCGAGGTTCATTCCGGCGAGCCGAAGTGTGCCGCGCTGCGGACTCTCACCACGCAGAGTCAGAGGCACGACACCACCGAGGCGTTCAGCGACTCCGTCAAGCATCTCGCCTGCGCGCGCATACGGGTCGTAGACGCATCGCGCGGAGTCCTCGTCCCCTAGGGCGGCGTCCCGCATCAGCCGCACCACGGCACGTGGGGTGAAGAACTCTCCGCTGGGAAGCGCGGCTCGGGAGCCGAATTGATCCACCAGTTGTCGGAACTCGTCGATCCCCAAGCCGTCGGTCAGGCGGATCACCTCGACAACATCCCCGTACTCCCGAGGTTCCAGCCTGACGAGGGCTGTCCGCATGCCCGGCGGCACACCGCGCAGGCGCAGCGCCTCGTCGGCTGCTTCCCCGATCTCCTGCAACAACGTCGCCGTGGCAGCCCTGGATCGAGACCGCACCGTACGCGGGAGCGACACCGAGCGCGGGCTTCCGCTCACCCGAAGAAAGACCAGAGAGAGGAGCAAGGCAAGGTAGTCCGTCATCGATGCGCCGCCGCGCACGGCGTCTGCCATCGGTCCCAGCAATCGCGCAAGTTGCCGCGCACGCTCTTCTTCGTCGCTCAACGGACCGCTGCCGGTTGCCTCACCACCCAGCGCGGCCGCTCCCTGGCGGGCATCGTCCGACGCGACGAGGTTCCGCCGCATACGGTCGGCATAGGTGAACCCTGCCGGCTCATCGGACGCACGCGCACGTGACGGGATCTGACGGGAGTCGAGCCAGCGGAGGACCGCCCGTAGACTGAATAGTTCCGTTTCCCCCGTCCTGACCGGCTCCGGATAATCCTCGTACCGACGTTGCCAGTTGGTGATTGCTGGCCGCATCACCCCGGCCAGTTCCGCGAGTTCGGCCCTCGACAGCAGGCGATCGTCGCTGAGACCCGTACCGTCCATGAAACCCCCGTACAACGTCCTGGTTGCTCCCGATGAGGGAACGGTAGAGAGGCGACAGCGGGAGCGTCAATCAGCGCACCGACGGTGCGCACATCGACAAGCGGGCGCGACTCATGGGTCGCGCTTCAGGCATTCAAGGACCATCAAGGAGCTGAGCAGCTATTTTGCCCTACCGTCGCCCTCTTTTGCTACCCGATCACCAAGAGATGAAGAGCATCGCTTGTTAAGGGCCTACCTGAGAAGGGCTTGCGTCAGTCTGCGGATCAAGTAGCCCCACCGCACTTCGCCGCGCCAAGTCCGCTCGGCGCGCGCCTGCCGACCTTTCGAGCTCGTCGGCCCTCAGCACGGCACAGTGACCTTGCCGCTGCATCTGGCACGGTCGGGGCTGACCACCCTCGATCTCGATCAGCCGCGGCTGTGGATGAACTACTACCGGATCGTCCTGACCGAGGGAGCGCAAGACGATCTGGTCCGGTTCCTCAGTCGCGACCTTCTGGTCAGCCTATGGCCCGCACTGCGCACACTGGTCAGCCGTGATGTCCGGGAGGTGTGGGAGAGCTCCTGCGTGAACCCCACGGAAGTGAGGCCGACGTAGCGCGGACAGCATGGTGGAGACACGACTGCATGTGTTCTCAGCGACCACCGTTCCCACCCTGCTGCACAACATCCGTAAGTACCAGAGCCGCACGAGTTGCCCGAGCACCGTCACTTCCCGAGCGACGAGCGCGAGTTCGGCTCTCGTCGTATCAGAGCGGGAGATCGTCGGGGAGTACCCGAAACACCTTGTGGTGGCCCAAGGGGCGTACGGCCCGGAAGTCACGTCGGTCGAGGGTGAGGATCGCGTCCGTGTCGTAGTCGGCGGCGAGCGCCACATTGACCGCGTCGGCGAGGTCGAGGTCCAGCGCACGGTAGCGGACACGGACGGACTGGGCGGCGCCCAGGTGGTCCTCCGTGATCTCCGGCATGACGACGCGCCCCCGGCTCATCCAGCGCCGGAGGTCGTCGACCGCGCCGAGGGCGGCCGCCCTGCCGAGCTCGCGCGTGGCGACGTGGTCCAGTTCGGCCAGCAGCAATGGGGACATGACCAGGAGGCCGGCCGCCATGATCGCCTCGTTCGCCGCCCGGTGTTCCGGGTGAGCCGAGTCCAGGGCCGCCAGGAGGCCGGACGTGTCGGCGATGACAATGATCACGCGGCGGTTCCGGAACTCGAGTCGGCCTCACGGCGGACGGCGTCGGCGACCGCATCACGGACCTCCGCCTTGGAGGGCGTGCGGCCCGTCCCCTCGAAGGTGCGCGAGAACAGCGGCTCGTCCCAGACCCTGTTCGCCATGGCCGCGAGGTGGATGCCCTGGCGGATGATCTCGGCCTCGCTGATCCCCCGACGCTTCGCGGCCTCCTTGATGATCGCCAGGTCCTCGGGGTCGGCGTAGACGTTCGTGCGCTTCATGGACATGTACCAAGAGTAGTCCATGTACCGGATTGACACACGCAAGTGCCTAGTTCTTCGGATCATCGGATGCTGGCCGCGCCCACCGAGCCGAGGCGAGGGCCCGGCAGCCATGTGCGACCGCGACTGCCGCGCTCAGCCACTCTGCGCATCCCCAAGCCCGCACACCGAGCAATCCACATCAGCGAAGTGGTCGTCCGCATCGCAGTGTCGTGCCCACGGTGTGCCCTTCAGAGCGGACACCTACGGTCAACAGCAGTGCCACAGGACGCCCACGCCTACCGCAGCACATTGGATCCACGCAGGTCAGCAGCTCCACGGCGCACAAGCGCCGTCGCTTCCCAAGCTGAGAGCGCGAGTTCGATTCTCGTCACCCGCTCCATGCGAAACCCCCCGGTCATCGACCCGGGGGTTTCTTGTCGTCTAGGCCAATCGCAGGGCGGCGTGCCCTCCTCTGCGGAGGTGCATCAATGACTCGCACCGTAATCGATCTCGATGATCAGCTGGTCGCCGACGTGGCCAAGGCCCTCGGCACCAGCATCAAGAAGGAGACGGTGAACACCGCCCTGCGCGAGGTGCTGGAGAACCGGCGGCGGGCTCTTGCCCTCACCCGCCTGCGGGCAGCGGCGGCCGAGGGCGCCTTCGATCTCGATCTCCTCGAGGACTAGGGAAACTACCGTCGGTGAACGCCGCTCAGTTCCTGATCGACACCAGCGCACTCGCCCGGATGCTGCGCGGCGACGCCGAGCAACACGGCTGGGACCAGGCGGCGGCAGCCGGGCTCATCGCCACGTGCCCCATCACCGAGCTGGAGTTCTGCTACAGCGCGCGTTGCGCCGCCGCCCGTGCCCAAGGCATCGAGGACCTGCGTCTGCTCTTCGGTTGGGTGCCGGTCGACGACCGCGCCTACGACCGCGCCTGGCAGGTCCAGGACATCCTCACCCAGCGCGGACAGCACCGCAGTGCCGGAGCCGTCGACCTCGTGGTGGCGGCGACGGCCGAGTTGCAGGGACTGACCCTCCTCCACCGCGACCGGGACTTCGAATGCATCGCCGCCGTCACGGGCCAGGCGCTCCAGTGGTACGGGCCAGAACCCGGCAACTGAACCCAGGGGTCCGGGCGTTCGGCTGTTCCGTGAAAGCCTCGGCCACCGGCCTGTGGTGACCGAGGGGCTGGGACAGGGAATCGGCGCATGCGCGAAGGTGCTCCCCGACTGAGTTCCCGTCTCTCCCGGAGATGGGTCCGCTTCACCGCGCTGGTGGCGTCCACCCGGAGCGGGTCCGCATCGCAGGAGCCCTTCCGCCCATCTCCGTCCTGAGTTCTGTGGCCGCCGCTGTCCCGGACGAGTCTCCGGGCCGCCCCCGGACAGGCCGGGGGCGCAACCATTGCCTTCGGAGCTGGAACCCCCGGAAGCCGGCCGCGCGCCAGAGACCCTGGCCGCGAGCACTGACAACGGGCCCAACGGCGCCGGCCGTCGGCTGTGGCGGGCCCGGCCGGGCTCCCCCGAGTCGTCGACCCGGGGGTTCTCTGTTGCGCCGGGCCCACGGGGGACTCGAGGTGGTGGCTCAGCCGAGTGGGTTCGTCGTGTCGCGCAGGGTGGCCAGGGCCGGGGCGTACATGCGGGACTTGATGGTGCCGACGGTGTCGCCGGCCTTGTTCACCTGTGCCTGGGCGATCTCGATCGCGGTGGAGCGCACGGCGTCCTCGGCGACGGCCCGGTCGACGATGCCGGCGGCCGCGGCGTCGGTGCCGCCGTAGCGGCGGGCGGTGAGCATGGCCTCGTGCGCGGTCCGCGGCGCCAGCCGGGACTGGATGAGGGCGGCCATGCCGGGGGTGAAGGGGATGTTGATGTCCGCTTCGGGCAGGCACCAGTAGCCGCGGTCGGCGCGCATGACGCGGAAGTCGTGGGCCAGGGAGAACATCGCGCCGGCGGCGAAGGTGTGCCCCTGCAGCGCGGCCACCGTGATGACCGGCAGGGACAGCATCCGGGCGAACAGCCCGTGGACGGAGACGACGTACTGCTGGTGCTGGTCGGCGTGGGCGAACAGCCAGTCCAGGTCGAGTCCGTTGGAGTAGAACTTGCCGGTGGCGGCGGTGACCAGGGCGCGGGGGCCTTCCGCCTTCTCCACCTCGTCGAGCGCGGCGCTGACGGAGGTGAGCCAGTCCGGGTGGAAGCGGTTCTCGCCGTCTCCGAGGTCGAGGACGAAGACGTTGTCCTGACGGTCGAGCGTGGGCATGGCGACTCCTTCGAGGTTCAGAGGTACGCGGTGAAGCGGCTGGACGGCTGCGGGTTACGGCCGGGGGCCGGAGCGGGCACCGGGACGGTCACGCAGGGCGTGGCGGAGCAGGTCGTGGATCTCGGCGGCGGCCGCGTCGATCGGGGCGGTGCTCTGCTCGGCGCGGCACATGATCACCGCGCCTTCGACCGCGGCGATGACGAAGGCGCCGAGTCGGCGGCTGCGCTCCTCGGCCAGGCCGTGCCGCAGGAAGAGGGCCGCGAGGGCTTCCTGCCAGCGGGCGAAGACGGCGGCGGCGGAGCGGGCCAGCTGGGGTGCCTCGTCGTTCGCCTCGACGGCCACCGCCACGATCGGGCAGCCGGCTCTGAAGCCGCTCTCCACCAGTCGGTCGCGCCACAGCGCGAAGAACGCGTCGACGGCCTCCACCGGATCGTCGGCCTGCATGGCGGCGTCAACCAGGCCCGCGATGAAGTCCCCCGCCAGCGCCACGGCCTCGTCGATGAGCTGGGTGCGCCCGCCGGGGAAGTGGTGGTACACCGAGCCCCGGGGGGCTCCGCTGTGGGCGAGCACCCGGTCGATGCTGGTCGCGCTCGCGCCGTACTCACGCAGCAGGGCGGCGGCACTGAGGATCATCCGGTCACGGCTCTCACTCCTGCGCGGACTCACCCGCCCACCACCCTCCCGGCGACGGTGCCGACCGGGACCGGCAAGCTACCTGCGGGTAACTTAGGGGATATGCCATAGACCATGCAAGAGGTCCGGCAGGCTCGTGGGGCCGTGCCCGTGCGGTGTGCGCCGACTGCCCCGTCGCCCTGCGAGCGGGACCGCGTCGGAGCACCATCGACGGGAAGGCAGCCTCTGGAGGGTCCGTGCGCGATGCGGTGGGTGACGGCGTGGGGCCGTGGGCGGCGGACGAGCCGGGTTTCTGGCGGCAGGTCGTCGAGCGGCTGGGCACGGCGGTGCTGGTGCTGGACGCGGCCGGGCGGGTGATCGCCGCGAACCCGGCGGCCGAGCGGCTGCTGGGCCGCACCACCGCGGCGATACGGGGCGCCGACGCACACGATCTGCTGCACCGGGACGCGGACGGCAACAGGGTCCCGCGTGACCGCTGCCCACTGCTCCACGCACTGGCCGAGGGGAAGGGGACGCGCGGGGAGGGTGGCACCTATCTGCGGGGGGACGGGCGCCTGCTGGCCGTCTCCTGGTCCTCGTATCCCTTGACGGAGGACGGCTCCACGAAGGGCGTGGCGCTGCTGTTCACGGACGCCACCGGGGACCACCGCGTCCACCGGGAGCGAACGGCGCGCACGCGCGCCCTGGAGGACCTCAACGAGCGGCTGTCCCTGGTCGCGGAGATCACGGACGTCCTGGGGCAGACCCTGGAGACCGACGAGGCGCTGGCCCGCCTGGTGCGCCTGCTGGTCCCCCGTCTCGCCGACTGGGCGGCGGTGGACCTGCGGACCGCTTCCGGCGAGGTCCACCGGGTGGCGGTGACCGGTCCGCAGGGACGGGACGCCGGATTCCAGGGCCGGCGCGCACCCGCCCCGGAGGAGGCCGGTGAGGGGGCGGACTCACCCCTGGGCCGGGCGCTGACCGGTGGTGAACCCGTACTCCAGGAGCGGGTGGCACCCCTCGTCCCGGCCGCCGGACACTCTCCTCTTGCGGCTCTCCACAGCGGCTTCCTGGCGGCGGTGGGCGCGAGTTCCGCCGTCACGGTGCCGCTCGGCACCCGGGACCGGATCACCGGGGCGCTGACGGTGGTGCGCACCGACCCGGCGCATCCCTTCGACGAGGGCGACCTGGCGGCCGTGAGTGACGTCGGTCGCCGGGTCGGCGTGGTCGTCGACAACACCCGCCGCTACGGCCGTCAGCGTGCCGTCGCCGAGGCCATGCAGCGCAACCTGCTCGCCCCGCTGCCCCGGCCCGGCCACCTCCGGCTGGCCGCCCGCTACCAGCCCGCGCCCGCGGGCTCGCAGGTCGGCGGGGACTGGTACGACGCCTTCATGCTGAAGGACGGCGCGCTCGCCCTGGTCATCGGCGACGTCGTGGGCCACGATCTGACCGCGGCGGCCGGCATGGCCCAACTGCACGGCATCCTGCGTTCACTGGCCTGGGACCACACGGGACCGCCCGGCGCCGTCGTCGACCGCCTCGACGCCGCCATGCCGGTGATCACCACCGTCCCGTTGGCCACGCTGATCCTCGCCCGCGTCGAGGGCGATCCGGACACGGGACCGTGGACGCTCCGCTGGACCAGCGCGGGGCACCCGCCTCCGCTGCTCCTCTCCCCGGACGGCACCGCGTGCTATCTGGAAGCCGGCCAGGGACTGCTCCTCGGCACCGGCCCCGTCGGCGGCGCGGGCCGGCCGGACGCCACACATCCCCTGGCGCCCGGCTCCACCCTGCTGCTGTACACCGACGGGCTCGTCGAGACGCCGGGCAGCGACCTCGACACGGGCCTGGACCGGCTGCGCCGGCACGCCCTCGCGCTCGCCGACGAACCGCTGGACAGGCTGTGTTCAGACGTGCTCGCCCACCTGCCGCCCGGCAGCACCGACGACGTGGCCCTGCTCGCCCTGCGGGTACCGCCGGCGTGAGACGTGGTGGCGGTCGGCCCGGGCCGGTGCGGCAGGGGCGACCGCCGACCGCCGCGCCCGTGGCGGCGATGGCGGCGATGGCGGCGATGGCGGCAATGGCGGCAATGGCGGCGATGGCGGCGATGACCAACCGTCACGCCGCCTTTACGCACCGAGGAGTAGGCTGACGAGACCGAGGGCATCAGGCACGCCGGTGGCGGACCGGCTCCACCCCCGGCATCCACCCGGCGTTCATCACGCGGGAGGGGCTCCCCCTTCACCCCGCACACGCCCGTCGGCTCCTTCGCCCGAACTCACGGCGGTCGTCGCCGCTTTCCTCCGGCAAGAGCGGCAAGAGCGGCCGGACACGACTTCCCGCACCCGTACCCACCGGTCACGTCCGGCGCTGCCCCGGCAGGTCCGGGCAGGCCGCCGGCCGCTGCGCCCTGCCGTACCGGCAGGCAACCCACCTCGTCAGAGAGAATCCACGTGATCACGACAGCCGCACCCGCGCCGTCCGCCCCTCCCCTCCCCCTTCCCCTCGTCCGTCTGCGTCTCGCGCCCCACGGCGCGCTGCCGCGCCGGATCGACGGCGTGTGGTGGCCGCACTCCCGCGACCTTCTGACGCAGCTCCCGAAGATGCTCGCCGCGCTGCCGAGCGCGTGGGGCGACATCGCCGGTGTCACCGTGGACGCCGCGGCCTGGTCGGCGGCACCGGGGCGCATGTTCGTCGCCAACCAGGTCGTACGCCTGCACAAGGCCCCCGCCTCGCCGCACGCCCCGGACCGGGTCGTCCTGATCTCCCCGGGGCTCGGCCGCTGGGACCTTCAGGTGATCCCGCCGGATGCGACGGAGGAGGCCGCCACTCTCCTCACGGCCGCCGCCCTGGACGACCGGCGGTTGGGCGTCGACGGAGCGGCCCGGCGCCCGTCCCCGACGGTGGCGGCAGGTCTGCGCGCCCGTGTGGGACCCGCCGGGCCGGGAACCCGTGCCCCTCGGTGGTAGGAGCCGCCGCGGGTCCGTCCGGGTCTACGCCCGCTTCCCGCGCCCAACTCGCCCCGGGGCCGGTCCGAGTCGTCCGCCCGCTTCACAGAGAAGAGTCTCGTCCTCATGACCATGGCCACCACCACCTCCGGCGCGCGTTCCGGCAGTCCAGGCAGCGACTTCGCCCAGTTGTCGAAGAAGATCGCGGATGCCGGGCTGATGGGCCGCCGCCCCGGCTACTACACGTTACGGATCACCGCGGTGACGGGGCTCTACGCCACCGGATGGGCCGCGTTCGTCCTCGTCGGCGCCTCGTGGTGGACCCTGGCGATCGCCGCCTTCCTGGCCGTCATGTACGGCCAAGTCGCCCTGGTTGCCCATGACATGGCGCACCGGCAGGTGTTCCGCCGCCGCCGGGCCAGCGAGGTGTCCGGGCGGATCGCCGGGGCGTCGATCGGCATGAGTTACGGCTGGTGGCAGGACAAGCACACCCGTCACCACGCCAACCCCAACACCGAGGACCTCGACCCCGACATCGGTCCCGACCTGCTCGTCTGGTCCCCGGACCAGGCCCGGGCCGCCACCGGACTGCCCCGGCTGCTCGGCCGCTGGCAGGCGTTCCTTTTCTTCCCCCTGCTCACGCTGGAGGGCTTCAACCTGCACGTGTCGAGCGGCAGGGCCGTGGCCGACCGCCGGCTCAAACGCCGGACGGTCGACGGCGCTCTGCTGTTCGGGCACTGCGCGGTCTACCTGACGGCCCTGTTCTGGGTCCTGCCGCCCGGCATGGCGATCGCCTTCCTCGCCGTCCACCAGTGCCTGTTCGGCGTCTACCTCGGTTCGGCCTTCGCGCCCAACCACAAGGGGATGCCGATCCTGAGGGCCGACGACCGCCCCGACTTCCTCCGCCGCCAGGTGCTCACCTCACGCAACGTCAACGGCGGCCGGTTCACCGACCTGGCGCTCGGCGGTCTGAACCACCAGATCGAGCACCACCTGTTCCCGAGCATGCCCAGCCCCAACCTGCGCAAGGCCCGCGCCATCGTCCGGCGGTACTGCCGGGACCTGGGCGTGGACTACGCGGAGACGGGCTTGGTCGCCTCCTACCGGCTGGCGCTCACCAGCCTTTACGAGGCCGGCGCCCCGCTCCGGCGGACCCGCGTCCGCGCCTAGCGCGCCGACACGTCGTGTACGCCGTGGATACGACGTCGAGGGCGCAGTCGGCCGCGTCCGCCGTCCCGGCGGCGTGCGACCGGCCCGTCAGCAGTCTTTCCTGCGGTGGTCTTCCCCGCGGTGGCGGTCTTTCCTTCGGCGCTCTTGCCGTCCGTGGTCTTCCGGTCCGGTGCGACCACACCGCCGCGGTCGTAGTGGAAGGCGGCGCTCCTGCCCCCGTGCAGGGCGTTCAGCCGGTGGATGAGGAACGCGCCCGCCGCGATCACCGCCAGCAGCACGATCACCGTCACGAAGATGTCCACCGTCCTCACATCCTCTCGGGCCGGTCCGCCGGAGCCTCGGTGACCGGCCGGTCCCACGCGGGGACGACGAGGGCGCCGGCTCCCCGTCCCCCTTCGGACTCCCACACGGCTTCGCCGGTGCGGTCGGCCTCGGCGATCACCGTCGGACGCGCGGCATCCGCCATCAGCCGGCTCGCGCTCGCGGTCCGGCCCGGGTCGCTCGCGGCGGCCATCAGCCGGGCGGCCGCGGCCGGAGGCGTCCGCGGCGGGACGACCAGCAGGTTCCAGCGGCCCACGTGGTAGGAGAGCAGCAGGAGTTCGTGCTCGTCCTGCTCGAAGCGGAACCAGCCCACCTTCACCACGTGCCCGGCGACCGGCACCTTGCGCGGGACGACCGGCCACTGGGCGGGGTTCACCGTGACCCGGGTGATCCGCCCCCACAGCGGATCGAGAACGGCCGCCAGGGCGGGCAGTTCGGCGGCGAGATCACGCGAACGCGGCCACCACGCGCCGTCGAGCAGGAGCGGTGCCGAACCTTCGGGAGCCAGCGACAGACGCACGGGAGACGTGGGACGCCGGTCTTCGTACGTCATCGGAGGGGAGACGGTCGCAGTCATGGGGCGAACCCTGCCCCGGGCGGGCCTGGGCCGGCCCGGCGTATTCGATCGCCGAGAACGGCACAGGCGCGAGATGTCCGTGCGCGGAGTGTCCCCGGCCCCTCCAGCGTACGCTTCGCGGCGCCCGGGCGGGCGGTATGCCGAGGCGGTCCGGCCGATGAGGCCGTTGCCCGGTGCCGGGGCGCGTCGAGGAGTAGCCTGAGGACGTCGAGGGCTTTCGTGCACCGGCGCCTCCGGTCCCGTCCTCGATCACGCACCTCCGGGCGCCCGTCGGTCGACGCGGGCCCGCAGTCAGGCTTCCCATGATGACCTTGAACACCGCCCAGCTCCGTCCGCACGCGGCACCTTTCCGGCCACGTGCCGCGCGCCTCGTCCTCGGATCCGCCAGCCGTTTCGGCCGTCCGGACGGCGCCTGGTGGCCCCGGACCCGCGACCTGGCTCGGGAACTCGGCGAACTGGCCGACGTGATCGATCCGCTGCGGGGCCGGCTCACGCACGTGGCCGTCAATCCCCGCCACTGGCAGCTCGTCCCGCACGGTGTCGTCGTCGTCAATGGTCACGAGGTGGCCGTCGACCGTTTCGCCGAGGTGCTCAATCCGCACAGGATTCTGCTGGAGTCCTACACCTCGGGCCGCTGGGATATCCTCGTGGTGCCGCCCCTGACGAGCGCGTCGTCAGCCGCCCGGCTCATGGCGGCGGTCGCGTAGCGCAGCGTGGGGGGCCTGCCCTGGCTCCGCGCCTTCGGTGCCGGTGTCGATGAGGATCTGTTCCGCCGGCGTCTGGCTGCCGGCCCGGACGGCCGCGGCCATGGCGGCGCGGGCCGCGTCGGGCACGGTCTGCGGGGGGACCACCAGCAGGGAGAAGATGTCGTTGCCGCCCCGGGTGATGAGGACGGTGTCGTCGCCGACCGGGAACGAGTCGATGTGGACGACACGGCCGTCGATCGTCATCCGCGTCGGCAGTTCCTCCCAGGCGTCGCTGTCCAGGCCCACACGGGTGATGGGCCCGAGATACCCGGACAGCGCGGAGACGAGGCCGGGGAGTTCACCGGTGATGTCGCGGGAACGGGGCCACCACGCGCCGTCGAGCGCGCCCTGCCGGTCATGGGTCGTCTCCAGCCGCACCACTGCGGTTCCAGGTCGTGGATCGGCCTGGTGCACGGCGTCGGGCAGGAGTCTGGTCATCCGCGGGGAATCGGGGTCGGTCATCGCACTCGCCTGCCTACCGGGGACGGCAAACCGGAAGCCACCTGGTTTCACGGTACTCCTCGGAAGGGGCGGGGCGACCCGGGCGCCGCGGAAGGCCCAGGTCATCGACCTGGGCCTTGCTCGCGCCCGGCTACTGGGGCTGCCGGCCGCCGAAGACCTCCTCGACGAGCGTTCGGGTCGCCTTCTGGAATGCCGCTGCCATGGACATCGCGGTGTCGTCGACGTAGTTCAGCGCGGCGGTGAGGGTCTTGCCGCCGTCGGGCGTGCTGTACATCAGTGCCGCGTGGCCCGCCATGCCGCCGTTGTGGGTGATGACGGTGCCGCCGTCTTCGCCCGCGTCCTGGACGAACACTCCGAGGCCGTAGCCGGCCTTGGGATGCGGCCGGCACATCTCGGCCAGCAGCGGGGGCGGCAGGAGCTTGCCGCCCATCAGCGCGGAGATGAACGTGTGGAGGTCCCGGGTCGTGGAGATCATGTCTCCGCCGGTGGAGATCCAGGAGGGGTTCTGGCGGGTGACGTCGACCGTCCGCTCTCCGTCGGCGTCCTCGTACCGGTAGTAGGCGTGGGCGTGCGGCTGGGGGATCTCCGGGTCGGTTTCCGGCACCACGGTGCCCGACAGAGCGAGCGGTCCCAGGATCAGCCGCTGCGTCTGCTCGGCGAGCGTGCGGCCGGTGACCCGCTCGACCAGCAGTCTGGCCAGCACGTAGTTGGTGTTGGAGTAGCTCCAGTCCGTGCCCGGTTCGAACCGTGCCGGCCTGGCCAGGGCCAGCCGGACCAGCTCTTCGGGCCGGTAGGTTCTGAACCGGCCGTCCACCCACTCCCGGCCCGCGGTCGTGGCGGGGATCCCGGGCGCGAACGTCCCGTCGTCGTAGTACTCGCCGGTGAAGTTGAAGACGCCGCTGGTGTGCTGCAGCAGCATCCGCACGGTGATCCTCGGGTCCAGCCCGAAGCCGGGCAGGTGGCCGGCCACCGGGGTGTCCAGTCCGAGCGTGCCCTCGGCCACCAGCTGCAGCACCACCGTCGCGGTGAAGGTCTTGGTGTTGCTGCCTATCCGGACGTGCCCGTCGACCGGTGGTTTCGCGCTCTCGCCCAGCTTGCGGACCCCGGCGCTGCCGGCCCACTCGCCCCGCTCGTCGTGCACGCGCAGCGTCACCCCGGTGAAGCCCGACTCGACCATCTCGTCGATGGCCTGCTGGAGCTCCGGGCGGTTGTGGCCGGCGGGAGTGATGGACATGGTGGTGTGCTCCTTCGGAACTGGTCACGGGATCAGGTGAGCGGACGGGACGGCCGCGGGGGGCCGCTCTTACAGGCTGCGGGCGCTGATGTCGCCGTAGGCGGTGGTCGCGTGGATGGTCAGGGCCGCGTCGGCGCCGTCGGTGTTCTGGAGCGCGTTGTGGATCCGGCCGTAGGAGGTGCCGGCGTCCAGGGAGGCGGAGACTCCGCGGGCGGCGCCGACCGAGATCTCGCCGGACTCGGTGTGCAGCGTGACCCTGCCGCCCACGGCCTCGGTGACGCGGAGGTCGCCCTTCTGGGTGCTGATCCGCGCGGAGCCGCCCAGCCGGCCGACCGAGACGTCGCCGGACTGGAGGGCGAGACGGGCGCTCGCGGCCTCGTCGAGCTTCACCGAACCCTGTGCGCCCTCGAAGGAGACGTCACCGAGCCGTCCGACGCCCCGGAACTCGGCCAGGGACGCCTTCGCCTCGACGCGGGAACCGGCGGGCAGTTGGACGGTCACCTCGATGGACCCGGAAGATCCGAGGAGCTGGTTCTTCGCCTCGGGGGCCTCGATCCGCAGGACGCCGTCGCCGTAGGTGACCTCGGTCTCCTCCGCCGCCTGCACGTCACGGCTCTTGGAGACGTTCGCGGGGAGGACCTCGACCACGGTGTCGGACCGGTCGGCGGCGATGAACCGGACGCGGCCGGCGGGGATGTCGAGGACGGCGGTCACCGGCGCGGAGGTGTCGAACTTCTGCATCGTGCTCTCCTTCGACTCACTGTTTCCGATGAGTGAAAAGCTACGTTGCATTTCCCGATACGGCAATCACGTCGTTGCTCAACTCGGCTGTTTATGCAGGTAGATGCAAGCATTTCATTGCAACGACTTCAGAATCTAACGCAACGGCTCCTGCGCGATCGTTGCAATGAACCAAGCGTGAACGCTATCCTGGAGACCCCACGGACCCCGAAGGAGACCGCGATGCCGGGAGGCAGACTCACCCAGCAGGAGCGCCGGCAGATCGCGCTGGGGCTGGCCGACGGTCTCGCCTACGCGGAGATCGCCAGGCGTCTGGAGCGCCCGACCTCCACGGTCACGCGCGAGGTGATGCGCAACGGCGGCCCCACCGCCTACCGCGCCGATCTCGCCCACCGCGCCGCCGAACACCGCGCCCGCCGCCGCGGGAAGGGCGCCTCCCGGGAGCCCGGCACGCCCCCGCAGGCCCACGGACGCGACGCCGAAGCCGTACGCGAGTACGAGGAGTTGTTCACCACGGTCTTCATGCGGTCGGGCCTGCCCAGGATGACGGCCCGGGTGCTGGCCGGCCTCTACACCACCGACGCCGGCAGCCTCACCGCCGCCGAACTCGCCGGAGGCCTGCGGATCAGCCCGGCGTCCGTCTCCAAGGCGGTCGCGTTCCTCGAGAACCAGGGCCTCATCCGCCGGGAACGCGACGAACGCCGCCGCGAGCGCTACGTCGTCGACGACGACGTCATGTACCAGTCCATGATGGCCAGCGCCCGCGCCACCGCCCACCTCGGCGAGGTCGCCCGGCAGGGCGTCGGCATCCTCGGCCCCGACACCCCGGCCGCCGCCCGCCTGGAGAACATCGCCCGCTTCGTCGACTTCGTCTCCGAGAGCATCGCCCGCGCCGCGGACCAGGCCCGCGAGATCCTCCACACGCGCCCCGGAACGATCCCGGACGACACGGCCCGAGCAGGCCCAGGCCGATGACCTGGGCCTGCTGGGCGGCAGCCGGGGCGGGCTACTTGGTGAAGGTGAAGTACTTCCAGGCGCCGTGCGTCGTGGAGTTGATCGTGTCGCCGGAGGAGCCGTTGACGTACGACGAGCGCACGCGGGCACGGATGCCGGACTCTCCCGGTGCCCCCAGGCGCACGGACGACCTGCCGCTGGTGCCCAGGGCGAAGTAGTCGGAGCCGGAGTCGCGCCAGGCGCCCCGGTAGTGGACCTGGAGCTGGAGGCGCTGCTTGCGGCCCTTGTAGTAGTTCATGGTGGTGGTGAACACCGGGTCGGTCTTCTTGTGGAAGTAGTAGTACGTCGTGGAGCCGATCTTTCCCGTCTTGTAGTGCTTGGCGACGGCGGTGGAGACCTTGACCCGGGCGTACCCCGTGGACTTGACGGTCTTCGGGGCGTAGCGGGCGTCACCGGTGAAGACCGCCAAGACGGTGGTGTCGCGGGTCATGGTGACGGTCGCCGACACGTTGCCCTTGGAGTTGACCTTGGCCGACTTCATCAGCTTCTTCGGCTTGTCGGTGCCGAAGGGGTCCGCGTAGATCGCGACGGTCCGGTTCTTGTACGTCGTGCCGAGGTGTGCGGTGAAGGTGACCTTCTTGCCGTACGAGTACACCTTGCCGTTGTTGTTCAGGCTCAGCACGGTCGCCTTGCGCGAGACGTCCACCGCGTCCGAACCGGAGGCCGGGGCGTGCGTGGCGTCGCCCCCGTAGGAGACCTTGTAGGTGACCCTGCCGCCGGCGGGTGGTGTGTCGGTGAAGGAGAAGCTGCCGTCCGCCTTCGTCCTGACGGCGGCCAGCGCCTTGCCCTTCGGCGACTCGACGTCGGTACGGATCACCCTCAGGCCGGTGCCGGCGGCGAGGGGCTTCCTGGAGGTCAGCCTGCCGGTGACGGTGAGCTTCTTGGCCCGCTCCGACTTGGCCGGGGCCGACACCTTGAGAGCGGGCAGTTCCTTGGTCGGGTCGGTCAGGGCACGCAGGGTGTAGGTGCCGTAGGTGTTCACGGAGACGGCGAAGACCCGGCTGGAGTCCGGCGCCCAGGCGAGAGCCCCGTCCACCAGGGAGTCACCGCCGCTGCTGTTGCCGGTGTTGGGGAAGTCGTACTCCCGCACGGGCACCTTGTCACCGGGCCGGTGGATGTGGACGTCGGGGCCGTACGCGGAGTCGCTGCCGCCCGCGACACTGCCGTCCGGCGCGATCCGCACGGCGTTCGGGTAGGAGTCGATCGGATAGCCCGGCTGCTCCGTGAGGTCGGCCGTCGAGTAGGAGCCGAGGGCGTAGCCGTGGCCCGGGGCGCCCCACGAGGTGAGGACCTGCTTGCCGTCGGGCGTCAGGTCCAGCTGCTTCACGGCGGTGTCCATGCCGCCCTTGACCCGCAGTGCGGCCCCGTCCGCCGAGACGTCGTAGACGGCGAGGTCGCCGCCGTTGCCTGCCACCAGGACACCCGGGACGGCCGAGTCGGACGCCAGGAACATCCCGAAGGCGCCGAAGAAGTCGACGTCGCCGCGCTGGGCGAGGTGGACGACGGGTTCCGGGCCGGAGGTGTCCAGCGAGCCGAAGTCCGTGCCGTGGGCGAACCAGATCCGGCCGTCCACCACCTCCAGGTCGCCGGGAGCCGCGCCCACCGGGTAACTCGCGGTCTGGGTGTACGTGCTCGTCCCCACCGAGACGATCCGGTTGCCGCCCGTCACGGCCGCGTACAGCTGCCCGGAGTCGGCGGACAGCGCCAGGCCGGTCACCCCGGAAAGCCCGGTCAGCGTCGCCTTCACGGTGCCGCCGTAGTCGGTGACGACGATCTTGCCACCGGTCGGATCGGAGAGGTAGACCCGCTGGTGGGCGCCGTCCACGACGACGTCGCCGACCGACTTCACCGGAAGGGTCTTCGCGGAGTCGGCCGCGGCCGGACCCGCCGTGCCCCCCACCAGGGCGGCGGAACTGAGGACGACCGCGAGTGCCGTCGCGGTCGCGATGCTGCGCGTGCGCACAGTGATGTGAACCCCCACAGAGGAAGCCCGGTTCCCACCGGGCGAGAACGAAAGGCCGCGCGTCCCCCCGCACCCGACGACGGGTGTTCGAGCGCTGCCGAGCACGCAGCGTATGACATGTGAGGGACAAGTGAAGACCGCACATGGTCGCGCGCGGGACACGCGTCGAAAGAAGTCGCGCGCCGCTGTCGATCCGGTCGCCTCCCGTTCGACATCTTGATGTAGGACGCATCGCCCGGAACCGACAGGACCTGATGAGGGAACGCATGGATCAGCTGCTGCGAGTGCAGAACTTCACCGTCTCGAGCGACGGCGTCGCCGCCGGCGAGGACCAGAGTCTGGAGCGGCCCTTCGGTCACGCCGTCGACCCGGGGCGGCTCATGGCCTGGGCCGGCGCCACGGCGAGCTGGCCCAACCGCACCGAGCCAGGGGGGAGCCGGGGCCTCGACGACTACTTCACCCGGGACTTCAGCCACAACATCGGCGCCGAGATCATGGGCCGCAACAAGTTCGGGCCCCAGCGCGGCCCGTGGCAGGACCACGACTGGCGCGGCTGGTGGGGTGACGAGCCGCCGTTCCACACGCCGGTGTTCGTCCTGACCCACCACACGCGTCCGTCATTCACGCTCTCCGACACCACGTTCCACTTCGTGGACGGCGACCCCGCCACCGTGCTCGCGCGGGCACGGGAGGCCGCACAGGGCAAGGACGTCCGGCTCGGCGGGGGCGTGTCCACCGTCCGGGAGTTCCTCGACGCCGACCTCGTCGACACCCTGCACGTGGTCGTCTCGCCGGTGAGGCTGGGATCCGGGCTGCGTCTGTGGGACTCGTCCGACGAGCTGCTGGACCGGTTCCACCGGGAGGTCGTGCCCAGCCCGAGCGGCGTGACGCACCATCTCTTCTGGCGCAAGTGACCCCGACCCGCCGTCCACGGTGCCGTGCGGCACCCCGAGCGGTGGGCGGTCTCCGGCAGGCCCGCGGAGCTGGCGGGCCGTCAGGTGGGGCCGGCCCCGGCGGCGTCCGTCGAGTTGTCCGCGAACTCCCCCGGGATTGTCCGTGATCCGTAACGGAGGGATCCCGCGGCCGGGTTCCGCCGTCCTGTCATGTGGTCCCCGGCGTGTTCGGGGACGGCGGCGAGGAACTACGCGAAGGCGGGGCGGCGGACATGGCACGGCACGGCGGTGGACGGGGCTGGTACGGCAAGGTGGTCGGGGCGGCGCTCGGTGTGACGATGCTCGCCGTCGGCGCCTCGGTGTGGACCGCGCAGGCCGACTCGGTCGGCGGCGCGGCGTCCGGGGCGTCCGCGTCGGCCACGCCGGGCGCCGGCACCAAGCCTGTCGACATCAGCATCGCGCACGCCTCGGACGCGGGGGCCCGCGGCGTGAACATCACCATCGACGACGGTCCCGACCCGGCGTGGACGCCCCAGGTGCTCGACCTGCTGGACGAGTACGGGGTGAAGGCCACCTTCTGCATGACGGGCATTCAGGCGCAGGCCCACCCGGACCTCGTGAAGGACGTCGTCGCCGCCGGGCACCGGCTGTGCGACCACACCGTGTCGCACGACACCGCCATGGACAAGAAGTCCGAGGCCTACCAGTCCAAGGAGATCCTCGACGCCGAGCGCATGATCATCAAGGCGTCCGGGGGCGTCCGGCCGATGTACTACCGGGCCCCCGGCGGGGCGTTCACCCCCTACAGCCGCAAGCTCGCCGCCTCCCACGGCATGCGTCCGCTGGGCTGGAACGTGGACACCAAGGACTTCGAACGGCCGGGCACGGACGCCATCGTCGCCACCGTCCAGCGGGAGCTGTCCAACGGTCCGACGATCCTCTTCCACGACGCCGGGGGCGACCGCACCCAGACCGTCGAAGCCCTGCGGCAGGTCCTGCCCTGGCTGAAGGAGCAGGGCTACGCCTTCGGGTTCCCGGTGCGCTGAGCACGGCGGCCGCTCATACGGTCGGGGCCGGCTCCGGGGCGGGGGCCGTGACCGGACGGCGCCGGGTCGGGATGCCGAGGGTCGGGTTGGCGACGCCCCAGGCCGCGGACTTGCAGACCAACTCCTTGTAGACGGCGGCGAGCCGTCCGGTCAGGGCTCCGCGCACGGCACGGTCGTCGGCGGTCACGTACTGGATCAGGCCCTGGCCGCGGCCCAGGGAGATGCACTGGTTGAAGTAGCGCGGTGTCACCGTCGGCAGCTTCCCGCCGGTCAGCCGGGCGGCGATGGCGTCGGCGGCCTGCCAGGCGGTGGGGACGCCCGACGCGCAGGACATCCGCAGCGGCTTCCCGCCGGGGCCCGCCGCCAGCGCAGCGTCGCCGACGGCGTACACGTCCGGGTGGGACACCGAGCGCATGGTCGCGTCGACCACGATGCGGCCCGTGTCGGTGACGTCCAGCGTGGTGGCCTTCGCCAGGGGGTGCACGGCGAATCCGGTGGTCCACACCGTGACGTCGGCCGGGACGGCCGTGCCGTCGGCGGTGACGACGTGGTCCGCGGCCACGGCCGTGACGGCGGCGTTCTCGTACGCCGTGACGCCGAGGGCGGCGAAGACCTTCCGCAGGTGGCGGCGGCCCTTGGGGGAGAGCCAGTCGCCGAGGCCGCCGCTCGCCGTGAGCGACACCTCCAGGTCCGGGCGCGCCTCGGCGATCTCGGACGCGGCCTCCAGGCCGGTCAGCCCGCCGCCGACCACGACCACGGACCGCCCGGCCGCCAGCCCCGCAAGGCGTTCGCGCAGCCGCAGCGCTCCCGGACGGCCGGCGATCTCGTGGGCGTGCTCGGCGGCACCGGGGACGTCCTGCGGGTTCCAGGCACTGCCGAGGGCGTAGACGAGGGTGTCGTAGGCCAGTTCACCGGCGCCCTCCTGGTCGGTGACGGAGACGGTCTTCCGGTCGGCGTCCACGCCGGTGACCCGCGCGATCCGCACGTCGACCCCGGTGTTCGCGAACATCTCGTCGAGCGGCCGGGCCCTGAGTTCCTGGCCCACGGCGAGCTGGTGCATCCGGACCCGTTCGACGAAGTGGGGCTCGGCGTTGACCAGGGTGATGGCCGCGTCCTCGCGGCGCAGTCGCCTGGCAAGACGACCGGCGGCGACGGCTCCGGCGTATCCGGCGCCCAGAACGACGATGCGGTGCTGCATGGCGTGCTCCCTTGTCTCCGGCCGCTGAGGGCTCTCTCCAGCGGGACTCGCCCCTTGAACCGGGCAGGGCGCCGATTCCTGACAGGGGCGGGGAGTGACGTGCGCCACAGTCCGGTCAGAAGGCCTGGAGCAGGGGTTCCCCGTGATCGGTGGCCGTCCACCGGCGGGTGGCGCGTTCGAGCTTGTCGGGGTTGACCTGGTTGCGGAAGCCCGCGAGCCCCTCGGGCGTGACCTCCAGGCACATGATCCCGATGACCCGGCCGTGCACGACGGCCACGACGGCGGGGTCGCCGTTGGCGGTGGTGGCGTAGATCTCGGCGGGACCGCCGGTCAGCGCGCGCTTGGCCTTGCCGGGCTTGAACAGGCCGCGCAGGAAGGTCGCCACGGCGCGGGCGCCCTCGAACGCCTTGGCGCGGGCCGGGACCTTTCCGCCGCCGTCGCCGATCGACACGGCGTCCTGGGTGAGCAGCCGGACCAGCGGTTCGGTCCGGCCGCTGGTGGCCGCCGCGAGGAACTCGTCGATGATCCGCCGGGCCGCGGCCTCGTCGACCTCCGTACGGGCCCGGCCCTGTGCGACGTGCTTCCTGGCGCGATGCAGGATCTGCTGGCTGGCGTCCTCCGTGATGTCGAGGATCTCGGCGATCTCCCGGTGGGCGTACGCGAACGCCTCCCGCAGGACGTACACCGCGCGCTCGCTCGGTGACAGCCGCTCCAGCAGGGCGAGGACCGCGAAGGAGACCGACTCGCGCTGCTCGGCGGTCTCCGCCGGGCCGAGCATCGGGTCGCCGGCCAGCAGCGGCTCGGGCAGCCACTGGCCCACGTAGGTCTCCCGCCGGGCGCGGGCGGAGGTGAGCTGGTTGAGGCACAGGTTGGTGAGGACCTTGGTCAGCCAGGCCTCCGGGACCTCGACGCGCTCGACGTCGGCCGCCTGCCAGCGCAGGAACGTCTCCTGCACGGCGTCCTCCGCCTCGCTCGCGGAGCCGAGGAGGCGGTAGGCGATGGCCTCCAGACGGGGCCTGGAGGCCTCGAACCGTTCCACGTCGCCGACGGTCAGGGCCATGGCCCGGATTCTAGACCGCGCCTCAACGCCCGGCCTCCGGGGCCACCAGCTCCTTGAGCGCGATGTTCAGGGCGAGCACGTTGACCCGGGGTTCGCCGATGAAGCCGAGGGTGCGGGAGGTGGTGTGCTCGTCGACGAGCTTGCGGACCCGGTCTACGGGCAGGCCGTTGCGCTCGGCGACCCGGTGCACCTGGAGGCCGGCGTACCGCGGGGAGATGTCCGGGTCGAGGCCCGACCCGGAGGAGGTGACGGCGTCCGCGGGCACGTCCTCGGGCCGCACGGGGTGGCCGGGCACGGAGTTGTCCTTCACCACGGCGGCCTTGGCGTCCTTCACCCACTCGACGAGTTCCGGGTTGTCGGCGGAGCGGTTGGTGGCCCCGGACAGGATGAGGTCGTACTGGGTGTTGACGCTGTTGGTGCCGAGGCCGTTGGCGGGGCGGCCCTGGAACCACCTCAGGTCCGGCTCCGGGGTCTCCTGGCCGTCCTTCAGGGGGAGGTTGTACTGCTGGCCGATGAGGGTGGAGCCGACGACCTTGCCGTCGGCCCTGGTCTCGGAGCCGTTGGCCCTGCCGGGGAACAGCCCCTGGGCGACGCCGGTGACGACGAGCGGGTAGACGATGCCGGTGACCACGGTCAGGACGAGCAGGGCGCGCAGGCCCGCCGCGAGCAGCCGGGCGCCGTTGGTCAGGGAAGTGTTCATGTCGGTCAGCCGATCCCGGGGACGAGCGAGACGATCAGGTCGATGAGCTTGATGCCGATGAACGGGGCGATCAGGCCGCCCAGCCCGTAGACGGCGAGGTTGCGGCGCAGCAGCCGGTCGGCGCTCATGGGCCGGTAGCGCACGCCCTTCAGGGCGAGCGGGACCAGCACCACGATGATCAGCGCGTTGAAGATCACCGCGGACAGGATCGCGGAGGACGGGGAGGACAGGCCCATGATGTTGAGCTTGTCCAGGCCCGGGTGGACGGCCGCGAACAGGGCCGGGATGATCGCGAAGTACTTGGCGACGTCGTTGGCGATGGAGAACGTCGTGAGCGCCCCGCGCGTGATCAGCAACTGCTTGCCGATCTCGACGATCTCGATGAGCTTGGTCGGGTTGGAGTCGAGGTCGACCATGTTGCCGGCCTCCTTGGCGGCCGACGTGCCGGTGTTCATGGCCACGCCGACGTCCGCCTGGGCCAGCGCGGGGGCGTCGTTGGTGCCGTCGCCGGTCATCGCGACCAGCTTGCCGCCGGCCTGCTCGCGCTTGATCAGCGCCATCTTGTCCTCGGGCGTCGCCTCCGCGAGGAAGTCGTCGACGCCCGCCTCGTCGGCGATGGCCTTGGCCGTCAGCGGGTTGTCACCCGTGATCATGACGGTCTTGATGCCCATGCGGCGCAGTTCCCCGAACCGCTCGCGCATGCCCTGCTTGACGACGTCCTTGAGGTGGATCACCCCCAGGACGCGGGCGCCCCGTTCGTCCTCGACCGCGACCAGCAGCGGCGTACCGCCCGCCTCGGAGATGGCGTCGGTCAGCCGTTGCGCGTCCTCGGCGACCTCGCCGCCGCGCTCGCGCACCCACGCGGTCACCGAACCGGCCGCGCCCTTGCGGATCCGCCGGCCGTCCACGTCCACGCCGGACATGCGGGTCTGCGCGGTGAACGGTAGCCATACGGCGCCGGCCAGTTCGCCCTGGTGGCGGTGGCGCAGCCCGTACTCCTCCTTGGCCAGGACGACGACCGAGCGGCCCTCCGGTGTCTCGTCGGCGAGCGAGGAGAGCTGGGCGGCGTCGGCGACCTCGGCCGCGGTGGTGCCGCGCACCGGCACGAACCCGGCCGCCTGCCGGTTGCCGAGCGTGATCGTGCCGGTCTTGTCCAGCAGCAGCGTGGAGACGTCGCCGGCGGCCTCGACGGCGCGTCCCGACATGGCCAGCACGTTGCGCTGGACCAGGCGGTCCATGCCCGCGATGCCGATCGCGGAGAGGAGGGCGCCGATCGTGGTCGGGATGAGGCAGACCAGCAGCGCCACCAGCACGACCATCGTGAGTTCGGTGCCGGCGTAATCGGCGAACGGCGGGAGGGTGGCGCAGGCCAGCAGGAAGACGACGGTCAGCGAGGCCAGCAGGATGTTCAGCGCGATCTCGTTGGGCGTCTTCTGCCGGGCCGCTCCCTCGACCAGGCTGATCATCCGGTCGATGAAGGTCTCGCCGGGCTTCGTCGTGATCTTGATGACGACGCGGTCGGAGAGCACCTTCGTCCCGCCGGTGACGGCGGACCGGTCGCCGCCGGACTCGCGGATGACGGGCGCCGACTCCCCGGTGATCGCCGACTCGTCGACCGAGGCGACGCCCTCGACGACGTCGCCGTCGCCGGGGACGATGTCGCCGGCCTCGCAGACCACCAGGTCACCGACGCTCAGCCCGGTGCCGGGCACCCGCTCCTCGCGCCCGCCGACGAGACGGCGGGCGACGGTGTCGGTCTTGGCCTTGCGCAGGGTGTCGGCCTGGGCCTTGCCGCGGCCCTCGGCGACCGCCTCCGCCAGGTTGGCGAAGAGCACGGTGAGCCAGAGCCAGGCGCTGATGGTCCAGCCGAACCAGTCGCCGGGGTCCTTGACGGAGAAGGCGGTGGTCAGGACGGAGCCGACGAGGACGACGAACATGACGGGCGACTTCACCATCACCCGCGGGTCGAGCTTGCGGAAGGCGTCGGGCACTGACTTGACCAGTTGCTTCGGGTCGAAGAGGCCCGCGCCGACGCGGCCCTCCTCCCCCTGGTGCCCGGCGGGTGCGTCGCCGTGCGACGCCCGGTTCGGGGTGGCTGTGGACATGGAGTCCTCGTGCTTCTGCGTGTCGGTGGTCATGCCAGCCCCTCGGCGAGCGGGCCCAGGGCGAGGGCCGGGAAGTAGGTCAGACCGGTGATGATCAGGACGGCGCCCACCAGCAGCCCGGTGAACAGGGGCTTCTCGGTGCGCAAGGTGCCCGCGGTGGCCGGGACGGGCTTCTGCCCGGCGAGCGAGCCCGCCAGCGCCAGGACGAACACCATGGGCAGGAAACGGCCGAGCAGCATGGCCAGGCCCAGGGTGGTGTTGAACCACTGGGTGTCGGCGTTCAGGCCCGCGAAGGCGGAGCCGTTGTTGTTGGCGGCCGAGGTGTAGGCGTACAGGATCTCGGAGAAGCCGTGCGCCCCGCTGTTGGTCATCGAGTCGCCGGGGGTGGGCAGGGCCGTCGCCGCGGCGGTGAAGGTCAGGACCAGCGCCGGGGTGATCAGGATGTAGCAGGCCGCGAACTTGATCTCACGGCTGCCGATCTTCTTGCCGAGGTACTCCGGCGTGCGCCCGACCATGAGCCCCGCGATGAACACCGCGATGACCGCCATGACCAGCATGCCGTAGAGCCCGGAGCCCACACCGCCCGGCGCGATCTCGCCGAGCATCATGCCGAGCATCGTGATGCCGCCGCCGAGACCGGTGAAGGAGGAGTGGAAGGAGTCCACGGCGCCGGTCGAGGTGAGGGTGGTCGACACCGCGAAGATCGACGAGCCGCCGATGCCGAAGCGGACCTCCTTGCCCTCCATGGCGCCCCCGGCCGCCTGCAGTGCCGGGCCGTGGTGGGCGAACTCGGTCCACATCATCAGTGCGACGAATCCGACCCAGATGGTGGCCATCGTGCCGAGGATCGCGTAGCCCTGGCGCACCGAGCCGACCATGACGCCGAAGGTCCGGGTCAGGGCGACCGGGATCACCAGGATCAGGAAGATCTCGAACAGGTTGGTGAACGGCGTCGGGTTCTCGAAGGGATGGGCCGAGTTGGCGTTGAAGTAGCCGCCGCCGTTGGTGCCCAGCTCCTTGATGACCTCCTGGGAGGCGACCGCGCCGCCGTTCCACTGCTGCGGGCCGCCCGTGAACTGGCCGACCTCGTGGATGCCGGAGAAGTTCTGGATGACCCCGCAGGCCACCAGGATCACCGCGCCGACGACGGCGAGGGGCACCAGGACGCGGACGACACCGCGGACCAGGTCGGCCCAGAAGTTGCCCAGGTCACCGGTGCGGGACCGGGCGAAGCCGCGGACCAGGGCGACGGCCACGGCGATGCCGACGGCCGCCGAGACGAAGTTCTGCACGGCAAGACCGGCGGTCTGCACGACGTGGCCCATGGCCTGCTCGCCGTAGTACGACTGCCAGTTGGTGTTGGCCACGAAGGACGCGGCGGTGTTGAACGCCTGGTCCGGATCGATGGAGGCGAAGCCGAGCGAGCCGGGCAGGACGCCCTGGAGCCGCTGGAGCAGGTAGAGGAAGAGGACTCCGGCGAGGGAGAAGGCGAGGACGCCGCGCAGGTACGCGGGCCAGCGCATCTCCGTGTCCGGGTCGGCGCCGATGCCCTTGTAGATCCACTTCTCGACCCGCAGGTGCGTGGACGAGGAGTAGACCTTGGCCAGGTGGTTGCCGAGGGGGACGTAGGCGAGCGCCAGCGCGGCCACGAGCGCGAGCAGCTGGAGCACGCCGGCGAGGACGGGGCTCATGCGGTGCTCAGAACCTCTCCGGGTGGATCAGGGCGAGGACGAGATAACCGAGCAGGGCGACGGCCACGATCAGGCCGACGATGTTCTCCGCGGTCACAGCTTCGTCACCCCCTTGGCGACCAGGGCGACGAGCGCGAACACCGCGATCGTGGTGACGACGAAGGCCACGTCGGCCATCGCGAGCTCCTAGTGAGGTGCGGAAGAGAAGCTGACAAGGAGATGAGAGCCCCCTTCCGACCGGTTCCGGCCACCGTTGACGGCTTCCATACGGCGGCGTGAACGCCCTTGACACCTCTCTGACGACGGGGCCGACGGGACGCCCCCGGACCGCGTGAAGACGACGAGGCGCAGGATCACGAAGCGCGCGACACCGGTGAGTGCGGAGGCGGACAGATAGACGGCCTGTTCGAGCACCGCACCGGGCGTCGCCACCACCTGGTGCAGGGCGAGCATCGCCGCGGACGTCACCGCGTACGCGGCCCCCGCCGACCCGGCCGACTGGGCGTGCTGGTGCCAGGTCGTACGCCCGCCCGCGCCGAAGGTGAAGCGGGCGTGCAGCTCGGTGCCGAGGAGGGTGGACGCCGCGGTGACCAGGGCGTTGGCCAGGGCCCAGGGAATCCAGGAGGCGAGGCCGGCCACCGCGAAGCTGGAGGCGAGGCCCAGCCCGCCCCCGCAGAGCACGAAGCGGGCGAAGGCCGCGAGGGCGCCGGGCGTGGCCCGTCGGCTGCTCTGCGCTGTGTCCATGATCTGTCGGCCCCCTCCGTCGCGCCATCGATGGCACCACTATGGCACATCTTTGGCGTCATGGAGAGCCATTTTCGGCACCATCTGCGCCATCGCCCGGGGCAGCACCGAGGGCGGCGCCCCGACGAGATGTCGGGGCGCCGCCCTCGGGTGGAACGGGTCGCGGGTGCCACCCGCGGAGGCGGCCGCCTACTTGGCGTCGCGGTCGAAGACCGACTTCGACCAGAAGTAGCCGAGCGTGCACAGGGCCAGGCACCAGGCGAGGGCGAGCCAGCCGTTGTGGCCGATCTCCGTGCCGAGGAGCAGGCCGCGCAGGGTCTCGATGGCGGGGGTGAACGGCTGGTACTCGGCGATCGGCTGGAACCAGCCCGGCATGGCGTCGATCGGCACGAAGGTGCTGGAGATCAGCGGGAGGAAGATCAACGGCAGCGCGTTGTTGCCGGCGGCCTCCGCGTTCGGGCTGATCAGACCCATGCCGACCGCGATCCAGGTGAGCGCGGTGGCGAACAGGGCGACCAGGGCGAAGGCCGCGAGCCACTCCAGGACGGTGGCGTCGGTGGAGCGGAAGCCGATGGCCGCGGCGACGGCACCGACGAGGACCACGCTGATCACCGACTGGAGCACGCTGCCGATGACGTGCCCGGTGATCACCGAGCCGCGGTGGATGGGCATGGTGCGGAACCGGGCGACGATGCCCTCGGTCATGTCGGTGGAGACGGAGACGGCGGTGCCGATCGTGGTGCTGCCGATGGTCATCAGCACCAGCCCCGGCACCAGGTACGCGATGTAGGCGGACCGGTCGGCGCCGCCGCCGATGCCGGCGCTCATCGTGTCTCCGAAGATGTACACGAAGAGGAGCAGCAGCATGATCGGCGTGAGCAGGAGGTTGAGGGTGAGAGAGGGGTAGCGGCGGGCGTGCAGCAGGTTGCGGCGCAGCATGGTGGAGGAGTTGCGCGCGGCGAGGGTGAGGCTGCTCATCGGACCGTCTCCTTGGTCGAGTCGGAGCGGGCGGGAACGCCGGCGCCGCCGGTGAGGGCGAAGAAGACGTCGTCGAGGTCGGGGGTGTGCACGGTCAGCCCGTCGGCCTCGACGCCCGCGCCGTCGAGGCGGTCGAGGACGGACCGCAGGGCGCGCTGGCTGCCGTCGCTGGGGATCCGGAGGGTGAGGGAGTCGTCGTCGCCGGTGCCGTCGGACAGTGCCGTGGCGGCGTCGCGGTAGGCGTCGGGGTCGGTGAAGCGGAGCCGGACGTGCCCGCCCGGGACGAGCCGCTTGAGTTCCTCGGCGGTGCCTTCGGCGGCGATCCGCCCGTCGTGCAGCACGGCGATGCGGTCGGCGAGTTCGTCGGCCTCCGTCAGGTACTGGGTGGTGAGGAAGACGGTGACGCCGCCGGTGACGAGTTCGCGGATGATCTGCCACATGTTGTGGCGGGAGCGGGGGTCGAGGCCGGTGGTGGGCTCGTCGAGGAAGATGACCCGGGGGCTGCCGACCAGGGTCATGGCGATGTCGAGGCGGCGCTTCATGCCGCCGGAGTAGGTGGAGGCGGGCTTCTTCGCGGCCTCGGTGAGGCCGAAGCGTTCCAGCAGGTCGGCGGCGATCCGCTTGCCCTCGCGCCGGGGGATCAGGTGCAGGTCCGCCATGAGGAGCATGTTCTCCTCGCCGGTGATCAGACCGTCCACGGCCGAGAACTGCCCGGTGACACCGATGGCGCCGCGCACGGCCTGCGGGGCGGTGGCGAGGTCGTGGCCCGCCACCCGGACCTCTCCGCCGTCGGCGCAGACGAGGGTGGAGAGGATCTGGACCGTGGTGGTCTTGCCGGCGCCGTTCGGTCCGAGCAGCGCGAACACGGACCCGGCCGGGATGCGCAGGTCGATGCCGTCGAGGACGGTCTTGTCGCCGTACGACTTGCGCAGACCCACAGCGGAGACGGCGGCGGACGCCTGCGGACCGGCTCCTGAGCTGGTCGTGGGCATGACAGATGAAGGCATGGAGCCCTCCCGTTCGAGGGGTGACGGATCAGAGGCGGCAGAGGGACGACAAGAGGGGGACGGGTGTGAGGTGCCCGGTGGGAAGGGCGAGCGCTCAGCCCTTGGCGCGGCGGACGTCGATGTTGCCGTAGCGGGTGCGGGCGTGGACCTTCACGGTCTCCTCGGTCGCGGCGGGGCCGCCGGACGCGGTGAGGGTGTTGCGCACCTGCCCGCCGCTGGACTGGGCGTCGAGCCAGGCGGCCGTGCCCTCGCGGACGCCGACCTGGATGGCACCGTAGGAGGTCTCCAGCCGGATCTCGCCGCGGGCCACCTCGTCCACCCGCAGGGTGCCGTGGGCGGTGGTGGCGGTGAGCGAGGCCTCGGCGCGGGTGACGTTGATGTCGCCGTTGGCGTTCTTCACCCGCAGGTCGCCGAGTGCGACGCCCACGGTGGTGGAGCCGTGCGAGTTCTTCAGTACCGCGGGACCGTCGATGACGCCGACGCGCACGCTGCCGGAGCTGGTGGTGATCTCGGCCGAGCCCTCGACCCGGTCCACGGTGACCGAGCCGTGGGAGGCGTTGAGCTGGAGCGGCCCGGTCGTGTCCAGGCGGACGTCACCGCCCGGGGTCTTCACCCGGACCTCGCCGAGCCGGCCCTCGCCGAGGACCTGGGCCCAGGAGCCGTCCATGTCGACCCGCGAGCCGGCGGGCAGTTCCACCGTCACGTCGACGGTGCCGGTGGGGCCGATCAGGCGGCGCTCCTTCGTACTGATCGTCAGGACGCCGCTCGCGTAGGAGACCTCGGTCTGCTCGGCGGCCCGTACGTCCTTGTCGCGCTGGGGGTCGCCGGGTCGCACCTCGACGACCGTGTCGAGCCGGTCGCCCGCGCTGAACCGGATGGAACCGGCGCCCACGTGGGCGGTCACCGCGATGGGTCCGGGAGTGTCGAAAGAAGGCATGGCTGTACCGTCCTCGTGAGTCCGTGGGGTGTCCCCGCTGGTGGGACATGGCGTGAGCGCTGTGCTGTGCTTGGTTCTCCGGGCCCGGTGCGGGCCGGGGGCGAGTGCGGGTGGCTAGCGCACCCAGCCGGTGAAGCTCTGCCCGACGGTGCGCGCCCGCTCCGGCGCGGGTGGGGCGCCGCCGCCGTCGACGGCGGCCGACACGGCCCGCACCAGCCAGGCGTTGACCGACAGTCCCTCGCGGCTCGCGGCCTCCTCGGCCCGCGTCTTGAGGTGGGCCGGCAGCCGCAGGTTGACCCGGGCGGTGCCGCCCTCGTCACCTTCGGCGGGTGCCGGTGCCGGCGCCTTGAACGTCTCGACCGGCGCGACGTGCTCCGCGGCGCCGGTGTCGGCGGGCGGCAGCGTCACCACGAAGTCGGGTTCGAGCCCGCGCAGCCGTACGTCGACCGAACCGGGGGCCAGTTCGCGGGTGATCTCGTCCATCGCGGCGGAGAGCACGTTGAGCATGGTCAGCCGGGTCGCCGAGTCCAGCGGAGCGATGAGCCGCTCGGCCAGCTCACGGGATTCCCGGCCACCGGCTTCGGCGGCCACCGCGAGTTCCCGGCGGAGTGTGTCGACGTACGGGGTGAGGTCCATGACGCCATGATGGCACCACGATGGCGTCATACGCAAGCCGTACTGGCGCCACAATCGCGTGGCACCGAAGGACAGCCCTCCGACCTGCGGAAACGCCGCCCAAATGAGTGGTGCCGCCGCGATGCCACCAGTGACATCGCGGCGGCACCAGTGAGGTCGGCTACTCCGGGAGCCCGTGGGCCGCCACGCGCTTCACCGTTCCGCCGGCCAGGCGGTAGGACAGGCCGACGACCGCGCACCGGCCGGCGGCCACCTCGGCCGCCAGCAGCGCCGAGCGCCCCACCAGCCCGTCGACGCTCCGGCGGATGTGCTCGTCCACGAACTCGTCGATCTCCGTGCGCCCCAGGGCGCGCGCCGCGAGCACGCTCGGGATCACCCGCTCCACCACGTCCCCGAGGTAACCGGCCGGCGCCGTGCCGCCGTGCACGGTCTCGGCGGCCGCGGTGACCGCGCCGCAGGAGTCGTGCCCGAGCACCACCACGAGCGGTGCGCCCAGCACGTCGACGCCGTACTCGACACTGCCCAGCACCTCCGCGCCCGCCACATGGCCGGCCGTCCGCACCACGAACAGGTCGCCCAGCCCCCGGTCGAAGATGATCTCGGCCGCGAGCCGCGAGTCCGAGCAGCCGAAGAGCACCGCGAACGGATGCTGACGCGGGGCCAGCTCCGACCGGCGGTCGGCGTCCTGGTTGGGGTGCAGGCGGTCACCGCTCACGAAGCGGGCGTTGCCCTGGAGCAGCGCCGCGTAGGCCTCGGCGGGGGAGGAAGGGGTCAGATCAGGCATGGGTGCACGGTACCGGCCGGGTGACCGGGTGACCGGGTGCCTCGGCGCCACGCCGGTGGCGGTCCCGGCGCGGGCGGCTGTCCGGCCCTCGGGTCCGGAGCCCGCGGCATCCGACGAGATGCGAACTCCCGCGATCGGCCGACGGGCGGGGCCGGGCCGGTCGCTCAGGCCGCCTCCAGTTGCGGTTCCGGCCGCGCCGGCGGCGTCACGGTCGCCGGTTCCCAGCCCTTCGCGGTCCGTACGTAGCCGTGGATCACCGAGGCCATCGCCAGCAGCAGGAGCGGCCCGAAGACCCACGGGTGCCGGGCCATCTCCAGCGACAGGTAGCGCGTCGACACCAGGATCGCGGTGAACACCAGCGCCCCGTGGGCGACCAGCAGGCTGCCCGACCGGTCCCAGCCGCGGTCCAGGGCGCGCAGCCCCGCCTCGACCGTGACCGCGAAGACCACGCCGGCGACGAGGTCGATGGCGTAGTGGTAGCCGAACCCCAGCGTCGCGGTGAGCGTGGCGACCAGCCAGAAGGTCCCTGCCCAGCGAAGGGCGCGCGGGCCCTTGCGGGAGTGGATGAAGATCACGGTGGCCCACGCCGTGTGCAGGCTGGGCATGCAGTTGCGGGGGGTGACCCCGTCGTACGTGAACGGGTGCGGCGGGCCGATCGGCGGGAGCGTGTGCGGCCACAGGTCGGCGATGGCCCACTCCGCGCCGCCGGTGCCGAAGGCGCCGGTGCCGTAGGCGAAGACCGGCCCGACCACCGGGAAGACCATGTAGATGCCCGGCCCGAGCAGACCGATCAGCAGGAAGGTGCGGACCAGGTGGTGGCGCGGGAACCGGCGCTCGGCACCCACCTTGCGCAGTTGGTACAGCGCGACCACGACCGCGGCCACCGCGAGCTGGACGTAGACCCAGTCCAGTATGTGCTCACCGACCGGGCCCGTGGCCTGGACGGCGCGTCCCACCAGCCACGACGGGTTCCCCAGCGCGTGGTCGGCGGTCGCCACGTACGGGTCGAGCACGTCCGGACGCGTCTTCGACGTGATCAGCAGCCAGGCGTCGCCCGTCTTGCGCCCGGCCACCAGCAGGAGACCGAGCCCGACGCCCTTCAGCAGCAGGATCCGCTCGGGTCCGGTGCGTCGCGTCACGGCGACTGCCCCGCAGCCCAGGACCACCCACAGCGCGCCGTTGCCGAAGGAGTGGCTGCCGGACGCGGTGGCGTCCGCTGCCCACCGCACCAGCGCGACGGCGAGGTCGATGCCGACCGCGACGGCCGCCGCGGCGAACCGCTGCCGCCAGGTCAGGACCACCATGGTCAGCGCCAGACCGGCGTAGAGCAGGGGCCCCGAGGCGGGGGCGAACACCAGCTCCTTGGCCTGGTTGGTCATCGGCCCCGGCAGCCCGTAGCGGCGCGCGGCGATCTCCAGGGCTATGAGGAACGCGAGGGTCGCCGCACCCGCCACGGCCCAGAGTCCCGCCCGCGTCCCGCCCCTGGGTATTCGCGGAGTTTCCCGTGATGACATGCACAGGAAACTAGCCCATCAGTGTCGGAGTTCCGGCTGCCAGGTGAAGCCGTCCGGGTCGTCGAACGGGCGGGTGCCGCCGGAGACGACGAGACGGTGCGAGCCGGTGCCCTCGGCGGACACGCCCGCGACCTTGGCGAGGGCCCGGCGCTTGTAGAGGGAGAGCTTGACGGCGCCCGGGCCGGTGGCGAACTCGACGTACTTCCCGCCGAAGCTCTTGCCCACGGTCAGGCCCTGCTCCACGTAGAACCGCTTGGTGGCCTTGACGTCCTCGACGCCCAGGAGGAGCACGATCTCGTCGACGTCGCGGGTGACCGGGGCGGTGTCCTTCTTCGCCGAGGTCGCGATCTGCCAGACCGTGCCGTCCGGCGCCTGGACGACCCCGCCGTAGCCCCACAGCGACTTCGCGGCGGGCTTGAGGACGGTGGCGCCGGCGTCGACGGCGGCGGTGAACAGCGCGTCGACGTTGCCGGGCTGAGCCACCACGAGCGACAGCGTGAAGCCGCGGAACCCGCTCGTCGGGGAGGCGGAGGCGCGGACCCGCACCCGCGATCCGTCGAGTCCGAAGGCGTCGGCGTAGAAGCGGGCGGCGGCCTCGGTGTCGGCCACCTCGAGGGTGACGGAGTCGATGGAGTTCATGTCCTCGACGGTATGGGCGGCCGGGCCCGCGGTGCTTCTCGAAAACTGACCGGCCGCCCCGCCCTGCCGAAACGTTCCGGCGCCAGGCAGACTCTGCGGCACAGGCACGACCCACGGAGGATGACCACACATGATCACGCTCACCAAGGAAGGCGGCCCCGCCGACCTGGACGGAGTGACCCACCTGTCCATCGGCGTCTCCTGGGACCCCACGGCCGGCAGCAGCGGCGGAGTGCTCGGCAAGCTGCGGCGCAAGACCGGCACCGACCTCGACCTGATCGCCGTCGCCCTCCAGGGCGGGGACCCGGTACGGCTCGCCGGCCTCGACTCGCTCGACCCGATGGGCAACGGCTCGCTGCTGCACAGCGGCGACAACCAGACCGGCCACGGGGACGGGGACGACGAGACGGTGACCGTCGAGTTCGCGCGGCTCCCGAGCGCCATCACGTCGATCGTCTTCGTCGCCGCCGCGTACAAGAAGGGGAGCTCCTTCCAGAAGGCGCGCAACATCAGCTTCAAGGTCTACGACGCCACCGGCGGCAGCACGGAGCAGGTCGCCGACATCTGGCCCAGCCTGCTGAGCCAGGACAACGGATGCGCCGTGGCCAAGGCGGTACGGGCCGGGGGCAGCTGGAAGCTGGAGGTCGTCAACGAGACGGGCAAGATCAAGCAGGGCGACGAGCACGCCCTGATGCGCTTCGCCGTCAGCAAGTAGTACGGCCTGACGGCGGACGCCCGCCCCCGCCGCCGGAGCCGAGCCCCACACACCGCCGGTACCGGGTCCTCACGCGCCGCCGGCCCACGCGTCCGGTCGCGGGGCCAGCACGGCGCGGACCACCTCGGCGGACGAGGCCGTCACGTCGGCCGCGAAACGGCGCCGCCCGACGCCGAGCCGGCGCAGCCCCGCGCCGTGGTCGGCGACGACGACCAGGGTGGCCGCGAGGAGGAGCAGCCGCCACAGGGCCATCACGGGGCGGCGTGTCACGGCGGGGAGTTCGGCCAGCGAGTCGTGCAGCCGCTCGCAGTGGAAGGGGACGTGGCGCCGTTCGTCGGCCAGGATCCGGCCCGCCACCTCCGACGTCAGCGCGTCGTCGGTGCCGTCCCGCAGGGCGCGGTAGTAGCGCAGCGCCACGACCTCGGCGATCATCAGCACCAGCAGTTCCGTGCGCAGGCCCAGCAGCCGCCGCAGCCGCACGAAGGCGGTGTCGCTCCAGTGGCCGCTCAGCGTCGGCCGGCCGCCGGCCTCCAGCAGCCGGGCGAGGAGCCGGGCGTGGTTCTGCTCCTCGGCGACGAACAGCCGCACCGCCCGCGCGTAGTCGGCGTCGCCCGCCTCGTCCGCCTTGGCGACGAGGTTCGCCCCGTCACCGTCCTCGCCGACCTGGAAGCGCTGGATGCCGGCCCACACCGCCCGGTGCAGTACGGCGCCGCGCGCCCAGTCCGGATCGCCCTGCGCCGCTCTGCGCTCACGCTCGTCCTCGAACCGCCGTGTCCACTTGGCGAACCCGTCCGCAGCCACCGCGCCGCCCCTCTCCGGGACACGGCCGCCGTGTCCTGGAAGGGGACGACGCAGCCGGACGCCGAACCGTTCCTCCCCCGGCCCGGCCACCCGTACGGACGTGTCCTTTGTCTCGATACGGGGGTGTCGGCGGTGGGTCCCTGGGCGACATCCGCCTGGGCGCCGGGAGAAGTCGGCCGGCGTGCCGGGAATATTCCCCGGGCGACCGATCGGGCCAAGATTATCCCCGGCACCCGGCCGATCACGGCGTGCTACTGTCGAGGGAAGTTGCAGTTGTGGTTGCCTGAAGGTTTTTTCCGACGGGGTGATCATCGCGGCGACCGGAGTGCACACAGGGTGGACTCCGAGCACCGTACCGAAGGAGAAAACATGGCTTCCGGCACCGTGAAGTGGTTCAACGCCGAAAAGGGCTTCGGCTTCATCGAGCAGGACGGCGGCGGCCCCGACGTCTTCGCCCACTACTCGAACATCAACGCGCAGGGCTTCCGCGAGCTGCTCGAGGGTCAGAAGGTGACCTTCGACATCGCGCAGGGCCAGAAGGGCCCGACGGCCGAGAACATCACCCCGGCCTGACGCTCACGCATACTCCGCAGCTGGGGCCCGCACCTTGGGGTGCGGGCCCCAGCTCGCCGCGTTTCCGGGCGCACAGCGCCCCGTCCCGCCGCGCGGGGCACCGACTGCGTCCCGCGCGTTCGCGTCACCCGCGTTCTCCGCAATTCATCAATTCTCCCGGTCCACTCGGCGCACCACGCCGAAATCGACCGGGTCGGCTCGTTCTTGCGATTCCCTGCGCCGCTCGTCCGCTGCGGGTCTCCCTTGATACGTGCCGTATCAAGGAAGGTTCCCCATGAACCGCACACGCACCAACGACCGCCGACGCTCCACCGAAGGCCCCCGTCGCTCCCGTTCGGCCGGCCGCCCCCAGAACTCCGGCCGCCGTCCGGCGGCCGCCCCCCAGGGCGGCGAGTTCGCGCTGCCGAAGACGGTCACCCCGGCGCTGCCCGCCGTCGAGACCTTCGCCGAACTCGACCTGCCGCCCCGCATGCTGGCCGCCCTCGGCGACCAGGGCGTGAGCGTGCCGTTCCCGATCCAGGCGGCGACCCTGCCGAACTCCCTGGCCGGACGGGACGTGCTCGGCCGCGGCCGCACCGGTTCGGGCAAGACGCTCGCCTTTGGTCTCGCCCTGCTGGCCCGCACCGCGGGCAAGCGCGCCGAGCCGCGGCGTCCGCTCGCCCTCGTCCTCGTCCCCACCCGTGAGCTGGCCCAGCAGGTCACCGACGCGCTCAGCCCGTACGCCCGCGCCGCGGGCCTCAGGTCGGCCACCGTGGTCGGCGGCATGTCGATCGGCCGGCAGGCCGGGGCACTGCGCTCCGGCGCCGAGGTCGTCGTCGCGACGCCCGGACGGCTCAAGGACCTCATCGACCGCGGCGACTGCGCCCTGGGCGACGTCACCATCACGGTGCTGGACGAGGCCGACCAGATGACCGACATGGGCTTCATGCCGCAGGTCACCGCCCTGCTCGACCAGGTCGCGCCGGACGGGCAGCGGATGCTGTTCTCGGCCACCCTCGACCGCAACGTCGACCGGCTGGTCCGCCGCTACCTGACGGACCCGGTGGTCCACTCCGTCGACCCGTCGGCCGGTGCCGTCACCACGATGGAGCACCACGTCCTGCACGTGCAGGACGAGGACAAGCAGCGCGCGACCGTCGAGATCGCGGCGCGCGAGGGCCGGGTCATCATGTTCCTGGACACCAAGCACCGGGTGGACCGGCTGGTGAAGCAGCTGCTGAAGAGCGGGGTGCGCGCCGCCGGACTGCACGGCGGCAAGTCCCAGCCGCAGCGCACCCGGACCCTCGCCCAGTTCAAGGACGGGCAGGTGACGGCGCTGGTGGCGACCAACGTCGCGGCCCGCGGCATCCACGTCGACAACCTCGACCTGGTCGTCAACGTCGACCCGCCCGGCGACCACAAGGACTACCTGCACCGTGGCGGCCGTACGGCCCGGGCCGGCGAGTCCGGCAGCGTCGTCACCCTGGTGACGCCGGACCAGCGGCGCGAGATGACCCGGCTGATGGCCTCGGCCGGCATCACCCCGCTGGTCACCCCGATCCGCTCGGGCGAGGCGGAGCTGGCCCGCATCACCGGTGCGCAGGCCCCCTCCGGTGTCCCCGTCGTCATCGCCGCACCGGTCGTGGAGCGCCCCCGGCGTGCCGCCTCCGGCGCGGGGTCCTCGTCCCGCGGCCGTCGCAGCCGTCCCTCGCAGGGGCGCGGCGGCGGCCAGGGTGCCGGCACCGCGCAGCCGCGCACCGGCCAGGGCCGCGCCGGCCAGGGGCGGCCCACCGGTGAGTCCCCGCGCCGCAGGCCGCGCCGCCAGTCCACGGGCGGCTCCGCCGGTTCGACCGGCTCGGCGGCCTAGGCCCGCTCGGGCGCCCCGGACAGCACCGGAGCGCCCTGACCACTCTGGAACACTCTGGAACACCCCTGGGACGCCCCGCCCCGGGACCGCCCGGACCCACCCGCTCCATCCCCCTTTTGGAGGCATCATGCGCTGTGTCATCGCCCGGTACCCGTTCGACCTCACCAAGGGCGGGGTGCTGGACTCGATGAAGGGCATCACGCCCGAGCCGGTCACCGGTGAGTCGGTCACCATCGGCCGCCGTCGCTACCCCGTCAAGCAGGTGGGCGAGGTCATCACCCGGCAGGACCGGCGCGACTTCTCCGGCGGCGAGGTGACCCGGGCCATGGCCCGCCTCGGCTTCACCTGCCACCCGGCCCCCGGCGTCGAACCCGCGCCGTCGGCGCCCGTCGCCACGCCGGTCGAGACGGCGTCCGCGCTGCTCGGCGGCGCCATCGTCCCCCAGGAGCACTGAGGTCAGGACAGTCCCGCGGCCCGGCCCCCGTCGTCCCAGCGGACCTCCAGCACGCGCTGGACGGCCGCACGGTCGAGGGGGCCGAACACGTGCGGGAAGAGTGTGCCCTCGGCGACGCCCGGCGGCGGTGCCGGGTCGGCCGCCTCCCACCGGCACCTCGCGGTGAGCCGGTCCTCGTCGACGAGCAGTGCCACCAGCGGCCGGGGAGCGCCGCGGTAGAAGGCGTTGACGACGGCGAGCGTGGTCTCCTCGTCGGGCGAGCAGTGGACGAACCCGTCCTCGGCGAGGGAGGCGGGCGCGTACGGCCGCCCCGGCTCGGCGTTCCACTCGGCGAGCGGCACCACGTGATAGATCATCACCCTGTTGTAGCAGCCGTACCGTCCACGGTCGCCGGGCCGTCCTGCTCCGCGGGGTCGTGCACCGAGGGCGTGGGCACCACGGTGCCGGGCGCGCCCGACGGTACCTGCCGCACCGGCGGGTCGCTCGGCTCGGGCGACGGCTGTGCGGCCGACGGCTCGGACGGCGACGGCGTGGCGGCGGACGTGGCGGGGGCCTCCGTCGGCAGCGCGGGGCCGGGACCGGGCGCCCGCGTGGAGTCGCTCGGCGGGGCCGGGCTCGGCGACGCCTCCGGCGCGGGGGCGGCCGGGGCGGGGGCCATGGGCGGCGCCGGGCGCGCGGGCTGGGCGGGGGCCGCCCAGTGCAGCGGCAGCGCGATCAGCGCGGCGGCGGCAGCGGTCGCGGCGGCACCGGCGGCGGCGCGCAGCAGGCGCCGGCGGGACGCGGCGCGGCGGACCGCCTCGTAACGGCCCGGCGGCGCGCCCAGGAGATCGGCGCCCGGACGCAGGACGACCAGCAGCGGATCGTCGTGGTCGAATCCGGGCTCGTCCATCTCGTCCTCAAGACGTGTGGTCAAGGCTTCTCCTCAGATGGACGCGGAGCAGTTCGCGGGCCGCGTGCAGGTCGGCCTTGACGGTCCCCTCCTTGCGTCCGGTCAGCGCGGACACCTCCCGGATCGGCATGTCGGCGTAGTAGTGGAGCAGGATCGGCACGCGCAGTCGCTCCGGCAGGGACTGTACGAGCAGCCGCACCGAGGGGTCGGCCTGTTCGGGGTGCGGGCGCACGGCGACCTCCGCGGTGACCCGGCGCACCGCCCGGCGCTCGCGCTCCAGCTTGCGCCAGTGGTCGCGCACGAGGTTGGCGGCGGTGACGTAGAGGAAGCCGCGGGGCTCCTCCACGGACGTCCAGCGGGCCCAGAGCCGGGTGAACGCCTCCGAGGCGATCTCGTGGGCGGTCTCGTCGTCGTCGACGAGCCGACGGCACCAGCCGGCGAGGCGCGGATACAGGGCGGCGAACAGTTCGGACGCCGCCCTGTCACGGGACCGTTTCAACGCTCTCCATGGTCGTGAGGGTGTGCGGTGCGCACCAGGGCCGGTCAGGCGGACGGGCCCCGGGCGCCCCTGGTGGCGCTCAGTCCGGCGAAGACGATCACGTTGTCCCGGTACTCCTCGCCGTCGCGCGGGCCGCCGCAGGTGATGAGCCGCAGCTCAGGCCCGGCCACGTCGCCGTAGACGTCGTGCGTGGGGAAGTCGGCCTTGGCCACCGTCCGTACGGCCGTGACCGTGAACTCGGCGGCGGTGCCGTTCGCCAGGCGGGCCTCGATCCGGTCGCCGCGGTGCAGCCGCGCGAGGTGGCGGAAGACCCCGTCGCCGTACCGGCCGACCGTGACATGGCCGAGGAGGACCGAAGGACCCGCCTGACCCGGGGTCGGCGAGTGCCGGTACCAGCCGGCGCGGTCGTCGTCCGCGACGGGCGGCACCTCCACCGTGCCGTCCGAGGCCAGCCCGAGGCCCATCACCGGGGTGTCGACGCCGATGGCGGGGATGCGCAGCCCCACCGGCACCGAACGCGCCAGGGGCCGCACCGGCTTCGCGGGGGCCCGCTCGGGCGGTGCCGCCGGGGTCGTCGCGGGCGCCGGGCGGGCGGGGGCGGCGTCGCCGTCCCCCTGACCGCCGCAGCCCGCCAGCAGCGCGGCCAGCGCGGCGGCGGCGAGGGCGCGGCCGGGGCGCGGGATCATGCGCCGGTCGCCGCCGCCCGTCGGCGGCGGACGACGAACAGGACCGCGCCGCCCGCGAGGAGCACCCCGCCGGTGCTCGCGCCGACCGCGGTCCCGTCGGTCCCGGCCGGGTCGGAGGGCGCCGCCACCCCGGTGTCGGCCGCGCCCTCGGGTACGACGGAGACCTGGCCGTCGGCGGGCGCGGGGGCCGGTGCCTGGGTCGGCTCGGCCGGGACGCTGACGGAGGGCGCGGGGGTTGCCTCGCTCGGTCCGGTGCCGGGGCTCGGGGTGCTGGCGGCGGGTGCGGAGGGGACCGGGGAGGGGTCGTCGGCGAATGCGGGCGCGGTGCCCGCCAGTACGGCGGTGCAGGCCAGGGCCACGGCGGTGAGGATCGTTCGGCGCATCGGGTCGCTCTCTCTCGTCGTCGGCGCGTCCACGCGTCGGCGCGTCGGCACACCGCGGGTGGTGATGCGGGTCGGACGGAGAGACGAGGCGGGGACCGGGCAGGTTGTAAAGGAATGGCAAAGTCACCTTCGGCGGCCGTGCCTCCCCGCCCCTTACGAACCCGTGACGTGCCGGCCGGCCGGCCCGTTCCGGCGCTCCCGCGGGCCTAGCGTGTCGCCCATGCGCGTACTGGTCACCGGCAGCGCCGGTTTCATCGGGTCCCACGTCGTCGAGGCCCTGCGGGAGCACGGGCACGAGCCCGTCGGCTACGACCTCCGCGAGGACCCCGGCGCCGACGTGCGCGATCCGGCGGCCCTCGCCCGGGCGCTGGCCGGTGCGGACGCCGTGTGCCACCAGGCGGCGATGGTCGGCCTCGGCAACGGGTTCGCCGACGCGGCGGAGTACGTCTCCCGTAACGACCTCGGCACCGCCGTACTGCTCACCGCGATGGCCGGTGCGGGCGTCCGGCGGCTGGTGCTCGCCGGGTCGATGGTCGTGTACGGGGAGGGCCGGTACGCGTGCCCCCGGCACGGGGTGGTGCGGCCGGGGCCGCGCGCCGTCGCCGATCTGGACGCGGGCCGGTTCGAGCCCGTGTGCCCGCAGTGCGGCGCGGACCTGGCCCCCGGACTGGTCGGCGAGGACGCCCCGGCCGACCCGCGCAACGTGTACGCCACGACCAAGCTGGCCCAGGAGCACCTGGCCGCCGCCTGGGCCCGGACGACCGGCGCGACGGCGGTGTCGCTGCGGTACCACAACGTGTACGGCCCCCGGATGCCCCGCGACACCCCGTACGCCGGTGTCGCCTCCTTCTTCCGCTCCGCGCTGGCCCGCGGTGAGGCCCCGCGCGTCTTCGAGGACGGCCGCCAGCGCCGGGACTTCGTGCACGTGCGGGACGTGGCCGCGGCGAACGTGGCGGCGCTGGAGGCCGCCGGGCCGCCGGAGGGTGCGCTCGGCGTCTACAACACCGGCAGCGGTGAGCCGCACACGGTGGGCGAGATGGCCACCGCGCTGGCCGCCGCCCACGGCGGACCCGAGCCCGTCGTCACCGGCGAGTACCGGCTGGGCGACGTCCGCCACATCACCGCCGACTCCACCCGGCTGCGCACCGACCTGGGCTGGCGGCCCCGGGTGGGGTTCGCCGAGGGCATGCGGGAGTTCGCGCGGGCGGGCCTGCGGGGGGAGTGACCCGCCCCCCCCCGGGGCTCAGGCCTCCGCCAGCGGCAGGGTCACCTCGAAGCGGCAGCCGCCGGGGATGTTGCGGACCGTGGCCCGGCCGCGGTGGGCCTCGACGATGCCGCGGACGATGGCGAGGCCCAGACCCGCCCCGGCGGGGGGCGTACGGGCGTGGGAGCCGCGCCAGCCGGTGTCGAACACCCGCGGCAGGTCCTCCTCGGGGATGCCGCCGCAGCCGTCGGTCACGGAGACCACCACGCCGTCGCCGGACCGCTCGGCGGCGACCGCGACCGTGCCGTCGGCCGGGGTGCGGCGGATCGCGTTGACCAGCAGGTTGCCCAGGACCCGGCTCATCTCCTTGCCGTCCACCTCGACCGGTACGGCCGCCACCGCGTCGCCGACGAGCCGTACGCCGTGCCGGCGCGCGAGCGGGTCCGCGCCCGCGAGGGCGTCACCGACCAGGTCGTAGAGCGAGATCCGGGCCGGGGCGAGGACGAGCGTGCCGGCGTGGATGCGGGAGAGTTCGAAGAGGTCGCCGACCATGTCGTTGAGGCGTTCCACCTCGGCCCGGATCTGCCGCAGATAGCGGTCGGGGTCGGCGGCGACCCCGTCCTCCAGCGCCTCGGACATGGCGCGCAGCCCGGCCAGCGGGGTGCGCAGGTCGTGCGAGATCCAGGCGACCAGCTCGCGCCGGGAGGTCTCCAGGGCCCGCTCCCGCTCCCGGGACTGCGCGAGCCGGGCGCTGGTGGCCGCCAGTTCGCGGCTGAGCGCGTCCAGTTCGGCGGTCGCCGGGGTGGTGGGGGCCGCGTAGTCCCCGTCGTCGCCGAACGAGCGTGCCGCCGCCGCCAGTTCACGACTGCGGGCGACCACCCAGCGGCCCAGCAGTAGCGCCGTGGCCAGGGAGACGACGGCGGCCATCGCCACGACGGTCGTGACGACCGACAGGTCGTGCGGGGACAGGAACATCGCCCAGGCGACGGCCAGCGTGCCGGCGAGCATCGCGAGGACGGCGACCGCCGCCACCACGGCGAGCGACGCGGTCAGCGAGCGCCGCCGGATCAGCCGCAGCACGCCCGCGCCCACCAGGCCGGTGGCGGCGGCGCCCGCGAAGGCGTAGAGGGCGATGAGGAGGGTGGCGTGCACGGTCAGTCCGCCTCCCGGCCGGCCGGGTCGAAGCGGTAGCCCACGCCCCACACCGTCTGGATCAGCCGGGGGCGGGCCGGATCGTCCTCGACCTTGCCGCGCAGCCGCCGGACGTGGACGGTCACGGTGGACAGGTCGCCGAAGTCCCAGCCCCACACCTCGCGCATCAGCTCCTCCCGGGCGAACGCCCGCCCGGGGTTGCGCAGGAAGAAGACGAGGAGATCGAACTCGCGGAGGGTGAGGGCCAGTTCGGTGCCGTCCTTGGTGGCCCTGCGGGCGGCCGGGTCGGCGGTGAGACCGGCCGCGGACGGCGGGCGCGGCGCCGGGGCCGGTACCGGCCGGGTGCGGCGCAGGACGGACTCCACCCGCAGCACCAGTTCCCGCGGGCTGAACGGCTTGGTGACGTAGTCGTCGGCGCCGACCTCCAGACCGAGGACGCGGTCGTCCTCCTCGCCCCGGGCGGTCAGCATGATGACCGGCACCGGCCCCTGGGCGCGCAGCCGTCGGCACACCTCCAGGCCGTCCATGCCGGGCAGCATCAGGTCGAGCACCACCAGGTCGGGACGGTGCGCGGCGGCCCGGCCCAGCGCGCCCGGACCGTCACCGGCCCGGTCGACCCGATAACCGGCACGCACCAGATACCCGGCCACGACCTCCGCAACGGTGGGGTCGTCGTCCACGACGAGCACCCGTGCGGCGCCACCCCCTGATCCACCCTCGGCAACGGCCTCACCCCCGGAGACGGCCCCGGCCCCCGCCACGGGGACGCCCTCGGGTCCGGTCCCAGACCCCGCCGCAGGAACCGCGGCAGATCCACCCCCGGAGACGACCTCAGGCCCACCCGCAGGAGCCGTCCCGGAGACGGCCTCGGACCCAACGTCAGGGGCGCCCCCGGAGACGACCGCGGGCCCAGTCCCAGGAACGGCCCCGGTTTCGGCCGGAGGCCCGCCCGGGGCCAGGACCGGTGCCTCGCCCGCGGCCAGGACCGGAGGCCCGCCCGGGGCCGGGGGCGGTGGGGTGGGCTGGTGGGGGTGCTGGTGCATGGGGTCAGCGTCGCATCGGGGGGCCGTCGGCGTCCCCCGCGCGGGCGGCCGGGCTGCCGACGTCCGTGTTTCGTAAGGACTGGAAGCCCGATTCGTCCGGTTCCGGTTCGTAGGGTGAACGCCGTGACCACCTCGCCCGCTCCGGACGTCGACGTCGTACTCCCCTGCCTGAACGAGGCCGGGGCCCTCCCCTGGGTCCTGGCCCGCGTGCCGGCCGGCTGGCGTGCGCTCGTCGTCGACAACGGCTCCACCGACGGCTCGGCGGACCTCGCCCGCTCGCTCGGCGCCACGGTCGTGACCGAGCCGCGCCGCGGTTTCGGCGCCGCCTGCCACGCCGGGCTGACCGCCGCGACCGCCGACATCGTCTGCTTCTGCGACTGCGACGCCTCCCTCGACCCGGGCCTGCTGGCACCGTTCGTACGGGAGATCCGCGCCGGCACCTCCGACCTCGTGCTCGGCCGTCGGCGACCGCGGGCCAGGGGCGCCTGGCCCGTCCACGCCCGCGCCGGCAACCTCGCCCTGGCCCGGATGCTGCGCCGCCGCACCGGCCTGCGGCTGCACGACCTCGGCCCGCTGCGCGCCGCCCGCCGCGAGCCGCTGCTCGGCCTCGGCCTCACCGACCGGCGCAGCGGCTACCCGCTGCAGATGGTGGTGCGGGCCGCCGACGCGGGCTGGCGGATCGCCGAGCACGACGTCCCGTACCTGCCCCGCACCGGCGCCTCGAAGGTGACCGGAACCTGGCGCGGCACCTGGCACGCGGTACGGGACATGCGCCGCGTCCTCGCCGAGCCGCCGGCCGTCCGTGCGGGGAACGGCGAGAGGAGCGTCACCCGGTGACCGCCACGACCACCCTCCTCGTCATCGCCAAGCAACCGCGTCCCGGCCGGGTCAAGACCCGCCTCACCCCGCCCTTCACCCCCGCCGAGGCGGCCGCGCTGGCCGAGGCGGCCCTCGCCGACACCCTGGGCGCCGTGGCCGCGACGCCCGCGCGCCGCCGGGTCCTGGTGCTCGACGGCGACCCCGGCCCCTGGCTGCCGCCCGGCTTCGACGTCGTACCGCAGGGCGCGGGCGGTCTCGACGCGCGCCTCGCGGACGCGTTCGCCGGGTGCGCGGGGCCCGCCCTGCTGATCGGGATGGACACCCCGCAGGTGGCGCCGGACCTGCTCGACGTGGACTTCGGCGACTGCGACGCGTACTTCGGCCCGGCGGAGGACGGCGGCTTCTGGGCCCTGGGCCTGGCCCGGCCGGAGCCCGCGCTGCTGCGCGGCGTGCCCATGTCGACGCCGGTCACGGGAGCCGTGCAGCGCGAGCGGCTTCTGACGGCGGGACTGCGGGTGCGCGACCTGCCACGCCTGCGCGACGTCGACACCGCCGCCGACGCCCACGCCGTCGCCGCCCTGGCCCCGGGCGGCCGGTTCGCCGCGCGGCTGGCGGCCTGCGCACCGGCCGCGGACCGGCGGGCGAGTCGGTGAAGGCGGCCACGCGCCCCGGCCCCGCCCGGAAGGCCCCCGCCCCCGCCTGGGACGCCTCCGACCCCTACGCCGCCGCCCTGCGGTCGGGACACGGGCCGCTGTTCCTGCGCCGCGCCGACGGCTGGCTGCTGCCGCTGGAGGTGGAGCGCTGGTGCGCCCGGGCCGACACGGTCGACCTGGAGGTGCTGGACCGCTGCGAGGGCGCCGTGCTCGACGTGGGCTGCGGACCCGGCCGCCTGGTGGCCGAACTCGCCGCCCGGGGCCGCACCGTCCTCGGCATCGACGTCAGCGAGGCCGCCGTGGCCCGCACCGTACGGCTCGGCGGGCAGTGCCTGCGGCGCTCCGTGTTCGAGCCGCTGCCCGGCGAGGGCCGCTGGGACACCGTCCTCCTCATGGACGGCAACGTCGGCATCGGCGGCGACCCCCGCGCCCTGCTGGCCCGCGTCGCCGCCCTGCTGGCACCCGGCGGCCTGCTGATCGCCGAGACGGCTCCGGTCGACGTCGACGAACGCACCCACGTCCAGCTCGTCGGCGTCACCGACACCCACACCGCCGGCAGCCCCTTCCCCTGGGCGCGGATCGGCACCCGGGCCCTGCTGCGCCGCGCGGGTGCCGCCGGCTGGCGGACCGCCGGTCAATGGACGTCGGGCGGGCGCCGCTTCGTCGCGCTGCGCAGCAGCCGCCCGGCGAGCAGCACCGCCGAACCGCCGAACAGCACCGCCGTGATCAGCAGCCAGCGGGTGAGGAAGCCGTCCGCCGACAGTCCGGTGACCCCCGCGTAGCTCGCGTCGACCCGGCCGCCGATCAGCGGGAACCACACCAGCAGGAGCAGCCCGGAGCAGGCCGCCGGGAACCGGACGTACGAGATCCACTCCCGGTGGTGCACCGCGCCAAGCCCGCGCGTGAGTGCCCGGTCGACCACCGAGTACAGCGGCAGCAGCACCAGGTCGTGCAGGAGCGCGGCCCCCACGAACCAGAGGGCCACGCCGAGCCAGTCGTCGGCGAGCAGCCGCACGCCCGCCCAGCCCGCGAGGGCGAAGGAGCACACCAGCACGAGGATCTGGAAGGGGCTGCCGATCCGGGGCCGCGACCCGCGTACGAGGTTCATCGCTGCTCCCCGAACGTCATCCGGGCCACCCACTTGGTGTTCAGCACGCCGGGCGCGGCGGGCACGATGATCCGGGCCGGGTGGCCGTGGTCCGGGCTCAGCTCCTCGCCGTTGACGAACAGGGCGAGCAGGGAGCGCGGGTCGGCCACCTGGTTGGCGCGCAGGGCCCCGCTGCGGAAAGCGCCGCGCCGCTGGAGCGACTCGACGAACACGTCCGGCGGGTCGTCCTCGTGGCCCACACGCGCGGCCAGGTCCCGCAGCCGCACCCCGCGCCACCACTGGTCGGACGTCGACCAGCCCTCGACGCAGGCGATGGGAAGGGCCACGCTGTGCTGCTCCATGGCGAGCAGCTCGGCCCGGCTGAACCGGACGGTCCCCGAGCGTCCCGTGACGACGAGCCGCCAGGTGTCGTCGCGGGTCTCGGCCGGGTCGATGCCCACGTGGGCGGCGGTCTTGTTGATCTGGAAACCGTTCGGTCCGTCGCCCGGCTCGGGCCCGCCGTGCGGGGAGAGCACGGCGGTGGCCCGCAACGGCCCGTCGAAACTGCGCCCCGCGTTCGCGGCGAACATCAGGAGTGAGCCGCCGCCGACGAACCACAGGGCCCCGCGCCGCGAGACGGTGGGCGGGGCCGGCCGCGGGGAGACCAGGTCGTCGCGCTCCTCGCGCATCGCCCGGAGGTTGCGCAGCGCGATCGGCGTCTTCAGCACCGCGTGCGCGGCGAACGCGGCGAAGAAGACCCAGGCGCCGTAGAAGTGCAGCGGGTAGAAGGAGCCGGGAAACAGATACTCCAGCTGGATGTTGAGCACCCCGGTGACGAACTCGAACAGCGCGCCCCCGACCAGCAGCAGCAGCGAGATCCGCTCCAGCGCGTGGGCGAGCGAGCGGGCCGGCGGCAGGGTGAACAGCCTCGGCACCACCGACCACAGCTTGGCCAGCAGCACCGGGATCAGGACCAGTCCGAGGGTGACGTGGACGCCCTGCGTGAGGCGGTACAGCCAGGGCGGGTCGGTCGGCCAGGCGAAGAGGTAGAAACCGAGGATCCCCTTGTCCGGCGTCTTGTCGTTGACCGGGGACAGGTCGGGGTTGTAGGCGGCGTACGAGAGCAGCCCGGTCAGGAACAGCACGGTGATGCCGGCGAGCAGGACGAGGCCGAGCACCGACGTGAACCAGGGCCCGCGCAGCGGGCTGCGCCAGAAACCCGGGGAGGAGGGAAGCCGTGGGGCGAGGTCGCGCATGTCCCGACCGTAGGCCGGGACCGGCCGCCGCGGCGGTCCGCGACCCATGACGAAACGCTGACGTCCACCGTGCGCACCGCCCGATGCGTGATCTCCCGGCCTACGGTGCCGGGGTGACCCCGACCCGCCCGCGCCCCGTCCCCCGCGACCTGTACGCCGTAGCGGCCGCCGTGCTGCTCGTGACCGCCGCCGTCCTGGTCGGCCGGTACGCGTACACCTACGACGACCTGATCGTCGGCTGGCCGCCCCTGCTGGGCCGCTGGGACCCGCACCTGGGGCCCGGCACCCCGGCCGCGCTCGTGGTCGCGGCGGCGGTCGTGGCGTACGGCCCGGCCGTCGCCGCCCGGCTGCCGTGGCGTGCGCTGCTGCCCGCGGCCTGGGGCGCGGCGCTGGCCTGGATCTGGTCGCTGGCGCTGATCGACGGCTGGCGGCGAGGGGTCGCCGGGCGGCTCACCACCCGTCAGGAGTACCTCTCGGTCATCGACCGCTGGCAGGACGTCCCGGCGACCCTGCGCGACTTCACCGGGCACATCCTCCTGCACTCCCCCGACAACTGGCCCGCGCACGTCGCCGGACATCCCCCGGCGGCCACGCTCACCTACGTGCTGCTCGACCGGATCGGGCTGGGCGGTGGGGGCTGGGCCGGGGCGTTCACCATCACCGTGGGCGCGTCGGCGGGCGTGGCGGTGCTGGTGGCGGCGCGGGCCGTGGCGGGCGAGCGGCTCGCCCGGCGGGCGGCGCCCTTCCTGGTGCTGGCACCGGCCGCGGTGTGGCTGGGCACGTCCGCCGACGGCTGCTTCGCGGCGGTCGCCGCGTGGGCGGTGGCGCTGCTGGCCCTCGCGGTCACCGGGCGCTCACCGGGATGGGCGGCCGGCTCGGGACTGCTGTTCGGGCTGACCTGCTACCTCTCGTACGGCCTGACGCTGTTCGCGGTGATCGCGGCGGCGGTGCTGCTGCTCGGCCGGCGCGGGGTGCGGGAGCGGCCGGTGCTGCTGGTGCCGCTGCTGGCGGGCGCGGCGGTGGTGCCGGTGGCGTTCACGGCGGCCGGGTTCGACTGGTGGGAGGCGTACCGCCTGCTGGTGACCCGCTACTACGAGGGTGCGGGCGGGGTCCGCCCGTACGGCTACTGGGTGTGGGCCAACCTCGCCTGCACGGTGCTCATCACGGGCCTGGCCACGGCGGCGGGACTGCGGCGGGCCGGGGGCGTGCTGCTGCGGTGGCGGCCCGGGGGCGTGCGGGCGGAGGGCGGGCGCGCCGGAGGCGAGCGGGGCGCGGAGGTCCGGCTGGCGTTCCTCGTGGCCGCCGGACTGCTCGCCCTGCTGGCCGCCGACCTGTCCGGCATGAGCAAGGCGGAGACGGAACGCATCTGGCTGCCCTTCGCCCTGTGGCTCCTGGCGGCCTGCGCCTTCCTCACCCGTCCGCGCGGATGGCTGACGGCGCAGGCGGTCGTGGCCCTGCTCCTCAACCATCTGCTGGCGACCGGCTGGTGAGGACGGCTGGGAGCGCACACGCGCCGAGGGCCCGCACCGTGCGGTGCGGGCCCTCGGCGGGTACGTCGACGTACGTCGAGACGTACTGCGCGGGTGTTACGCGGGAACGATGTTCTCCGCCTGCGGGCCCTTCTGGCCCTGCGTGACGTCGAAGTTCACCCGCTGGCCCTCCTGGAGCTCGCGGAAGCCCTGGGTGGCGATGTTCGAGTAGTGGGCGAAGACGTCGGCGCCGCCGCCGTCCTGCGCGATGAAACCGAAGCCCTTTTCGGCGTTGAACCACTTCACGGTACCGGAAGCCATGCTTTTTTCTCCTAGGCAAGTGCTGAAGGCCCACACCGCGCGGGCCCTCCCATCGCCGCGATGATCACCCGCCCGGAAAAACCGGTAACACAAATGGCAACCACAACTGCAACTGATGTCCAGCCTAGCACGTAATTCATGGACGGCCCGGGAAGAAATCGCCGACAAAGATCTACCCTTTTCCCCGTCGGACAATTATTCCCGCGCTGCGCCAATAACTGTTTCAGCGAGAATAGATTTCCGTATGCGGCGGTGTTGTTCAGCGCCCGAGGACCAGAACGCCGTACCGGCCGAGCACGGAGGACTGGAGGGTCTCGCCCTGGGCGTAGCGCCAGCCCCAGGAGCGCAGCGCCTGCACGGTCGCGCCGTCGGTGCGGTCCACCAGCGTGATGCCGAGGGCGGCGTCGTGCTCGGCGAGCAGGCGGGTCTGCATGCGCCGGGCGAGGTTCCAGGCACCGTCCTGGTGCTGTCTGCGCACGCGGGCCGGGACGACGATCCCGGAGACCAGGAAGAGCCGGCCCGACGCGGCGACGGACAGCACGGTCCCGGGCAGGTACGGCTCCAGGCCGCGCACGCCGCGCGGATCGCCGCCGGGCACGGGGTAGCCGTAGGCGCAGCCGGTCAGGACGGTGGTCTCCGCTATCAGCAGACAGAAGCCCGGACGCCGTACGTCGGCGCCCAGTTGGCGCAGGAAGGCGCCGCGGGCCGCGTTCCACGCCCGGGGGCCGCCGCCGGAGGTCTGCGCGTACAGGTCGCCCAGCTCGGCGAACCGGTCCTCGATCTGACGCCGGGTCAGTGGCCGCAGCCGTTCGCCGGCCTGCGGTGAGGAGCCGTGCGCCGGGCCCCGACGCCGCGGGCCCGGCCGGTGGTCACCGGCGGGCCGCTCGAGAGTCTCCGGGGTCGCCGGCCGCACCGGCACGTGCACCGTCATGAGGCGAGTCCTGCCCCGGGCTCGGGCGGTTCCGGCCCGGCGTCGTCGATCCCCGGGAGCGGCACCGGTGTCGGGGCCGGTGCACGGCATGCCCCCGGTCCTTCCACCGTACTCCGGGCCCCGTCCCGGTGGCTCAGCTCCCGCGGGGGAGGTCCACCTCCAGGGTGGTGGGGCCGCCGGGCGGACTGGTCAGGCGGAGGGTGCCGTCCAGTGCCGCGACGCGCCGGCGGATGCCGGTCAGCCCCGAGCCGCCGTCCTCGTCGGCGCCGCCCCGGCCGTCGTCCTCGACCAGCAGGCGCAGCCGGCCCCCGCGGGCCCGCACCGTGACCGAGGCCCGTGCGGCACCGCTGTGCTTCGCGACGTTCGTGAGCGCCTCGGCCACCACGAAGTACGCCGTCGCCTCGACCGACGCCGCGCACCGCTCCGGTACGTCGGCCTCGACGCGGCACGGCACCCCGCAGTCCGCCGCCAGTCCCGACAGCGCGCCCGCGAGCCCCCGGTCGGCCAGGACCGGCGGCAGGATGCCCCGCGCCACCGAACGCAGCTCCGCCAGCGCCTGCTCCGCCGCGGACTGCGCCCGTTCCAGCAGCTCGTCCGCCCCGGCGGGGTCACGCGCCGCCATCCGCCGGGCCGCGCCCAGCAGCACCGTCACCGACACCAGCCGGTTCTGCGCGCCGTCGTGCAGGGACCGTTCGATCCGGCGCAGCTCGGTGGCGTGCGCGTCCAGCGCGGCGGCCCTGGTCGCGGTCAGCTGCGCCACCCGCAGCGACAGGTCCGTGTCCGGGCCCGCCGCCAGCAGCCGCCGGGCCGGGGCGGCCTGGAGCCGTGCCATGCCGGGACCCAGGCCCAGGACGATCGCGATCCAGCCCACGCCCAGCAGGGTCGCCGCGACCGCGTCCGGCCAGCTGTGCGCGGTGCCGACACCGATGGACGTGGTCGTGGCTTCCCCGGGGCTCAGCCGCCACCACAGCGGGAAGGTGGTGTCCCGGACGGCGCAGAGCGGCAGCAGGAAGCCGAGCAGGCCCAGCAGGAACCCCAGGGTGGCGTGCCGGACCAGCCAGCTCAGCTCGCGCCGGGTGGTGGGGTCGGCCAGGGCGGGGCGCAGCCGGGTGGGCGGCGGGTCGGGCGGGACGATCTCGGGGCCCCGGCGGGACAGGCGTTCGCGTTCCCGGCGGGCGAGCGCGTGCAGGGCGCTCAGGGCGGCGGGGGCGAGCAGCAGGCCCACGCCGGCCGGCGCGGTCACGGCGGCCAGGGCCACCAGCAGCAGCACGCCCAGCGCCAGGAACGCCGTGCCCAGCCCGCCGACGAGCTGCCCCGTCGCCGCACCGGCGGCCCGCAGGGTCCGTACGGCGGTCTCCCGCACGGACGTGATCGGCACCGTCATCCGCCTGCCTCCCTCCGGGCCGTGGGCCCCGGCCGTGGGACCGCTCCGGCGTGGCCGACCCTATGCGGCCGGGCGGGCAGGTGACGGGTGCGGAGCCAGAAAGTACAGCCTGCTGTACCTCGGACCGGGCGGCCCACGGGATCGGCCGCCGGGGGCCCCGGTCCCTAGCGTCGGAGACCACCGAGAGCGACGCCGACGGAGGCCGCAGCCGTGACTCAGCAGGACCGCCAGAACCGCCAGGACCACCAGGACCGCCGGGCTCAGAAGATCCACCAGGGCCCCGATCACCACCACCAGGACCCCTACCGCCTGAGCGCGCCCCGGGCCGTCCCCGCCCCCTTCCCCGGCGACGGCGACGGCCCGGACGCCGTCTCCCGCGGTGACGTCCTGCGGACGCTGCTGTGGGCCGTGGTGGTGCTCAGCGCGGTCGCCAACATGGCCCTCTCCTTCACCGGTGCCGCCACCGCGCTCCACCTGGCCAGCGGCGTGGTCACCGTGCTCGCCGCCGGGACCCTCGTCGTGCGCGGGCTGCGGGGGCGGCGATGAGCACCGCCGCCCTCCCTGCCGTCACCGCGCGCCGGGCGCCCGCCATCGCGCTGGACCGGGTCGCCCGGACGTACCCGGGCGGCGTCCGGGCCCTCGACGAGGTGTCGCTGACCGTGGAGCACGGCACGTTCCTCGCCGTGATGGGGCCCTCGGGCTCCGGCAAGAGCACCCTGATGCACTGCGCGGCCGGGCTGGACTCGCCCACGTCCGGCAGCGTCCGCATCGACGGGCAGGAGATCTCCGGCCTGAACGAGACGCGGCGCACCGAACTGCGCCGCGAGCGCGTCGGGTTCGTCTTCCAGGCGTACAACCTGATCCCCTCGCTCAGCGTCGAGGACAACATCACGCTGCCGCTGCGCCTGGCCGGGCGGCGCCCGGACCGCGAGTGGCTGCGGACGCTGACCGAGCGGGTGGGGCTGGCCGACCGGCTGTCGCACCGCCCGGCCGAGCTGTCCGGCGGCCAGCAGCAACGGGCCGCCGTCGTACGGGCGCTGGCCGCGAAGCCCGCCGTCGTCTTCGCGGACGAGCCGACCGGCGCGCTGGACCTGCGCAGCGCCCACCAGGTGCTCGGCCTGCTGCGCGCGCTCGTCGACGACCTCGGCCAGACGGTGGTCATGGTCACCCACGACCCGGCCGCCGCGGCCCGCGCGCACCGTGCGCTGGTGATGGCCGACGGCCGGGTGGTCGAGGCCCTGGAGCGGCCGACGGCCCCCCGACTGGCCGAACGGCTCGTCGCGTTGGGGGAGCGGTAGACATGCTGCATCTCGCCCTGCGCATGGCCGCGCACCGGATCACCGCACTGCTCGCCGTGGCGTGCGCGGTGCTCGGCGGCGCGGCCCTGATCACCGCCACCGGCGTACTCGCCGAGTCCGGGCTGCGCTCGCAGCTGCCGCCCGGGCGGCTCGGCGGCGCGGACGTCGTGGTCGCCGCCGGCCAGGAGCTCCACCCGAGCGGTGACCTGCCGGTCGCGCTGCCCGAGCGGGCCACGGTCCCGGCCCGGCTCGTGGACCGGCTGGCCGCCCTGCCCGGCGTCACCGCGGCCGTCGGCGACATCGGCTTCCCGGCCGCGCTGGTCGACGGGCGTGGACGGCCCGTCCCGGTCGCCGGGGACCCGGTGACGGCGGGTCACGGCTGGTCCTCCACCCGGCTGCTGGCGGGTGCGCGGGTCGAGGGGCGGGCGCCGTCCGGTGCGAAGGGTATCGCCGTGGACGCGGCGACGGCCGACGCGGCGGGCCTCGCGGTGGGCGACCGGGTCCGGGTCATGGCCAACGGCCGCCCCGCCGCCTTCTACCGGGTCTCCGCGCTGGTCGACGCCCCGGGCGCGGGCGGCGGCGTCTACTTCGCCGACGGGACGGCCGCGGCGCTGGCCGGGCGCGGCGCCGGGAACGGAGGCGGCCCGCGCGCCGGGACCGTCGACCTGATCGGACTGCGGGCCGTCGACGGTGCCGAGGCGCGGGTGGCCGCCGCCGTCCGCGAGGAGGTGGCGGACACCGGCCTGCGGGTGGCCACCGGCGCGGACCGGGGCGAGGCGGTGGCACCCGGCGTGGGTTCCGCGCGCTCGCTGCTGATCCTGCTCGCCGGGTCGCTCGGCGGGATCGTGCTGCTGATCACCGGGTTCGTCGTCGCGGGCGCGCTGGGCGTGACCATCGCCGGGCAGCGCCGCGACCTGGCGCTGATGCGGGCCGTCGGCGCGACCCCGAAGCAGATCCGCCGCCTGGCCGCCGCACAGTCCACCCTGGTCGCGGCGGTCGTCCTGGTGCCGGGCGTGGCGGCGGGCTACCTGCTCGCGGGACGCTTCCGGGACCTGCTGGCCGACCGCGGCGTCCTCCCGGAGGAACTCCCGCTCACCCTCGGCCCGTTGCCCGCGCTCGCCACCCTGCTCCTGGTGGTGGGGGCGGTGCGGCTCTCCGCCCGGTGCGCGGCCTGGCGGACCTCGCGGATGCCGGCCACGGAGGCGGTCGCCGAGTCGCGCAGCGAGCCGCGCACACCGTCGCGGGCGCGGACCACGGCCGGGCTGCTGCTGATCCTCGGCGCCCTGGCGCTCTCGGTGGTGCCGCTGCTGTCCCGGACGGTCCTCGGGGCATCGGTCACGTCCATCGCGGGCATCCTCGCCGCGATCGGCCTGGCGCTGTCCGGCCCCGCGCTGGTCAGGAGCGCGGGCGAGGCCGTCGTACGGCGGCTGCGGCCCGGTGTGGCGGCGCCGACGTGGCTGGCGCTGTCCAACGTACGGGCCTACGCGCTGCGCCTGTCGGGCGTGGTCAGCCCGCTGGCCATGGGCGTCGTCTTCGTGCTGACCTACACCCTCACCCAGACCACGGTGCTGGCCGCCACCTCCGAGGACACCCGCACCGGCACGCTCGCCCAGTACGAGCTGACGGCACCCGCCCTGGGCGGGCTGCCCGACGGCACCCTGTCCGCCGTGCGGGACGTGCCCGGCGTACGGGCGGCGGAACCGGCCGGGACGACCACGGTGGTGTGGGAGTACGAGGAACTGGGCGAGCCCGCCGCCGAGTCGGCCTCGGCGATGATCCTGGCGCCGGGCGCCCGGGACGTCGTGGACCTCGGCGTGACCGACGGCGGCCTGGACCGGCTGACCGGGGCGACGGTCGCCGTCAGCGACGAGGCCGCCCGCACGCGCGACGCCGGGCTCGGGAAGCGGGTCCGCCTGGTGCTCGGCGACGGGGCGCGCGTCGAGGCCCGGGTCGTCGCCGTGTACGACCGGGGGCTGGGCTTCGGCCCGGTCGTCCTCTCCCGCGAACTGGCCGCCGGGCACACCACGGCCGGCCTCGACCAGCGGGCGCTGGTCCGCACCGACGGCACCCGGGAGGCGGGGCGGGCGCTCGCCGCGCTGGCCGCCGGCCGTCCCGGCCTCGCGGTCGCCGGCACCGGCCCGGACGCCACCGGCGCGGACACGCCGCCCGAGGTGTGGGTCAACCTGGCGGTGGTCGTGGTGCTGCTCGGCTATCTGCTGCTGAGCATCGCCAACAAGCTGGTCGCCGCCACCGCCCAGCGCCGGTCGGAGATCGCCGCGCTGCGCCTGGTCGGCACGACCCCGCGGCAGATCCGCGCCATGATGCGCCGCGAGGCCGCGGTGATCGCCGCCGCGGCCCTCGCCTCCGGCCTCCTGCTGTCCGCCGTCCCGCTGGCCCTCCTCGGCCAGGGCTTCCTCGGCCACCCTTGGCCGGCGGGCCCGGCCTGGCTCCTCCCTGCGGTGGCGGCGACGGTGGTGCTGACGTCCTGCCTCACGATCGAACTCCCCACCCGCCACGCCCTGCGCACCCCTCCGGCGGACGGCCTGCGAACGGGCTGACGCGGATCCCGGAGCACGGACCGGACGGCCGGTCCCCCCGGCAGACGGAACCTCGACCGAGCGAGCCTTCACGACCGGGCCGGCCCCCACGCTGGGCGAGCCCCCTCACGGCGAGCGGGCCCCGGGGCCGGACGGGCCGCGGACCGACGGCCGGGGGACCCCGCGGCCGTACGGCCTTGGCGACCGGGTCGCTACGGCCGGGCGGCCCGCCGGGGTCGGGCGAGCCCTCGCGGCAGGCGGACCCCGCGGCCGGTGAGCCGCACGACCGGGCGCCCCCGCGGCAGGCGGGGGCGCGACCGGACGGGACCTGCACGGCTGACGGCTCCCGTGGCCGGGCGGTCCTCGCGACCCGTCAGGTCGCTCACCGGTGGCCCGGGTGGGTCCGCGCGGCCCGGGGGGTCAGGCGCCCCGGTCGCGCAGTGCCGTGCGGGCCGGGAGGGTGGCCGCGGCGAGGGCGAGGGTCGCCGCGGTGGCGGCGAAGGCGGCGTACAGGAGTGGGGGTACGTGCGGGAACTCGCCGGTCAGTCCGCGCATCATCGGGGTCAGCGTGATCATGGCGATGGCGGTGCCCAGGGCCACGCCCGCCGCCGACACCAGCAGGCTCTCCCAGCCCAGCATGCGCAGCACCTGGCGGCGGGTGGAGCCGACGAGGCGGAGCGTGTGCAGTTCGCGGCGGCGGTCCAGGACCGTCATCACCAGGGTGTTGACCGCGGCGACGGCGGCGAAGCCGCCCAGGACGGCAGCCATCATGTAGTTCGCCCAGGCGCCGAACTCGCGGTCCACGTTCTGCGCGAGCGCGTAGCCGGAGGCGTCGGTGACCTCGCCGAGCGCGGTGAGCGGCTCGGCGTCGCCACCGCTGACCAGCAGGGTGTCGGCGAAGGCCGACGTGACGTGCCCGTCCAGGGACGCACGGTCCATGGTCACGGCCGGCAGGCCCAGGCCGCGGCCGTAGACGGCGACCACTTCCGGTGCGGCCCTCGTGCCGTCGGGGAGGTAGAGCGACAGCTTGTCGCCGAGGCCGACGTCCGTGGCGGTGGCGAGGGTCTTGTCGACGGCGATGCGGCCCGGCCCCACCCGGTCCAGGCTGCCCTCGCGCACGTCCAGGTCCTGGACCTTCGCGAGCTGCGCGCCGGAGCCCCGGACACCCTGCGTCGCCGTCCCCTGCAACGAGGTCTCGCCACCCCCGCGTACGGGCACCAGCACCTGCGTGTCCAGCAGGCTCACGGCCGCGTCCACGCCCGGGGCGCGGGCGGCCCGGTCGGCGGCGTCGGCGGACAGGCCCGCCGGGTTCGTGACGACGTGGTCCGCCGTGACGCCCTCGCGGAGCTGCTCCGAGGCGACGTGGCTCTCGCTGGTGTGCATGAAGACCAGCGTCGAGGCGAAGGCCATCGCCAGCACGATCGGAGTGATCGCGGAGGCCAGCCGGCGCGCGTTGGCGCGCGAGTTGGCGGCGGCCAGCGACGCGGAGGCCCCGCCGCCGCGCAGCAGCAGCCCGAAGAGCCCCGCGCACAGCCGCGCCAGGACCGGCCCGAGCAGGGCGACGGCCAGCATGAAGAGCATGACGACGCCGAGGGAGGCGTTGGCCGCGTCGGAACCGGCGGCGGAGGCCGCCACCCCGGCGAGCACCGAACCGCCCCCGACCGCGGCGAGACCGAGGACCGTACGGACGACACCCGGCCGCAGCCGCTCCACCGAGGCCTCGGCGAGCGCCTGACCCGGCTTGATCCTCGCGGGCCTGCGCCCGGCCGCCCAGCCGGCACCGAGCGCCGTGAGCAGCACCACCCCGACGGCGGCCAGCAGCGGGAACCCCGAGACGTGCACGTCGACCGCCTCCGGGACGGCCCCCCGGTCCCGCATCTGGCCGAACCACCAGTGCGCGAGCCCGATCCCCGGCAGGCAGCCGAGCAGCCCGGCGAGCGGGGCGACGAGCAGCGCCTCGGCGGCCACCGCGCGGCGGATCTGCCGCGGGGTGGCGCCGACGGCCCGCAGCAGCGCGAACTCGCGGGTGCGCTGGCCGACGGAGAGCGCGACCGTGCCGGCCGCGGTGAAGACCGCGACGAGGGTGGCGATCCCGCCGAAGGAGCCGCCGACCGCGAAGAGCGTCTCCTTGGCGTACGCCAGCCCGTGGTCCTCGACCTCACCGCGGTCGTCACCGGTGAGCACCCGCGCGCTGGAGCCCGTGAGGGCCTTGCCCACGGCGGCGGCGAGGGCGTCCGGGTCCACGCCCTCCTCGGCCAGGACGGCGACGGCGTCCGCCCTGCCGGGGTGCCCGGCCAGCACGGCCGCCTCGGCGTCGGCGAACCAGGCCGTGCCCGCACCGCCCGCCGCCTCGCCCGCGGTGTCCCCGGCACCGGCCCGGGCCAGCCCGGACACCCGGAAGTCGGCGGGTCCGTCGGCCGTCTCCAGCGCGACGGTGTCGCCGACGCCGAGCCGCGCCGTGCGGGCCGCGTCGGCGCCGAGGACCACCTCGCCGGGGTGCGGCGCGGCGCCCTGCGCCAGGGCGGTGCCGGTGAAGGCGTGCGAGCCCCAGCCGTGGCCGGTGAGCGCGTCCGGAGCGGAGCCCGGCGAGGACCCGCCCCGGTGCACCGGGAAGGTGAAGTCCGCTACGGCGGTGGCCGCGCCCGGCACCGCGGCGGCCCTCGCCGCGAGCCCCTCGTCCACGCGCGCGGTGTCCGGCAACGGGTACGCGGTCTCCTCGGGACCGTCGACGGTGTCGGCGACGACGCGCGCGGACTGGTCGGCCGCCGCGACGACCGGCGCGTTCGCGTACCGCTCGGCCGGCACCGAGGCACGGAGGCCGGTCTCCAGCAGGACGCCGCAGGCCGCCACGACCAGCGCCGACATCATCAGCGCGACGAACGTGCCCGCGAACGAGGCGGGCTTGAAGCGCACGGCGGCGCGGGCGAGTCCGTTGGGCTTGAAGCTCATGCCGCCGCTCCCGCCCCGGCCATCGCCCGCGTACGTCCGGTGAGCGCGGTCATCCGGGCCGCGATCTGCTCCGCCGACCCCCGTTCGAGGTGGTCGGCGAAGGCCCCGTCGGCGAGGAACAGCACGCGGTCGGCCCAGGCGGCCGCGGCCGGGTCGTGGGTGACCATGACGACGGTGGCGCCGAGGGTGTCCACCGCGTGCCGGAGCAGTCCGAGGACCTCGGCGGCGGTGCCGGTGTCGAGGGCGCCGGTGGGCTCGTCCGCGAAGATCACGTCGGGTGCGGTGACCAGGGCGCGGGCGACGGCCACGCGCTGCTGCTGGCCGCCGGACAGCTCGCCGGGGCGGCGCCGCGCCTTGTCGGCGAGTCCGACCTGCGCGAGCACCGCCGCCGCCCGGCCGCGGTCCTGACGCTGCCCGGCCAGGCGCATGGGCAGCAGGACGTTCTGTTCCACGGTCAGCGACGGCAGCAGGTTGAACGCCTGGAAGACGAAGCCGAGGCGGCTGCGACGCAGCTCGGTCAGCTCGTTCTCCTTCATGCCGGTGATCTCCGTGCCGCCGAGGCGCACCGATCCCGCGGACGGCCGGTCGAGCCCGGCGGCACACTGCAGGAACGTCGACTTGCCCGACCCGGACGGGCCCATGACGGCGGTGAAGGTGCCGTGCGGGAGGCCGAGGTCGACGCCCGCGAGCGCGTGCACCGTGCCCGCGCCGCGGCCGTACTGCCGCCGGACCCCGCGCAGTTCGACGGCGAGCCCGGGCGTGGCGGCCGGGGCCTCGGGGCGGTGGTCCACTCCCGTCCGGTCGTCCGCCTGCCGCCGCTTGCCCTTGCGTAGCCTCATGGTGCCGTCTCCCTCATCCGTCTCACCCGTACATCAGGTGCTCCTGTGTGACGGGGTGAAGAGTGCGGGGACGGCTCGGCGCCGGGCGTCATACCCGGGAGCCAATGTGGGCCCCCTACCGCGGTAGGGGTGGGAGGAGGGGCTAGTCCCCCGGGGCCACGAGCCCCGACTCGTACGCGAAGACCACCGCCTGGGCGCGGTCGCGCAGGTCCAGCTTGGTCAGGACGCGGCTCACGTGCGTCTTCACCGTCTGCTCGGCCAGCACCAGGATCTGGGCGATCTCCGTGTTGGACCGGCCGCGGGCGACCAGGGTGAGGACCTCGGTCTCGCGTTCCGTCAGGCCCTTGAGCCGCAGCGCGGGCTTGCCCCGTGAGGCGGGGCGCTGCTGGGCGAAGTCGGCGATGAGGCGGCGCGTCACGGAGGGAGCGAGCAGCGCGTCGCCCGAGGCCACCACGCGTACCGCCGCGATGAGGTCGGCCGGCGGCGCGTCCTTCAGCAGGAAGCCGCTGGCGCCCGCGCGCAGCGCCTCGTACACGTAGTCGTCGACGTCGAAGGTGGTGAGCATCAGCACCCGCGGCCGATGCGTGACCCCCGGCGGTGGCGCGAGCAGTCGGCGCGCGGCCTCCAGGCCGTCCATCTCGGGCATCCGCACGTCCATCAGCACGACGTCCGGATGCGTACGCCGGCTCAGCTCGACGCCCTGCGCGCCGTCGGGGGCCTCGCCCACCACGTCGATGTCACTCTGGGCGGCCAGCAGCGCGGCGAAGCCCGCCCGCACCATGGCCTGGTCGTCGACGATGATGACGCGCGTCGTCACGTGAAGTCCTCTTCCGTCAGGGGGAGTTGAGCGGCGACCCGGAAGCCGCCGTCCGGCAGCGGCCCCACGTCCAGGCTGCCGCCGACGAGCCGCACCCGCTCGCGCATGCCGACCAGGCCGTGTCCGGTGCCGCCCACTTCGAGCGGCCCGGCGGGCGGCTCGGGCGGCGGGTCGTTGACGACCAGGACGGTGAGCCGCTCCCCGCCCTGCTCGCCTGCGGGTGCCGACACCGACAGCGACACGTGCGTCGTGGCGCCCGGCGCGTGCCGTACGACGTTCGCGAGGGCCTCCTGGACGATCCGGTACGCCGAGAGACCCACCGTCTCGGGCACCTCGGCGTCGCAGGGGGTGAACTCCACCGGCCCGCCCGTCCGCGCGGTCGCCTCCACCAGCTGCCCGATCTGCCCGAGGCCCGGCTGGGGGACGAGTTCGCCGTGCGACTCCTCGTTGCGCAGCACCCCGAGGAGGCGTCGCATCTCGCCGAGCGACTCCCGGGCGGTCGCCGCGATGGACGTGAACTCCTCCCGCACCTGGGGCGGCAGCCCCGCGAGGCGGTACTCGGCGGTGTCCGCCTGCACCGTGATGACGGACATGTGGTGCGCCACCACATCGTGCAACTCGCGCGCGATGCGGGCGCGTTCCTCCAGCAGCGTCCGCCGTCCCCGCTCGGCCTCGCTGATCGTCTCCTGCTCGGCCAGCCTGCGCTGCACCTCGTACCGCTCGCGCAGCACACCGCCCAGCAGGAGCGCGACGCCACCGAGGATGGTGAGCAGCAGGTCCTTGGCGCCGGTGCCGTGCGGGGCGGCGAACCCCAGGCCGACGTTCGCACCCGCCGTCGCCAGCCACACCAGCACCAGCGTCCGGCGCCGCTCGCGCAGGCCCAGGGCGAGGCAGAGGCCGACGTACCCGACGAGTTCCATGGGCGGGAAGGGCCACAGCAGCCGCTCCTGGAAGTCGACGGCGAGCAGGGCGAGCGCCCCGGCCACGTCCGCGACGAAGACCACGTACCAGGCCTGCAGCGGCCGTACGACGGCGAGCAGCAGCGGCGCGGCCTGCGCCACGGCCAGCGCGCTCGCGACCCCGCCGTTCAGGCCGTAGTCGGCGGTGAGGACCACGATGGTGGTGGGCAGCAGGGCGACGCACAGCACGAACGCCAAGGCCCACGGCAGCACCCGCACCCACCGCCGCGACGCCCCCGCGAGCAGCGCACGCGGACGTCCCTCCTCCACTGCCGTCATGGGCACCACCCTAGGCGCCCGCCGCCCACCTCGACGGCGCCCGAAGGGGCGGCGTCCACGGGGCCCACGCCCCCGGATGCGCACGGCACAGAGGCTTTGACCAGCAGCGCGGCCATCCGTCCGCCTTCCCTGGGTCCCGTCGTGGCGCTGACAGAGACAAGCTTGGCCGACGCCGCGAGCCGGCACGTCACCCTGGGGAGCCAAGCCGGAGGTGATACCCCGGTAGGGGGTCGGTTACGCCGGTGCCCGGCATGCCCGTCGGTCAGACGGACGCCGCCGTCCACTCCCGCGGCAGCGCCAGGCGCTGGTCCTTGGTGGGGGCGAAGTCCTCGGGCTCGTCCCGGCGCCGGCCGAGCAGCTCCCCGACGGTGGTGCCGCCGTCGGCGAGGCGTGCGAGAAGGATGCGGGAGAGCTCGTACTCGTCCGGGGTGTGGATACCACCGGTGACGGCGGCCAGGGCGCTCGCCTCGGCCGGGCCGTCGTCCCGCGTCTCCACCCGCACCGTGAAGAGCGGCGGGTGCTCGCCGTCCCCCGTGATCAGCACGACGACCGAGTCGGATGCGAGGGACGCCGGCCGTCGCCCGGCGGACCGCACGGCCACGTCGCACACGTCCAGCCCGCTTGCTTCCTCCCAGTCCCAGGACCGGCCACCCTGCCCGTCCCCCAGGATCTCCACCCCGCCCTCGGTCGGCCTCACACCGGGCGTCTCTCCCCCGACGGTACGGATGTCGTTGTCGTGGGTGGTACGAACGTGATCACGCAGAGGTTCCCCACCGTCGGCCGTCGACTTGGAACTGCATCCACTCGACTCCCGGAACGGTGAAGTGGGAGCCGGGCAAGGAGGCGATGCCGTGGAACTCGCCCTCCGCGTCCGGGGCTCCCAGCGCCCAGGGCGTGGCGATCAGCCACGCGCTCCGCAGGACAGCGAGAAGAGCCGCCTCCGGACCGACCGGCTCGAGGGGCGAGGTCAGACGCAGTTCGGCAAGCTCGGGGTACTTCCAGTACCGCTCGTAGGTCTCGATCCGGAGAGCCCGGTCCAGCCGAGCCGCAATCCGGCCGACCACACGCTCGGCCCCACGACGGTGATGGGCGCGTACGTGGCAACGCCATTGGATCGTCTCGGACATGGGCAGAGCATCGCGCACCGCTACGGGGGCGCGCAGCGGCATTCGATCCCGATGCCCCGGGGCCGGTCAGGCCGGCGCCCATGTTCCGGCAGCCGTGGCGGCCGGAGTTCTCGTGCTGAAGACAGAGGGGAACGGGGCGCGACCGGCCGGCCGGAGGGGCGGCCGGTCGCTCCGTGTTACGACGCCACCGGTGTCGTCGGGCCCACCAGTTCGGTCAGGACGTCCTCCATCGTCACGAAGCCCAGGACCGAGCCGGCCTCGCCGGTGACGGCGGCCAGGTGGCTGTCCTCGGCGCGCAGGGCGGTGAGGGTGTCGTCCAGGGGGGTGTCGATGCGGACACGGGTGACGCGGTGCAGGGCCGTGCGCGGGAAGGGGCTCTCGCGGTCGGTCAGGCCCAGGGTGTCCTTGATGTGCAGGTAGCCGAGGACGGTGCCGCCGGGGCCGGTGACCGGGAAGCGGGAGTAGCCCGCGTCGGCGGCCATGCGTTCCAGCTGGGCCGGGGTGACCGTGTGCGGGACCGTGCGCATCTTCTGGGCCGGGACCAGGATCTCGCCGACCGGCCGGGTGCCCAGCTCCAGCGCGTCGCGCAGGCGTTCGCCGTCGGCCGGGGTGAGCAGTCCGGCCTCGCTGGCGTCGACCACCATGCGGGCCAGCTGGTCGTCGGTGAAGACGGCCTCGACCTCGTCCTTGGGCTCCACCCGCAGCAGCTTGAGGAGCGTGTTGGCGAAGGCGTTGATGCCGAAGACGACCGGCTTCAGGGCCCGGGTGAGGGCGACCAGCGGCGGGCCGAGGAGCAGTGCGGTGGTCGCCGGGGCGGCCAGCGCGATGTTCTTCGGGATCATCTCGCCGATCAGCATGTGGAGGTACGTCGCGAGTGCCAGGGCGATCGCGAAGGCGACCGGGTGGACCAGCGCGTGCGGCATGTGGACCGCCTCGAACACCGGCTCCATCAGGTGCGCGATGGCCGGCTCCGCGACCGCGCCGAGCACCAGGGAGGAGACGGTGATGCCGAGCTGGGCCGTGGCCATCATCTGGGAGATGTGCTGCAGGCCCCACAGGGTCATCCGGGCGCGCTTGTCGCCCGTCTTGGCCCGCGGCTCGATCTGGCTGCGGCGCACCGAGATCATGGCGAACTCGGCGCCCACGAAGAACGCGTTGGTCAGCAGCGTCAGCGCGCCGATGAAGAGCTGTACGACGGTCATCGGGCCAGCTCCCGCTCCTCGTGCGCCGACCGGTCGGGCGACGGCCGATCACGCTCCGGCCGCTCGTGCGCCGACGCGTCGCCGTCCGGCGCGGGGGCCGTGACCCGCAGGCGGTCGGCGCGGTGGTGGTCGACGTCGAGGACGTCGATGCGCCAGCCGTCCAGGGCGACCACGTCACCCTTGGCGGGGATGCGCGTCAGGTGGGTGGCGACCAGACCGGCCAGGGTCTCGTACGGACCCTCCGGCGCGGTCAGGCCGATGCGCTCCAGGTGGTCCAGGCGCAGCGAGCCGTCGGCCTCCCAGGCCGCGCGGCCGTCCGCATCTGCCGGGGCGGGCAGCAGGTCCGGCACCTCGACCGGGTCGTGCTCGTCGCGCACCTCGCCGACGACCTCCTCGACGATGTCCTCGACCGTCGCCACGCCCGCCGTACCGCCGTACTCGTCGATGACGACGGCCATGGTGCGGGTGGCGCGCATGCGCTCCAGGAGGCGGTCCGCGGGCAGGCTGTCGGGCACCAGGAGCGGCGCGGTGGCCAGCTCGGTGACGGGGGTGGCCCGGCGCCTGTCCGGCTCAAGGGCCAGCACGTCGCGGATGTGGACGGTGCCGACGACCTCGTCCAGGCTGTCCCGGTAGACCGGGAAGCGGGACAGGCCGGTGGCGTGCGAGAGGTTCGCGGCGTCGGCGGCGGTGGCGTGGGCCTCCAGGGCCTTGACGTCCACGCGCGGCGTCATGACGTTCTCCGCGGTCAGCTCGCTCAGGTGGAGCGTACGGACGAACAGCTCCGCCGAGTCGGCCTCCAGGGCGCCCTCCGCGGCCGAGTGCTGGGCCAGGGCGACCAGTTCCTCGGCACTGCGGGCGGAGGCGAGCTCCTCGGCCGGTTCCAGGCCGAAGCGGCGCACGAAGCGGTTCGCCGTGTTGTTCAGGTGCCGGATGAAGGGGCCGAAGGCGGTGGTGAAGCCGCGCTGCGGACCCGCGACGACCTTCGCGACGGCCAGCGGGCGGGAGATCGCCCAGTTCTTGGGGACCAGCTCGCCGACGACCATCAGGACGACGGTGGACAGCACCACGCCGAGCACGGTCGCCACCGTCGAGGAGGCGCCGCCCAGGCCGATCGCCGTCAGCGGGCCGCGCAGCAGCACCGCGATCGACGGCTCGGCCAGCATGCCGATGACCAGCGAGGTCACCGTGATGCCGAGCTGGGCGCCGGACAGCTGGAGGGTCAGGGACCGCACGGCCTTCAGGGCGCCGTCGGCACCGCGCTCACCGGACTCGGCGGCACGCTCCAGGTCGGAGCGCTCGACGGTGGTGAGGGAGAACTCGGCCGCGACGAAGAGGGCGCAGGCCAGGGTGAGGAGGAGGGCCAGCAGGAGCAGCAGGACCTCGGTCACCGTGCCACCCCGCTTCCCTCACGCGCATACGGGGGCACTGGCGGGCCGGCCGCGGCACGGCCGGTACTGGGAGGCTCCATTACGGAACGGGACTCCTTAACGGGGTGGCGGGCGCCGGTACCAGCCGGGCGCCCGAGGGTTCTCCCTCATGGTAAAGGACGAGCAAAGAGAAGGGGAGTCCTGAGACCCCTATGCTTCTACTCGCCTGTAGAGAACGGCCGGACGGCTCCGGTTGTTCCCCCGGACGAAAGCGAAGGAGTGAACGCCTCGATGGTGTTCAAGCGGCTGCTCGGTTCCCTCGGCGTGGGCGGACCCACAGTGGACACGGTCCTCGACCCGGGCGCCGCCCGGCCGGGAGGCACGCTGTCGGGCCGGGTCCACCTGGTCGGCGGCACCGCCGACCACGACGTCGAGCACGTCGCACTGGAGCTGGTGGCCCGCGTCGAGACCGAGCACCTGGAGGCCACCGGGGAAGGCGACGGGGAGGGCGTGGTCGTCTTCGACCGGCACACCGTCGGCGGGGCCTTCCGGCTCGCGGCGGGCGAGGAGACGAGCCTCCCCTTCGCGGTGACGCTGCCCTGGGAGACCCCGGCCACCGAGCTGCACGGGCAGCCGCTGGGGATCGTGCTCGGCGTGCGCACCGAGGTGGCGGTCGCCGGCGCCCGGGACAAGGGGGACCTGGACCCGCTCGCCGTGGCGCCGCTCCCGGCCCAGGAGGCCGTCCTGGAGGCCCTCGGCGGGCTCGGCTTCGGCTTCCGCTCCGCCGACCTGGAGTACGGCCGCATCGGCGGCACCGGGCAGCGGCTGCCCTTCTACCAGGAGATCGAGCTGACCCCGCCCCCGCGCTACGCCCACCAGGTCAGCGAGATCGAGCTGACCTTCCTGGCGGTGCCCGGCGCGCTCGAAGTGGTGCTGGAGGCGGACAAGCGCGGCGACCCCTTCCCCGACGGCCACGGCGGCCACGGCGGCCACGACGCGCTCAGCCGCTTCACCGTCCCGCACGAGGGCCCCGCCGGGCCGCAGGACTGGACTGCCCTCGTCGACGGCTGGATCCAGGAGCTGGTCGAGCACCGCGCGTCGTACGGCTCCCACGCGGTGTACGGCCACGAGTCCGGGTACGCCGGTCACGGGCCGGGGCCGTCGGACGGCGGCTCCGGGACCGGCGCCGCCGTGGTGGCCGGGGCCGCGGGGATCGCCGGAGGGCTGGTCGCGGCGGAAGTCGTCGACGAGGTGGGGGACTTCTTCGAGGGCGACTCCGACGACGGGGAAGACTGATAACTTCTACAGTGTTGTAGAGGGGCGGGTGCGCTCCGGAGGTCCGCCCCGGCCCCCGCCCCCCGTTCGTCCCCGATCGTCCTCGATCGACCTTTCCCCGTCCGACCGGTACGGAGTACGGAGTTCTCATGGCCCTGTGGGACCGCTTCAAGGAGTCCGCGTCGCAGATGCAGACGCAGCTCGTGGCGAAGAAGAACGACCTCAAGAGCGGCGCCTTCCGCGACGCGAGCATGGCGATGTGCGCGCTGGTCGCCGCGGCCGACGGCACCGTCGACCCCTCGGAGCGGCAGCGGGTCGCCCAGCTGATCGCGGCCAACGAGGTGCTGCAGAACTTCCCCGCCGACGATCTGCGCCGCCGCTTCGAGGACAACCTGAACAAGCTGACCGCCGACTTCGCCTTCGGCAAGGTCGGCATCCTCCAGGAGATCGCCAAGGCGAAGAAGAAGCCCGCCGAGGCCCGGGCCGTGGTCCAGATCGGCATCGTGATCGGCGGCGCCGACGGGGACTTCGACAAGGACGAGCGCGCCGTGGTCCGCGAGGCGTGCTACGCCCTCGACCTGCCGCCGCACGAGTTCGACCTCTGAGACCCCCCGGGCCCCGCCCGCGCCGGGCCCGCCGTCCTTGCCGTAGATTCCGGGTGCGGGCCCGTGCCGCGGGGCCGCACCGTACGTCCACCAGGGGAGCGCCGTGTTCGGACTCAGCGAGCTCGCGATCATTCTCATCGTCGTCGCGGCCGTCATCGCCGCGAAGAAGCTCCCCGAGCTGACCCGCTCGGCGGGCAAGTCGGCCCGCATCCTCAAGGCCGAGGCCCGCGCGGCGAGGGACGCGGACGAACCGGGGACGCCGCGCGTCATCCGGGGGGAGACGGTCGAGCGCGAGGACCCCGGCACCGGCCCCCGGGGCTGAGCGGGCCCGCGTCACGCGCCGGGCCCGCGGTCCCCGGCACGGGTACGGTGCGGGCCCAGTTCACGCAGCACCTCGCCGAGTTCGGCGGCGGTGAGCGCGGGAGCGGGCAGGGCTCCGGCGGCCGGTTCGGTGCGCAGCCCCGCCAGGAACAGGGCGAGGGGGCGTCGCCAGGCATCCGGCGCGGTGACCGTCGCATGCGCGGCGTACGCCACCTCCGCCGTGGCCGCCGCGCCCGGGGCCGTCGTCGCCGCGGTCAGCGCCGGGACGGCGCGGCCGAGTGCCGCGAGCGCGAACAGCACGTCCTCGGTGGTGACGTCGGCACGGACGGTGCCCTCGTCGCGGAGGCGGGACAGCAGCGCGTCCACGGTCCGCCGGTTGTGCTCGTGCACCGCCTCCAGGCTCTCGACGCCCCGCAGATGCGTGGTCATGAGGTCGTTGGAACCGCGGTCGGCGGCCAGGGTGCGGAAGACCACCTCCAGGTAGGCGGTGAGCCCCGCCCACGCGTCCGGCGCCTTCCTGGCCCGCTCACCGGCGTCCATCGTGCCCGTCAGCGAGTCCCGGAAGACGGCGTCCACCAGGGCGGCACGGGTGGGGAAGTGGCGGTAGAGCGTCGCGTTTCCCACCCCCGCCCGGCGCGCGATCACGTCGAGCGGCGCGTCCAGCCCCTGCTCGGTGAACACCTCGTGGGCCGCCTCCAGCAGAAGCTCCCGGTTGCGCCGCGCATCACGTCGCTGCCGGGGCGCTCCGTCGCGTGCGCCGACGGTCATCCTCATCCTCCGGGTCGTACGAACCGGGGAGTGCTCCCCGTGCTCCGGGTGCCGATGCTATCGTCGGCCGAGAAAATGGGGACTGCTCCCCGTTTCACTGTTCTTCCCCCAGGAGGCTCCATGACCGCGCCCTCCCCCGACGAACTGGCCGCCCTGCGCGCCGAGGGTGCCGTGCACCGGGTGCTCGTACCGGGCAGCGGGGAGAGCTGGCTGGTGGTGACGCGCGACGCGGCGCGGGCCGCGCTCGCCGACCCGCGGCTGCGCAACGACATCCGGCACTCCGCGTCCTGGCGGAGCGACGGCGGGCACGCCATCGGCCACAACATGCTCCAGAGCGACCCGCCGCAGCACACGCGCCTGCGACGCCTCGTCGCCGGGCACTTCACACCGGGCCGGACCGCCGCCCTGCGCCCGCGGGTCGAGCGCATCGCGCACGAGCTGCTGGACGCGCTGCCGCGACCGGGCACGGCCGACCTCGTCGCCCGGTACGCGCTGCCGCTGCCGGTCACGGTGATCTGCGAGCTGCTGGGCGTGCCGGAGAGCGACCACGACGGCTTCCACGTCTGGTCGAACGAGCTGGTCACGCCCACCTCGCCGGAGGCGGCCGAGTCGGCGGCCGGCGCCCTGACCGGCTACCTCACCGAGCTGACCGACGCCAAGCGCCGCAGCCCGGACGGCACGCTGCTCAGCGACCTGACCGACGCCGCCGACAGCGGCTCGCTCACCGCCGGGGAGCTGCTCGGCATGGCCTTCCTCATCCTGGTCGCCGGGCACGAGACCACCGTCAACCTGATCTCGGCGACCGTCCACAGCCTGCTCACCCACCCCGACCAGCTCGCCCGCCTGCGCGCCGAGCCGGAGCTGACCGGGAGCGCCGTGGAGGAGTCGCTGCGCTACAACTCCCCCGTCCACGCCTCCGCGTTCCGTTTCGCGGCCGAGCCGCTGGAGCTGGCGGGCACCGCCATCGCGGCGGGCGATTCGGTGCTCGTCTCCCTCGCCGCCGCCTCCCGCGACCCGGCGCACCACCCCGACCCCGACCGCTTCGACATCGGCCGCCGCCCACAGGGCCACCTCGGTTTCGGCCACGGCCCGCACCACTGCCTGGGCGCACCGCTGGCCCGCGTCGAGGCCGCCGTCGCCGTACGCCTGCTTCTCGAACGGCACCCCGCGCTCGCCCTCGCCGCCGATCCGGCGTCGCTCACCTGGCGGACCGGCACCCTGCTGCGGGGGCTGACGGAACTGCCGGTGCGCCTCGGCTGAGCCGCAGCCCGGTGCCGGTGCCGGTGCCGGCGGCACCGGCACCGGACCGCGCGGGATCAGAACGGGATCAGAACGGGGACAGGCGGGGGCAGGCGGGATCAGGACGGGTCCTCCGGTACGGCAGACAGCAGGCTGTGCACGATCGGCCCCGCCGAGCCGCCGCCGGTGACGCCCTCCTCGACGACCGCGGCGACGGCGACGTTGCCCCGGTGGGCGACCAGCCAGCCGTTGTTGTCCTGGTCGTCGGAGACCTCGGCGGTGCCGGTCTTGGCGCCGATCTCACCGGGCAGGTCGGCCAGGACGCGCGCGGTGCCGTCGGTGACGGTGGCCCGCATCAGCCCGCGCAGCTGGGTGACGACCTCGTCGGGGAGCGGCTCGGTGCGGGTCGCGTCCTCGTTGCCCGCGGTGACGGACGGCTGGTGGAACTCCCCGGACACCGCGGTGGCCGTCACGGACGCCATGATCAGGGGGTTGGCCTGGACGCGGCCCTGCCCGATCATCGACGCGGCCTTCTCCGTCTCGTCCTTCGGCACCGGCACCGAGCCGTCGTACGTCGGGATGCCGACGTGCCACTCCTGGCCGACCCCGAAGTAGGTGCGCGCGACCTTTCCCAGCTCCCCGTCGTCGAGCTTGCCGCGCAGGCCGATGAAGGCGGTGTTGCAGGACTCGGTGAAGTCCTTGCGGAAGGTGGCGCCGGGGTGCTCGGACGTCTCCACGTTGTGGAACTCCTTGCCCACCGTCAGGTACTTGGGACAGTCCACGACGTCGTCGGGCGCGACCGCGTCCTTGAGCAGCAGGGCGCTGCTGGTGACGATCTTCCAGGTGGAGCCGGGCGCGTAGGTGCCGGAGGCGGCGCGGTTGAAGCCGGAGGAGGGCGAGTTGGCGAGGGCGAGGACCTCACCGTTGTCGACGCGCAGGGCGACGAGAGCGGCGTTCTTGCCGTCGGCCTCCCCGAGGGCCCGCTCCGCCGCGGACTGCCAGCCGGCGTCCAGGGTGGTGCGCACCGGCCGGTCCGCCGTCGCCGGGTCGGGCTCCTCGCCGAAGGACGCCTCGGTGCGCACGGTCTCGCCGCTGGCCCGGTCGACCAGCTGGACCGCGCCGCGCGGTCCGCCGCCGCCCGCGTCACCGGCCAGCCGCCCCAGGAGCGGCGCCAGGGACGGGTACGCGTCGCCCACGAGGGAGACCCCCTGGCGGTCGGTGACCTCCGGCGGGGCGGTCTCCTCGCGCTCCAGGCGGAACTTCTCCGTCCCGCTCAGCCGCGGATGCACCAGGGACAGCCGCCAGTCCACCTTCCAACTGCCGTCGTCCTGCTCGCGCAGCGGCAGCCGTGACTCGTACGTCCAGGTGCCGAGGCCCGTGACCGGCATCCGGGCGGTGAAGGGGACGCCGAGGGTGCCGTCCTCTTCCTCCTTCACGCCGTCGTCCTCGGCCGTCAGCTTCGGTTTCTCGATGTCGAGCCCCGCGGTGAAGCTCTGCAGCACCTCCTGCGCCTTGCCGGGCTCGGTGGTGCGTCCGGCCGCGCTCGGCAGCCGCCCGCCGGCCCAGTCGGCGAGGAAGGCGCGGGCCTGCTTCATCGCGGCGGGGTCGGGTCCGTCGTCGCCGCGCGCGAAGGGGCCGAACCCGGCGGCGTACGAGCCGCCCGCGGCGATCGCGAGGACGACACCCACGGCGGCGACGGCCCGGACACCGTTGCGGGGCCCGCGACGGCGGGGAGGGGCGGGGTGGGCAGAGGTGAGGTGGGGAGCGTCGGGCATGGCAGGCTCCTTGTCGGTCAGCGGCCGGGGCCGGTGAGGAAGTCGAGGATCGTGTCGGTGGCGTCGAGGGCCTTGCTGACGGGGCCGAACCCCTCGGGCGGGGGGACGGTCGAGCCCGGCCAGGTGTGACCGGCGTCGGCTACGACGAGGAGTTGCACGGAGCCGTCGGGCCGCCGGTCGCCGCCGGGGGCGTCGTCGGCGTCGCTCCTGAACCGCCACACCGTCCGGTCGTAGCCCTCCTCCTTCCGCGTGACCGGCTCGCCCGCGCCCCCGGCCGCCGCGAACGCCGCCGCGCTGTCCCGGGCCGACCGGGTCGGCAGGATCGGCTCCTTCGGGTCCGGCGGCGGGGAGGGCAGGCCCGCGAGCGGCCGTACGGGGTCGTCGGCGCCGTAGACGACCATGACGGGCACGGGCCCGGTGGGCTCCACCGCGGCGTTCCCCGTGGGCAGTTGGCCGGAGACCGAGGCCGCGCCGGCCAGCAGTGCGGGGCGTTCGGCGGCCATGCGCAGGGCCATCGAGCCGCCGTTGGAGAACCCGGCGACGTAGACCCGGTCGGGGTCGGCCCGCTCGGTGCGGACCAGGTGCTTGATCAGCGCCTCGGTGAACCGCACGTCCAGGCCGGGGTCCGGGCGCTGCTTCGTCGCCCGCGTGCCCGCTCCCCAGCCGTGGCCGAGGCCCTCGGGAAAGGCGACGAGCATGCCGCGCGCGGTGGCGGCCCGCTCCAGCCGGGTCTTCGCCCGCAGTTCGGCGGCGTCGGCGCCACGGCCGTGGAAGGCGATGAGGAGGGGCCTCGGGCCGTCGTGGGCGGGGGTCCGGTGCAGGAGGTACTGACGGACGCCACCGTCCACCCGGAGCTGTGCGCGGACCTCCGGCGCCGCGGTGGCGGTGGGGGAGGGGGCGCTGGACGACACCGCTCCCGGACGGCCGGAGTCGGAGCCGGTGGCGCAGCCGGCCAGGGGGAGGGCGAGGGCGAGGGCCAGCGCGCCGGGCCACCGGCGGACGCGGTGCGCGAGGAGACGATCACGGGCACGGGCACGGGCACGGGCACGAGCACTGACACTGGCAGTGGCAGTGGCACTGGCACTGGCACGGAAGGAGCGCATGGCCCGAGGAGAGCAACCCCGCCGACTCCCTGTCCAAGACCGATATGGATGTCGGATCGATCAATCACCGATATGATTACTGGTCGTGGACCTGGTGCGGCACCTGGAGTGCTTTGTGGCTGTTGCAGAAGAGTCACACTTCGGACGTGCCGCCGCCCGGCTCGGCATGGCCCAGCCGCCCCTGTCCCAGCGCATCCAGCGGCTGGAGAAGGAGCTGGGGGTCCGTCTCTTCGAACGCACCAGCCGCCAGGTGGCGATCACCGAGGCGGGCACGCTGCTGCTCGCCGAGGCCCGTGAGCTGCTGGCCCGCGCCGAGGCGCTGCGGACCGCCGCGCGCCGCATCCGGGACGGCGAGAGCGGCCTGCTGCGCGCCGCCCTGTCCCCCGACATCTCCGGCGAGACCGTCGCCGCGCTGCTGGCCGGCTTCCGCCGCCGGCACGCGGGGCTCGAACTGGAGCTGCACGAGCTGACCACCGCCCAGCAGCTCGCCGGATTCGCCGCCCATGAGCTGGACGTCGGCCTCATCCACCACCCGTGCGACGTCACCGGCCTGGAGCTGGGCCCGGTGCTCCGCCGCGACCTCGGCGTACTGCTGCCGCGCGGCGCGCCCCAGACGGAGCTGGACGAGGTGCCGCTCGCCGCCCTCACCGGCTACGACCTGGTGCTCTTCCCGCGCGCCGACGCCCCCGCGGTCTACGACGACCTGCTCACCGCCTGCGCCCGGGGCGGCTACACGCCCGCCGCGGTACGGCACGGGCAGGGCGCCAGCTTCGTCCGCGGCCTGGTGCTGTCGTCGGGGGCCGTCGCCCTCGGCCCCCGCGACACCCGGCTGGTGACCCCCGGCGACCAGGACCTGGTCTGGCGCCCGCTGGCCGGGGCGCCGCCCGCCTGGCGGCACTCCGCGGCCTGGCCCAAGGGGCGCGGCGACGCCGCCGTCGGCGCCTTCGCGGACGCGGCCACCCACGCCCTGCGCGCCACGGCCGGCGCCCACTCCGAGGCACCCGCCCGGCCCCTGCACCTTCGCCCGGCATCGGAGTACTGGCTGTGACCGACACCGCCGCCTTCACCCACCGACCGGCACGACCCGCCACCGCCGGCCACCGACCCGCACGACCCGCCGCCCCCGCCCGCGAGGACCACCGACGCACGCCGCCTCCCAGCCGCCCCGCGCTTGACGACGCCCTACAGGCCGCGCACACCCGAGCCGGTGCGTGCCTCACACCGGCCGCTCGCCCGGCGGACCCCCGACTCGGCACCGGAAGCACGGCCACGACCGCCGCCCCCGGCCACCGACCCGCACCACCCGCCGCCCCCGCCCGCGAGGACCACCGACGCACGCCACCCCCCAACCGCCCCGCCCCGCACCCGCTCGGCGGCGCCCCGCAGGCCAGGCACACGCGAGCCGCCGCTCGCCCGGTGGGTGCACCCCCGGTACCGGAGGTCCGGTCATGACCGAGACCGTGACCGCCGCCCGGCTGGACGCGGCCTTCGCCGATGCCGGGGTCACCGGGTGGCTGCACGCCGTGGACATCGACTCGGGGGCCCAGGTCGGGGCCGGGGCTGACCAGCCGGTCTGCACGGCCAGTGTCCACAAGCTGTGCGTACTGGTGACGCTGCACGAACTGGCGGCGGCCGGGGAGCTGGACCTCACCGAGCAGGTGGAGTGCCCGCCCGCCGGACGCACCCCGGGGCCCACCGGGCTCGCGGCCATGCTCGACCCGGTACGGCTGTCGCTGCGCGACGCGGCGTTCCTGATGATGTCCGTCAGCGACAACACCGCCGCCGACCTGCTGCTGCGCCGGGTCGGCCTGGACGCCGTCAACCGCACCACGGCCCGGCTCGGCCTCACCCGGACACGGGCGGTGTACGGCTTCGGCGAGATGCTGGGCACCATGCGCGAGGACGCCGGGCCCGCCGGTGCCCGGGCGCTGACCGATCCGCACGTCATCACCCGGCTGCGCGCCCTGGACCCGGCCCGCACCAACCACAGCACCCCCCGAGACATGACCCGCCTGCTCGGCGCCCTGTGGCGGGACGAGACCTGCCCGCGCGAGTACGGCGCCGCGATGCGCCGGATCATGGGTCTCCAGGTGTGGCCGCACCGCCTGGCCTCGGGCTTCCCCTTCGACGACGTGCACGTGGCCGGCAAGACCGGCAGCCTGCCGACCCTGCGCAACGAGGTCGGCGTCGTCGAGTACCCCGACGGCGGCCGCTACGCCGTGGCCGTCTTCACCCGCACGGCCCACACCGCGGCCGTGCTCCCGGCGGCCGACGCGGTGATCGGCACCGCGGCCCGGATCGCGGTGGACGCCCTGCGGGCACCCTGACGGCCGGGGCGCGGCACCGCGTCACACGGCGTCACCCGTCTCAGCCCGCGTTGTCCCGCCAGCGCCCGCCGCTGGGCGCCGAGTCGAAACGGGTCGAGGCCGAGCCGTTGCCGCTGAAGTCGTTGCCGGAGACCCGGCCACCCGTCCAGGTGGCCGCGTCCGCGATCCACACGGCGTTGATCTGGGTGCGGGGATGCCCGTCGTCCCGGACGCGGTTCCCGTGCACGTACGGGTGGGTCACGGCAGCGGCGGCGGTCAGACCGGCGCGCGGGGCCGGGGAGTCCGGGAGGCGGTAGGCGGTGCCGGGCGCGGGGATGCCGTCGGGCCAGGCGGTGCCGGCGCCGGGGCGCACGGGTGCGAGGGTGAGCCGGGTGGCGGTGTTGTCGATGACCACGGCGGTGACCTCTCCAGTGACGTCGGCGGAACCGTCCACGCTGCCGCCGGGCCCGCCGACCGTCAGCTCCTTGCCGCGGTGGCCGCCCGGCGGCCAGTCGGCCCGCTCGTCGGTCAGCGACAGCGGCCCGCAGCGGACGCCCTCGCCGCCCCCGCGCCCCGGCGGCGCCGCGCGGCGGCCATTGCCGCGGATCCGGTTGCCGAAGATCGCGGGCTCGTGCAGCGGGGCGTCGAAGCGGATGCCGTCCAGCGCGTTGTCGTGGATGTCGTTGGACTCCAGGACGATGTCCGTGGCCGGCTCCTGGTCCCCGCCGGACAGGTTGTGCTCCCAGTAGCCGTACCGCCCGTTGTTGCTCACCCGGTTGCCGTGGAAGCCGTACGGTCCGGGCGTGTTGCCCAGCGCGATCCCGTCCCCCGCGTTGCCGTCGATCACGCATCCGGTGACGAGACCGCCGCGCCCGCCGACGCTCGTCGTGCCCTGCGCCGACACGTCGAACCCGGCGACGTGGTTGCCGAGCATCGTGCAGCCGGTGACGAGCAGGCCGTCGGCGCCCCAGTCGGAGATGCCGTAGCGGTTGTCCTCGGTGTGGCAGGCGGTGAGGCGGATGCCGCGGGGCGGGACCCACTTCTCCTGCTGGAGTTCGAGGAAGATGCCGTTGGTGCCGTTGCCGCGCGCGGTGCACTCGGTCACCGCCAGCCGTTCGACCGGCCCCCACCCGCCGACCCCGATGCCGATGCCCGCGCCGCCCATCTTCTCGCCGGGGTCCTGCCGCCCGCACCGCTCGGCCAGCACCCCCTCCACCACCGTGTCCTGGAGGAAGTCGCACCCGAAGCCGGTGGCGGCGGTGTCGTGGATGTACAGGTCGCTGAAGCGCCCGCGCAGCACGTACTGCAGGCCCAGGCCCTTGGCCAGCACCTCGTAGTCCTCGGTCGCCACCCCCAGCCCGTCGATCTCGAAGTGGGCGAAGGTGACGTCCGCGATGTGGTGCTCCCGCCCCGCGCCGTGCTGCGCGGTGGTGAACCAGGCCAGCGGCACCGGCTGGGCGGGGGCGCCCGGGTTGGCGAGGGCGAAGCACGTGGCGCCGCGCCCGGCGCCGACCAGCGAGACGCCGCTGCGCCAGCGCACCGGCCTGTCCCGGATCACGTAGCGCCCGGCGGGCACCCGCACGGTGCGCGGCCGCCCGTCCTCGGCGGTGGCGTCGCCCAGCACGTCCACCAGTTTCTGCAGCGCCGGCCGGTCGTCGGCGGTGCCGTCCCCGACCAGGCCGTACTCATGGGCGTCCGCCGTCAACGGCGCGGTCATGGGCTGCTCCTTCCACCGGTGACGCGGGAGGGACGGCGGCAGGGGGCCGGCACCGCCCCGTGCCGACCGGGTACCAGCCACCGGCCCGTCCCAATCGCCCGTACGACGGCAGGGACGTCAGAACATCCGCGAGGACATATCAGGCGCTTTATCTCATTTGGGGGTACATAATCAGAACATGAGTACGGCAACGTATGTAGTGCTGGCCGCGCCTTCGGGCGGGCTGAAGGTGGCGGTGGTCTTCATCATCGGGCTGGTGATCGCCGGGGCGTTGGTCTGGGCCGTACGCATCGGCATGCGGGTCATGGACCGGGAGCCGGACCGCCCCCGCGCCGACGAACAGCCGCACCTCCCGGACACCGGTGCGGTCCACGAGGAGCGGGAGATGCGCGAACCCGACGAGATCCCCCTGAACAGCGACGGGAGCCCGCGGCTCATGCCCTACGAGCTGCACCACTCGGGCAGCCGCCGCGGCGACGACCAGAAACGGCGCCGCTGGCAGCCCGGGTCGAGCGGAGCCTTCGGCAGTGGTGGACCCGGACACGTCTGAGGGCCCGGGTGACGCCGACCCCGGCTTCGCCGAACGCCGTGACCCTCCCGCCCGGCCGAAACTCGCTCGCGTCCCGCGCCCGGCCCCCGTACCGTCGCCTGCATGAAGCGCGCCTGTCCGTCCTTGATGACGACGCCGGGGACCGTCCCGGCGCGCTGACTGCTGACCAGAAGTCCGAAGCCCCGGGGCGAGCGCCCCGGGGCTTCGTCGCGTGGTGCTCGTCCCGTGGACGGTTCCGAGGGAGACCACCATGCACGACCAGAACCACGACCACCGGCGGCTCGGCCGCGAACTGGCGCTGTTCGACACCGACCCCCTCATGGGCGCGGGCCTGCCGTACTGGCTGCCCGACGGCGCGGTCGTGCGCCACACCCTGGAGGAGTACGTCCGCGAGGCGGAGCGCCGGGCCGGCTACCGGCACGTCTACTCACCCGTCCTCGGCAAACGCGAGCTGTACGAGATCTCCGGGCACTGGGAGCACTACCGCGACGACATGTTCCCGCCGATGGAGCTGGGCGCCGAGGAGGTCGTGCTGCGCCCGAGCCTGTGCCCGCACCACGCCCTGGTCTACCGCTCCCGCTCCCGCAGCTACCGGGAACTCCCCCTGCGCATCGCCGAGCTGGGCGCGATGTACCGCTCCGAGCCCTCCGGCGTCCTCGGCGGGCTGACCCGGGTGCGGGCCATCCACCTCAACGACGCGCACATCTTCTGCACCCCGGACCAGGCCGCCGACGAGGCCCGCGCCGCCCTCCGACTCATCGGCCGCGCCCACGCCGACCTCGGCATCCGGGCCGCCCGCTACCGCCTGTCCCTGCCGGGTCCCGGCGGCAAGTACGTCGCCGCCCCGGAGCTGTGGCGGCGGGCCACCGCGCTGCTCCGGGACGCCCTGGACGGACTGCCGTACGACGCGGTGGAGGGCGAGGCGGCCTTCTACGGTCCCAAGATCGACGTGCAGATCGAGGACGCGGCGGGCCGTGAGTCGACCCTGTCGACCGTCCAGATCGACTTCCACCAGCCCGAACGCTTCGGCCTGCGCTACATCGGCCCCGACGGCACCGGTCACCGCCCGGTCATGGTGCACCGCAGCGTCATCGGCAGCGTGGAGCGAGCGGTCGCCCACCTGATCGAGGCGCACGGCGGCGCGTTCCCGGCGTGGCTGGCCCCGGTGCAGCTGGTGGTGCTGCCGGTGGCCGGGGCGCAGCGGGATGCGGCGCACGCCCTCGTACGGCGGGCCACCGCCCTGGGCCTGCGCGCCGAGGTCGCCGAACCGGAGCGCGGCAGCCTCGGCGCCCGGGTCCGGGCGGCGCGGAAGGTGCCGTACCAGGCGGTGATCGGTGCGCGGGAGGCGCGGGAAGGCGACCTGGTCGACGTACGCCTGCGCGACGGCCGCCGCCCGGGCCGGCTGCCCGCCGCCGAACTCCTGCACCGCATCACCGGCCGGGTCGAGGCCCGCGGCCCCGCCCTGTGGCCGTCCGACTGACCCCGCGCTCCCGGCACGGGGCCGCCACCCCCGCCTCCCGCGGGGATCCGATCGCGTGCGCGTAGGGTCGCCGCATCGGTGTCCCCGCGAAGTACAAGGAGTCCCCGCCGTGAGCACCGTCTCCGAGCAGCAGCAGCCCATCCCGGTGATCATCGACTGCGACACCGGCGTCGACGACGCCCTGGCCCTGCTGCTGGCGGTCCGCCACCCGCGTCTGGACCTGCGCGCGGTCACCTGCGTGGCCGGGAACACCGACGTGGCGGGGGTCGTCCGGAACACGCTGACCGTGCTGGAGCGGGCCGGTGCCCCGGACGTTCCCGTGGCCCGGGGTGCCGAGCGGCCGCTGATCGAGGGCGTGCGCACCGCACGGCACGTGCACGGGGCCGACGGCATGGGCGACCTCGGGCTGCCCGCGCCCACCCGCACCCCCGCCGACGTGGACGCGGTGACGCTGCTGCGCCGGGAGATCCTCGCCTCCCCGCGCCCGGTCACCCTGATCCCCACCGCGCCGCTGACCAACATCGCGCTGCTGCTGCGCACCCACCCCGAGGTCACCGGCAACATCGAGCGGATCGTGTTCATGGGCGGCGCGGTGGCCACTGGCAACGCTACGCCGGTCGCCGAGTTCAACGTGTGGCACGACCCGGAGGCCGCCGCGATCCTGCTCACCGCCGGGGTGCCGATCACGATGTACGGCCTCGACGTGTTCGAACGGGTGATCGTGCCCGGCGCGGACGTGCGGCGGCTGCGCGCGAGCGCCGAGCCCGGCACCCGGCTCGCCGGGGAGCTGCTCGCCCACCGCGGCCCCGCCACCGACGCCGGCGACCCCGGCGGCGGGCTCGGCGACGCGGGCGCGGTCTGCGCGGTGATCGACCCGGCGGGCCTGACCACGCACCGGCTGCCCGTCGAGGTGTCCCTGGCCCCCGGCCCGGCCCGCGGCCAGACCCTCGTCGACCGCCGGCTGCGCGTCGGCGAGTCCGAGCTGCACGACGGCATGCGCGAACAGCCCCTCGTCGACGTGGCCCTGGACGTGGACGTGACCCGGTACGTGGAGCTGTACCTCCGCACGGTCGAGCGCACGGAGGCGTAGTCACCGGCGCGTCGCGGGCGCACGGGTTCGCTTTTCGGGTGATCTGGACAGACGTACCAGATCAGTCCGTGTCGCCCGCACATACCGCGAAGGAGGCCGCGTGACCGTACGCAGCACCGCCAGCACCCCCGATCTGTCGTCCAAGGACCCCAACTGGTGGCGGCAGGCCGTCATCTACCAGGTCTATCCCCGCAGCTTCGCCGACGCCGACGGCGACGGGCTCGGAGACCTGCGCGGCGTCACCCAGCGCCTGACCCACCTGGCCGCCCTCGGCGTCGACGCCCTCTGGCTCAGCCCCTTCTACCCCTCCGAACTCGCCGACGGCGGCTACGACGTCGACGACTACCGCGACGTCGACCCGCGCCTGGGCACCCTGGACGACTTCGACGCGATGGCCGCCGAGGCCCACCGGCTGGGCCTGAAGGTGATCGTCGACCTGGTTCCCAACCACACCTCGCACCGCCACGCCTGGTTCCGGGAGGCGCTGGCCGCCGGTCCGGGATCGGCCGCCCGCGACCGGTACGTCTTCCGTGACGGCCGCGGCGCGCACGGCGAACTCCCGCCCACCGACTGGCAGTCCGTCTTCGGCGGCAGCGCCTGGCAGCGGGTGCCCGACGGTCAGTGGTACCTGCACCTCTTCGCACCCCAGCAGCCCGACCTGAACTGGGAGAACGAGCAGGTCCGCGCCGACTTCCGCACCACGCTGAGGTTCTGGTGCGACCGGGGTGTCGACGGCTTCCGCGTCGACGTCGCGCACGCGCTGGTCAAGGACCTGTCCGAGCCGCTGCGCGACCTCGGCGCCCCCGAACTGAGCGGCGAGGCGGCCCTCTCCCGGTTCGCTCCGGGCACCCATCCCTTCTACGACCGCGACGAAGTCCACGAGGTCTACCGCGACTGGCGCAAGATCCTCGACGCCTACACCCCGCCCCGCACGGCCGTCGCCGAGGCCTGGGTCCCGGGCCCCCGGCGCGTGCTGTACGCCCGCCCGGACGAACTCGGCCAGGCCTTCAACTTCGAGTACCTCCAGACCGGCTGGGACGCGGCCGAGCTGCGCGAGGTCATCACCGGCTCGCTGGCCGACGCCCGTGCCGCCGGCGCCTCGGCGACCTGGGTGCTGTCCAACCACGACGTCGTCCGGCACGCCACCCGCCTGGTGCTGCCGCCGGACACCGACACCGACGCCTGGCTGCTGTCCGGCGGCCACGCGCCCGCCGTCGACCCGGCGGCCGGGCTGCGCCGGGCCCGCGCGGCGACGCTGCTGATGCTGGCGCTGCCCGGCTCGGCCTACCTCTACCAGGGCGAGGAGCTGGGACTGCCCGAGGTGGCCGACCTGCCCACCGAGGTCCTCCAGGACCCGATCTGGGAGCAGACCGGCCACGTCCGCAAGGGCCGCGACGGCTGCCGGGTGCCGCTGCCCTGGACGACGGAGGGGCCCTCGTACGGCTTCGGCGCGGGCGGGGCGTGGCTGCCGCAGCCGCCGGGCTTCGCGGAGTACGCCGTCCAGGCCCAGGACGGGGTGGCGGGCTCGACGCTGGAGCTGTACCGCACGGCCCTGCGCCTGCGCCGCAAGCTGCTCGACGGCGAGTCGCTGACCTGGTCGGACGACGTGCCGGCGGGGGTGCTGCGGTTCGACCGCTCGGACGGCTGGCGGTGCGTCACCAACCTCTCCGGCACCGCGGTCGACCTGCCGGCCGGTGAGGTGCTGCTGAGCAGCGCGCCGCTGGAGGACGGCCGGCTGGGCCCGGACACGACGGTGTGGCTGGGTCTGTAGCCGGACTGCCCGCGGCCGCCGGCGCTCTCACCCGGACGGCCGCGCACGCTGGTGGCGGGGCGGGGACGGTGGTGCCGTGGAGGGGTGACCGATCCTGAACGGCGCCGGTCGCACCGGCCCTCCAGGAGGCACCGATGCAGCACGCCCCCGCCGCCCGTCCGTCACCCGTCCCCGCCGCCCGTCCGTCGTCGGCCCCCGCCGCCCGTCCGTCGTCGGCCCCCGCCGCCCGAGCGTTGACCGGCGCCGCGCTCGCGGCGGTGCTGGCGCTGACGGCGACCGCCTGTGCCGCCGGCGGGCGGGGGGCGGACCGGCCGTCCGGCCCGGTGCCGCCGACCGCGCGGTCCCCGGCCGCGCTGCCGTCCCCCGGCCTGCCGCCGGTGCTCACTCGGGGGCAGGCGCGGGCGGCCCTGGTCACGGCGGCCGACCTGGGGGAGGCGTGGGAGCCGACGCGGGGCGCCGCGACCTGGCGCGACGAACTGCTCAAGGCCACCGCCGACCGGTCCGACTGCCGACGCCTGCTGGACGTCCTCTACACCGAGGACCTCTTCGGCGCGGACGCCGCCACCGCGCCCCGGGCCACGGCCGCCCTGGACGACACGGAGGGCGGGGCCCAGCTGCACTACCGGGTCACCTCGTACCGCGCCGCCGACCTGGACCGGACGCTGGCCTGGCTCGGGACACTGCCGGACACGTGCGGGCGCTTCGAGGCGCGGGCCGCCCGCGGCACCGTCCGGGACGTCCGGGTCACCGCCCTGCCCCTGCCGGAGTCGGGGGACGCCCGCCGGGGCCTGCGGGTGACGGTGGGCGGCGCGGCGTCGGACGACGGGACGGACCCCGGGACGGACACCCGGGGCGGGGTCCTCACCGTGGACCTCGCCGCCGTCCGCGTCGGCGACGACGCGCTCAGCCTCACCAACGGCACCCTCGGCCAACCGGCCGACGACGCCACCCGCACGTCCGTCGAGGCCGGCACCGGGCGGCTGACGGAGGCCCGGCGACAGGGCCGGGCCCTGGTGTAGCGCCACGTCGGGGCGCTCGCGGGCGGGGCTACAGCGGCGGCTGTGCGGGCGCCGGGCCCAGGGTGGTCGTGCCGGGCGCGGTGCGGTGCCCGAGGCCGGTGCGGTACGCGTCCAGGGCCGCCTCCACGCGGCCGGTGCGGCGCAGCAGGTCGCCGAGGAGCCGGCACAGGTCGGCCAGGTCACCGGCCGCGCCGGCCCGCTCCAGCAGGCTCAGCGCACGGACGTAGTGCTCCTCCGCGGCCTCGGTGTCCCGGGCGTCCTCGGCGATGATGCCGAGCAGCCGGTGGGCACCCGCGGCGTGCACGGCGCCGCGCTCGGAGGAGAGGTCGTCGAGGACACCGTGCAGCAGGTCCGCAGCCTCCTCCGACTTGCCGCGCCGGTGCAGTACGTCGGCCAGTTCGACGGCGACCTGGCTGCTGTAGAGGGCGGCGCGGTTGGCCGACAGCATGCCGAGCGCCTCGCGCATCTCCTCCTCCGCGCGCGGGAGTTCGCCGTTCTGGGCACAGACGTAGCCGCGCATCCAGTGGCAGTTGGCCAGCTCGGTGCGCAGTTGCAGCGTGCGGTACAGCTCGGCCGCCTTGGCCAGCGAGGCGTCGGCGTCGGCGAGGCGGCCCTCGGCGAGCAGGGTGCGGGCGACGGAGCGGTGCATGCGGGCCACCAGGGCGGGGTCGCCGGCGCTGGGGGCGAGGGAGAGGGCGAGTTCGGCGGCCTGGGCGGCGCGCGCGTGGGCGCCCATGTCCATGTACGGGCCGATCGCGCTGGCGTAGAGCAGCAGCAGCGCGTCGGGGTCGTGCAGACCGCCGCGGTTCAGCTCGTCGAGGGTGGACTCCAGCAGGTAGACGGCGTACCGCAGTTCACCGGCGAGGTAGTGGGCCAGCGCCCGTCCGCGCAGCGCCGGGACGCGCGCGGGCAACGGGGCACCGGCGTCCACGAGGCACTGCTCGGCCCGTTCGAAGTACTGGCGTCCGGCGGCCAGTTCGCCGGTCTCCACGGCGCACTCCCCGAGTCCGAGCAGCGCGGCGGCCCGCTCCTCGGCCAGCTGGTACGCCTCGGCCTCGGCGAGCAGCGCGGCGTACTGGCCGGCCGCCTGCTCGGCGCCCTCGGTGGCGAGGGCGCGCTGCGCCTCGGTGAGCCTCAGGCGCAGGTCGGTGGCGAGGTGGGCGGGGCGTCCGGTGGCCAGCTCCTCGTAGCCGACGCCGAGCCGGTCGGCGAGGTGCCGCAGCGCCTCGTCGGAGGGGCGGACGCGGCCGGCCTCCAGGGTGGAGATGTAGGCGGGTGTGTACGCCGGTTCCGCGAGCTGGCGCTGGGTCATCCCGCGCTCGGCGCGCAGCCGTTGCACCCGGCGTCCGATGGCGTTTCGGTCGTCACGGTCCCCCACTGCCAACTCCCCATGAGGCTCTTGCCGTTCGGCTCGGACGGCTCTAGGTTAAACGGTGTATTAAGCGCGCTTAACCGCGCTTGACACAATCCCTCATCCCCCAGAGGACACCGTGCCCGTACGCTCCCGCACCGCCGAACGTTACGCCAGAGCCCTCGCCGCGGCCCTCGTCGCCGTGGCCTGCCTGCTGCTGGCCGGGAACGCGGGCCCGACGGCCGCGGCCGGCTCCCCCGCCCCCGCACCGGCCGACGAGAGCGCCCCGAACCTGGGCGGACCGGCCTCGGTGGACCGCTGAGGGGCCGTGAAGGCGCCACCGAGGGCGACGGACACTGCCCCGACGGCCACGGATCGTGCCCCTTGCCCACTCCTCTCCCCGGTCGCACCCCGAAAGACAGACAGGTCGGGCCCTGACGGGATGCGGTGCGGAGAGGAACGGACGTGCACCACCGGGACGAAGAACGGGAGTCGGCCGCCGCACCACGGCGAACCGTCCGCCACCCCGACCAGGACCCGGGAGCGGCTCGGCCGCTCGTGACCTCCCACGGCCTGCAGATCGCCACCGACCGCCCGGCGGCCTGGATCGTGTGCCAATACAAGGTGAGCGCCGGTGTCGCCGCTCCCGACCACTTCTGGATCGAGCTGCCCGATCCGAACACCGGCGCGCGTGTGGTGGTCCAGGCCGCGGACATCCCGTACGTCGAGGCGGGCGGCCCGCAACCGCGCCGGCACGAGAAGGACAGCGTGAAGGAACGGCAGAGCGAGCACGAGGAACACCGGAAGATCGAGGTACCGGTCGCCGCGCTCAAGGGCCGGCACACCCGGATCATCGACGGCATCCTGGAGACGGGCCGCCGCACCCGGCCAGGGCCGGCCCCGCTCAGGTCCGCCCCGCTCAGCCCTGCGTCTGCAAGCGGCTCAGTTCGCGCTGGACGTGGTCCAGGGCACCCTCGCGGCGCCCCGGTACGCGGCCGCGCAACGCGGCGAGGGCCGCGCCCAGTTCGCGGGCCCGGCCGGCGTCGCGGATCAGCCCCCACTGGTGGTGGGCCCGGTCGACGGCCGCCTCCACGGCGGGCGCCTGCGGGGGCTGCCCGGCGCCGAGCCGTGCCTCGGCCACCGTCAGCCAGGTCCGGCAGCTGCGCACCGGGTCCCCCGCGAACATCGCCAGGTCGGCCCGGACCTCGGTCCAGTGCAGCGCGTCCTCGGAGGCGGGCCCGTGTGCGTGGGCCGCGGCCCGCTCGTGCCGGGCGGCGAGCGCGTCGGCGTCACCGTGCCGCCCGGACCGCACGGCCGCGGCGATGACGGCGTGCGGATCGCCCGCCACCGGCCCCGGCGCCGTCAACACCAGGTCGGCGCCGGCCACCGCGCCACTGCCCGCGGCGTCGGCCGCGGCCCGGGCCAGCGCCTGCTGGTGCAGCTCGTCCGCCGGTGGCCGGTGCCCGCTGCGCAGGATCGTCGCGACACCCCGCATGTACGAGGGGGCGGCCACCGTGCGCCGCGCGGGCGGCGGCGCGACGCGTCCGTAAACGGCGTTGTTGCGCCCGGAGTCCAGCGGGCTGGTCCGCAGCCACTGCCAGGTCTCGTGGTCGGCGTGCAGATCGAGCAGCAGCGTCGTGGCACCGCTCGGCCGCAGCCGCAGCTCCTCGCGGATCCAGTGCCAGGGCAGCGCGGTGTAGCGGACGGTCGACGGCGTGGTGCGGGCCAGCGCCAGGTGCGGCAGGCGCTGGCGCCGGTCCAGCTGGAGCTGCCCGGCGACGTAGACCGTGAGGGGCCCGGGGGCCGCCGCCGCGGCCCGCAGCCGGGTGAGGACCGCCTGTGGCTCCAGCGGGTCGGCGAGTTCCACGACGTTCGCCGTGTCCGTGCCGGAGAGCACGGCGGGCGGCACCGCCGCGAGCACGGGGAGCACGGAGGCGGCGTCCACCAGGCACCCACGGCCCACGGGCGACGCCGCGAGCAGCAGCACGGTTCCGGGCATGTCCCCTCCCCCTGTCGATCACGTACGCCAGCACCGTAACCGCTGCGGCCGCGAAGCGGAGCACTCAGCCGGCCGGAGTCCGCCGTACCGCGAAGACCGTGGTGTCGTCGGCCACCCGCCCCCGGCAGTGCCGCAGCGTGCCGTCCCGTACCAGGGACACCAGCCGCGCGGGCACGGCGCTGCGCGGGTCGACGGCGAGGGCCGGGGCGATGTCGTCGGCCGGCCGGTAGAAGACCCCGGCCGGGTCGCGGGCCTCGGTCACCCCGTCGGTGACCAGCAGCAGCGTCTCGTCGGCGGCCAGCCGCAGCCGGTGCACCGGCGGCGTCCCGGACCGGCCGGGCGCCAGTTCGGCCATGCCCAGCGGCAGCCCGCCCACGACCGGCAGTACGCGCACCCCGCGGGGACCGACCGCCATCGGGGGTTCGTGGCCGAAGACGACGGCGTCCACCGCGTCCGGCAGGCCGGGCGGGAAACCGATCAGCACGGCGGTGGCGAACCGGTCGCCGTCGGACCGGCCGAGGGCGGCGGTGTGCGAGCGGTGGCGCACCATGCGGATCTCCAGGCGCTCGGCGACCGTCGTGAGGTCCGCTTCGTGATAGGCGGCCTCGCGGAAGGTGCCGAGCAGCGCGGCGGCCGTCTCGACCGCGCCGAGGCCCTTGCCCTGCACGTCGCCGACGAGGACCCGGGTGCCGTGCGGTCCGGGCTGGATGTCGTAGAAGTCGCCGCCGACGCGGGCCTCGCTGTCCGCGGAGAGGTAGACGGCGGCGTGGTCGAGGCCGCCGAAGCCCACCGGGAGCGGACGCAGCACCGTGCGGCGCGTGGTGTCGGCGATGTCCCGCATGTGCAGCATCCGCCGCTCGCCGCCGACCCGGAACGCGGCGGCCACCACGGCGATGGCACCGCCGAGGACGACGAGGACCAGACCCGGCAGCCCGGTCTCGTCACGGTGCTGCCAGACGGTGTCGGCGCAGACGTAGACGCCGACCGCGAGCAGGGCGAAGACGGCCGTCCCGCGCACCCCGCAGATCGCGGCGGCGACCCCAGGCACCAGCACGGTCCAGGAGATGATCTCGAAGGCTCCGGTGGTGATGTCGCCCGCGGTGATGCCGATGAGCAGCAGCAGCGGGAACACCCAGGCCACCGTGCGGCCGCGCACGCTGAGCAGTTCGTGCCGGGACACGGCGTCCCCCCGGCCGGCGGCGTGCACGAGCCGCCCGAGCGGCCGCCACCGGGCGCGCACCGGGCTGCGGACACGACCCCTCACGGGCCCCAGCGAAACACGCGCCCGACCCGCCCGCATCCCGACTTGCCGGCCGGCGGACCCAGGTGTGCCCTGGTAGACGGGGGCAGAGGGGGCGAGGCGAGAGGAGTGCTCTCATGGCTCACGCGGTACCCACACGGGGAAGGTCCGGCGGCGCCCGCGGCACCGGCACGGGAAGGGACGCGCCCGGACACGCGCCCGCCGTCTTCGGCGAGCGGACCCACCTGCTGGCGAAGTGGGCGATGCCCCTCGCGATCGGCCTGGTCTACGGCTACTGGGCCGCGTCCATCCGCCGCCACGGCGGCCCCATCACCGGCTGGAACCTGCTGTTCGGCTTCATGACAGTGCTCGCGTTCGCCCTCCTCTGGTACGTGGTCCGCGCCGTGGCCGACCGGCTGCCGCGCGAGGGCCACGCGGTGCTGTGGGGGGCGTTCGCGGGCAGCGCGCTGGGGTTCCTGTACTCGGGCAGCGGCGTGGCCATGTTCACCTGCGTCCTGGTGTCCCTGCTGCTCGCGGCGGCGGTGACGGCCGGGCTGTACTACCACTACGCCACCCACCAGGACGCCGAGGAGGCGCGGGCGGCCAGGCACCGCACCCTCACCCGCACGACCACCTGACCGGCTCGTCCCCGGGGGCCATATGCAGTCACGCCGGTCGCCCGGCCGGGGCGCGGGGGTTTGCCTGGAAGGGTGTCCCCCCGCATCCGGAGCGCCCTGTCGGCCGTCCTGATCGTCCTCGCCAGCCTGCTCGCACCGTGCGCCACGCTGGCGGGCTGGGCGATGCACGGGCCGGCCGACACGGGCCGCTACGTCGCGGCCATGGCCCCGCTCGCCGACGACCCGGACGTGCGGGACGCGGCCGCCGACACGCTGGGCGCCGGGTTCGCGGGCTTCGTCGACGAGGCCACGGCCGGCCCCGTGAACGGCACCGTGCGGCTCTTCGTGCGGGACGCGGCCCGGTCGTTCACCCGCACCGAGGCCTTCCACGAGGGCTGGGACGCGGCCAACCGCACCGTCCACGCCGCCGTGCTGCGCGCCCTGCGCGACGACGGCACGGCCGGACACGCGGTCACCGTCGACCTGGCCCCCGTCACCGAACGCGTGAAGGACCGGCTCGCCGAGGACCACGTGCCCTTCGCCCGGCGCATCCCGGTCCGGCACACCGCGGTCACCGTGCTCCCGGCCCAGGACGCGGACCGGCTCAGGAAGGGCTACCACGTGCTCGACGTCGCCGCGTTCTGGCTGCCGCTGGCAGCCGTCGTCTTCGCGGTCACCGGCATCGCCGTCGCCGCCCGCCGCCGCCGCGCCGTCACGGCCGCCGGGATCGGCACCGCCCTCGGCGGCGCCCTGCTCGCCCTCGCCGTGCTGGTCGGCCGCCGGCTCACCGTCGCCGAACTCCCCGGCCCGGTGGACGGCCCCGCCGCGGGCGCCGTGTACGACGCCCTCACCGAAACCCTGCGCACCGCCTCCTGGCTCCTCGTCGCCCTCGGCCTCACGGTCGCCCTGGCCTCCTGGCTCACGGGGCGCTACGGACGCCCGCCGCGCCGCCGGACCCCCGCGGAGCCCGCCCCCGGGCCCACCCCGCCCCGGCCGACCCGCACCCGGCTCTGAAACCGCCTCGCGTGGCCCGCGCGAGGGCGGCTAGCGTCGCCGACCATGACCCGGACCGAGACCGAGACCGAGACGACGACCCTGTGGCGGCCCACCGGCCCCGAGGAGCTGGCCCTCGTCGAGGCCTCCGGCTGGGCGGCCTGGCCCCCGCGCCTGCCCGAGCAGCCGATCTTCTACCCGGTCCTCGACGAGGACTACGCCGTCCGCATCGCCCGCGACTGGAACGTCCCCGCGTCCGGCTCGGGCTACGTCACCCGCTTCGAGGCCGACACCGCCTTCCTGGCGCGGTACCCCGTACGCCGGGCGGGCGGCGAGACCATCCTGGAGCTGTGGGTCCCGGCGGAGGAGCTGACGGAGTTCAACCGGCACATCGTGGGCCGCATCGAGGTCGTCCGGGAGTTCCACGCGCGGGCGTAGGCAGATGCCGGGTCGGCACCGGGCCACGCGACCCGGCCACGCGCGACGCCCGGTTCCTGGGCCCGGCCGGCACCGGCCACCGCGCGCTGGCCGTCGACCTGACCCCGCACGCGGCGCACGGCCGGCCCTCTCCTGCCCCTACGCGACGGCTCAGACGCCGATGTCCCGGCCGTCCGCGCGCCACACCGCCACGACCGCCGGGCGCACGATCTTCCCGGGTCCGTCGGGCCAGGTGCTGGCCGGCTGCTCCACGGAGGCGCCGTCGACCTCGCCCGGGTGCTGCACGGCGACCAGCACGCGCCGGTCCTGGACGAGCGGGCCGCAGGTCTCCGCGCCGGTCGGCACGGTCAGGAACTGCTTCAGCTCACCGCGCCGGTCCCCCTTGGTCGCCACGCCGAAGAGCCCGTCGTGACTGCCGAGCGCGTTGCCGTCGGTCGAGATCCACAGGTTGCCGTGATCGTCGAAGGCGACGTTGTCGGGGCAGGAGATCGCGCTGACCCGCTCCTTCGGGAAACCCGCGAAGTAGGTCGCCGGGTCCTCGGGGTCACCGGCGACCAGGAACAGCGACCACCCGAAGCTGGTGGCGTCGGCCCGGTTCCAGCGCTCGGTCAGCTCCAGGACGTGGCCGTGCTTGTTGGAGTTGCGCGGGTTGGCCTCGTCGGGGCCCGCGTAGCCGCTCTTGCCGCGGTTGGTGTTGTTGGTGAGGGCGACGTACACCTTGCCGGTGGTCGGCGACGGCTCGATGTCCTCGGGCCGGTCCATCTTGGTGGCGCCGACCTTGTCCCCGGCGAGCCGCGTGAAGACGCACACCTCCTCGGCGCTCATCCCCTCGACGTGCGAGACGGCGCCGCGCTCCGTGGCGGTGACCAGCGGGATCCACCGGCCACTGCCGTCGAACTCGCCGTCGTCCGGCAGCGTCCCCGATCCGTCGATCTCGATCGCCGGGGAGTCGCCGCTGAGCTTGGCGACGTAGAGGGTCCCCTCGTCGAGCAGCGAGAGGTTGTGCTCGCGCGCCCAGCGGGAGTTCCCGTGCCGCATCCGCTTGCTGCCGACGAACTTGTAGAAGTAGTCGAACCGCTCGTCGTCGCCGGTGTAGACGACCGGCCGCCCGTCGGAGGTCAGCCGCACGGTCGCGGCCTCGTGCTTGAACCGGCCGAGCAGCGTGTGCTTGCGCGGGGTGGAGTCCGGGTCGTACGGGTCGAGTTCGACCACGTACCCGAACCGGTGCACCTCGTTCGGCTCCTGAGCGACGTCGAACCGCTTGTCGAACCGCTCCCACTTGCGCTCGGTGGCCCCGGTCCCGATGCCGTACCGCTTGTCGGTGGCGCTGGAGGCGTTGGCGAAGTACTGGTTGAAGTTCTCCTCGCCGTGCAGCGTGGTGCCCCACGGGGTGGTGCCGCCCGAGCAGTTGTTGAGGGTGCCGAGCACCTTGCGGCCGGTGCGGTCGGCGGAGGTCTTCACCAGGTCGGACCCGGCGGCGGGTCCGGTCAGCCGGAACTCGGTGGTGGCGGTGACCCGCCGGTTCAGCCGGTGCCGCGGGACGGGTGTCAGGCGGCCGCTCCTGCGCTCCTCCTCCACGGCGACGACGGACAGCCCGTGCGCGGCCCAGGCGATCTCGACCTGCTCGCGGGTCGGGTTCTCCGGGTCGTAGCCGCGGAACATGAGCACCTCGTCGGTGTACTCGTGGTTCGCGACGAGGAGCTGGCGGTCGCGCTCGCCCCGCAGCGGCAGCAGCGCGAGGAAGTCGTTGTTGTACCCGAACTGCCCGGCCTGCGCCCTGGCGGTCTGCTTCTCGGCGTCGAAGGCGGGCGCCCCGCGCAGAATGGGTTCACCCCAACGGATGACGACGTCCTGCCGGTACCCCTCCGGGACGGTCACGGCGTCGTCGGTGTTGGGCGCGACGGGCGTGAACCGCAGCCCGCGCGCACCGGACGCCTTAGCGGGCCCCCCGTGACCCTTTCCGGCCGCGGGCGCGGCCTGCGCCGACGGTGCCCCCGCCACGCCGACGGCCCCGGCGCCGGCGGCGGCGACGGTCACGACGGCGGCGGCCCGCATCATGGAACGGCGGCTGAGCGCACCGGCGATGACATCGCCGACGTACTCGTTGGAGCTGGTGTTCGGCACCTCGTGGAAGCAGGCGTCACCACACCGGAAACGGCAGGTCATCGCGGACCGGCCGCCAGGATGCGAACCGGACGGCGTCCCGATCAACGGCAGGAGCTTGCGCACTGTGTTCTCCCCTTGAGAATCCCTGTATGCCCTGGTGTCAGCGCGACCGTAGGTGCACATACGTGCGGGGACCGGGCGTCGCGGTGAACGGAGGGTGAACCCGCGGAATCCGTGGGGGAATTGCGGCTACGTCTCGATCCCGCCTTGACGCGTCGCCGCCCGCATGTCAGACCCTGCACAAGATCACAAGCCGGGACCGCTAACCTTACGTGTCCGTCCTGGCCAGGGATTGACGGCACCAACTCACTCGAAGGGTTGCGCTCATGGGCATTCTCACTCTCCTGCGGAACGCGTTCGGCCGGTCACGCAAAGACCAGGCCGCCCAGGCGGAGGGTGTGACGCAGGAAACGGCACCACCGGTCACCGCGCCGGAGCCGAAGCTCCCGTCCCAGCCCACCGCGCCCCCGGAGCCGGCCGAGACCCCGGACCAGCCGGAGGCCTCCCAGATCCCCGAGCCCCGCTCGGAACCCACCCCCGACGAACACGACCTCGTCAAGGCCGCCTTCGCCAACGTCACGGTCCCCAAGCCGACGGACCCGACCCCGGAGCAGGAACCGAAGGCAGAGGCGGAGGCGGAACCGAAGGCACCCGCGCCGGCAGAGGCGGAGGCGGAGGCGGAACCGAAGGCACCCGCGCCGGCAGAGGCGGAGGCGGAGGCGGAACCGAAGGCACCCGCGCAGGCGAAGGCAGAGGCAGAGCCCAAACCGGAAGCCGAGCCGAAGACGAACCCCACGTCCGTAACCGAGCCCGAACCGCAGGCCGAAGCCCAGACGGACCCCGAGGCAGAGCCGAAGCCCGAAGCCCAGACGGACCCCGAGGCGGAGCCGAAGCCCGAAGCCAAGGCGGAGCCGGAAGCCAAGGCGGAGCCGGAAGCCAAGGCGGAGCCGCAGGCTGAGTCCGAGCCGAAGCCGGAACCGACCAAGACCCCGGACCCGGACCCGGCCCCCACCCCCGAGCCCTCTCCCGTACCCGCGGCCGCCGACGGCGCGGAGCCCCCACAGGGGCCACCCGCACCCGACGACGAAACCAGCACGGGCGGTGCGGGTGGGAACACGGACGCCGAAGGCGAAGCCGAGGCGGCAGAGACGGCCACCCCGCCGGAGGCACACGCCGAGGCGGCAGAGACGGCCACCCCGCCGGAGGCACACGCCGAGGCGGCAAAGCCCGCAACACCCGCCGCCCGCCTCCGCACCCAGGCCCCCACCCTCACCACCGCCTACAAGGCCGCCGCCACCGCCCTCAAGAAACACGACCTCACCGGCGCCCGCGCCAAGGTCCACCTCGTCCTCGACCGCTCCGCCTCCATGCGCCCGTACTACAAGGACGGCTCCGCCCAGGCCCTCGCCGAGCAGACCCTCGCCCTCGCGGCGCACCTCGACCCCGAGGCGACGGTCCACGTCACCTTCTTCTCCACGGAAGTGGACGGCACCGGCGACCTCACCCTCACCGACCACGAGAACAAGATCGACGAGCTGCACGCAGCGCTCGGCCGCATGGGCCGCACCAGCTACCACGCCGCCGTCGAGGCCGTCCTCGCCCACCACGAGAAGGAGGCGCCTGGCACCCCCGCCCTCGTGGTCTTCCAGACCGACGGCGCCCCCGACGCCAAGACGCCCGCCACCCAGGCGCTCACCAAGGCGGCCGCGGACCACCCGAACGTCCACTTCTCCTTCGTCGCCTTCGGTGACCCGGAGAACAAGGCCTTCGACTACCTCCGCAAGCTCAAGACGGGCAACGCCTCGCACTTCCTGGCCGGCGAGACCCCCAAGGAGCTGACCGACAAGGAGCTCTACGAGGGCGTACTGGCCGCCTGGCGCCCGTAGCAGGGCACAGCAGCCGCACTATCGGCCCTTTCGGGGGGTGGACGAAGGGGAACCCCCGCGTCCACCCCCCGAAACGCGTGTGAGTCGATCTCCGCGAGCCCAGTAGGATTTCGACCATGGCGGCCACTGGAACCGAGAAGCAGGGGGCGAAGGCGTACTACGTCTCGACCCCCATCTACTACGTCAACGACGCTCCTCACCTGGGCCACGCCTATACGACCGTCGCAGGCGACGTGCTCACCCGCTGGCACCGCCAGCGCGGCGAGAAGGTGTGGTACCTCACCGGCACGGACGAGCACGGTCAGAAGATCATGCGTACGGCCGAGGCCAACGGGGTCACCCCGCAGGCCTGGGCCGACAAGCTCGTCACCGAGGCCTGGAAGCCCCTGTGGGAGCACCTGGAGATCGCGAACGACGACTTCATCCGCACCACGCAGAAGCGGCACACCGACCGCGTCCAGGAGTTCGTGCAGGACCTGTACGACAAGGGCGAGATCTACAAGGGCGGCTACGAGGGCCCGTACTGCGTGGGCTGCGAGGAGTACAAGCTCCCCGGCGAGCTGCTCGACGGCGAGGGCGAGTACGCGGGCCAGAAGCTGTGCCCGATCCACAAGAAGCCGGTGGAGATCCTCAGCGAGGAGAACTACTTCTTCAAGCTGAGCGAGTACAGCGAGAAGCTGCTCGCCCACTACGAGGCCAACCCGGGCTTCATCCAGCCCGAGTCCGCGCGCAACGAGGTGGTGAACTTCGTCCGCCAGGGCCTCCAGGACCTCTCCATCTCCCGCTCGACCTTCGACTGGGGCGTGCCGGTCCCCTGGGACGACAAGCACGTCATCTATGTGTGGGTCGACGCCCTGCTGAACTACGCCACGGCGGTCGGCTACAACGAGAACCCGGAGAAGTTCGAGTCGACGTTCCCGGCCGACGTGCACCTGGTCGGCAAGGACATCCTCCGCTTCCACGCGATCATCTGGCCGGCCATGCTGATGGCGCAGGGCCTGCCCCTGCCCGGGAAGATCGCGGCCAACGGCTGGCTGATGGTCGGCGGCGAGAAGATGAGCAAGTCCAACCTGACCGGCATCAAGCCGCAGGACCTGACCACGCACTTCGGCGTGGACGCGTACCGCTGGTACTTCCTGCGCGCGATCGCGTTCGGCCAGGACGGCTCGTTCTCCTGGGAGGACTTCTCCGCCCGCTACACCAGCGAGCTGGCCAACGACTACGGCAACCTCGCCTCCCGCGTAGCGGCCATGGTCAACAAGTACTTCGGCGGCGGGCTGCCGGCCGCGACGGCCGACGGGGACGCGGAGAAGGCGATCCACGACGGTCTGACCAAGGCCGTCGCGGAGGCCGACCGGAAGATCGGCGAGGAGCTGGACTTCCAGGGCGGCATCCTGGCGGTCTTCGACTTCGTCAAGCAGGTCAACGGCTACATCACCGAGCAGGAGCCCTGGAAGGTCGCCAAGGACGACTCGCCCGAGGGCAAGGCCCGCCTGGCGACGATCCTCTACACGGCCGCGGAGTCCCTGCGGGCGGTGGCGGTCCTCCTCAACCCGATCATGCCGGACACCTCCCAGAAGCTCTGGGACTCCCTCGGTGCCGAGCCCTCCCTCGGCGCCCTCGCGGACCAGCGGGTCCAGGACGCGGCGGACTGGGGCCGGCTGCCCGCCGGTGCCACGGTCACCAAGGGCGCGGTCCTCTTCCCACGTCTCGAAGAGAAGCCGACCGCGTAACGCGCTCGCTACAGCGAAGGGCCCGGGGGAGGCAGGAGCTTCTCCCGGGTCCTTCGCTTTGCGAAGATCGAACAGACAACCGGCTCACGTGGGGGGACATCCATGGCACTCTTCGGCAACGCGCACAGCATCGACCCCGGTCAGGCACAGCAGGAGTACGCGCGTCTGCTCGGCCAGGGCGAGCAGGTCCACGCCGCGTACCTGCTGATACGCGACACCATCCTGTTCACCGACCGGCGGCTGATCCTGGTCGACAAGCAGGGCATCACCGGCAAGAAGACCGAGTACCACTCGATCCCGTACCGCAGCATCACGCACTTCGCGGTGGAGACGGCCGGGCACTTCGACCTCGACGCCGAACTGAAGATCTGGCTGTCCGGCTCCCAGGCCCCCATCCAGAAGACCTTCACCAAGGGCGTCGACATCTACGAGGTCCAGGCGATCCTGACCCAGTTCGTGGCGCGCTAGACCCGCGCCCGGCCGTCAGCTCCCGGCCGCGTACGCCACAAACCCCGCCCACGCCTGCGCCGCCAGCGCGAGGCGTGGGCTCGCGTCGCGGTACTTGGAGTCGCGGACGTGCACGGAGCCGGGGCTGGTGGCCACCTCGACGCAGGAGTCGCCTTCGTTACCGTCGCTGTAGCTGCTCTTGAACCACGCCAGTTCGGAGGCATCCCCGGCGGAGGCCTTGCGGATCATGTTTCTCCCAGCAGTTGTTCGATGAAGGCCAGCGACTCCCCAAGCGGGAGGGCCTGCGCCCGGATGGTGCCATAGCGCAGCTCAAGGATGCGGAGATGCCTGGGGTCGTGAATCGGCCGCCCGTTGAATGCGCCGTCGGAGCGTCCCACGGCCGTTCCGTCCTCGAACTTCAGCAACTCGATCTTGCCGTCCAGTCCGGGATGGGTCTCACGGTGCAGCGGCATCACTTGAAGGGCGACATGACGCATCCGCCCCACCTCCAACAGACGTTCGAGCTGCCGTCGCCACACCATTGTGCCTCCGAGAGGTCGTTGGAGCGGTGCCTCTTCCAGGACGAAGCTGATTGCAGGGGCAGGGTCCCGTTCGAAGACCGACTGCCTGGCCATGCGAGCAGCGACCATCCTCTCGACTTCCTCTTCCGAGTACGGGGTTGCCGTGACTCGAAGGCTGCCCTGGCATGTTCAGGTGTCTGCAACAGGCCACTGATGCTGTGGCACACGTAGACACCGATCTCGACCGCCCGCGCCTCCATCTGCGCCAGGTCCCGAACCTTCTTCGGATACCGGACCTTGGCCACATCCTCCTTCATCGCGGCGAGCAGCCCGCCCGCCCCCAACACCTCGTCCGCCCTGTCGAGATACTCCGGCCGCGGAATCCGCCTGCCGCCCTCGATCTTGTAGACGAGATCCTCTCCGTACCCCACGGCCTCGCCGAACTCACCGGCCCGCATCCCCACGGCCTCCCGGCGCAGCTTCAGCTGCCGCCCCACGGTGGCGACCACCGCCACGCCCCACTCGTCGTCCGGGTCCACCTCCCAACCCGGCTCGTCAGCCTCGGTCCTGAGCTGCCGAACCTCACCGTCCACCGACATGCGCACCCCTCCGTCGTACCGCGTCGTACCAGCCACGCCCTACCCACACGCACCACCCGGAGAGCCCGGACACCACCGGACAACCACCCGCAACCCGAAGGGGCGGGCTCCGGTCGTACCTGCGCCCCCTAAGAACCACTCACCAGGGAGAAAAGCACCCCACCAAGCCCCACCCCTCCCTCCCGTCGGTCGCAGTCACTCCCGCGGGTGAATATGCCAACTTGGCGTGATTCGGGTCCGGTTGCGTGGCCTACGCTCAGCGGCGACACGACCACCACCAGACATGCGACGGCCCCCGCCGGGAGTGGCTTCCCAATGCGAGGGCCTGACCACCAAGGAAGACAGGACCTCTTCCCGATGGCTGCCCAGCACCCTAACGCCCTCACGCCCGCCCCGTCCCGGACCCCGGACGAAGACCACCCCCACGAGCAGCCACTCGCGGGCGTCGTCCACGACAACGTCCGCCACACCGAGAGCTTCACGGTGGTCGGCAACCACCTCGTCCAGCACAAGGACCTGTCCCTGCTCGCCATCGGGCTCGCCTGTTACATCCAGTCCGTGCGTCAGGGCCCCTCCGTGGACATCAAAACCCTCGCCGCCCGCTTCCCCGAGGGCCCCACCCGCATCGCCGCCGGGCTGCGCGAGCTGGAGAAGCACGGTTACCTCCAGCGCACGTGTACGCGCACGCCCACCGGCCGGATCGTCACCCGTACGGTCTCCCGCAACAGGCCCGGTCACAGCGGCAGCGGCGGCGCACGGGAGACGGCATCCCGCCCTGCCGCCCGGCGCGCGGCCCAGGAGAAGCCTCCACCGCGAAAGCGTCTCCCCGCCGTGCCCCAGCCGTCGTGTCCCGCCCCCGCGCTCCTCCAGGCGGCCGTCGACGTCCTCACCGGCCTGCGCCGCCGCGATCCCCGCCTGCTCCTGTCCGCCACCGACGCCGAACACCTCGCCCCGGGCGTCGCCGCCTGGCTGGAGCGCGAGGTCGCCCCCACCGCCGTACGGCACGCCCTGACCGAGAACCTGCCCAACGAGCCCTTGGTCCGGCCCGCCGCCTTCCTCGCCCACCGCCTGACCGCCCAGCTGCCGCCCCCACCGCCGTTCCGGCCACCGGTCCCGTCGGCCGCCCCTGAGCCCCGGCACCCCCTCCAGACCTGCGACGACTGCGACCGCGCCTTCCGGGGACCGGATCCCGGCCGCTGCCGCGACTGCCGAACCGATCACCGTCACCCTCACCTGGAGGACGCCTAGCATGAAGTCGACGATCCTTGCCTGAGCCCGTGGGCACACACGACGAGGAGCGAGCGCCATGACCATCGCACCCGACAACACGCAGCAGGGCGCTTCCCACCTCTACCGGGCCATGCGCGACTTCGTGGAGTCCACGGACGGCACCCTCCCCGGCAAGTTCGAGATCACCAAAGAGGGAATCGTCCTCGACATGATGTGGCCAGTGCGGCCGCACGAACTCACCGCGCTCCGGCTCCGGAAACGCCTGGAAAGGGTCATGCCCGAGGAGATCGTGGCGCACACGGGCGAGCCGGATGTCGAGATGGTGCCGGAAGGCATCATGCGCCGCCCCGACATCATGGTGATCGCCGAGGCGGACATGGAGGGAGAAGGAGCCTTCGACCCTCGAACGCTCATCGCCGCCGTCGAGATCGTCTTCCGCTCCAACCCGGACAACGACTGGGTGACCAAGACGCGCGACTACCCCCTCATGGGCGTCCCCGTCTACGCGATCTTCGACCCGCGCACGGGCGAGGGCGCCGTCCTCACCAACATCCACATCACCCCCGACGGCCCCCGCTACGCCACCCGCAAGGACTTCGTCTACGGCGAGGACGTCACCATCGCCGACTGGACCATCTCGACCCAGAACCTGCCGCTCTACCAGGAGGAAGGCCAGGACCAGGGGTGAAGACGGCGAAGGGCCCGGCACCGGAGAGCGATCCGGTGCCGGGCCCCTGTGCGTGCCGTCGGCGGACTACTTCGGCTGCGGCTTGCGCACCGTCAGGTGCAGCTCCCTCAGCCGGGTCTCGTCCAGCTCGGTCGGGGCGCCCATCATCAGGTCCTGGGCGTTGCCGTTGAGCGGGAAGGCGATGGTCTCGCGGATGTTGGGCTCGTCGGCCAGCAGCATGACGATGCGGTCGACGCCGGGGGCGATGCCGCCGTGCGGCGGGGCGCCGAAGCGGAGGGCGCGCAGCATGCCGGCGAACTCGCGCTCGACCGTCTCCGCGTCGTAGCCCGCGATCTCGAAGGCCTTGAGCATGATCTCCGGCTCGTGGTTCCGGATGGCGCCGGAGGACAGCTCGACGCCGTTGCAGACGATGTCGTACTGCCAGGCCAGGATGTCCAGCGGGTCCTGGTTCTCCAGGGCGTCCATGCCGCCCTGCGGCATCGAGAAGGGGTTGTGGGAGAAGTCGATCTTCCCCGTCTCCTCGTCCTTCTCGTACATCGGGAAGTCCACGATCCAGCAGAACCGGAAGACGTTCTCCTCGAAGTGCCCGGCGCGGCGGGCGGCCTCGACCCGCACCGCGCCCATGATCTTCGAGACCTCGTCGAACTCGCCCGCGCCGAAGAACACCGCGTGGCCGGGGGCCAGCGAGAGCCGCTTGGTCAGCTCCGCGACGTTCTCCTCGGTGAGGAACTTCGCGATCGGGCCGGACAGCTTGCCGTCCTCGCCGACGCGGACCCAGGCCAGGCCCTTGGCGCCCTGCGAGACGGCGTAGTCGCCGAGCTGGTCGAAGAACTTGCGGGGCTGCGCCGAGACGTCCGGGACGGGCAGCGCGCGCACGTGCTTGCCGGCGAAGGCCTTGAACTCCGAGCCCTCGAAGACGTCGGTGATGTCGACCAGCTCCAGCTGGGCGCGCAGGTCGGGCTTGTCGGAGCCGTACTTCAGCATCGCCTCGCGGAACGGGATCCGCGGGAACGGCGAGGTCACGTGGCGGCCGTTGCCGAACTCCTCGAACAGCTCCGTCATGAGCTGCTCGATCGGGCGGAAGACGTCCTCCTGCTCGACGAAGCTCATCTCGACGTCGAGCTGGTAGAACTCGCCCGGCGAGCGGTCGGCGCGGGCGTCCTCGTCACGGAAGCAGGGCGCGATCTGGAAGTACCGGTCGAAGCCCGAGATCATCAGCAGCTGCTTGAACTGCTGCGGCGCCTGGGGCAGCGCGTAGAAGCGGCCCGCGTGCAGGCGGGAGGGGACCACGAAGTCCCGCGCGCCCTCGGGGGAGGTGGCGGTGAGGATGGGCGTCGCCATCTCGTTGAAGCCGAGGGCGACCATCTTGCTGCGGATCGCGGAGATGACCGACGTGCGCAGCATGATGTTGCGGTGCATGCGCTCGCGGCGCAGGTCCAGGAAGCGGTACTCCAGGCGCCGCTCCTCGTTGACCCCGTCCTCGGTGTTGATGGTGAAGGGCAGCGGCTGGGCGGCGCCGAGCAGCTCCACCTCGCCCACCTCGACCTCGACCTCGCCGGTGGGCAGGTCGGGGTTGATGTTCTCGGCGCCGCGGGAGACGACCCGGCCGTCGACCCGAACGGTCGATTCCTTGGTCAGCTTGTCCAGCGCCTCGTACGCCTCGGTGCCCGGACGGGCGACGAGCTGCGTGATGCCGTAGTGATCGCGCAGATCGATGAAGAGGATGCCGCCCAGGTCGCGCCGATTGTGCAGCCAGCCACTCAGCCGGACGTCGGTGCCGACGTCAGAGGAGCGGAGCTCGCCGCAGGTGTGGGACCTGTACCGATGCATCGTCGTTCATCCAGCCTTCGCGGATCGGGGAAGTTGTTTCGCGTTTCACGTGAAACAACCCCAGCGTACCGGGCAGCCGGGGCTGCCCTCCTCCCCATTGACGCCCCACGGGCCCGCCACGAGCCCGCCGTCGGTATGCTTCCGGCCCGCTCCGGCGCCCCGGCGAGCGGTGGCAGCGTCCGACGACCTCTTCTTAAAGTGGGGCAATGCGCACTGGTGAGCCCCTGCCCGAGGTGGGGGACGTCCTCGCCTCCCTCGCGACCGGACTGTGGCACTGGGACACCGCCACGGGTGAGGTCCAGGTGGACGCGGAGGCCGCCCGCCTGCTCGGGCTGCCCGCGGAACGGGCCTGCCTCAGGGAGGCGCAGGTGAGGGCCCGGCTGCATCCGGTGGACTGGAACGAGATCACCGGCGTGGTCCAGCTCGCCGTCGCCGAGGGCACCCTTGCCGAGGTCCGGATCCGGATCATGGACGAGTACGGCCATGTCGTCCGGGTCGTACGCAGCCGCTCCAAGCCCTCCTTCGACCGCGAACGCAAGGCGTACGACCTGATCGGCACCCTTCAGGAGGTCGCCGAGCCGCGGCCGGGCACGCCCGCCGGGCGCAGCGCGGTCACCGGCGAGTGGCGCCGCTCGCGGGAGGCCTTCCTGCTGGACGCGGGCCGGGCACTGGCCGAGGCGCGGTCCACCGAGGAGGTGCTGCGGGTGGCGGCCGGGCTGTCGATGCCGGGCTTCTCCCCGGACGGCCTCGCGGTCTTCGGGGTCTCGGGCGACCGCCTCACCGTCATCGGCCACCACGGGCAGCCGGCGAACGAGGCCAACCCGTTCGTGGACATGTCCCTGGACACCCCCTACCCGGCGGCGGAGGTGGTCCGCACCGGCCGCGCGGTCTACCTCTCCTCCCCGCAGCAGTACCGGTCCCGCTACCCCATGACGTGGTCGCTCGCCGAGCGCTTCGGCCGCCGCTCCTGGGCCTATCTGCCGCTGACCGTGGCGGGCCGCACGATGGGCGCCTGGATGGCCGCCTTCGCCTATCCGGTCGCCTTCACGCCGGACGAGCGCTCCGTGCTGACCACGGTGGCTCGGATGCTGGCCCAGGCCCTGTCCCGGGCGGGCGCCGCGGAGAACCAGCGGGAGCTGACCGAGGGGCTGCAACGCTCGCTGCTGCCCATGCTCGGCCCGGAGATCCCCGGCATGGACATCGCCGCCCGCTACGTCCCCACCGGCGGCGGCCTCCAGGTCGGCGGCGACTGGTACGACATGATCCCGCTGCCCGGGGGCCGCTTCGCCCTGGTGATCGGCGACGTCCAGGGGCACGACGTGCGCGCGGCCGGGCTGATGGGCCAGCTGCGCATCGCCCTGCGCGCCTACGCCTCCGAGGGCCACCGCCCCGACGCGGTGCTCGCCCGCGCCTCCCACTTCTTCCACGGCCTCGCCGCCTCCGAGCACGACCCGGGCGACCTGCGCTTCGCGACCTGCTACTACGCCGAGGTGGACCCTGCCACCGGCACCGTGGAGAGCGCCCGCGCGGGGCACCTGGACCCGGTGGTGCGCATGGCCGACGGGACGGCGCTGATCCTCGCCACGGCGGGCGGGCTGCCGCTGGGCATCGACCCGGACTCCGACTACCCGACGACGCGGCTCGCCCTGGAGCCCGGGGACACCCTGATGCTGTGCACGGACGGCCTGGTCGAGACCGGCGGCCATGATCTCCAGAGCGGCTGGCACCGGCTGCGCGTGATCCTGGAGGAGCACACGGGGGGCCTGGAGGAACTGGCCGACGCGCTGGTAGGGGCCGTGCACGGCCCCTCCTCGCACCACACCGTCGGCCCGCTGTCCGACCGCCGGGAGGACGACATCGCGCTGGTCCTGCTGTGCCGGCAGGGCGAGGGCTGCGGCTGCGGCGAGAGCACCGTGACCCACGCACCGGTGCGCCGCACGATGCTGTCGGTCGCCCAGTCCGAGCCCGCCCGGATCGCCACCGCCCGGCAGCACCTGCGCGACCTGCTGCACGACTGGCCGGTCGAGGAGCAGCGGGACGCGGCGGTCCTGCTGCTCTCCGAGATGCTGACGAACGTCCTCGTCCACACCGACACCGACGCCCTGCTCGTCGCCGAGGTCGCCGGGGAGCCGGGCGAGCGGCGGATCCGGGTGGAGGTCACCGACAACGGCGACGACCTCCCGCACAAGCGCAGGCCGGGGGAGATGGCGTCCTCCGGACGCGGGCTGATGCTGGTCGAACTGCTCGCGGACGCCTGGGGCGTCGCCCCGCGCGGCGAGGGCAAGAGCATCTGGTACGAGCTCTACGAGTCCCCGGCCCCGGAGGACGGCGCCGGTCCCGCGGCCGGCCCGGACGCCCTGGAGCTCGAAGCCCCGTAGCGTCCCTGCAACTCGTGCACGACCCCGAACGCCGCCGCGGTCAGCGGCACGGCGAGGAGCATCCCCAGGATGCCCGCCACCGACGCCCCCGCGGTGAGCGCCAGCAGCACGACGGCCGGGTGCATCTGCACCGTCCGGCTCTGGATCATCGGCTGGAGCACGTGTCCCTCCAGCACCTGCACGGCCAGCACCACGCCCAGGGCCCACAGCGCGATGACGAACCCCCGGTCGGCCAGCGCCACCAGCACGGCGACGGCCCCGGAGATGAACGCGCCGAGGTAGGGGATGTAGGCGCCGACGAAGACCAGCGCCCCGAGCCCGACCGCGCCGGGGACGCGCAGGACGAGCAGCCCGACGGTGATGCAGAGCGCGTCGATGAGGGCGATCAGGGTCGTGCCCCGCATGAAGCCCTCGACGGCCCCGAAGGCCCGCCGGGCCACGGCCTCGACCGTGTCGGCGGCGCCGGACGGGGCGAGGGCGCGCACGGTGGTGACGGCGCGGTCGGAGTCGCGCAGGAAGAAGAAGACGAGCAGCAGGGCGAGCACCGCCATGGCCAGCATCTCGCCGACGACGCTGATCCCGGTCACCACACCGGAGGCAGCAGTACCGCCGAACTTGCCCAGCAGCTCGCGCGCGTTGGAGGCCACGTCGTCCAGCGAGGTCCCGGCGGCGCCGAAGTGGTCGGCGACACCCCTGGCCGCGTCCCGCAGCGAGGCGACGATCTGGTCGCCGGTCTCCACGAGCGCGGAGACCACGATGTACACGGCCCCGCCGACCACGGCCAGCACGGCCACACAGGTCAGCCCGGCGGCCAGCGAGCGCTGCACATGGGCCTTCACCAGCCGCACGTGCAGCGGCCGGAGCAGGGCGGTGCCGAGCAGCGCGAGCAGCGCCGGCGTCACCGCGGTGCGGAACTCGACGCAGAGCCGGATCGCGACGTAGACGACACCGCTGGCGAGCAGGACGACGGCGCACCAGGCGGCGAACCGGCGCACCGGACCGGGGAGCAGCTGCACGCCTCCACCCGATCACGCACCGGGCGGGCTGTCCTGTGCGGACGGCCCGCCCGGGTGACGCGCTGTCAGGCTCCGGGGCCCTCGCCCGACATGCCGTGCACGGCCGGGACGGTGCCGAGGCGGCCCTTCTGGAAGTCCTCGAAGGCCTGCATCAGCTCGTCCTTGGTGTTCATCACGAACGGGCCGTAGTGGGCCATCGGCTCCCGGATCGGCCGGCCGCCGAGCAGTACGACCTCCAGGTCCGGGGTGTGCGAGTCCTGCTTCTCGTCCGCGCGGACGGTCAGCGAGCCACCCGCGCCGAAGACGGCGGTCTGCCCGAGGTGGACCGGACGCCGCTCGGCGCCCACGGACCCGCGCCCGGCCATGACGTACGCCAGGCCGTTGAAGTCCTCCCGCCAGGGCAGGGTGACCTCGGCGCCCGGTGCGAGCGTCGCGTGGACCATGGTGATCGGCGTGTGCGTGATGCCGGGGCCGTCGTGCCCGTCCAGCTCACCGGCGATGACGCGCAGCAGCGCGCCGCCGTCGGGGGAGGTGAGCAGCTGGACGCTGCCGCTGCGGATGTCCTGGTAGCGGGGGGCCATCATCTTGTCCTTGGCCGGCAGGTTCACCCACAGCTGGAGCCCGTGGAAGAGGCCGCCGGACATCACCAGCTGCTCCGGCGGCGCCTCGATGTGCAGCAGGCCGGAGCCCGCCGTCATCCACTGGGTGTCTCCGTTGGTGATGGTGCCGCCGCCACCGTTGGAGTCCTGGTGGTCGAAGATCCCGTCGACGATGTAGGTGACGGTCTCGAAGCCGCGGTGCGGGTGCCAGGGGGTGCCCTTGGGCTCGCCCGGCGCGTACTCCACCTCACCCATCTGGTCCATCATGATGAACGGGTCGAGGTGGCGGTAGTTGATCCCGGCGAACGCGCGGCGCACCGGGAAGCCCTCGCCCTCGAAACCGCTGGGCGCGGTCGTGACGGTGAGCACGGGACGTGCGACGGCGTCGGCGGGCGCGGATACGCGGGGCAGCGTCAACGGGTTCTCGACGGTCACGGCGGGCATGTCGACCTCCTCGGGCGGCGTACGCCCACTTTAGTTGAGCATTGAACTTCTTGCCACCTGGAACCACGAGAGCCCGGAGGGCATTCCCTCCGGGCTCACGAGCATCCGTCCGGCGGCGTCTAGCCGTACATGCGGCGCATGGCGAAATCGACCATCTGTTCGACGGCTTTCGCGTCGAACACCATCCGGTGCTCGCCCTCCATGTCCAGGACGAAGCCGTAGCCGGTCGGCAGCAGGTCGATCACCTCCGCACCGGTGATCACGAAGTACTTCGACTCCTTGCCCGCGTAGCGGCGCAGCTCCTTCAGGCCGGTGAACATGGGGATCACCGGCTGCTGGGTGTTGTGCAGCGCGAGGAAGCCGGGGTTGTCGCCGCGGGGGCAGTAGACCTTCGAGGTCGCGAAGATCTGCTGGAAGTCCTCGGCGGACATCTGGCCGGTGGTGAAGGCGCGCACCGCGTCCGCGAGCGAGGGCGGGGACGGCTCGGGGTACAGCGGCGGCTGCTGCCCGTATCCGCCGCCCATCGGCTGCTGCGGCGGGGCGTACTGCTGCTGCTGGCCCGCGGTCTGGTCGTAGCCGTACATGCCGCACAGCGTAACGAGTAACGAGTCACAGATGGGCGGCTCGGGGTTGCTTCTTATTACCGACGGGTAGCATCATCGGAGCTACTAGTTGGTACGTGTACGGATGCGAGGAGCGAGTGCCTCGCCGATCTCTCAACGGAGCCGTCGCCATGGGGCACTACAAGCCGAATCTCCGGGACATCGAGTTCAACCTCTTCGAGGTGCTCGGCCGCGACAAGGTCTACGGCAGCGGCCCGTTCGCGGAGATGGACACGGACACCGCCAAGAGCGTCCTGGAGGAGCTGACCCGCCTCTCCGAGAACGAGCTGGCCGAGTCCTTCGCCGACGCCGACCGCAACCCGCCGGTCTTCGACCCGGAGACCAACACCGCGCCCGTCCCGGCGTCCTTCAAGAAGAGCTACCAGGCCTTCATGGACTCCGAGTACTGGCGGCTCGGCCTGCCCGAGGAGATCGGCGGCACCACCTCGCCGCGCTCCCTGATCTGGGCCTACGCGGAGCTGATCCTCGGCGCGAACCCGGCCGTGTGGATGTACTCCTCGGGCCCGGCGTTCGCCGGCATCCTCTTCGAGGAGGGCAACGAGGTCCAGAAGCACATCGCCTCGATCGCCGTCGAGAAGCAGTGGGGCTCCACCATGGTCCTCACCGAGCCGGACGCCGGTTCGGACGTGGGCGCGGGCCGCACCAAGGCCGTGCAGCAGGAGGACGGCTCCTGGCACATCGAGGGCGTGAAGCGCTTCATCACGTCCGGCGAGCACGACATGTCGGAGAACATCCTCCACTACGTCCTCGCCCGCCCCGAGGGCGCCGGACCCGGCACCAAGGGCCTGTCCCTGTTCCTCGTCCCGAAGTACGAGTTCGACTTCGAGACCGGTGAGCTGGGCGAGCGCAACGGCGTCTACGCCACCAACGTCGAGCACAAGATGGGCCTGAAGGCCTCCAACACCTGCGAGATGACCTTCGGCGACCGCCACCCCGCCAAGGGCTGGCTGATCGGCGACAAGCACGACGGCATCCGCCAGATGTTCCGGATCATCGAGTTCGCCCGCATGATGGTCGGCACGAAGGCGATCTCCACCCTCTCCACGGGCTACCTCAACGCCCTGGAGTACGCCAAGGAGCGCGTCCAGGGCCCCGACCTGGCCAACTTCATGGACAAGTCGGCCCCCAAGGTCACCATCACGCACCACCCGGACGTGCGCCGCTCCCTGATGACGCAGAAGGCGTACGCCGAGGGCATGCGCGCCCTCGTCATGTACACCGCCTCGGTCCAGGACGAGATCCAGATCAAGGAGGCGAACGGCGAGGACGCCTCGACCGAGCACGCCCTCAACGACCTGCTCCTGCCGATCGTCAAGGGCTACGGCTCGGAGAAGGCCTACGAGCAGCTCGCCCAGTCGCTCCAGACCTTCGGCGGCTCCGGCTTCCTCCAGGAGTACCCGATCGAGCAGTACATCCGCGACGCCAAGATCGACACCCTGTACGAGGGCACCACGGCGATCCAGGGCCAGGACTACTTCTTCCGGAAGATCGTCCGCAACCAGGGCGCCGCGCTGAACTCGCTCGCCGAGGACATCAAGAAGTTCCTGGCGCTCGCCACCGGCGGCGAGGAGCTGTCCGGCGCCCGCGAGCACCTGGCCAAGGCCGCCGTCGAGCTGGAGGCCATCGTCGGCCTGATGCTCACCGACCTCGCCGCCACCGAGCAGGACGTCAAGAACATCTACAAGGTGGGCCTCAACACCACCCGCCTGCTGCTCGCCTCCGGCGACGTGATCGTCGGCTACCTGCTCCTCAAGGGCGCCGCCGTCGCCGCCGAGAAGCTGCCGACCGCCTCCGCCAAGGACAAGGCCTTCTACACCGGCAAGATCGCCGCCGCGAAGTTCTTCGCCGCGAACGTCCTGCCCGGCCTCACCCTTGCCCGCAAGGTCGCCCAGGGCGTCGAGCTGGACCTGATGGAGCTGGACGAGGCCGCGTTCTAGGAGGGCCCCGCACCGGCCCCACGTTCCGCACAGCCCCGCGAGGGCCCGCTCCCGCCGGACGGGAAGCGGGCCCTCGTACGTCGTTAAGGTGAACCCCATGAGCGCACCCTCCCGCTTCGACCGCGGCCACACCGACGACCTGATGACCTTCCTGTCGGCGAGCCCGACCCCGTACCACGCCGTGGCGAGTGCCGCCGAACGGCTGGAGAAGGCCGGTTTCCGCCAGGTCGCGGAGACCGACGCCTGGGAGGCCACGAGCGGCGGCAAGTACGTGCTGCGCGGCGGCGCGATCATCGCCTGGTACGTCCCGGAGGGCGCCGCGGCCCACACCCCCTTCCGCATCGTCGGCGCCCACACCGACTCCCCCAACCTGCGCGTCAAGCCCCGCCCGGACACCGGGGCGCACGGCTGGCGCCAGGTCGCCGTGGAGATCTACGGCGGCCCGCTGATGAACTCCTGGCTGGACCGCGACCTGGGCCTGGCCGGCCGCCTCTCGCTGCGCGACGGCTCCACCCGCCTGGTGAACGTGGACCGCCCGCTGCTGCGCGTCCCGCAGCTCGCCATCCACATGGACCGCAACGTCTCCACCGAGGGCCTCAAACTCGACAAGCAGCGCCACCTCCAGCCCGTCTGGGGCCTCGGCGACACCGTGCGCGACGGCGACCTGATCGCCTTCCTGGAGGAGGAGGCGGGCCTCGCCCGCGGCGAGGTCACCGGCTGGGACCTGATGACCCACTCCGTGGAGCCCCCGGCGTACCTGGGCCGCGACCGGGAGCTGGTGGCGGGCCCGCGGATGGACAACCTGCTGTCCGTGCACGCCGGGACGGCCGCGCTGGCCGCGGTCGCCACCTCCGGCGGCGACCTCCCGTACATCCCCGTGCTCGCCGCCTTCGACCACGAGGAGACCGGCTCCCAGTCGGACACCGGCGCCGACGGACCGCTGCTCGGCGGCGTGCTGGAACGCTCGGTGTTCGCCCGCGGCGGCTCCTACGAGGACCGGGCGCGCGCCTTCGCCGGCACCGTCTGCCTGTCCTCCGACACGGGCCACGCCGTCCACCCCAACTACGCGGAACGGCACGACCCGACGCACCACCCGCGCATCAACGGCGGTCCCCTCCTCAAGGTCAACGTCAACAACCGCTACGCCACCGACGGTTCGGGCCGCGCGGTGTTCGCCGCCGCCTGCGAGAAGGCGGACATCCCCTTCCAGACCTTCGTCTCCAACAACTCCATGCCGTGCGGCACGACCATCGGCCCGATCACCGCGGCCCGGCACGGCATCAGCACCGTCGACATCGGCGTGGCGATCCTGTCGATGCACAGCGCCCGGGAGTTGTGCGGCGCCGACGACCCGCACCTGCTGGCCAACGCGCTGGTGGCGTTCCTCCAGCCGTAGACCGGACCGCACAACGCCGCCCCACGGCATGAGGGTTGAAGCCGGGGGTACCCGCACGGAACCGGATCGACCGGAAACCCGGAACCGACCGGCTCTGACAGGGAGGCAACACTCATGGGCCTCGGCGGGTGCATCATCCTCATCGCCGTGGGAGCCATCCTCACGTTCGCGACCGACTGGGACATGCAGGGCGTCAACCTCGACCTGGTCGGCGTGATCTTCATGGTCGTCGGCCTGATCGGCGTCGCCACGTTCAGCAGCATCGCCCGGCGCCGCCGCGTCGTGATGCCGCCGTCGACCCCGGTCGTCGAGGACCGGCCCCACCACACGCAGGACGGCTACCACAACGGCTACGGCGCCTGAGCCGTCCGCGCACACCCGGCGCACTCAGCCTGTCGGCCTACCGGCCGCGTCCCGGGACGGCCGGCGGGGAAGCGGTCAGAACATGAGATTCCTCGTGTACGACCGGCTCCTCGGCATCGGTGACGACTACTGGATCGAGGACGACCGCGGCAACAAGGTGTTCCTCGTCGACGGCAAGGCGATGCGGCTGCGGGACACCTGGGAGCTGAAGGACGCCCAGGGGCGCGTGCTCATCGACATCCACCAGAAGATGTTCGCCCTGCGCGACACGATGGTGATCGAACGGGCCGGCGAGCCCTTGGCGCGCATCAAGCGGAAACGTCTCTCCCTGCTGCGCAACCACTACCGGGTCACCCTGGCCGACGGCACCGAACTGGACGTCAGCGGCAAGATCCTCGACCGGGAGTTCGCCATCGAGTACGACGGCGAACTGCTGGCCGTCATCTCCCGGCGCTGGCTGACCCTCCGGGACACCTACGGCGTGGACGTCGTCCGGGACGACGCCGACCCGGCGCTGCTGATCGCCCTGACGGTGTGTGTGATCCACCTGGCGGAGAAGGAGCGGGAGGACGGCTGAGGGACGGCCGGCGACGGACCGGCGGCGACCCGGCCGCGCCTCACGCCCCGCGGCGGACGGCGCGGCCGAGCAGCAACGGCACGACCAGGTGGTGCACCGGCGCGGCCAGCGACCAGCGCACCCGGCCGGTCCGGCGCCGGAAGTTCACATACGTCGCCCAGACCAGCCGCGCGTCGTCGACGGTCACGACGTTGCGGGCGGTCAGCGACGGGGCGCGGGCCTCCACGGCGATCCGGTCCGGCCCGTTCTCCACGGTGCGCCAGCCGATCACGTGCCGCGCGGAGACCCTCGGTCCCAGGCGCAGCCCGAGGACGCCCGACCAGCCCGCCCGGAGCAGGGTGCGCAGCAGCACCGGAGTGTCCTCGAAGGTGACCCGGGCCCACTCCTCGGCCGTCCGGCGCGGCAGTCCGGACAGCGGGAGCGCGAACGCCGAAGCGAAGTGGGCGCCGTCGGACGGGACCCGGACGCGGCGGATGTCAGGGGTACCGGTTGATGCCATGCGCGGGAGTGTAGGAGGCGGCGCGGGCCTTCCACAGCGCTCCGCGCCGCCGTGCCCGCCGCCGTACCGTCACGGCGTCGTCCTGATGTCGTCGGGATGCCGTCGCGAGGCCGTCGCCGCGGCTACCGGCGGGGCGGCTCCAAGCCCAGCACCCGGTCCTTCAGGGCCGGGAACTGCTCCCGGGTCCGCGCCACCCGCTCCGGGTCGAACTCCACCGTGAGCACCTCCTCGTCCGCACCCGCCTCCGCGAGCACCTCGCCCCAGGGGTCCACCACGATCGAGTGACCGGCCTGCGGAACCCCCGCGTGCGTCCCGGCCGTTCCACAGGCGAGGACGAACGCCTGGTTCTCCACGGCCCGGGCCTGTGCCAGGAGCGTCCAGTGGGACCGGCGGCGCTCCGGCCAGCCGGCCGGGACGACGAGGATCTCGGCACCGGCGTCGACGAGGGAGCGGAAGAGTTCGGGGAAGCGTAGGTCGTAGCAGGTCGCCAGGCCGAGGGTGGTGTCCGGCAGCCGGACCGTCACCGGCTCCCGCCCCGCGCCCATCAGCACGGCCTCGCCCTTGTCGAAGCCGAAGCGGTGGATCTTGCGGTAGGAAGCGGCCGGCTCGCCGGAGGGGGAGAGGACGAGGGAGGTGTTGTAGAGCCGTCCGTCCGGGCCGCGCTCGGGGACCGACCCCGCGTGCAGCCACACCCCCGCGTCGCTCGCCGCCTTCGCCATCGCCTCGTACGTCGGTCCGCGCAGTGGCTCTGCCGCCGCGTCGAACTCCTCGAAGGCGAACGCGCCCGTGGTCCACAGCTCCGGCAGCACGACGAGATCGGCGCCCGCCTGCTCCGTCACCAGAGCCGCCGCCCGCCGGCGACGCGCTTCGACGGTTTCGTCCTCGTTCACGGCGATTTGGATCAAAGAGGCGCGCACACTACCACCGTCCTGGCATTCGAGCCGTCCACACGGGCCTACGATCGTCACACGAAAGCACTGCCGGGGTGCCGCACAGCAGCGTAACTTAGCGTCCCAAGACGCCCGCCGACTGCCGCCACCGCCACTGGCACCGCCGCCACCAACCGCCCGTGTACCGACCGCCGAGGGGTCCCGTTCCGTGAGTCTGCATCCCGCCCTCCAGCCCTACGCCGACGCCTGGACTCACTCCATCGAGGCGATATCCGAGCTGGTCCAGCCGCTTGTGGAGGCAGAGTGGAACCGCCGGACCCCGTGCCCGGGCTGGTCGGTGCGCGACATCGTCTCGCACGTCCTGGGCCTGGACTCCGAGATGCTCGGCGACCCGCGCCCCATCCACACCCTGCCGCGCGACCTCTTCCACGTCACCAACGACCACCAGCGCTACATGGAGATGCAGGTCGACGTCCGCCGCCACCACACGGCACCGGAGATGACGTCCGAGCTGGAGTACATGATCATCCGGCGCAACCGCCAGCTGCGGAACGAGTCGCGTGACCCGGGCACGAAGGTGCGCGGCCCGCTCGGCACCCAGCTGACCCTGGAGGAGGCGATGCGCCGGCACGCCTTCGACGTGTGGGCGCACGAGCAGGACCTGCGCACGGCCCTCGGCCGCCCCGGCAACCTCGACTCCCCCGGCGCGCACGTCGCGCGGGACGTGCTGCTCGGCGAGCTGCCCGCCGTCGTCGCCGAGCGGGCGGACGCGCCGCGCAGCTCGGCCGTCGTCTTCGACGTGCACGGCCCGGTCGAGTTCCTGCGCACCATCCGCGTCGACATCCAGGGCCGCGGCACCCTCGAATCGTCCCCGGCCCTCGGCCCCGCCGCCACCCTCACCCTCGACTGGGAGACGTACTTCCGCCTGGCCTGCGGCCGCGTGACCCCGGAGGCGGCGGCGGACCGCATCAAGACGGAGGGCGACCCGGACCTGACGGCGGCGATCCTGCGGAACTTCGCGGTTACCCAGTGACGCAGGTGAGTGATTCCAGCCTGTCCGGCGTTTGAGGACGAGGCCGTTCAGGCCGAAGCGGGGGCCTGGGGGCGGCAGCCCCCAGCCCGGCCCGCCCCCCGCCAGGTGCCCTACGCGGGCACGTGCACCTTCTCGACCCTGCTCGCCACCAACCGCTCCCGCTCCCGCAGCGCGGCCCGCTTGCGCAACCGCAGAATCTGCGTCAGCCCCAGCGCCTGGAGCACGAACACGGACGAGAACGCCACCCCGTAGTCGTCCCCCGTCGCGTCCAACAGCACCCCCACCGCGAACAACGTGGTCATCGACGCCACGAAGCCCCCCATGTTCGTGATCCCGGACGCCGTCCCCTGCCGCTCCGGCGGATTCGCCGGCCGCGCGAAGTCGAAACCGATCATCGACGCCGGCCCGCAGGCACCCAGCACCGTGCACAGCACCACGAGCAGCCACATCGGCGCGTGCTCGGCCGGGTACGCCAGCGTCGCCGCCCAGAGCAGCGCCGTCGCGCCCACCGTGCCGAGCGCCAGCGGCAGCCGCGCCGCGTGGTGCCGGGCGATGACCTGGCCGTAGACCAGACCGACCGTCATGTTGGACAGGACCACGAGGGTGAGCAGCGTGCCGGCCGTGGCCCGGGACAGCCCCTGCGCCTCGACCAGGAACGGCATCCCCCACAGCAGCAGGAACACCATCGCCGGGAACTGGGTGGTGAAGTGCACCCACAGTCCGAGCCGTGTCCCCGGCTCCCGCCAGGACAGCGCGATCTGCCGCCGCACGTACGCGGCCCCCTGGTGCTGCGTCGGCTCCGGGTCGTGCCCCTCGGGGTGGTCCTTGAGGAAGAGGAGGAGCAGGACGAAGACGACCGCGCCCGCCAGCGCGCTGCCCGCGAACGCCGCCGTCCAGCCGATGCCGTGCAGCAGCCGGGCCAGGACCAGGGTGGACACCAGGTTGCCCGCCATGCCGACCAGGCCGGCCAGCTGGGCGACCATCGGCCCGCGCCGGGCCGGGAACCAGCGGGTGCCCAGCCGCAGCACGCTGATGAACGTCATCGCGTCCCCGCAGCCCAGCAGCGCCCGCGAGGCCAGCGCCATGCCGTACGACGGGGAGAAGGCGAAGCCCAGCTGCCCCGCCGTGAACAGCACGACGCCGATGCCCAGCACCTTCTTGGTGCCGAGCCGGTCGACCAGCAGGCCGACGGGTATCTGCATGCCGGCGTAGACCAGCAGCTGGAGGATGGAGAAGGTGGACAGGGCCGAGGCGTTCACGTGGAAGCGGTCGGCCGCGTCGAGGCCGGCGACCCCGAGGGACGTACGGAAGATGACGGCGACGAAGTAGACGGAGACGCCGATGCTCCACACGGCGATCGCACGGCGGCCGCCCGGCGGGTCGCCGGGCAGGGCACGGCCGGCCGAGGTGGCCGTACTCATCGGACCTCCCCCCGGGCCAGGTGCGAGAACCAGCCCACGTGCCGGCCCACCACGGCGACGGCCGTCTCCGCGTCCCCGGCGCGCAGCGCGTCGAGGAGCTCCCCGTGCTCGGCGAGGGTCTTGGCGATCCGGTCGGGGTGGGAGTGCATGACCGCGACGCCCATGCGCAACTGGCGGTCGCGGAGCTGGTCGTAGAGGCGGGAGAGGATCTCGTTGCCGCCGCTGCGGACGATCTCGGCGTGGAAACAGCGGTCGGTGACGGAGGCGGCGGTGAAGTCACCGGCGGCGGCCTGCTCCTGCTGCCGGGCGAGCAGCTCCTCCAGCCGTTCGACGAGCCCCGGCGGGGCGGGTACGGCCTTCCTGGCCGCGTGCTCCTCGACCAGCAGCCGGGTCTCCACCACGTCCGCGATCTCCTGCGCGGAGACGGGCAGGACCAGCGCGCCCTTCTTGGGGTAGAGCCGGATCAGCCCCTCCACCTCCAGCCGCAGCAGCGCCTCGCGCACCGGGGTGCGGGAGACGCCCACGGCCTCGGCCAGCTCGCCCTCGGTGAGCAGCGTCCCGCCCTCGTAACGGCGCTCCAGGACGCCCTGCTTGACGTGGGTGTAGACGCGGTCCGCCGCGGGGGGTTGCTTCACTGCCGTGGTCATGCCGACAGGATAGATACAACAGGGACACAAGAGGGATCCGGTCCAGTATCCGGACGCCCGCTCACCCCTGAGGAGGGAGCCGGGAACTGCCCCCGCTTCACCGCGCAACCTTTCACCCCCCTCGGGTGTCGCACTGACGCGGCCACCGCTCTGCCGACCACAACTCGGCCGCACTCCAGGGGAATTCACCACAATCGGGGTAATTGACTCAATGAATAACATTTCGGGCGTCCGTCTGCGCAAGGCCGTCGCCGTCGCCCTGACCGGCGGCGCCGTCCTCGCCACCGGGGTACTCGCCACCGCACCCGCACAGGCCGCCGCACCCGAGCGCGCCCTCGCGGCACCCCTGCGGGCCCCCGCCGTGCCCTCGATCGCCGCCAAGGGCGGCTTCGTGATGAACAACGCGACCGGCAAGTCGCTCTACACCAAGGCCGCCGACACCAAGCGCTCCACCGGCTCCACGACCAAGATCATGACGGCCAAGGTCGTGCTCTCCCAGCCGAAGCTGAACCTGGACGCCAAGGTCACGATCCAGATGGCGTACAGCGACTACATCGTGTCGAAGAACGCCTCCTCCGCCCGGCTGATCGTCGGCGACAAGGTGACGGTCCGCCAGCTGCTCTACGGGCTGATGCTGCCGTCCGGCTGCGACGCCGCGTACGCGCTGGCCGACAAGTTCGGCTCGGGCAAGACGCGGGCGGCACGGGTGAAGTCGTTCATCGGCAAGATGAACTCGACCGCCAAGAGCCTCGGCCTGAAGAACACGCACTTCGACTCGTTCGACGGCATCGGCCACGGCAAGAACTACTCCACACCGCGCGACCTCACGAAACTCGCGAGCAACGCGATGAAGAACTCCACCTTCCGCACCATCGTGAAGACCAAGAAGTACACGGCGAAGACCAAGACCAAGAAGGGCGGCACCCGCACGATGGCGCCCTGGACCAACACCAACACGCTGCTGGGCAGCTACAGCGGCGCGATCGGCGTGAAGACCGGTTCGGGCCCGGAGGCCAAGTACTGCCTGGTCTTCGCCGCGACCCGGAAGGGGAAGACCGTCATCGGCACTGTCCTGGCGTCCTCGTCGTCCACGCAGCGCGCCAAGGACGCCACGAAGCTCATGAACTACGGCTTCGCGAAGTAGACCTGACGCCCCGCCACCCTCACACCACCACCGCAACGCCACGAAGGGCCCGTCGCCGGCCGCGACGGGCCCTTCGCGCTGTACGGATAAACGACATGGTGATAGTTTCATTAGCACCATGCTGCTGAGTCTGGACAAGACCGACACCCGCCCCCTGCACGAACAGGTGGCCGGCGCCGTCCGGCGCGCCATCGCCGAGGGGGAGTGCGCCCCAGGGGACCGCCTGCCCTCGGCCCGCGACCTCTCCGAGGCCCTGGACGTCAACGTCAACACCGTGCTGCGCGCACTGCGCGGCCTGCGCGACGAGGGCCTGCTGGAGTTCCGCCGGGGCCGGGGGGTGACGGTGGCCGACGGCGCCCGGCCCCACTCCGAGCTGCAGATCCGGGTCAGGGAACTGCTCACCGAGGCGGCCCGGCTGGGCTACAGCAGGACCGATCTCATCGACATGATCAGGGGGATGCCATGAGGGACACGACAGCGGCGCGGCGTACGACGGCGGCGGTCTGGGCGGCCGGGGTCACGGCGGTGCTCGCCGCGATGCCGCTCCTTGCGCGGGACCGGCTGCCCGACCGGCTGGCGACCCACTGGGGCCTGAACGGCGAAGCCCCCGACGGCTCGATGCCCCTGTGGGCAGCGTCCCTCGTCCCCGCGCTGATCTGGCTGGTGACGGCGGCCGCGGTCACCCTTCCGCCGATGCGGGCGAGCCCGGCGGCCCGTCCGTGGACCACCGTGGCCCTGCTCCCGATGGGCATCGTCCTCACCGGCGCGCAGGCCGCGGTCATCCGGGCCAACCTGGACCGCGCGGACTGGCACGAGGCCCGTCAGCCCACCGCCTGGGTCGTCGCGATCCTCGTCGCTGCGCTACTCGCGGGAGTGGCCGGATGGCTGCACGTCACCCGGCGGCGCGGCGCCCCGGGCGACGAGACGACGCCCGGCGAAGGCTCCCCCGCGCTGGACATCCCGGAGGGCCGGCGGCTGGTCTGGTTCTCCCGCACCGCCAACCCCTGGCTCCAGCTGCTCGCGGCCGCGATCGGCCTGGTGGCCGTGGGCGCGCTCGTGGCCCTGGTCGGCGGCTTGGCCGCCCCCGGCGGCCTGTGGGCGGTGTTCGCCGGGTGCGCGTCCGGCTCCCTCGCCTGCGCCGTGTTCTCCTCCGTCCAGGCCCGCGTCTCGGAGCGCGGCCTGGAGGTCTCCTTCGGCCCGCTCGGCTGGCCCGGACGCCGCTGGGCACCCGGCGACATCGACACGGCGCGGATGGAGGTCCGGCGGCCCGCCGAGGTCGGCGGCTGGGGCTACCGGCTCAGCGGCCTCGGCACCACGGTCATGCTGCGCGCCGGCGAGTGCCTGGTCATACGGCCCCGGGGCCGCCGAACCGACTTCGCGGTGAGCGTCGACGACGCCGAGCGGGGCGCGGCCCTCCTCAACGCCTTGCGCACGGGCCGGCCCCGGGGCTGAGCCTGCGGCCTCCGGTGGCCGTCGTCGTACACGCACGCGTCGGCCTCCGCCAGGGCTTTCGATCATCTTCGCTCGCAGTCGTGAACATCATCCCTTTGGCTGGCATATGCCCTTGGCTTCGCCCTACGTTCCGCGGCGGAGGTGGTTCACATGAACGAACCGAGCGAACGAAAGAACTCCGGCGCGCGGCACGAGGCGATCGACGCAAGCGACTTCGTGTACGCGGCCACCGGGGCCCGGGTGCGACGGCTGACCATGCCGGACGGAAGCCACTGGTTCCCGGCGGTGGACGTGTGCAAGGAACTCGGGCACAGCAACTCCCGAAAGGCTCTCGCAGATCACGTTCCCGACGAGCACCGAGAATTGCTCGAGACCGTAACTGGAAGTTACGGTCTCGGCGTTCCCGCAGGTAGGGAGTGGCGTCGAGACTTGCACGTCATCTCTCTGCAAGGTCTCATCCTGCTCGTCAACGCCTGCACCAAACCGGCCTGCGCCCCCTTCAAGCAGTGGGTCGCCGAAGTCATCGAGACCGTGCAGCGCGAGGGTTCGTACTCTCTGGACGAGGCCGAGGTGCAGCCCGCCGCACCCGGCGCCCCCGTCGCCTACGCCATGCCGGACCAGGTGGCCGAGGCGATCGTCCGGCTGGAGGCGCACAACCTGAAGCTGGACGAGGAGTTGGCCGAAGGACAACGTGCCTCGATCGCGTTGCAGAGGGAGATGCTGTCCACGCAGCAGGCCACTCTCGCCGCCCAACAGGCCACCCTCGCCGTGCAACAGGCCATGGTGCACGCCTTGGAGCGCATCGCGGACCGGTTCGACACCCTGGTGCTCCACCAAGGGGCGTCCCGCGGCCACCTCGCCCCGGTGCCCACCACGGAGTCCGTACTGGCCGGCTGGCGGCAACGGTTGTCCGTGACCGAGGACGTGTGGACGGTCGCCCTGGTCATCGCGCCGGTGCTCGTCGAGAAGGGCGAGCTGCGGGAGCCGCTGGAGTCGATCGCCGCCCGTACGGGGCTCTCCGTGCGGCGGGTCAACGAATGCCTCCGGCTGCTGCGCACCCACGCCTGCATCCGCTCGCGGGGCGGGGCCGAGGACGGGGCTCCTGTGTACGTGCTGCACCAGGTCTGACCCCGCCACGGCAGAAGGGGCGTCGCAACTGCAACTTGCGGCGCCCCTCCGTCATGAATCTACCCGGTTCGTGCCTCTCAGGCCCAGCTGATCAACCGCTTGGGCTGCTCCAGGACCGCCGCCACGTCGGCGAGGACCTTGGAGCCCAGCTCGCCGTCGACCAGGCGGTGGTCGAAGCTCAGGGCGAGGGTGGTCACCTGACGCGGCTTCACCTTGCCCTTGTGGACCCAGGGCTGGAGCTTGATCGCGCCGACCGCCAGGATCGCGGACTCGCCCGGGTTGAGGATCGGCGTGCCCGTGTCGACGCCGAAGACGCCGACGTTGGTGATGGTCACCGTGCCGCCCTGCATGGCGGCCGGGGAGGTCTTGCCCTCCCTGGCCGTCGACACCAGCTCGCCCAGGGACCCCGCCAGCTGCGGCAGCGTCTGGGCGTGGGCGTCCTTGATGTTCGGGACGATCAGGCCGCGCGGGGTGGCGGCGGCGATGCCCAGGTTGACGTAGTGCTTGACCACGATCTCCTGGGCGGCCTCGTCCCAGGACGCGTTGATGTCCGGGTTGCGCTTGATCGCGACCAGCAGGGCCTTGGCGATCAGGAGCAGCGGGTTCACGCGCAGGCCCGCGTACTCCTTGTCCTGCTTCAGCTCCTCGACCAGCTTCATCGTGCGGGTCACGTCGACCGTCACGAACTCGGTGACATGCGGCGCGGTGAAGGCCGAGCCGACCATCGCCGCCGCCGTCGCCTTGCGCACGCCCTTGACCGGGACGCGGGTCTCGCGCGTCGTGTCGTACGAGGTCGGGGCGGTCGCGGTCGCTGCGGGGACGGGGGCGGGCTTCTCGGACCGCGGGGCCTCCTGTGCCGGCTCGGGCACCGACACCGCCGCGTGCACGTCCTCGCGGGTGATGATCCCGTCCGGGCCGGACGGGACCACGGTCGCCAGGTCGACGCCGAGGTCCTTGGCGAGCTTGCGCACCGGAGGCTTGGCCAGCGGCCGGGCGCCGGTGACGGGTGCGGCCGGTGCCGCCGGCCCGTGGCCGTTCATCTCGGCCTGGATCGCCGCCGACGCCTCCTGGGCGGCGGCCGGGGCCTGAGCGCCCTTGCGGGGGCGGCGCTTGGTCGCGGAGGTGGAGACCCCGTACCCGACCAATACCGGCTGACGGCCCTCGGGCTTGGGCTCCTCCGCCTCGGCGGTGGCGGGCGTGTCCGCCACGGCCTCCTGCACCGGCTCCGCCGCGGCCGCGGCACCGTCGCCGACGGCCACCGCGATGATCGACGTGCCCACGTCGACCGTGGTGCCCTCGGGGAAGTGCAGCTCCCGGACCACGCCGTCGTAGGGGATGGGCAGTTCGACGGCGGCCTTGGCCGTCTCGACCTCGCACACCACCTGCCCGTCGGTGACCGAGTCACCCGGCTGGACGTACCACTTGAGGATCTCGGCCTCGGTGAGCCCCTCGCCCACGTCGGGCATCTTGAACTCACGCACGGAGCTGTCCGTCATCGTCGTCACGCTCCCCTCCTCAGTACGCCAGCGAGCGGTCGACGGCATCCAGCACCCGGTCCAGATCGGGCAGGTACTCCTCCTCCAGCCGGGCCGGCGGATACGGGGCGTGATAGCCGCCGACCCGCAGCACCGGGGCCTCCAGGTGGTAGAAGCAGCGCTCCGTGATCCGCGCCGCGATCTCCGCACCCGAGCCGAGGAACACCGGCGCCTCGTGGACCACGACCAGATGCCGGGTCTTCTCCACCGACGCCTGCACGGTGTCGAAGTCGAGCGGCGAGATCGAGCGCAGGTCGACGACCTCCAGGGAACGCCCCTCCTCGGCCGCCGCGTCGGCCACCTCCTGGCAGAGCTTCACCATCGGCCCGTACGCGGCCAGCGTGAGATCGGTGCCCTCGCGCACCACCCGCGCGGTGTGCAGCGGGCCCGGGATGGCCTCCGCGTCGACCTCGGCCTTGTCCCAGTACCGGCGCTTGGGCTCGAAGTAGATCACCGGGTCGTCGCTCTGGATGGCCTGCTGCATCATCCAGTACGCGTCCGCCGCGTTCGACGGGGAGACCACCTTCAGGCCCGCCACGTGCGCGAACAGCGCCTCGGGGGACTCGGAGTGGTGCTCGACCGCGCCGATGCCGCCGCCGTAGGGGATGCGGATGACGACCGGCATCTTGACCTTGCCCAGCGAGCGGGCGTGCATCTTCGCCAGCTGGGTGACGATCTGGTCGTAGGCCGGGAAGACGAACCCGTCGAACTGGATCTCCACCACCGGCCGGTAGCCGCGCAGGGCCAGGCCGATGGCGGTGCCGACGATGCCGGACTCGGCCAGCGGGGTGTCGATGACCCGGTCCTCGCCGAAGTCCTTCTGCAGACCGTCGGTGACCCGGAAGACACCGCCGAGCTTGCCGACGTCCTCGCCCATGATCAGGACCTTGGGGTCCGACTCCAGCGCGCGGCGCAGCGACTCATTGATCGCCTTGGCCAGCGCCATCTTTTCGGCTGCCATGTCAGACCCCCTCTGCCTCTGCGAACGACGCCTGGTAGGCGGCGAACTGGGCGCGCTCCTCGTCGACGAGCGCGTGCCCGTCCGCGTACACGTTCTCGAAGATGGCGAACCGGTCCGGGTCCGGCATGGCACGGACCACTTCGCGCACTCGTTTGCCCAACGTCTCGCTCTCCGCCTCCAGTTCCGCGAAGAATCCCTCGTCCGCGTGGTTTGCGGACTCCAGGAAGCGGCGGAGGCGCAGGATCGGGTCCTTCGCCTCCCAGGCGGCGCGCTCGTCGTCGTGCCGGTAGCGGGAGGGGTCGTCCGAGGTGGTGTGGGCGCCCATGCGGTACGTGTACGCCTCGATCAGCGCCGGTCCCTCGCCGCGCCGCGCGCGCTCCAGGGCCCACCGGGTGACCGCCAGACAGGCCAGCACGTCGTTGCCGTCGACGCGGACGCCGGGGAAGCCGAAGCCCTGGGCGCGCTGGTACAGCGGCACGCGGGTCTGCTTCTCGTTGGACTCCGAGATCGCCCACTGGTTGTTCTGGCAGAAGAAGATCACCGGGGCGTTGTAGACCGCCGCGAAGTTGAACGCCTCGCTGACGTCGCCCTGGCTGGAGGCACCGTCGCCGAAGTAGGCGATCACGCCCGAGTCCGCGCCGTCCTTGGCCACGCCCATCGCGTAGCCCGTGGCGTGCAGCGCCTGGGAGCCGATGACGATGGTGTAGAGGTGGAAGTTGTTGCTGTTGGGGTCCCAGCCGCCGTTGTTCACGCCGCGGAACATGCCGAGCAGGTTGGTCGGGTCCACCCCGCGGCACCAGGCGACGCCGTGCTCGCGGTAGGTCGGGAAGACGTAGTCGTCCTCGCGGGTGGCCCGGCCGGAGCCGATCTGGGCGGCCTCCTGGCCCAGCAGGGAGGCCCACAGGCCCAGCTCGCCCTGGCGCTGCAGGGCGGTGGCCTCGGCGTCGAAGCGCCGGGTGAGCACCATGTCGCGGTACAGGTCGCGCAGCTCGTCGGGGGTGATGTCGGCGACGTACGAGGCGTACTCGGCGTAGGGCGAGTTCTCGGCGGTCTCGACGCGCTCGCCCTCGGGCGTCAGCAGCTGCACCAGCTCCGTCTCGGAGCCCTTCTTCGCAGCGGTACGGGTGGTGCTGGTGGTGCGAGTGGTGCGCTTTGCGCCGGTGCCGGCCTTGCTGCCGGTGGTCCCGGCCGCCTTGGTGCCGGTGGTGCCGGCCGCCTTGCTTCCGGCGCTGCGTCGCGGCTTGCGCGCGGCAGTGCTCTCGGTCACGTGTGCTCCTCCGTCGGTCCGGCCCCCGGGTTCGCCGGAAGCCAGTGCGGCTCACCTGCGGCCCGGCGGACGCACAAGGGTGGGTGCGGCCCGATCGGGAACAGGCGTGACAGGTGCCCCGGCGAGCGCCCTGCGAACAGCACGTTACCCAGTGCTCCACATTTCTGTGAAACCCCTCCTGACCTGCGTTTTTACTCGGATTTCCAAGTAAATCGGCGTAGGGCGGAAGTTTTACTGGTCACAGCCTTGCAGGGGGCCGGAACAACGGCACGTTATCCCGGCCACCCCGGGCACGGGAAGAGTCGGTGTGTGACACTGACCGCGTGCGCGAAGACGGAAAAATCCGGGTATTCCTCCTCGACGACCACGAGGTGGTCCGGCGCGGGGTGCACGATCTGCTCGCCGGCGAGCCCGACATCGAGGTGGTGGGCGAGGCCGGTACGGCCGCCGAGGCGCAGGCCCGGGTCGCGGCCACCCGTCCGGACGTCGCCGTGCTGGACGTGCGGCTGCCGGACGGCAGCGGCGTCGAGGTCTGCCGGGACATCCGCTCCCGGGACGAGTCCGTCCGCTGCCTGATGCTGACCTCCTTCGCCGACGACGAGGCCCTCTTCGACGCGATCATGGCGGGCGCCTCCGGCTACGTCCTCAAGGACATCCGCGGCGCCGAGCTGCTCGGCGCCGTACGGGAGGTGGCGGCCGGCAAGTCGCTGCTCGATCCGGCGGCCACCGCGCGCGTGCTGGAGCGGCTGCGCGACGGCGGGGCGAAGCCCGACGACCGGCTGGCCCGGCTCACCGAGCAGGAGCGCCGCATCCTGGAGCTGATCGGCGAGGGGCTGACCAACCGCGCGATCGGTGAACGGCTGCACCTGGCGGAGAAGACGATCAAGAACTACGTGTCGAGCCTGCTGGGCAAGCTCGGGATGCAGCGGCGTTCCCAGGCCGCGGCCTTCGTGGCCCGGCTGGAGGCCGAGAACCGCTGACGGGTCGGCCCCTCCCCGGCGGTGCTCCGCACTTACTCGGGACTTACGTCCCCTCCCGCCGGGGCGGGCGACCCTGGCCCCGCGTCCCGCGCTCGCGCACAGTGAGTCCATGCCCTCCGACGAACAGCTCGCCGTCGGCCTGCTCGGCCGCACCGCCTACGGCCGGGCGGCCACCACCCTGCGCGCCCTGCCCTTCCTCGCCCACGCGCGGCACATCGTGGCCGACGGCCGGGTCCTGCTGCGCATGCCCAGGAGCTGGGGGTACCACCGGATGTGCGCCGGGAGCGTCGTCGCGTACGGGGCGGACAACCTGACCTCCGCGCGGCCCGGCGAGAGCCTGTGGACCGTGCAGGTCGTGGGCCGGTGCGAGGCCCACGAGCCGAGCGCGGCCGAGCTGGAGCGGTTCGGTCCGACGCCGGACCGGGTGGACGGCGAGCCGTTCGAGCCCGCCTATCTGCGCGTCGACCCGCAGTTCGGCACGGTGCACTTCACGGACGGGTCGGCGGGGCCGCTCTGACCTCGCCGCGACGACGTCGGCGACGTCCCCGCAACGCGACGCGCGCGTGGAGCCCGCTTCCGGGCCACACGCGCGCGTAGGGGTCGCGGTACGGGTCAGCCCTCGCCGCCCTCGGAACCGCCCGGGGCACCGGTGGCGCCGCCCGTCGGCTCGCCGCCGCCCGTGGGTTCGCCGCCGCCGGTCGGCTCACCACCACCGGTCGGCTCACCGCCACCGGTCGGATCACCCGTCGGATCGCCGGTCGGGTCACCCGTCGGGTCGCCCGTCGGGTCGCCGGTCGGGTCGTTCGTCTGCGTGTGCGACGGCGTCCACGACGGCGTGTCCGGCTGCTGCCAGCCCCCGTCGCCGGTGCCGCCCCCGCCCGAGCCCTGCTCGGTGCCCGGGTCGGTGGTCTCCTGCGTCGCCTCGTCGCTGGGCGAGGAGCTCGGCGACTCCTCGCCGGTGCTCTGCGAGGTGGTCGCCGACGGGCTCTTGTCCGTCTCGGTGCCGCCCTTGCCGCCGTCGTCGTTGTTCAGGGCCAGCGCGACGCCCGCCGCGATGGCGATCACCGCGAGGACGGCCAGTATCCACAGCTTGCCGCGGCCGCTGCCCTTGTTGCCGCCGCCTTCGAAGCCGCCGTCGTCCCCGTCGTAGCGGCCCGGCAGGATCGGCTGGGGGATCTGCTGGGTGCCCGACGCCCCGTGGTGGTCGGAGTGCGGCAGCACCGTCGTGCCGGCGAGCCCGGCCGAGGGGGTGTGCCGGCCGTCGTGCGCGGCGACCGGGCCGGTGTTCCAGGTGCCGGTGTGGCCGCCCTGCTCGTACAGCATCTGCAGGCCGTACTGGACCAGGCCGCGCATCTCCTCGGCGGTCTGGAAGCGGTCGTCGGGCTCCTTGGCCAGCGAGCGCATCACCAGGCCGTCCAGCTCCGGCGGGGTGGCGTCGGAGACCTCGGACGGCGGCGTCGGGATGTCCTGCACGTGCTGGTAGACCACCGACAGCGGGGTCTCCCCGGTGAACGGCGGGCGCAGCGCGAGGAGTTCGTAGAGCAGGCAGCCCGTCGCGTACAGGTCGGAGCGGTGGTCGACGGCCTTGCCGAGGGCCTGCTCGGGGGAGAGGTACTGCGGGGTGCCCATCACCATGCCGGTCTGCGTCATCGTCGACTGGGCGCCGTGCAGGGCGCGCGCGATGCCGAAGTCCATCACCTTCACCGCGCCGTTGTTGGTGATGATGACGTTGGCCGGCTTGATGTCGCGGTGCACGATGCCGTGCTGGTGCGAGTAGGCCAGCGCCTCCAGCACACCGGAGACGATGATCAGCGCCTGCTCGGGGCCGGGCGCCTCGGCGTTGAGGAGGAGGTCGCGGATGGTGCGCCCCTCGACGATCTCCATCACGATGTACGGCACGGACTGGCCGCCGACGACGTCCTCGCCCGAGTCGTACACGGCCACGATGGCGTGGTGGTTGAGCCCGGCCACCGACTGTGCCTCGCGGGTGAAGCGGGCCTTGGAGACCGGGTCCTCGGCGAGGTCCGCGCGCAGCAGCTTGACCGCCACGGTGCGTCCCAGGCGGACATCCTCCGCGGCGAACACCTCGGCCATGCCGCCCCGCCCGAGCCTGCGGGTCAGCCGGTACCGGCCGTCGCCGACCAGGCCGCCGTTGCCCCAGTTCTCCGGCGCGTCAGACATACCGCCGCCAGATGCCTCGGGTTCGGACGGGCCCTGGGCGCGCTGCTGCTGTGCCATCAGTCCTCGCCGTCGTTTCTGCCCGCGGTACGCGCGGTGTTGTTACGGTCTCCGTCGGCCACGCTACAGCCTTCGCGGGGGCCTCCGGTCCGAGATGGGCGCCGGGACCGGACATGAGACGGACCGGTCATGAAACCCTGGTTCCGTACTCTCGTGCAAATTCCGTGTACCGGCGGTACGCCGGCTGTAACGCTTCCGCGACGCTTCTTTCGCGTACGGTCACGGAACGGGCACCGCGCTTGACGTGTCAGTGCCCTGGGGCAGACTTGGCCGGGAATAGCACTTTCGATCACGAGCGCGCGTGCCGCTGCCACCGGCGCCCGCCGTCTATGGGGGACGCAGAGACATGAGCCAGGACGCCGCCGGACAGGGACGGTACGCGGGGCGGGCGCTCGCCGGCGGCCGTTACCAGCTGCGCGACTTGCTCGGCGAGGGCGGCATGGCCTCCGTGCACCTGGCGTACGACTCGGTCCTCGACCGCCAGGTCGCGATCAAGACGCTGCACACCGAGCTGGGTCGCGAACAGGCCTTCCGCGAGCGCTTCCGCCGCGAGGCCCAGGCCGTGGCCAAGCTCACGCACACCAACATCGTCTCGGTCTTCGACACCGGCGAGGACGATCTGGACGGCATGACGACGCCGTACATCGTCATGGAGTACGTCGAGGGCCGGCCGCTGGGCTCCGTGCTCGACGAGGACGTGCGGCAGCAGGGCGCGATGCCCGCCGGCAAGGCGTTGAAGATCACCGCGGACGTGCTGGCCGCGCTGGAGATCAGCCACGAGATGGGCCTGGTCCACCGGGACATCAAGCCGGGCAACGTGATGATGACCAAGCGCGGCGTGGTCAAGGTCATGGACTTCGGCATCGCCCGCGCCATGCAGTCCGGCGTCACGTCGATGACGCAGACCGGCATGGTCGTCGGCACCCCGCAGTACCTCTCGCCGGAGCAGGCCCTCGGCCGGGGCGTCGACGCCCGCTCCGACCTGTACTCGGTCGGCATCATGCTGTTCCAGCTGGTCACCGGGCGCCTGCCGTTCGACGCCGACTCGCCGCTGGCGATCGCCTACGCGCACGTGCAGGAGGAGCCGGTCGCCCCGTCCGCCGTCAACCGCGCCCTGCCCCCGGCGGTGGACGCGCTGGTGGCCCGCGCGCTGAAGAAGAACCCCAACGAACGCTTCCCCAGCGCCGAGGCCATGCGCGACGAGTGCCTGCGGGTGGCGGCCTCCTTCCAGGCGGCCCCGCCGAGCATCGTGCCCGGCGCCCAGACGTCGAGCGGCGCGGGCGTCGGCTCCGCGGTGTTCCCGCCGGTCGACCAGGGCACCCCGGCGCCCACCGGTCCCGTCCAGACGCCGTACCAGCCGACGCCGTCCCCCGGCCCGAACCCGTACAACACCCCGGCCCAGGCGGCGCACTCGCCCGCGTACGGCTATCCGCAGCAGGCCGGTTACCAGACGCCGGCCCCGTCGCCGTACGCGCAGCAGCAGGGCGCGTCCACGCCGCCGCCGTACAACCTGACGCCCTCCGCCCAGGGTTCCGGTTCCTCGGGCGGCGGCAGGAACAAGCCGGTGATCATCGGCTCGATCGTGGTCGCCGTCGTGGCCGTCGGCGCGCTGGTCGGCGCGCTGCTGATGAACGGCGGCGGGGACGAGGACCCGGAGGCCGGCGGCGGCGGCACCGCGAGCGTGTCCGCGTCGCCCTCGAAGGCGGCGGGCTACCGGGGGCCGGACAAGACGAAGACGATCGAGAAGGACAAGTGCACCGAGCCGGAGGAGTCGTACAACGACCCCGACAAGATCAAGGTGCCGGACTTCACGTTCAAGTACATCGGCTCGGTCAAGGAGTGCTTCAACGCCGCGGGCTGGCGGATGAAGGTCGTCGAGGTCGACGAGAACACCTACGGCGAGGGCTCGATCCGGGACCAGTTCCCCACCGCCGGCACGGACGTCGACCCGGAGAACATGCCGGAGATCCAGCTCAAGGTCTCGACGGGCAACCCGCCGTCCGAATGAGCCCCGTGACATGACCGGCGGCTGACGCCGAAGGGCCCGGCAGCGCGTGCTGCCGGGCCCTTCGCGATGTCGGTGGACGCCCTGTCCACGGGTCTACCGGTCCCCGGGTCTACCGGTCCCCGGGTCTACCGGTCCCTGGGTCTACAGGTCCATGGGTCTACAGGTAGGGGCCGCCGGAACGGCCGCCCGGGTGCGGGGGCTCCTCGCCCTCCGGGGCGGTGCCCGGCGGAAGCGCGCGGCGCATCTGCTCCAGCTGGGCCCGCGCGGCCATCTGCTGGGCGAACAGCGTGGTCTGGATGCCGTGGAAGAGGCCCTCCAGCCAGCCGACCAGCTGTGCCTGCGCGATCCGCAGTTCGGCGTCGGTCGGGGTGCCGTCGTCCGTGAAGGGCAGCGAGAGCCGCTCCAGCTCCTCCACCAGCTCCGGGGCCAGACCGTCCTCCAGCTCCTTCACCGAGCTGGCGTGGATCTCCTTGAGCCGGACCCGGCTCGCCTCGTCCAGGGGCGCGACCCGCACTTCTTCGAGCAGCTGCTTGATCATGCTGCCGATCCGCATGACCTTGGCGGGCTGCTCCACCTGCTCGGTCACCGGAATCTCGCGGGAGTCGTCGTCCCCGCCGCCGCTGAGCGCCATTCCGTCCTGGCCGACGACCAGGATCTGGGGGTTCTCCGGCGACCTGTCGTTCCTCGGCATCTCCATGCCGCCATTGTCTCGCACCCCCGGGCCCCGGACGGGCGGTGCCCCCGCGGGAACCGCTCCGCCGCGTTCGGCGGCGTCCGGAATGCCGGTGTCGCCCGCCGGTGTGAGGCTTGTTCCGTCGATTTCTCCGACGTTCTCCACTACCGCTCATCACCGGGAGGGGGCCACGGACGTGACTCCATGGCTGCGCACACTGCGGGCGACGGGGCTGCTGGGAGCGCTGGGGGCCGGCGCGGTGGTGGCGCCGTACGGGGCGCAGCCCGCCCATGGCGCCGGGTGGCCGACGGCGCCGTACGCGGTGGGGTCGGCACCGTCACCGGCGCCCTCCGCACCCGGGGCGGCCGGCGTGCCGGACGGCTCCGGTACGCATGACGGGCGGGGCGGGCACGAACGTCCCCGGCACCCCGACGGCCGCGACCGCCCGGATGCCCGGCCCGACCCGCGGCCCCCGGCGGAATCCGCGCCCGCGGACGGCGCGGGGCACGGTTCGCCCACGCCCTCGCCCTCCTCCCCCTCGCCGTCGGCATCCCGCACCACGCCCGGCCCAGAGCCCTCGCGGGGCGGGAACCCGCCGGGTGAGGGGAGGCAGCGGCCCGGTCGCACCGGGGAACGTGAGCCGGAGCACGACGGCAGGGACGAGTACGGCGGTCGGTACCGGGACGGCGACGACGAAGGCGACGGTGGTGGCGACGACGAAGGCGGCGGCGTCCCCGAGGACCCGGCCACCGCCCCGCCGTCCGGCCGGACCGAGGCCGCCGAGGTGTCCCCGGCCGCCCCGTCCCGGTCCCCGGCGCAGAGCGGCACGCCCACCCGGGCGGCCGCCGAGCCCTTGCTGCGGGTCCTCCCGCTGGGCAGCGGGCTGGTGCTCATCGGCCTCGGCCTGGCCCTGGGCCTGGTGGGACTGCGCCTGCGCCGGGTGTAGGGCCCCGCCGCCGCGCACCGGCCGTGCGCCGCCTACGAGGCGACCAGCAGCACCTTGCCGATGTGGCCGCTCTCCTCCACCACCCGGTGGCCCTCGGCGGCCTCGCTCATCGGCATCTCGCGGTCGACGACCGGGCGGACGTGTCCCCCGGCGAACAGCGGCCAGACATGCTCGCGCACGGCCGCCACGATCGCCGCCTTCTCCTCCAGGGGCCGGGCCCGCAGCGAGGTGGCGCTGACGGCGGCCCGCTTGGCCAGGAGCGTGCCGATGTTCAGCTCGCCCTTCCGGCCGCCCTGCATGCCGATGATCGCGAGCCGGCCGTTCACGGCGAGGGCCTCAACGTTGCGGTCCAGGTACTTGGCGCCCATGTTGTCGAGGATGACGTCGGCGCCCGCGCCGCCGGTCGCGTCCTTCACCTCGGCGACGAAGTCCTGCTCCCGGTAGTTGATCAGGATGTCCGCGCCCAGCTCGGCGCAGCGCTCCAGCTTCTCCTTCGTGCCCGCCGTCACCGCCACCTTCGCGCCGACCGCCTTGGCGAGCTGGATCGCCATGGTGCCGATGCCGCTGGAGCCGCCGTGGACCAGCAGCGTCTCGCCGGGGCGCAGGTGGGCGACCATGAAGACGTTCGACCAGACGGTGCAGACCACCTCGGGCAGCGCCGCCGCCGCCTTCAGGTCGACGCCCTGCGGCACCGGCAGCAGCTGTCCGGCCGGGACGACGACCTTCTCGGCGTAACCGCCGCCCGCGAGCAGCGCGCACACCTCGTCGCCGACGGCCCAGCCGGACACGCCGGAGCCGAGCGCCACCACGCGTCCGGAGCACTCCAGGCCCGGGTAGGGGGAGGCGCCGGGCGGGGGGTCGTAGAAGCCCTGGCGCTGCATGATGTCGGCGCGGTTGACGGCGCTGGCCGCCACCTCGACCAGGACCTCGCCCTCGCCGGGCTGCGGGTCGGGGACCTCGGCCCACACCAGCGCCTCGGGGCCTCCGGGTTCGGGAATCGTGATCGCATGCATGGGCCCGACGCTACTCCTGTGTCCCCCGTCCTCTCCCGCCGGAAAATCCCCGTGCGTCGGCGATGAGTTTGCGCGACGGTAAAGGTCTCCCCATGCGTAGCCCAAGAACGCGTAGCCCAAGAACGCGTAGCCCAAGAACGCGGAGCCCATGAACGCGGAGCCCAAGAACGCGGAGCCCATGAACGCGGAGTGACCATGAGCAGGAACAGCACGCACACGTCCGGACTCGCGATCGAGACCGCGGGCCTGGTGAAGACGTTCGGTGAGACCCGGGCCGTGGACGGGGTGGACCTCGCGGTGCCCGCCGGCACGGTCTACGGCGCTCTCGGTCCGAACGGCGCCGGCAAGACCACCACGGTGAAGATGCTCGCCACCCTGCTGCGGCCGGACGGCGGCCATGCCCGCGTCTTCGGCCATGACGTGGTGCACGATGCGGACGAGGTACGCGGGCGGGTGAGCCTCACCGGGCAGTACGCGTCCGTGGACGAGGACCTCACCGGCACCGAGAACCTGGTCCTGCTGGGCCGGCTGCTCGGGCACGGCAAGGCGGCCGCACGGGAGCGCGGCGAGCAGCTGCTGGCGGCCTTCGGGCTGACGGACGCCGCGGCGAAGCAGGTCAAGCACTACTCCGGCGGCATGCGGCGGCGCATCGACATCGCCGCCTCCATCCTCAACACCCCCGACCTGCTCTTCCTCGACGAGCCCACCACCGGACTCGATCCGCGCAGCCGCAACCAGGTGTGGGACATCGTGCGCGCGGTCGTCGCCCAGGGCACGACGGTGCTGCTGACCACGCAGTACCTGGACGAGGCCGATCAGCTGGCGTCCCGGATCGCCGTCATCGACAAGGGACGGGTGATCGCCGAGGGCACCAAGGGCGAGCTGAAGGCCTCCGTCGGCGCCGGCTCCGTCCATCTGCGGCTGCGGGACGCCCAGGAGCGGCCCGAGGCCGAGCGCCTGCTGCGGAGCCTGCTGGTGGCCGAGGTGCAGCGGGAGCCCGATCCGGTGGCGCTGACCGCGCGCCTCGGGGTGGCGGCCGGTGACACCGCCGCCGACCAGGCCGCCAAGGCACTCGGTGAGCTGGCCGGGGCCGGCATCACCGTCGACAGCTTCTCCCTGGGACAGCCCAGCCTCGACGAGGTCTTCCTCGCGCTGACCGGGCACGACACCGGCCAGAGCACCGGCGGCGGCTCCAGCACCGGCACCGACACGAAGGGCGAGGTGGCGGCATGAGCACGGCCACGAGCACCGCGGACAAGGAACTGTCCCCGGTCAGCACCGAGTCGCTGACGGCCCTGCTGGTGACCAGGGAGCGGCCGCCGCGGCCCAGCGCCCTGTCCACGTCCCTGACCTTCGGCTGGCGCGCGATCCTCAAGATCAAGCACGTGCCGGAGCAGCTCTTCGACGTCACCGCCTTCCCGATCATGAACCTGTTGATGTTCACGTACCTCTTCGGCGGTGCGCTGGCGGGTTCGCCCCGTGACTACATCCAGTTCGTGCTGCCGGGCATCCTCGTGATGTCGGTCGTGATGATCACGATGTACACCGGCGTCTCGGTGAACATCGACATCGAGAAGGGCTTCTTCGACCGCATCCGCTCGCTGCCGATCTGGCGGCCCTCGGCGATGGTCGGCTATCTCCTCGGCGACGCGCTGCGCTACACCATCGCGTCCGTCGTGATGCTCTCGGTCGGACTGCTGCTCGGCTACCGGCCCGACGGCGGGTTCGTCGGCGTGGTCGCCGGGATCGCGCTGCTGCTGATCTTCTCGTTCGCCTTCTCGTGGATCTGGACGATGTTCGGGCTGATGCTGCGCACCGAGAAGTCGGTGATGAGCGTCAGCATGATGGTGATCTTCCCGCTCACCTTCCTGTCCAACGTCTTCGTCGATCCGAAGACCATGCCGGGCTGGCTGCAGGCCTTCGTCAACAACAGCCCGATCACCCATCTGGCGTCCGCGGTGCGCGGCCTGCTGGCGGGCGGCTGGCCCGGCGCCGAGATCGCCTGGACGCTGGGCTGGGCGGGACTGTTCCTGCTGGTCTTCGGCCCGGTCACGATGCGGCTCTACAACCGCAAGTAGCCGGCCCCGGGGAGCGGGCCCCGCGACCGGACCGCTGGGAACGGCTCAGTCGCGGGGGAGCGGGCGGGCGTCGGGCGTCACATGGGTGGCCGGCGTCGCCCGTACGATCGTGATCAGGCGGTCCGTCAGTTCCAGTCCGCCGACGGCCGGGTCGTCGTAGCCCAGCACCCGATGCCCGCGCAGCACGCTCACCACCAGGTCGTCCGTCTCGCGCGGCTTCCTGCCCACCTCGGCCTTTATGACGGGCCGTTCGACGAGGTCGAGTCCGCTGCCCTGGCTGATCAGGTCCTCCATGACCATGCCGGCGGCGGGGCTGAGCACGGAGAGCCCGAGCAACCGGCCGGCGGCGCTGGCGCTGGTGATCACTGCATCCGCGCCGGACTGCTTCAGCAGGGGCGCGTTCTCCTCCTCGCGGACCGCGACCACGATCTTCGCGCCGCGGTTGAGCTGCCGGGCCGTCAGCGTCACCAGCACGGCCGTGTCGTCGCGCTGCGTGGCGATGATGATCTGCTTCGCCCGGAACGCCTCGGCCCGGTTCAGCACATCGCTGCGGGTCGCGTCACCGACCACGCCCGCGTAGCCGTGGGCCGTCGCCGCCTCGATGGCCTTGCCGCTGGGGTCGACCACGACCACCTGGTCCTTGCGCAGCCCGGTCGCGCAGACGGTCTGGATCGCCGACCGCCCCTTGGTTCCGAAGCCGACGACGACGGTGTGATCGCGCAAGGCGGACCTCCAGCGGTTCAGGCGCCACTCCTCCCGAGTGCGCTCGGTGAGGGCTTCCAGCGTGGTGCCGACCAGGATGATCAGGAAGAGCACGCGCAGCGGCGTGATGACGAAGATGTTGGTCAGCCGGGCGGCGTCGCTGACGGGCGTGATGTCACCGTATCCGGTGGTGGAGAGGGTGACGGTGGCGTAGTAGAACGAGTCGAGGAGATCGACGGAACCGTCGGAGTTGTCGGTGTAGCCGTCGTGGTCCGCGTACACGATGAAGGCCGTCACCACGAGGACCACCAGGGCGATGGACAGCCGCTTGGCGACCTGCCGGAACGGGTGCTCCACCAGTTTCCTGGGGAGCTTCACCTTGTGGGTCACGAAGTGCTCGTCCGCCTGGCGCGCGATCGCGTCCTGGCCCGGAAGTTTCACGTGAAACACACCCCGATCCCGCCGGCCGCCCAGGGCAGGTCGAGCAGCTCGGTCTCCTGCCCCGGCCGCGCGCCGCCCGGGGGTACGACGGCCAGCGCGTCGGCGGCCGCGATGCCGCGCAGCATCGCCGGACCGTTGTAGTGCAGCGGCACGGCACCCTCGTCGCGCAGCACGACCGGCACCAGCCGGGTGTCGTGCGGATGCCCGTGCACGGCGTCCCGCAGCGGCAGCGTGTACGGCTCCGGCGCCGACCGGGCGGCGAGGGTGCGCAGCAGCGGCTCGGCGAGGGTGAGCAGGCCGGAGACGGCGGCGAGGGGGTTGCCGGGCAGTCCGACGAGGTGCTGGTCGTCCTTGAGACGGGCCAGCAGCATCGGGTGGCCGGGGCGTGCCTGGACACCGTCCACGAGGAGTTCGGCACCGATCCGGCGCAGGATCGGGTGGACGTGGTCGACGGGTCCGGCGGCGGTGCCGCCGGTCGTCACGATCAGGTCGGCGTCGGAGGACGTGACGGCGCGGTGCAGCGCCTTGGCGTCGTCGCCGATCCGGCGCACGGCGCGGACCTCGGCGCCCAGCGCGCGCAGCCACGGGGGCAGCATCGGGCCGAGCGCGTCCCGGATGAGGCCGTCGTGCGGGAGGCCCGCGGTGAGCAGTTCGTCGCCGAGGACCAGGACGTCGACGCGGGGGCGGGGGACCGCGGTGAGTGTGTCGTACCCGGCGGCGGCGGCGAGGCCCAGTACCGCCGGGGTCGCGAGGGTGCCGACGGGCAGCAACTGGTCGCCGCTGCGGCACTCCTGGCCGCGCGGGCGGATGTCCTGACCGTGGACGACCTCGCGGGTGGGATGCAGGCGTCCGTGTTCATCGGTGCGGCCGTGCTCGGAGCGCAGTACGGCGGTGGTGTCCGCGGGGATCCGCGCCCCGGTGGCGATGCGGACGGCCTCGCCGTCGGCGAGGGGCGCGGGCTCCGCGTGCCCGGCCAGGACGCCCTCGTCGCGCACCGCCCAGGGGCCGGGGCCGGCGAGGGCCCAGCCGTCCATCGCGGAGGAGTCGAAGGAGGGCAGGTCGGTGAGGGCGGCCAGGGGTGCGGCCAGGGTGAGGCCGAGGGCCGCGTCGAGGGGCACGGCGACCGGTGTGCGGCGGGCGGCACGGGCCGCGGCGCGGGCGGCGCGTTCGGCGGTCGCCCGCGCCTCGGGCCAGGGGGTCGCGCGGTGGTGGGCGTCCGCCGGATGGTGCGGGACGGGTGTGCCGTGTCCGCCGCGGCCCGGGTGGGCGGGACCGCGGTGGGCGGGGCCGGGGTTCTCCTTCACGAGGGCGAGCGCCTCCTCGACGTCGAGGTCGTCCTCGGCCTCCGTGTCGGCCCGCGTGCCGGGGGAGGGCATCACGCGTCCGGGCGGGTGTCGGGGGTGGCGTCGGGCGCCACGCCGGGCTTGCCCTTCGCGGGGCCGGCCCCGGTGCCGGCGGCCTCCTCGGCCCAGCGCAGGGCGAGGGCCGCGGCCTTGCGGGCGGTCTCCGCGACGGCCTCGGGGCCTCCCCCGGCCCGCCCGGCCGCGTAACCGACCAGGAAGGTGGTCAGCGGGGCGGCCGGCCTGGCCACCCCGTGGGCGGCGTCGCGCGCGAGATCGAGCAGGACCTTGGTGTCGACGTCCAGGTCGATGCCCAACTCGTCCTTGGCTGCGGAAATCCATTCATCCAACACGTGACCATGCTCCCTGATGCGTGCCCTTGCGGTGGCGATGTCGTCCCAGGTGTCGCAGTCGAAGGAGGCGACGGCGTCCGGGACGCGAGTGAGGCGCAGAGCGCCGGTCAGGCGGCGCAGGGGCAGCCCGGTGAGGTCCGGCCGGTCTGTCCCTTCCTCCCGGTCACGGGCGAGCGCGGCCAGTTCGCGGCGCAGCGCGGACGCGCGGTAGGCGGCGACGAGGGGCTGGTCGCGGCCGTCGGCGTCGGTGAGCAGCGCCCCGTCGGCGCCGCCCGCGGCGAGGGCCGACAGCAGCCGCCCGACGGTCGGCCCGGCGAGGAACGGCAGGTCGGCGGAGAGCACCACGACGTGTTCCGCGGTGGTGCGCCGCAGTCCGGCGGCGAGTGCGGCGAGCGGTCCCCCGCCGGGCGGGTCCTCGCGGGCCCAGGTCACCGGGCGCGCGGTGGGACGGGGGTCGGCGACGACGACGGTGGTCCGCGCTCCGGCGCAGGCGGCGAGCACCCGGTCGAGGAGCGCGCGTCCGCCCACCCGCAAGCCGGGCTTGTCCGCGCCCCCGAGCCGCCGGGCGGCCCCGCCGGCGAGCACGACGACGTCGTACCCGGTGGGGCCGGGGCCGGTACCCGGCGCGGGGTCGGTGCCGGCGCCTGGGTCGCCGGCGGGCTCGTACGCGGTCACCCCCCGAGTATGGGGCTCTGGGCGATCACAGGGAACGCGGCGGAGCCCGCGCGATCGGACGGGGTGCGGACACACCTGCGGACACACCGTCACCTTGTGGGCGTCATCGCCCCTGTCACAGGGTCCGCAGCAGCACCGCCGGCTGTTCCACGCAGTCCGCCACGTACCGCAGGAAACCGCCCGCCGTGCCGCCGTCGCACACCCGGTGGTCGAAGGTGAGCGAGAGCTGCACCACCTGACGCGCCGCCAGCTCGCCCTCGTGCACCCAGGGCTTGGGGACGATGCGGCCGACGCCGAGCATGGCCGCCTCGGGGTGGTTGATGATCGGCGTGGAGCCGTCGACGCCGAAGACGCCGTAGTTGTTCAGTGTGAAGGTGCCGCCCGTCAGTTCGCCCGGCGTCAGCCGGCCCGCGCGGGCCGCCTCAGTCAGCCGGGCGAACTCCGCGGTGAGCGACTCGGCGTCCCGCGCGTGCGCGTCCCGGACGACCGGCACGACCAGCCCGCGGTCCGTCTGGGCGGCGAAGCCGAGGTGGACCTGTTCGAGCCGGACGATCTCCCGGGCCTCCGTGTCGACGGTCGAGTTCAGCTCCGGGAAGCGGGCCAGGGCTGCCGTGCAGATCCGGGCCAGCAGGGCGATCAGGGAGATCCTGGGCCCCCCGGACGCGTTCATCGCGGTGCGCGCCCGCATCAGCTCGGTCGCGTCGGCGTCCACCCAGCAGGTCGCGTCCGGGATCTCCCGCCGGCTGCGGGAGAGCTTGTCGGCGACGGCGCCGCGCACGCCCCTGAGGGGGACGCGGGTGCCGTCGGAACGCGGGGCGGAGGAAGCGGAGGGGAGGGCGGAGGACGCGGACGAAGCGTCCGGCACCCGGCCCGTCCCGGCCTCCCGGACCGCCGTACGGCCGCCCTGCGCGGCGGCGGCACGCAGCGCGTACTCCACGTCCGCCCGCAGGATCAGCCCGTCCGGGCCCGAACCGGTCAGCTCCCGCAGGTCCAGGTCGTGCTGCCGGGCCAGCCTGCGCACCAGCGGGGAGATGACCGGGACCGGACCGTCCACCGGCTCCGCGGCACGGGCCGGGGCTTCCACCGGCCCGGCGCCGGGGACCCGGCCGTTCGCCCGCCCGGACGCGCCGGTGGCCAACTGCCGGTCGGCGCGCACCCGACGGCGCCGCGCGGGTGCCTCGGAGGTGCCGTAGCCGACCAGGACGTTGCCGGAGCCCTCCGCCTTCCGCTCCGCGGCGGGCGTCTCGGCGGCCGGTGTCCCGGCGGCAGCCGTACCGGTGCCCGGGCCCGCCTCCCGCGCCGGGCCGTCGGCCGCCGTGTCGCCCTCGCCCACCGCCACGGTCACCAGCGGCGCCCCGACGGGCAGCTCCGTGCCCTCCTCGCCGAAGCGTGCGGTGACCACGCCGCCGTAGGGGCAGGGCACCTCGACCATCGCCTTGGCCGTCTCGACCTCGACGACCGGCTGGTCCACGGCGACCACGTCGCCGACCTCGACCAGCCAGCGCACGATCTCCGCCTCGGTGAGCCCCTCACCGAGGTCGGGCAGCTTGAACTCCAGGCTGCGCCCGTCAGAAGCGTGTGCCATCAGCTTTCGGCCTCCCACTGCAGGCGCCCCACGGCGTCCAGGATCCGGTCCACACCAGGCAGGTGGTGACGCTCCAGCATCGGCGGAGGATACGGGATGTCGAACCCGGCCACACGCAGCACCGGCGCCTCCAGGTGGTGGAAGCAGCGCTCCGTGACCCGGGCCGCGATCTCCCCGCCCGGGCCCCCGAAGGAACCCGACTCGTGGACGACGACCGCGCGTCCCGTCCGCCGCACCGAAGCGCACACCGTCTCGTCGTCGAACGGCACCAGGGAGCGCAGATCGACGACTTCGAGGTCCCAGCCCTCGGCCCGGGCCGCCTCGGCCGCCTCCAGGCAGACGGCCAGCGACGGCCCGTACGTGATGAGTGTGGCGCTCCGGCCGGAGCGCCGCACCACCGCGCGGCCCACCGGTTCAACGGACGCCGGCTCCTGCGGGTTCCACGTGTCCTTCGACCAGTAGAGCCGCTTCGGTTCGAGGAAGACGACCGGGTCGTCGGAGGCGATGGACGCGCGCAGCAGCCCGTACGCGTCGGCGACCGTCGCGGGCGTGACGACATGGAGCCCCGGAGTCGCCATGTAGTACGCCTCGGACGAGTCGCTGTGGTGCTCGACGCCGCCGATGCCGCCGCCGTACGGGACGCGGATGGTCAGCGGCAGGGGCATCTTTCCGCGCGTGCGGTTGCGCATCTTGGTGACATGGCTGACGACCTGCTCGAACGCCGGGTAGGCGAAGGCGTCGAACTGCATCTCGACGACCGGGCGCAGCCCGTACATCGCCATGCCGACGGCGGTGCCGAGGATGCCGGCCTCGGCGAGCGGGGTGTCCGTGCAGCGGTCCTCGCCGAACTCCGCGGCGAGCCCGTCGGTGACCCGGAAGACGCCGCCGAGGGTGCCCACGTCCTCGCCGAGGACGTGCACCCCCGGGTCGGCGGCCATGGCGTCGCGCAGCGCGCGGGTGAGGGCCTGCGCCATGGTGGCCGGCTTGGCGGCGACGGTGGTCATCGGTGTCCCCCCTGAGGTGCCGGCGCGGATTCCGCCTCGGCCTCCGCCTCCAGCTCCGCGCGCAGCTGGGCCCGCTGCTCGCGCAGTTGCGGTGTGGGCTCGGCGTAGACGTGGGCGAACAGGTCCAGCGGGTTCAGCGCCGGGTCCTGGTTCATGCGGGCCCGCAGGTCGGCGGCCATGGTCTCGGCGTCCTCGCGGGCCGCCCGGATGCCGTCCTCGTCGAGCAGGCCGCGTTCGGTCAGCTCCCGCTCCAGCAGCTCGACCGGGTCGTGCCGGCGCCAGGTCTCCACCTCGGCTTCGCCCCGGTAGCGCGTGGCGTCGTCGGCGTTGGTGTGCGCCTCGACGCGGTACGTCACCGCCTCCACCAGCGTGGGGCCGCCCCCCGCGCGCGCGTGCCGCACGGCGTCGGACAGGACCTCGTGCACCGCGGCGGCGTCGTTGCCGTCGACCAGGCGGCCGGGCATCCCGTAGCCGACGGCCTTGTGGGCCAGCGACGGGGCGGCGGTCTGCTTGTCGAGCGGGACGGAGATCGCGAAGCCGTTGTTCTGCACGAGGAAGACGACCGGGGCCCGCCAGACGGCGGCGAAGTTCAGCGCCTCGTGGAAGTCGCCCTCGCTGGTGCCGCCGTCACCGACCATGGCCAGCGCGACCACGTCGTCGCCCTTGAGGCGCGCGGCGTGGGCGAGACCCACCGCGTGCGGCAGCTGGGTGGCCAGCGGCGTGGACAGCGGGGCGACCCGGTGCTCGTAGGGGTCGTAGCCGGTGTGCCAGTCGCCGCGCAGCAGGGTGAGGGCCTCGACGGGGTCGACGCCGCGCGAGACGACGGCGAGGGTGTCGCGGTAGCTGGGGAAGAGCCAGTCCCGCTCCTGAAGGGCCAGCGCGGCGGCGACCTCGCAGGCCTCCTGGCCGGTGCTGGAGGGGTAGACGGCCAGCCGGCCCTGCTTGGTCAGCGCCGTGGCCTGCGCGTTGTAGCGCCGGCCGCACACCAGCCGGGCGTACAGGGTGCGCAGCAGCTCGGTGTCGGCGCGGTCCGCGGCCTTGGTGCCGAGGACGCGGTAGGGCTCCGTGTCGGGCAGCAGCGGCGCGGGGTCGGTTCGGGGCTGCCAGGCGGGCGGCGGTGTGGGCCGGTACGCGCCCCGCTGCTCCATGACCGTCATGACGGCACCTCCTCGTGGGAGACGGCTCCGGGCTCGTCACGGGTGTGACGGGCCTCACCTACCGATTGTTCGGTCGTCGGCACATTTTGGCTACATGCGGCCCCAGGCTGTGGACAAACGGTTCTCCACAGCCTGAGATGGACGCAGTACGTCCATGAGGGGAAGGCGGGGGCAGGTGGCATCTGAACAAATGGCCGATCGCCCCGGGGAGGGCGGCGGCACGGACGAGCCCGGCGCCCCGCCGCCCCCGCGCCCGCTGGACGCCATCGACCAGGACATCCTGCGCATGCTCCAGGCGGACGGCCGGGCCTCGATACGGTCGGTCGCGGAGCGGGTGCACGTCTCGCGCGCGAACGCCTACGCGCGGATCAACCGGCTCGTCGAGGACGGCGTCATCCGCGGCTTCGGCGCCCGCGTGGACCACGAGCGCGCCGGGCACGGCACCTCGGCCTACATCACCCTGAAGATCGTCCAGAACTCCTGGCGGACGGTCCGCTCCCAGCTGCGCCTGCTGCCCGGGGCCTCGCACATCGCCCTGGTGGGCGGCGACTTCGACGTCCTGCTGCTGGTGCACACCCCGGACAACCGGGCCCTGCGCGAGCTGGTACTCACCCGCCTCCAGGCCATCCCGGAGGTGCTCAGCACCCGCACCCTGCTGGTCTTCGAGACCGAGGACCTCGAACCGCAGGGCTGACCGGGGGCGGCCGGACCGGACCCGACCGGACCGGACCCGTTTCAGGACGCCTTGCGCAGGCCGCCGAACACCAGCCGCGCCACCGCGTCGACCACCTCGCGCTCACCGGCACCGCCCCGGCCGTCGGGACCCTCGGGCCGGTACCACTCGACGATCGAGTTGATCATGCCGAAGACGAGGCGGGTCGCGAGCCGCACCTCCACGTCCGCGCGCACGTCCCCCTCGGCCGCCGCGTTCTTCAGCAGGGCGGCGACCCGGTGGTCGAACTCGCGCCGCCGCTCCAGCGCCCACCGCTCGGTGCCGGTGTTGCCGCGCACCCGCAGCAGCAGTGTCACGTAGGGCAGCTCGGCCATGAGCACCTCGACCATGCGCCGCACGACGTACTCGAGGCGCTCTGCGGCGGTCCCCACGCGCGCGTGCTCCTCGTCGAGGATCCCGAAGAGCTCGTCCAGGGCCCGGCTCACGGCCCGGCGCAGCAGCTCCTCCTTGCCCGTGACGTGGTGGTATATCGACGACTTGGAGATCCCCGCCGCCTTGGACAGATGCTCCATGGAGGTGCCGTCGTAGCCGCGCTCGATGAAGACCTGCACGGCGACGGACAGCAGCGTCTCGGGCGTGTACGTGTCGCGCTTGGCGGTGGTCATGAGGCTGCACCCTCCCGGTCCTCGGCGGCCGCTGCGTGGCGGTGGAGTGCCAGGGACGGCGCGCAGCGTCCGGACGGTTCCCACTCGTGCACGTTGGCCAGCAGGTGGTAGGCCCAGGTGTCACCGAGCCGACGGCTCCATTCGAAGGGCCCGAGGGGGTAGTTCACACCCAGGCGCATCGCCGTGTCGACATCCTCAGGGGCGGCCACGCCCTTGGCCACGGCGTCGAACGCCAGGTCGATGATCCGGGCGACGGTCCGGGCCACGATCAGGCCGGGGACGTCGCCGACGACGCTGACCTCCTTGCCGAGCGCCTGGAACAGGCCGGTGGCCTCGGACAGGAGGCCCGTACGGACGCCTTCGGATGCGGACAGGGCGATCCGGGTGGCCGCGCGGTAGTCGAGGGCGAGGTCGAAGTGGACGAGGTCCTTCGACACGGGCAGCCGACCGTCGGTGAGGCACAGCGTGCCGCCGCCGGGCAGGACCATCCTCCCCGCGCCGTACCCGTCCGCCTCACGGACCTCGATGCCCGCCTCACGGATCAGCCCGACCAGCTCGGCCGCCGGGCCCAGGTCGCCCTCGACGAGCACGTACGCGGGCCGTTCGGCGGGCTCGGCGGTGTGCGGCGCGGGGCGCTCGGCACCCTCCCGGTAGTCGTACCAGCCCTGTCCGCTCTTGCGGCCGAGCCGGCCGGACTCGACCAGGCGGCGCTGGGCCAGGGACGGAGTGAAGCGCACGTCCTGGAAGAACGCCTGCCACACGGAGTGCGTGACGGACTCGTTGACGTCCTGCCCAATGAGGTCGGTCAGCTCGAAGGCGCCCATCCTGAACCCGCCGGAACCGCGCAGCACGGCATCGACGGTGGCCGGGTCGGCGGCGCGCGCCTCGTACGCCGCGAGGGCCTCGGCGTAGAAGGGCCGGGCGATGCGGTTGACCAGGAAGCCGGGGGTGTCGGCGCAGGCGACCGGGGTCTTGCCCCAGGCGCGGGCCGTCTCGTACGCGCGCGTGGCCGACGCGGGATCGGTGGCGAACCCGGAGACCACCTCCACCAGCGGGAGCAGCGGCGCGGGGTTGAAGAAATGCAGGCCGACGAGGCGGCCAGGTACGCGCAGCGCGCCCCCGACGGCGGTGACGGACAGGGAGGAGGTGTTGGTGGCGAGCAGGCAGTCGTCGCCGACGACGTCCTCCAGCGCGCGGAACAGCTCCTGCTTGACGTCCAGCCGCTCCACGACCGCCTCGGCGACGAGCGCGCAGCCGGTGAGCCCGTCGAGGGTCCCGGCGGGCGTCAGCCGGGCGCGGGCGGCGTCCCGTTCGGCGCCGGTGAGGCGGCCCTTCTCGACGAGCCGGTCGAGCCGGGCGCCGATCGCGTCGGCCGCTTCCCGGGCCCGGCCCGGGGCGGCGTCGTACAGCCGCACGGGATGGCCCGCGACCAGCGCCACCTGGGCGATGCCCTGGCCCATGGTGCCGGTGCCGACGACGGCCACGGGGCTGCTGAGGTCGAGTGCTGTCATGTGCGCGATCCTCCCGCACGGGGTTTTCCACAGATGCGGCGGTCCCTCTTGTCCCGACCGATCGTTCGGTTACTCTAGCCGTGTCCGCCTGTCTCTGCCCAGGTTTCCCCCAGGTCCACGGACTCGACGACGAGGAGTTGGTCCCGCATGGCCGCCGAACTCACCGCACACCAGCTGATCGCCCGGCACCGGCCGACCCTGGACCTGGCGCTGGAGACGATCCGCACGCGCGCGTACTGGTCCCCCCACCCCGAGCACCCCAAGGCCTACGGGGAGAACGGCAGCCTGGACACGGCCGCGGGCAAGGCCGCCTTCGACGCCCTGTCCGGCACCCGCCTGGACCTCGGCCAGCCCGGCACCGACGGCTGGGTTGGCGGCGAGGTCTCCCCGTACGGGATCGAGCTGGGCGTGGAGTACCCGCACGCGGACCTCGACGTGCTGCTCCCCGCCATGCGGGCCGGCCAGAAGGCGTGGCGGGAGGCGGGCGCGGAGCTGCGCGCGATGGTCTGCCTGGAGATCCTGCGGCGGATCGCCGACCGGACGATGGAGTTCGCCCAGGCGGTCATGCACACCTCGGGACAGGCCTTCATGATGGCCTTCCAGGCGGGCGGCCCGCACGCCCAGGACCGCGGCATGGAGGCCGTGGCCTACGCGTACGTGGAGCAGTCCCGCACGCCGGAGACGGCGGAGTGGACCAAGCCCCAGGGCAAGCGCGACCCGCTCGCGCTCACCAAGCGGTTCACCCCGGTCCCCCGCGGCATCGGCCTGGTCATCGGCTGCAACACCTTCCCGACGTGGAACGGCTACCCCGGCCTGTTCGCCTCCCTCGCCACCGGCAACGCGGTCCTGGTCAAGCCGCACCCCCGCGCGGTGCTGCCGCTCGCACTCACCGTCCAGGTCGCCCGCGACGTCCTCACCGAGGCCGGCTTCGACCCGAACCTGGTGGCGCTGGCCGCCGAGCGCCCCGGCGAGGGCATCGCCAAGGCCCTGGCCACCCGCCCGGAGATCCGGATCATCGACTACACCGGCTCCACCGCCTTCGGCGACTGGCTGGAGGCCAACGCCCGCCAGGCGCAGGTGTACACGGAGAAGGCCGGCGTCAACACGGTGATCGTGGAGTCGACCGACGACTACCGGGGCATGCTCGCCAACCTGGCCTTCTCGCTCTCCCTCTACAGCGGCCAGATGTGCACCACCCCGCAGAACCTGCTGATCCCCCGCGACGGCATCCGCACCGACCAGGGCGCCAAGTCCTACGACGAGGTCACCGCCGACCTGGCCCGCGCCGTCGACGGCCTCCTCGGCGACGACGCCCGCGCCAACGCCCTGCTCGGCGCGATCGTCAACCCGGACGTGAAGGCCCGCCTGGAGGCCGCCGCCGGTCTCGGCGAGGTGGCCCTCGCCTCCCGCGAGGTGACCCACCCGGGCTTCCCGGACGCGGTCGTGCGCACCCCGGTGATCGTCAAGCTGGACGGCGCCAAGCCCGAGGACGAGGCCGCCTACACCAGCGAGTGCTTCGGCCCGGTCTCCTTCGCCGTCGCCGTCGACTCCGCCGGCCACGCGCTGGAGTTGCTGCGCCGCAGCGTCCGCGAGAAGGGCGCGATGACGGTGGGCGCGTACACGACCGACCCAGAGGTCGAGGAGGCCGTGCAGGAGGTCTGCCTGGACGAGGCCGCCCAGCTCTCCCTGAACCTGACCGGCGGGGTGTACGTCAACCAGACGGCCGCCTTCTCCGACTTCCACGGCTCCGGCGGCAACCCGGCGGCCAACGCGGCCCTGTGCGACGGCGCGTTCGTGGCGAACCGCTTCCGGGTGGTGGAGGTCCGCCGCCCGGCCTGAGCCAGGACGCTACGGCACCTGGGGTGCGCCCCCGCCGGCGCTCCAGTGGTACAGCGTCATGGCCACACTGGTCGCGAGGTTGTAGCTGGAGACCTGGGGGCGCATCGGCAGCGCCACCAAGTGGTCGGCCCGCGCGCGCAGCTCGCGCGAGAGCCCGCTGCGCTCGGAGCCGAACGCGAGCAGCGCCTCGTCCGGCAGCTTCAGCCCCCGGATGTCCTCGCCCTCCGGGTCCAGCGCGAACACCGGGCCCGGCGGCAGCACGGCGACCTCCAGCCGCTCCACTACGGTCGCGAAGTGCAGCCCCGCCCCGCCGCACACCACCGTGGGGTGCCAGGGGTCGAGGGTGCCGGTGGTGACCACGCCGGTCGCCCCGAAACCGGCGGCCAGCCGGATCACCGCCCCCGCGTTGCCGAGGTTGCGCGGCTGGTCGAGGACCACGACGGGGGTGGGGCGGGGCATGCGCGCCAGCGCCTCCAGGCCCGCGGCCCGGGAGGGCCGTACGGCCAGGGCGGCCACCGCGGTGGGGTGCGGCCGCGCGACGAGCGACGCGTACGCCTCGGGCGACACCTCGGTCAGCAGCCCCGCCAGCGCCTCGCGCACGTCCGGCGCCAGCTCGTCGGCGAGGGCCAGCGCGCCCGCGCGGTCGCTGGTGACCGCCACCGGCACCTCGGCGCCGAAGCGCAGCGCGTGCTTGAGGGCGTGGAAGCCGTCCAGCAGCACGCACCGGTCGGCGTGCAGGTGCCAGGCCGCCGGCGGGCCCGGGGCGGGGTCCGGTCCGGGGGAGGTCATGCCCGGAAGCCTACGTGCGTGTGCTCGGGGTCCTTCCCGTCCGCCGCGCCCGTTCCGGCCGCCGCCCCCTCGGCCTGCCGGGTCCGGGGCCCGGGCACCGTCGCCGTACGACCGTCCCCGTCCGGCGCCTTGGCCAGGCCACCGGCGGGTCCCCGGCCGGACAGCCGGCCGCGCGCGCGTGCCGCCCAGCCGCCCAGCCGGCGCAGGAACGAGGTCGGCAGGAAGACCGCGTCGGCGGCGATCATCGCCAGCGAGAAGAAAGGCAGCCCGAGCGTCACGGCGATCACCGCGTGCTCGGTCATCATCGCGGCGAGGAGCACGTTCTTGACCCGCCGGTTGAACAGCGTGAACGGGAAGGCGACCTGCACGGCGACCGTGCCGTACGTGATGAGCATGACCATCGTGCCGTTGGCGGTCAGCGCGTCGGAGAGCGCGGACCACGGCGAGAAGTAGTCCAGGTGCAGCGGGTAGTAGACGGCCGTGCCGTCCTGCCAGCGGGACCCCTGGATCTTGTACCAGCCGGCCGTCGCGTAGATCAGGCACGCCTCGGCCATGATCACGACCAGCGCGCCGTTGTGCACGATGTTCGTGACCACGTCCAGCAGGACCCGCGGCTGGCTGCCCTCCGCGCCCCGCTCCACGGCCCACCACAGTCCCAGCGCGGCCCACACCGCCCACAGCAGGGCCGGGACGAACCAGTCGCCGTCGAGACCGCCCGCCAGCGTCACCGTGAGCAGCAGGAACCCCGAGGCGCACCACAGCCCCGGCCCGACCCGGTCCGCGACCCGCTCACCACGCGCGCGTGCCGCCGCCGCGCGCCGGGCACGGCGGGCGTCCAGCGACCACACCTGGCCGCACCGGGTGAGGACCAGGTAGATGCTCATGAGGTGCACGACGTTGTCGCCGCCGTCCCCCATGAAGACGCTGCGGTTCTGCAGCGAGAGCACGCCGACCATGAAGAGCACGGACATGGTCCGGGTGCGCCAGCCCAGCAGGAGCAGCACGCTGCTCAGGACGGCCAGCGCGTAGACGACCTCGAACCAGGCCCGCCCGTCCGACCACATCAGCGCCGTGAAGGCGCCGTTGTCCGCGATCAGCTGCTCGGCGAGGTCGTGGCTCCAGGGACTGTCCGGACCGTACAGCTCGCTGCGGTGGGGCAGTTCGCGCAGCAGGAAGAGCAGCCAGGTGGCGCTGAAGCCGATGCGGATCACGGCGGTCTGGTACGGGCCGAGCGCGGCGCCCGTGACGCGGGCGATGCCGCGGGAGACGCAGAGGGCGGCGGCGTTCACGCGGCGCCCCCTTCCCGCGCGGCCCGTCCGGCCTTCGCACCCCGGTTCTCCGCGGCCACGGACCACCAGGGCAGTTCGCGGACGGTCGGCCGGCCGGAGACCTTCTCACCGCTCCACGGGGGCGGTTCCACGTTCGTGGTCCGGGAACGGTACTGCACGCGCTCGACGACACCGCCGCTTCCGACGGCGCCGTCGCGGTCCAGACGGAGAAGGGCGATGCGCCGCAGATACGTCTCGGCGAGGGTGCCCCGCAGACCCACCGGGCGGTCCTCGGAGTCGTGGCTGGCGACGAAGAAGTCCCAGGCCCGGCGCAGTTCGTTCTGCTGGGTGTGGCTCGGCAGCAGATTGCCGTCGATGGCCCGGCCGTCCTCGGCGGACAGGTCGTACCAGCGGGTCGTCCGTATCTCGCCGCCGGCCGTGCTGACCTCCGCGCGGACCTGGACGGAGACGTTCTGCTGGAGGGGGTTGGGCGCGAAGAGCTTCCAGTTCTGCTCGAACTCCGGGAAGACCCACTCGTCCACCGCGGAGCCGTGTTGCTTGGTGAGGGTGTTGGACGGGGCCACGTGCAGGAACACCAGGCCCAGGTGGGCACAGACGGCGACCGCGACCACCGCGAGGGCGACCACGGCACCGACCTGGTAGCGCGGGGAGAGCGCGGCGACCCCGGTACGCGGGGCGGGGGGTTGCCCGGGGTCCTGCGCGGCAGGTGCGGCAGCGGCCTCCTCAGAGGCGGCCTCCTCCCGGGCGGTGACCACGGCGCCCTCGGACCTCCCGGCCGCACCGGAAGCCGCCGCACCCCCCGTGGCCCCCATGGCCCTCGCAGCCCCCGCAGTCCCCTCGGCGGCGGGACGCTCGGCGGAGTCGGTGGCCCCGGCCGACCCGCCGGTGTCCGCCGGGTCCGCCTCGCCGTCCGGCCCGGCCTGCCCCTGCCGGGCGCCCGAGCCCTTGTCGTACGCGTCCATTCCGCCCCGTTCGGTCCCGATCCGTCTAGCCGCCCGCCCCGCCACGGGCGCCCACGCGCCCGTGCGGCTGCTCGGCGACGTTCGAACGGGAACGGTACTCAGGACCGGCCGCCCGCACAGCCCCCGGCGGACCGCCGCCCCGTGGCCCTCACCACATCGGGCGGGGACAGCCTAGAGAACGTGCCCCGGCTGGCCCTTGTCGTCCACCACGGGACGCCCGGCCGCGGCCCACTCCTGCATGCCCCCGTCGACGTTCACCGCGTCGACGCCCTGCTGGACCAGGTACATGGTGACCTGCGCCGAGCGGCCGCCGACACGGCAGAGCACGTGCACCCGGCCGTCCTGAGGAGCGGCCTCGGCCAGCTCACCGTACCGGGCCACGAACTCGCTGAGGGGAATGTGCAGCGCCCCCGCGGCATGACCCGCCTGCCATTCGTCGTCCTCGCGGACGTCCAGCAGGAAGTCACCGTCCTCGAGGTCCTCGATCCCGACCGTGGGCACACCAGCTCCGAAACTCATGCCCCAGACGCTACCCGAGCCGCCACCCGGCGGCTCAGTCCTGCCCGAGCACCCCCGCCAGCTCCGCCTCCCGCTCGCGCACCTGGGCCGCCAGCTGTTCGGCGATCTCGTCCAGCAGCCGGTCGGGGTCGTCCGGGGCGAGCCTGAGCATGGCGCCGATCGCGCTCTCCTCCAGCTCCTTGGCGAGCACGGTGAGCAGCTCCTTGCGCCGGTCGAGCCATTCGAGGCGGGCGTACAGCTCCTCGCCGCGGCTCGGGCGCCGCTCGGGCACCGGACCGGCGGCCCACTCCTCGGCCAGCTCGCGCAGCTGGGCCGCGTCGCCGCGGGCGTAGGCGGCGTTGACGCGGGTGATGAACTCCTCGCGCCGGACCCGCTCGGCCTCCTCCTGCGCCAGGTCGGGGTGGGCCTTGCGGGCCAGCTCGCGGTAGAGCTTGCGGGCCTCCTCGCCGGGCCTGACCCGCTGCGGGGGCCGTACCGCCTGGTCCGTGAGCATCGCCGTGGCCTCCGGGAACAGCCCGTCCCCGTCCATCCAGCCGTTCAGCAGCTCCTCGACCCCGGGGATCGGCATCAGCCGGGCCCGCGCCTCGTCGGCCCGGCGCAGGTCGTCGGCGTCGCCCGTACGGGCCGCCCTGGCCTCGAGGATCTGCGCCTCCAGCTCCTCCAGCCGGGCGTACACCGGGCCGAGCCGCTGCTCGTGCAGCCGCGAGAAGTTCTCGACCTCCACACGGAAGGTCTCCAGGGCGATCTCGTACTCGATGAGTGCCTGCTCGGCGGCCCGTACGGCCTGTTCCAGCCGTTCCTCGGGACGCGGCGCACCCCCCTGCTCGGGCTCAGCTTGCGGCGTCGTCACCCGACCAGCCTAGGGCCTGTCCGGCGCACCGTGCCCCGGACGCCGGCCCGGGCACGGTGCGCCGGACGCCCCTCACACCCCCAGCTCCGCCGCGACCCGCCCCGCGCGCACCGCGGCCACCAGCTCCGCGTGGTCCGCCTCGGTGCGGTCGGCGTAGGCGACGGCGAAGGCGGCGACCGCCTCGTCCAGCTCGCCGTTCTTGCCGCAGTAGCCCGCGATCAGCCGCGGGTCTGCGCTGTGCGCGTGGGCCCGGGCCAGCAGGGCGCCGGTCATCCGGCCGTAGTCGTCCAGCTGGTCGGCGGCCAGGGCCGCGGGGTCGACGCTGCCCTTGCGGTTGCGGAACTGCCGTACCTGGAAGGGCCGTCCGTCGACCGAGGTCCAGCCGAGCAGGATGTCGCTGACCACCTGCATCCGCTTCTGCCCCAGGACCACCCGGCGGCCCTCGTGCGCGGCCTCGGGGGCGTCGAACCCGGCGGTCGCCAGGTGCGGCAGCAGGGCGGAGGGCCGGGCCTCCTTGACCTGGAGCACGAGCGGTTCGCCCCGGTGGTCCAGGAGCAGCACCACGTATGACCGCGTGCCCACGCTGCCGGTGCCGACGACCCGGAAGGCCACGTCGTGCACCGCGTACCGGGCCAGCAGCGGCAGCCGGTCCTCGGAGAGCGTGGCCAGGTACGCCTCCAGGGCGCCCGCGACCGCCGCCGCCTCGGCGTCCGTCACCCGGCGCAGCACCGGCGCCGCGTCCACGAAGCGCCGCCCGCCGTCCTCGGTGGACTCGGTGGACTTCGCGGCGAAGCGCCCGCTGGTGTTGGCCCGCGCCTTCTCGGAGACCCGCTCCAGCGTGCCGAGCAGGTCGTGGGCGTCGGTGTGGGAGACCAGTTCCTCGTCCGCGATGGCGTTCCAGGCGTCCAGCGCGGGGAGTTTCGCCAGCAGCCGCATGGTGCGCCGGTAGGCGCCCGCCGCGTCGTGGGCGGCCTCGCGGCAGGTGTCCTCGTCGGCCCCGGCCTCCCGGCCCGCGAGGACGAGGGAGGCGGCGAGCCGCTTGAGGTCCCACTCCCAGGGGCCGTGGACCGTCTCGTCGAAGTCGTTCAGGTCGATGACCAGGCCGCCGCGGGCGTCGCCGTACAGGCCGAAGTTGGCGGCGTGCGCGTCCCCGCAGATCTGGGCGCCGATCCCGGTCACCGGCGTGCGCGCCAGGTCGTACGCCATCAGGCCCGCCGACCCGCGCAGGAACGCGAACGGCGTGGCCGCCATCCGCCCGGCGCGGATCGGGGTGAGCCCCGGTATCCGGCCGCAGTGGGACTCCTCGACCGCGCTCACCGCGTCCGGGCGGCCGGCGTCCAGGTCGAGCGCGGCGTGCGCGGACCGCGGGACGCGCGTGCGCAGCGCCTTGCCCTCCGCCTTCGGCGAGCCGGCCGCGGGCCACCGCGCGAACCCGGGCACGACCGGCAGCCGCCCGCCCCGCACCGCCCCGCCCGGCTCTGTCGCGTTGCCGTCCGCACGCGCCGCCGGCGCCACCACCCCCGCCGCCTCTCCGGACGCCGCTTCCGTGCCCGCCCCCACCGTCGCCCCGGTCATCCCGGCCGCCCTCCCCGTACTCGTCCGTGCCCCTGTGCCGCACCGCGTCGTGCCGTGCCGTGCCTCGCCGTACCCGCGCGGCGCACCCGTGCGCCGCGCCGCGCCGGCGCGCCACGACCGTACCCCCGGCGGCACCGCCCGTACACGGGCCCCGTCCGCCGCCCGCATAACGCCGGGCAGGGGGCGAAACAGGGGGTGCCCCCGCCCCGCCCGGCGCGCCTACGGTGGCCAGCGATCACCACGGAGCGCGCCCGCCGTACCAAGCAGCCTGCCCCGCGCCGGCGGGCGCGCTCCCTGTCCCCGACGTCCCGGATGACGCACGTCCCGGCACACCTTCCCCAGGGACCACCCACCGAGGAGACCGAGGAACCGCCATGACCTCCGACACCCCCACCACCCCCCAAGAGCCCGGACCCGGGCCCCGGCCCGGCCCCGGCCCGGGTTCCGGCGCCGACCGCGGGATCAGCCGCAAGACGCTGCTCAGGGCGGCCGTCGCCGCCGGTGCCACCGTTCCGCTGCTCGCCACCGGCGGTATCGCGCTGGCCCGGGACGCCGCCCGCTCCTCCGACGACCGGAGCCTGACGCCTACCCCGTACTGCGACGACGGCGACGACCTGACGCCCGACCAGATGGAGGGCCCGTACTTCAAGCCGAGCTCCCCGCTGCGCACCGACCTGGTCACCCCCGGCACCCGGGGCACCCCGCTGACCGTCAGCGGCTACGTCTTCGGCCGGAACTGCGTCCCTCTGTCCGGCGTGCTCCTCGACTTCTGGCAGGCCGACGACGACGGCGACTACGACATGGCCGGGTACACCTTCCGCGGCCACCAGTTCAGCGACGCCACCGGTGCGTTCGCCCTGAAGACGATCGTGCCCGGCCTCTATCCCGGCCGCACCCGGCACATCCACGTCAAGGCACAGGCCCCCGGCGAGCCCGTGCTGACCACCCAGCTCTACTTCCCCGGCGAGCCCCGCAACAGCACGGACACAATCTTCGACCCGGCCCTGCTGATGAACGTCCGCGGCGCCGGCGGCGGCAAGGAGGGCACCTTCGACTTCGTCCTGAACGTGGACGGCGACACAGGCCCCACGGATCCGCCCACCGACCCTCCCACCGACCCGCCGGGCGGCACCTGGACCAGCGGCCACGCCTACACCGCCGGCGACCGGGTGACCTACGGCGGCCGCGCCTACCGCTGCCTCCAGGCGCACACCTCGATGACCGGCTGGGAGCCGCCGAACGTGCCGGCCCTGTGGCGGCCGGAGTCCTGAGACCTTCCTCACAGCGCACCCGTCGCAGGCCGCCGCGCCCGGACACGCGGAAGCCCCCCAGGTCCGAGACCTGGGGGGCTTCCGGCTGGTGCGCGAGGGGGGAGTTGAACCCCCACGCCCTTGCGGGCACTGGAACCTGAATCCAGCGCGTCTGCCTATTCCGCCACCCGCGCATTGGGTGTGTCTTCCGAGCTTTTCCTTGCGGTCCGGCGCCTTCCGACACGAGAACATTAGCACGCTGGAAGGGGTCGATTCACATCCCTTTCCCCCGGCGGACCGGGGCGCCCGCCCTCCTTCGGGCACTCGTCCCGGTCCTTGGCCGTTCACGTATCAACCTCGTACCGGTCCGGCCCGTCTCCCCAGGAGCCGGTGGGGGACCGCGGTCAGGTGCGGGACACTGGTCTGCGGCCGCCTCTACGATCCTGGGCATGAGTACCCGCGGGAGCACATCCCGAAGGTCCGCGGGAGTTCGAAGGGGAACTCCGGCGGGAACTCCGAGAGGCGTCGACACCCGTCGACCGGGCCGACAGGGGGAACCAGCCGATCGACCGGCGCGTGGATACGATCAGTAAGCAGTACCAGGTGGGCAGTGCAGGACCGCACGGCACTGCGCGAGGCGGCACGACGCGGCACAGCACGACGCGGGACAGCGGTACGCAAGGCAGCAGTACGCAAGGCAGTGGACAGGACGGCAGCGACGGAGGAGGTGCCCCATGGGAGTCCTGAAGAAGTTCGAGCAGCGTCTCGAAGGTCTGGTCAACGGCACCTTCGCGAAGGTGTTCAAGTCCGAGGTGCAGCCCGTGGAGATCGCGGGAGCGCTCCAGCGCGAATGCGACAACAACGCGACCATCTGGAACCGCGACCGCACCGTCGTGCCCAACGACTTCATCGTGGAACTGAGCACACCCGACTTCGAACGCCTCAGCCCCTACTCCGGGCAGCTCGGCGACGAGCTGGCCGGCATGGTCCGCGACTACGCCAAGCAGCAGCGCTACACCTTCATGGGACCGATCAAGGTCCACCTGGAGAAGGCGGACGACCTCGACACCGGTCTGTACCGGGTGCGCAGCCGTACGCTCGCCTCCTCGACCAGCCACCAGGCCGGACCAGGGCCCGCCGCGCCCCCGGCCCCGCCCGCGCGGCCCGCCGCCCCGGGCGGCGGGTACGGCTACCCGCCGGCCGCCGCCCCCGCGGGCGCCCCGCCCATGCCGTCCGCGCCGCCACCCGGCCGTCCCGGCGGCTACGGCTACCCGCAGCCCGCAGGCGGCCAGCAGCCCCCGGCCGCACCCGCACCCGGCGGACGCACCCGCCACTGGATCGAGATCAACGGCACCCGCCATCAGATCTCCCGCGCGACGCTCGTGCTGGGCCGCAGCACCGAGGCCGACGTGCGGATCGACGACCCCGGCGTCTCCCGCCGGCACTGCGAGATCCGGACCGGAACGCCCTCGACGATCCAGGATCTCGGGTCCACCAACGGCATCGTGGTGGACGGGCAGCACACCACCCGCGCTACGCTCCGCGACGGCTCGCGGATCGTCGTGGGCAGCACCACCGTTATCTACAGGCAAGCCGAAGGGTGATCCGGGGGCAATGTCAGAGCTGACCCTCACGGTCATGCGGCTGGGTTTTCTCGCCGTACTGTGGCTGTTCGTGATCGTGGCCGTGCAGGTCATCCGCAGCGACCTCTTCGGTACGCGGGTCACCCAGCGCGGCGCGCGACGCGACGCCGCCCGACCGCAGCAGACCGCAACGCGCCAGGGCCAGGCGCCTCCACCGCAGCGCCAGCAGTCCGGCGGCGGCCGCGGCCGCCGGGGCGCGCCCACCAAACTGGTCGTGACGGAGGGCACGCTCACCGGCACCACCGTTGCCCTCCAGGGCCAGACCATCACGCTCGGCCGGGCACACGACTCGACGATCGTGCTGGACGACGACTACGCCTCCAGCCGCCATGCCAGGATCTACCCGGACCAGAACGGTCAGTGGATCGTCGAGGACCTGGGCTCCACCAACGGCACCTACCTGGACCGGGCCCGGCTGACGACCCCCACCCCGATTGGCCCCGGGGCGCCGATCCGCATCGGCAAGACCGTCATCGAGCTGCGGAAGTAGTGCTACACCAATGAATGAGCGCGAGCGGAGCGAGCACGCAGCGGCGGCCGGCACCCCGGGCCCCGGCGCGCTCCCGACCGGAGGGTGGGCAGTGTGGCTCGACACGACCGGCTGCAGTCGGAGCCGACGGGCGAGGTGCGCATGAGTCTGTCACTGCGTTTCGCCGCCGGTTCCCACAAGGGCATGATCCGGGAGGGCAACGAGGACTCCGGCTACGCCGGGCCCCGCCTGCTCGCCATCGCCGACGGCATGGGCGGCCAGGCCGCCGGTGAGGTCGCCTCCTCCGAGGTGATCTCCACCATCGTCGCCCTCGACGACGACGTGCCCGGCTCCGACGTCCTCACCTCCCTCGGCGCCGCCGTCCAGCGTGCCAACGACCAGCTGCGGCAGATGGTCGAGGAGGACCCCGCCCTGGAGGGCATGGGCACCACCCTGACCGCCCTGCTGTGGACCGGCCAGCGCCTGGGCATGGTCCACGTCGGCGACTCCCGCGCCTACCTGCTGCGCGACGGCGTCCTCACCCAGATCACCCAGGACCACACCTGGGTGCAGCGCCTCGTCGACGAGGGCCGCATCACCGAGGAGGAGGCGGGCACCCACCCGCAGCGCTCCCTGCTGATGCGCGCCCTCGGCAGCGGCGACCACGTCGAGCCCGACCTGTCCATCCGCGAGGTCCGGGCCGGCGACCGCTACCTGATCTGCTCCGACGGACTCTCCGGCGTCGTCTCCCACCAGACGATGGAGGACACCCTCGCCAGCTACCAGGGCCCCCAGGAGACCGTCCAGGAGCTGATCCAGCTCGCCCTGCGCGGCGGCGGCCCCGACAACATCACCGTCATCGTCGCCGACGTCCTCGACCTCGACACCGGCGACACCCTCGCCGGACAGCTCTCCGACACCCCCGTGGTCGTCGGCGCCGTCGCCGAGAACCAGGCCCAGATGGGCGACAACGGCATCATGCAGACCCCCGCCGGCCGCGCCGCGGGCCTCGGCCGGCAGGGCGGCCAGCGCGGCGGGGGCGGCGAGTTCGGCCCGCCGGGCAGCGGCGACACCACCGGCTTCATCCCGGCCGGTGGCTTCGACGACTACGGCCCCGACGACTTCGTCAAACCCCGCAAGAACCGCAAGTGGCTCAAGCGGTCCCTCTACACCGCCCTCGCCCTCGCCGTCATCGGCGGCGGCACCTACGGCGGCTGGCGCTGGACCCAGACCCAGTACTACGTCGGCACCAACGACGACCACCTCGCGCTGTACCGGGGCATCAGCCAGGACCTCGCCTGGGTCTCGCTCTCGAAGGTCCAGAAGGACCACCCCGAGATCGAACTCAAGTACCTGCCGCCCTACCAGCAGAAACTGGTCGAGGCCACCATCCCCGAAGGCGACCTCAACGACGCCCGGGCCAAGATCGAGGAACTGGCGGTACAGGCCTCCGCCTGCAAGAAGCAGGCCGACCGGCGCACCGCGGAGACCGAGAAGAACGCGAAGACGGGCGAGGGCGAGGCCGGAGGCACCACGGGAACCACTCCCGCCTCCTTCACGTCCAAGGCCTCACCCAGCCCGAACCCGTCGGGCTCGCCCGAGGCACCCGAATCGTCCGAGTCCCCGTCCACGACCGCACCCACTCCAGGCTCAGGACCGACCCTCTCGGAGGAAGAGCAGAAGGTCGTCTCGCTGTGCGGTAAGCAGTAGGCAAGCCGTGAGAGGCCCTGTCACACGATGAGCAGTACTACCAACCCGTCGACGCACCACACGTCCACGATCGGCGCCATCGGCGCCCCGAGCCGGCGCAACACCGAGCTGGCTCTGCTCGTGTTCGCCGTCCTGATCCCGGTCTTCGCCTACGCCAACGTGGGCCTGGCCATCAACGACGAGGTGCCCGCGGGCCTGTTGAGCTACGGCTTCGGCCTCGGCCTGCTGGCCGGCGTCGGCCACCTCGTCGTACGCAAGTTCGCGCCGTACGCGGACCCGCTGCTGCTGCCGCTGGCCACCCTGCTCAACGGCCTCGGACTCGTCGCCATCTGGCGCCTGGACCAGTCCGAGCTGCTCCAGAGCATCCACCAGGCCGGCACCGCCGCACCCCGCCAGCTGATCTACACCGCGATGGGCATCGCCCTGTTCGTCGCCGTACTCGTCTTCCTCAAGGACCACCGCGTCCTGCAGCGCTACACCTACATCTCCATGGTCGGCGCCCTGTTTCTGCTGCTGCTCCCGCTCGTACCGGGCCTCGGCAAGAACATCTACGGCGCCAAAATCTGGATCCAGGTCGGCTCCTTCTCCATCCAGCCCGGCGAGTTCGCCAAGATCGTCCTCGCGATCTTCTTCGCCGGCTACCTGATGGTGAAGCGCGACGCGCTCGCCCTGGCCAGCCGCCGCTTCATGGGCCTCTACCTGCCCCGTGGCCGCGACCTCGGCCCCATCCTGGTCGTCTGGATCGTCTCGATCCTCATCCTCGTCTTCGAGACCGACCTCGGCACCTCGCTGCTGTTCTTCGGCATGTTCGTGATCATGCTGTACGTCGCCACCGAGCGGACCAGCTGGATCGTCTTCGGCATGCTGATGTCCGCCGTCGGCGCCGTCGGCGTGGCCACCTTCGAGCCCCACATCCAGCAGCGCGTCGACGCCTGGCTCGACCCGATGCGGGAGTTCATGCTCTCCCGCGCCAACCAGGTCGGCCACTCCGAGCAGGCCATGCAGGCCCTGTGGGCCTTCGGCTCCGGCGGCACCCTCGGCACCGGCTGGGGCCAGGGCCACTCCGAGCTGATCCGCTTCGCCGCCAACTCCGACTTCATCCTCGCCACCTTCGGCGAGGAACTCGGCCTCGCCGGCCTGATGGCCCTGCTCCTGCTCTACGCCTTGATCGTGGAACGCGGCGTGCGCACCGCCCTCGCCGCCCGCGACCCCTTCGGCAAGCTCCTCGCCATCGGCCTCTCCGGCGCCTTCGCCCTCCAGGTCTTCGTCGTCGCCGGCGGTGTCATGGGTCTCATCCCGCTCACCGGTATGACCATGCCCTTCCTGGCCTACGGCGGTTCCTCCGTCATCGCCAACTGGGCGTTGATCGGCATTCTGCTGCGCATCAGCGACACCGCGCGCAGACCGGCACCCGCCGCGCCCGCCAACCCCGACGCCGAGATGACCCAGGTGGTCCGACCGTGAACAAGCCACTGCGCCGGATCGCGATCTTCTGCGGCCTCCTCGTCCTCACCCTCCTCATCCGGGACAACTGGCTCCAGTACGTCCAGGCCGACGAGCTCAAGGAGGACGAGCACAACCGCCGGGTCGCCATCGAGCGGTACGCCAGCCCCCGCGGCGACATCATCGTCGACGGCAAGGCCATCACCGGACACGCCACCACCGAGGGCGACTTCAAGTACAAGCGCACCTACAAGGACGGCGCCATGTGGGCGCCCGTCACCGGCTACGTCTCCCAGGCCTTCGGCGCCACCCAGCTCGAGTCCATCGACGACGGCATCCTCACCGGCAACGACGACCGGCTCTTCTTCCGCAACACCCTCGACATGATCACGGGCGAGAAGCGCGAGGGCGGCAACGTCGTCACCACCCTCAACAGCGCCGCCCAGAAGGCCGCCTACAACGGTCTGAAGAAGCAGGGCGCCAAGGGCGCCGTCGTCGCGATCGAGCCGTCCACCGGCAAGATCCTCTCGATGGCCTCGTACCCCTCGTACGACCCCACCTCCATCGCGGGCAGCAACGACGCGGCCGGCGAGGCGTGGAACAGGCTCCAGAAGAAGAACAACCCCGACGACCCGATGCTCAACCGCGCCCTGCGCGAGGCCTACCCGCCCGGCTCCACCTTCAAGGTGGTCACGGCGGCGGCGGCACTGGAGCACGGCAAGTACACCTCGGCCGACGAGAAGACCGACTCCCCGCTGCCGTGGACCATGCCCGGCACCACCACGCCCCTGCCGAACGAGGGCGACCTCCCCTGCGAGAACGCCACCCTCCGCGAGGCACTGCGCGTCTCCTGCAACACCGTGTTCGGCAAGATCGGCTACGACCTCGGCAACGACAAGATGCTCGAGACGGCCAAGAAGTTCGGCTTCACCAAGGAGCAGTTCGTCCCCGTCCGGTCCAGCGCCTCGGTCTTCTCCGACGACATGAACGACTCGCAGGTCGCGCTCTCCTCCATCGGCCAGTTCAACACCGCGGCCACCCCGCTGCAGATGGCCATGGTCACCTCGGCCATCGCCAACAACGGCACCCTGATGAAGCCGTACATGGTCGACGCGCTGCAGGCCCCCAACCTCGACACCATCGAGAAGACGGACCCCGAGGAGATGAGCAAGCCGCTGTCCGCGGACAACGCCCAGATCCTCCAGTCCATGATGGAGACCGTCGTCAAGGACGGCACGGGAACCAACGCCCAGATCGACGGCGTCACGGTGGGTGGCAAGACCGGTACCGCACAGCACGGCGTCGACAACAGCGAGAACCCCTACGCCTGGTTCATCTCGTACGCCAAGACCGACGACGGCAGCTCGCCCGTCGCCGTGGCCGTGGTGATCGAGGACGAGAACGCCAGCCGCGACGACATCTCCGGCGGCGGCCTCGCGGCACCGATCGCGAAGAACGTCATGGAGGCCGTCATCGACAGCAAGAAGTGACCGCGCCATGAACGGGACGTGACTCCGGTCACGTCCCCTTCACATCGGCGCACGTTGCGATACCGGTCCTGTATCGGCTGTCCGGCTCGGCCAAGGGGCCCGGAGCAAGCCGGGTACGGTAGGCCGGACGGCAGCCTCCGACCGTACAAGCATGCCGGTCGGGACCGACGGAGAGGGCTGGTAGTAACCATGGAAGAGCCGCGTCGCCTCGGCGGCCGGTACGAGCTGGGCCCGGTGCTCGGCCGTGGTGGCATGGCGGAGGTTTACCACGCTCATGACACCCGGCTCGGACGCCAGGTGGCGGTGAAGACGCTGCGCGCGGACCTCGCGCGCGATCCGTCCTTCCAGGCCCGCTTCCGCCGGGAGGCCCAGTCGGCCGCCTCGCTCAACCACCCCGCGATCGTGGCGGTCTACGACACGGGCGAGGACTACATCGACAACGTGTCGATCCCGTACATCGTCATGGAGTACGTCGACGGCTCCACGCTCCGTGAGCTGCTCCACTCCGGCCGCAAGCTGCTGCCGGAGCGGACGCTGGAGATGACCATCGGCATCCTCCAGGCGCTGGAGTACTCGCACCGGGCCGGCATCGTCCACCGCGACATCAAGCCGGCCAACGTCATGCTCACCCGCAACGGCCAGGTCAAGGTCATGGACTTCGGCATCGCCCGCGCCATGGGCGACTCCGGCATGACGATGACGCAGACCGCCGCCGTGATCGGCACCGCCCAGTACCTCTCCCCGGAGCAGGCCAAGGGCGAGCAGGTCGACGCCCGCTCCGACCTGTACTCCACGGGCTGCCTGCTCTACGAGCTGCTCACGGTGCGTCCGCCGTTCGTCGGCGACTCGCCGGTGGCCGTCGCCTACCAGCACGTGCGCGAGGAACCGCAGGCGCCGAGCGTCTTCGACCCCGAGATCACGCCCGAGATGGACGCGATCGTGCTGAAGGCCCTGGTCAAGGACCCGGACTACCGCTACCAGTCGGCCGACGAGATGCGCGCCGACATCGAGGCATGCCTCGACGGCCAGCCCGTCGGCGCCACCGCCGCGATGGGCGCCATGGCCGCCGGCGGTTACGGCGCCTACCCCGACGACCAGCCGACCACCGCGCTGCGCTCCGACGCGGGTGCCGGTGCCACGACCATGCTGCCGCCCATGAACCCGGACGACGGCGGCTACGGCTACGACGACCGCCCCGACCGGCGCCGCCAGCAGCCCCGCAAGAAGAACACGGCCACGATCTTCCTGGTCCTGGCCGGCATCCTCGTCCTCGTCGGCGCCATCCTGATCGGCAAGTACGCCTTCAGCGGGGGCGGGGACCCGGGCGGCGGCAAGGTCGACGTGCCCGCCCTGATCGGTCAGACGCAGGACGACGCCGAGCAACTACTCACCAACTCCGACCTCAAGCTGGGCACGGTCGAGCAGAAGCCCTGCGAGGACCAGAAGAAGGGCAGCGTCTGCGACCAGGACCCCAAGCAGGGCACCTCGGTCGACAAGCAGTCCACCGTCAACCTGGTGGTCTCCACGGGCGCGCCCAAGGTCGCCGTCCCGAACGTCATCGACAAGAACGTCGACGACGCCACCCAGCAGCTCGAGGACAAGGGCTTCAAGGTCGAGACCAAGCAGACCGAGTCCTCCCAGGACGAGGGCACGGTGCTCAGCCAGGACCCGGACCCGGGCAAGGAGCTGGAGAAGGGCTCCACGGTGACCCTGGAGGTCGCCAAGGCCGAGGAGAAGGCCACGGTGCCGGACGTCGTCGGGCGCAGCTGTGACGAGGCCAAGGCCCAGATGGAGAGCAACGGCCTCGACGCCACCTGCACCGACCAGCCCACCAACGACCCGAACCAGGTGGACAAGGTCATCTCCACCACACCCCAGGCGAACCAGCAGGTCGACCCGGGCTCGAAGGTCACGATCGTGGTCGGCAAGGCCGTGGAGAAGAAGAAGGTGCCCGAGATCAGGCTCGGTACGCCCCTCTCCCAGGCCCAGCAGACCCTGCAGCAGGCCGGCTTCACCAACATCCAGGTCAACGGTCCCAGCGACGGCAACGCGGTCGTCATAGGGCAGAACCCGCCGGCCAACAGCGAGGTCGACGACCCGGCCGGCACGCAGATCACCCTCACCACGGTGGGCGGCAACGGCGGAAACGGCGGCAACAACGGCGGCGGCAACAATGGCGGCGGCGTCATCGCCGGCCTCACCGGAGGCCGGGACTGACCCGCCCGCCAGGACGACCGGAGCCCCGGCCCCCCAGCTCAGCGGGGGGACCGGGGCTCCGTCGTCGGCGCCGGTGCGGTGGGCCTCAGCGCAGTTCCTCCGGCGGCGTCCGGTCCTCGTCCACCTTCTGCGTGCGAACCAGTTCGCCCCACACCACGTAGCGGTAGCGGCTCGTGTAGACCGGGGTGCAGGTCGTCAGGGTGATGTAGTGGCCGGCCTTCTTCTTGCCGGACTCGCCGGGGACCGCGTCCAGGACGTCGACGTTGAACTTCGACGTCTCGGGCAGGACGGCGTACGCCTTGTACACGTACCAGGTGTCCTTCGTCTCGAAGACGATCGGGTCGCCCTTCTCGATCTTGTCGATGTTGTGGAACTTGGCGCCGTGCCCGTCGCGGTGGGCGGCGAGCGAGAAGTTGCCCTTCTTGTCCGAGGTGGGCAGCGTCGCCTTGACCGGGTCGGTGTAGTAGCCGGCCACGCCGTCGTTGAGGACCTTCATCGACGTGCCCTTCTCCACCAGGACGTCGCCCTCGCCCATCGCCGGGACGTGCAGGAAGCCGATGCCCGCCTTGGTGTCCAGCGCCCCCGGGCCGTCCGAGCCCACCCGGTCCTGGGCCCAGTTGTCCCGGACCTTCTCCGCCTGCTTGTCCGCCGCCCGGTCGGCGACCACGTTCGTCCACCACAGCGAGTAGACGACGAACAGGCCCATCACCAGACCCGCGGTGATGAGCAGCTCGCCGAAGACGCTGACCGCCTGCGCGACGATCCGCCGGGGGCCGCGTCCGCGCCCGCGGCGGTCCGCCCCGGTGTCCGGTGGACCGTCCTCGCCGGCGTGCTCCTGGTGCTCCGTGTCGGTGGTCGCTGCCACTGGTCATCCGCCCTTAACTGACGAGCGCATCCGGCTTGCCCTTGCTGCGCGGCCGTTCCTCGACCATCTTGCCCCAGACGATCATGCGGTACTTGCTGGTGAACTCCGGCGTGCAGGTGGTGAGGGTGATGTAGCGGCCGGGTCCCTTGAAGCCGGACTGCTTCGGGACCGGTTCCAGCACACTGACGTTGCTCGGCGACGTCACCGGCAGGATCGACGCCATCTTGTACACGAAGTACTTGTCCTGCGTCTCCACCACGATCGGGTCGCCCGGCTCCAGCTTGTTGATGTACCGGAACGGCTCGCCGTGCGTGTTGCGGTGCCCCGCCAGCCCGAAGTTGCCCGTCTTCGCGTCCGGCATCGCCGTCTTCAGCCCGTCCTCCGCGTAGTGCCCGACCATGCCCCGGTCCAGCACCTTCTTGCTGCTGATGCCCTCCGCGATGGGCACCACCACGTCCAGCTTGGGAATGTGCAGCAGCGCGAACCCCTGGCCCGGTTCGAACGATCCCGGATTGCGCCTGCCGTTCGCCCAGTCGTCCTGGAGGTTGCTCGCGGCCTGGTCCGCCTGCGCGTGCGCCCGCACGTTCGTCCACCACAGCTGGTAGGTGACGAACAGCAGCATCAGCACACCGGTCGTGATGAAGATCTCACCGATCGCCCGGCTGGCGATCACCGCGGCGCCGGGCTTGCGCGCACGGGCCTGCCGACGGGCCTCCACGCGCGACAGGGGCGCCTTCGGGGCCTCCTCGGCATCCCGCTCCGGAGACTGGCCCCTGGGCGCCCCACGGCGCCCGTGACGCCGTTTCGCGGCCTTCCTGCGGGCCGCGCGGCCCTCGCCCACGGGGCCATCCCCAGCAGGGGCGGCGGAGCCGCTTTCGGCGGCCGTCCGGCGCACCGGGGGCTCCGGGACCCGCAGCGCCACCGTCTCGTCGTCGAGGAGCGGCGGCCGGTACTGCTCCCCGAACGCACCGGAATCCCCGTACGGCTGCCCGTACGGGGATCCCTGGTCACCGGCCGTGCCGGAGTCGCGCTCGGGGCGCAGGGCGGTCACGCCGTGGCCCTGCCCACCACCGGGGCGAGCCCCGCCGACCTCGCCACCGCGTCCTGGTCGCCGCACTCCACCAGCCAGTTGGCCAGCATCCGGTGCCCGTGCTCGGTCAGCACCGACTCCGGGTGGAACTGCACGCCCTCGACGAGCAGTTCCCGGTGACGCAGGCCCATCACGATCCCGTCGGGCGTACGGGCCGTCACCTCCAGCTCCGCCGGCACCGTGGCCGGCTCCGCCGCCAGCGAGTGGTACCGCGTCGCGGTGAACGGCGAAGGCAGGCCCGCGAAGACGCCCTTGTCCGTGTGCTCGACCGGCGAGGTCTTGCCGTGCAGCAGCTCCGGCGCCCGGTCCACCACACCGCCGTAGGCCACCTGCATCGACTGCATGCCCAGGCACACGCCGAAGACCGGCACCCCGGTCGCCGCGCAGTGCCGCACCATCTCGACGCAGACCCCGGCCTGCTCCGGCGTACCCGGGCCGGGCGAGAGCAGTACGCCGTCGAAGCCGTCCTGGGCGTGGGCCGTCGACACCTCGTCGTTGCGCAGCACCTCGCACTCGGCGCCGAGTTGGTACAGGTACTGGACCAGGTTGAAGACGAAGCTGTCGTAGTTGTCGACGACGAGGATGCGCGCGCTCACTGGTTGTCCACCGTCACATCGTTGAAGGGGAGCAGCGGTTCCGCCCACGGGAAGACGTACTGGAAGAGGACGTAGACCACGATCATCGCCAGCATGAGCGAGAGCAGCGCCTTCACCCACGCGTTCCCCGGCAGATGCCGCCAGATCCAGCCGTACATGCCGTCCCTTCCGTCGCACACGGCGCCAGACTCACGCCGTACCGCACCAGACTAGCGGCGCCGGGCCCCGCGGAACGGCCCTAATCCACAGGCTGGGCATAGTGCAGGTCCGCCGTGCCCGAGTAGCCCGGCAGCGTCACCCGCCCGTCGTCCTCGACCTTCCAGCCGAGCCCGTAGACGTTGACGTACACCATGTAGTTCTGGATCGCCGGTGACTTCGCCAACGCCTTCTTCAGCCGCTCCGGATCACCGACCGCCTGGATCTTGTACGGCGGTGAGTAGACGCGGCCCTGGAGGATCAGGGTGTTGCCCACGCAGCGCACCGCGCTGGTGGAGATCAGCCGCTGGTCCATGACCTTGATGCCGTCCGCGCCGCCCTGCCACAGCGCGTTCACCACGGCCTGCAGATCCTGCTGGTGGATCACCAGGTAGTCGGGCTGGGGTTCCGGATAGCCGGGGAGCTTCGCGGTGGCGTCCGGCGGGGCGTCGTCGAGCGTGACGGTGATCGCCTCGCCCTTCACCCTCTGCGTGCCCGCCTTCTCCTCCAGCGCCGCGAGCTTGTCGTCCTCCGACTTGGTCCGGCCGTCGTCGCGCTCGGCGAGCGATTCGACGTCCTCGCGCAGGGTCCCGTTGGACTCCTCCAGATCTCCGTTCTCCCGGCTGCGCTCGTGGATGAGATCGGACAACTTGAGCAAAGAGGCGTCCGTACGGATATTGGTGCCCTTCGCGGTATTGAAGCTGGTGAAGAAAATAAGTCCCGCGAGTGCGAAGACGGCCGCGGTGAGTACCCGCACGGGCCGGAAACGGCGCCGGCGGACAGGGCTGGATCCGGTCCCGGGGGAGTCGGCAGAATTGCTCAACGTACCCTTATCTCCTTCGGCGCCACGGAAGGACTACGCTAACGGACGCCCGGGGAGCGCTCAGAGTCCCCTTGTCCCCATGTACGCCGCACCCCGAGACCGAGCCCCGTTCCCTGCGCGGCCACGCAGCGCATCGACAGGAGAGACCCTCGTGCCGAAGTCACGTATCCGCAAGAAGGCCGATTACACGCCGCCGCCCTCGAAGCAGGCGACCAGCATCAAGCTGACCAACCGCGGCTGGGTGGCGCCGGTCATGCTGGCCATGTTCGTCATCGGCCTGGCCTGGATCGTCGTCTTCTACGTCACCGACGGTTCGCTGCCGATCGACTCCCTGGGCAACTGGAACATCGTGGTGGGCTTCGGTTTCATCGCCGCGGGATTCGGCGTCTCCACGCAGTGGAAGTAGCCCCGGCGGCGACTCCCCGGTAGCTCTGCCCAGGGGTATTCACGGAGTTATCCACAGGCGCTGTCCACATGGTGGGGAAAAAGAAAGACGATCTGTGGATAACCTGCCGGACATTGACACCAGTGTGACCGAAGTACCGGCTGGACCCAGGTTCCGAAAGCATGTTCGCCCCTTGCCTGACCTGCGAAAACACTGGTCAGTGACAGGGGGCACACATGTTCCCGCACGCTGTGCACAAGATCCGCCACCTACTGTGGACAACGGGCGCTCAGGTGAGCTGGACCGTCCTCAACAGGGTCAGTCCGACGACGACCAGGAGGACCAGCGCACAGGTGCCGTACTGGACGAGCGTGCGCCGTTCGCGCGGGGCGTGGAGCATGGCGTAGCCGATCACGGCACCCGCGACGAGGCCGCCGACGTGGGCCTGCCAGGAGATGTTGCTCCGGGTGAAGGTGAAGATCAGGCTGATCACCAGCAGGATGACGACCGGCCGCATGTCGGCGTTGAGCCGGCGGACGAGCGCGGCGGTGGCGCCGAAGAGGCCGAAGATCGCGCCGGAGGCGCCGAGGGTGGCCGTGGTGGGTGACGCGAGCAGGTAGGCGAGGACGCTGCCGGCGAGCCCGGAGACGAGGTAGAGCGCGAGGTAGCGGGCTCTGCCGAGGGCCGCTTCCAGGGGGCCGCCGAGGAACCAGAGGCTGATCATGTTGAAGCCGATGTGCCAGATCTCCTCGTGGGTGAACATCGTGGTCACCAGGCGGTACCACTCGCCCTCCGCGACGCCCTCGGTCGGGACGAAGGGGGCGGGGGGCCAGCGTCCGATGAGCACCATGTCGCCGAGGAAGGACGACGGGAGCGCCTGGACGGCGATGAACACCGCCACGTTGATCCCGATCAGGATCTTGGTGACGAGGTGGGGGTCGGCCGCGACCGTCCCACCCGCGAGGGTGCGGGGGCGAGCGGCACTCGGGGCCGGTCCACCGCCCCCGGGGGTGCGGCCCGCGGCGCAGTCGGGGCAGTGGAAGCCGACGGAGGCGTTGACCATGCAGTCCGTGCAGATGGGGCGCTCGCAGCGGGTGCAGCGGATGCCGGTCTCGCGGTCGGGGTGGCGATAGCAACCGGGCAGGCTCTGGGCGTCCGGTCGGCCGGCGGCCGCGTGGTCCATGGCATCCCCTCGGTCGTCCCTGCGGGCGGTGTGTGCAGATGCACCGCCCCGCCCTTCTCTACGGATGGGCGGGGCGTTTGGTTCCTGCCCGGTGCGCGGGTGCGTCAGGCGTTCCGCGTTTCGATGACGACCGACTCGAGGACGATGTCGGTGAGGGGGCGCTCGGTGCGGGGGTTGGCCGGGGCGGCGGCGATGGCGTCGACGACCTTCTGGCTGGCCGCGTCGGTCACTTCGCCGAAGATCGTGTGCTTGCGGTTGAGCCAGGTCGTCGGGGAGACGGTGATGAAGAACTGCGAGCCGTTGGTGCCGGGACCGGCGTTGGCCATGGCCATCAGATAGGGCCTGTCGAAGGCGAGGTCGGGGTGGAACTCGTCCGGGAACTGGTAACCCGGGTCGCCGGTGCCGTTGCCCAGCGGATCGCCGCCCTGGATCATGAAGCCGCTGAGGACCCGGTGGAAGACGGTGCCGTCGTAGAGCCTGGCCATGGACGTCTCGCCGGTGGCGGGGTGGGTCCACTCCCGTTCGCCGCGGGCCAGCTCGACGAAGTTCTTGACGGTCCTGGGCGCATGGTTCGGCAGCAGCCGGACCTCGATGTCACCTTGGCCGGTCTTCAGGGTGGCGTAGAGCTGCTCGGCCACGATGTGCCTTCCCTCGTCCTGTTGTGCGCATCGATACTCGCACGGTCGGGGGCGCGTTCGTCGCTCATCCCGCTGGGTCACGAGCGTGGGACGCCGATCCGTGGCATGGTCGTGGGCAGGCGTGTGTTGCCCGGTATTCATCCGCTTTTGATGTCGATCAGCTCTTGTTCGCAACTTCATCACCAGTTGTCCCAGAGGGCGCGGCCGCATCGTCCGTGACCCGGATGCCCGCCCTCACATGCCTGGTGGTGCGTCCCCAGGCATGATCCGTAAAAGGGTGGAAAGTCGAATTACCGTACGCCACCGAGGAGGAGGAACCCGTGACCCGCATCGACAGCGTGCGCGCCGCGACCGGTTCGGCGAAGGACAGCGTGCTGCACGCCGCGGAAGTGGTGGCGCCCTACGCCGACACGGCCAAGGACAGGGCCGCTCACTATGCACAGGAGGCGCGCGTACGGCTGGCGCCCAAGGTGTCGCAGGCCGCAGACCAGGCCCGTCTTCAGTACGGCGCGCATGTCGCGCCGCGGCTGGAGCAGGCCCGTACGCATGTGCCGCCGAAGATGGACGCGGCCGCGCAGGAGGCCGCGGTCCGTACGCGTCTGGCCGCTCGGCAGGCGGCCGACTATTCACGACCGAGGATTGAGCAGGCGGTGGCCGCGGCCGGTCCCGTGCGCGACGAGGCCACGGCGCGTGGTGCGGCCGCGCTGGCCGCGCTGCGTGGTCAGGTCACGGCGAAGGAGATCCAGCGGCTGACGCGCAAGCACCAGCGACGGGCCAAGGCCGGTCGGGTCGCCAAGGTCCTCGCGGTGGTCGGCATCGTCGCGGGCGGCGCCTTCGCCGCGTGGAAGTGGTGGGACAAGCAGGCCAACCCGGACTGGCTGGTGGAGCCGCCGGAGGCGACGGAGGTTCCCGAGTCGGGCCGGCTGACGTCGGTGGACGGTACCGGCGAGGCGATCCTCGATCCCGAGGTGCAGGCCAAGCAGGCCCAGGAGGAGGCGGCGGAGGGCGACGAGCCCCGCTGACCCTCGCTCGCCGTCACGGCGTCGGACGCCTGCCTGTCGTCTCCTCACCGCCGCGGGGCGGGAGACCAGTGGTCTCCCGCCCCGCGGCGGTGATGTTTCACGTGAAACGAACGGTGCTCAGCGGCCGTAGCGGCGTTCCCGGAGGGAGTAGGAGCGCAGGGCCCGCAGGAAGTCGATCTCGCGGAAGTCCGGCCAGTAGGTCTCGCAGAAGTGGACCTCGGCGTAGGCGGACTGCCAGAGCAGGAACCCGGAGAGCCGCTGCTCGCCGGAGGTGCGGATGATGAGGTCGGACTCGGACCGTGTCTTGGAGTACAGGTGCTTGGAGATGTGCTCCATGGTGAAGGTCTCGATGAACTCGTCGATGTCGCCGCCCTGGGAGCTGTGCTCCATCAGGGCGGAGCGCACGGCGTCGACGATCTCGCGCCTGCCTCCGTAGCCCACGGCGACGTCGACCTTGGTGCCGCCCTTGCGGCCCTGGGTGGCGGCGGTGGCGGTCTTGAGGCGGCTCGCGGACTCGGCAGGCAGCAGGTCCAGGGCGCCGACGGCTTCGACGGGCCAGGGGTTGCCCGGCGCGGCCAGCTGCTCGACTACCTCGGCGATGATGTCGATCAGCGGGTTCAGCTGCTCTTCGGGCCGGTGGAGGTTGTCGTCGGAGAGCATGAACAGGGTGACGTGCTCGATCTGTGCGGAGTCGCACCAGCGCAGGAAGTCCAGCACCTTCGCGCCGCCGGCCCGGTAGCCCTCGCGGGGGTCGTCGATGCCCGACATCTTGGCCCACCGGCGGTTGCCGTCGAGCATGATGCCGATGTGCTGGGGGCGTGGGCGTCCTTCCAACTCCCTGACCAGCCGCTTCATGTAGAGCGCGTCAAGAGCGGCTCGTACCTTCGCCCGCATGGTCTATCCCTTCCACCTCGTCGGTAGCGATCGGACGGCTCCGACGGCGACGAGCCACCTGGCACCGCCCCGCGGGGGTGTGGCGCTGGTGCCCTGTGGGGTGACGATATCAAGAGCGGACAGCGCCGCCCGGGCGCCGAGAGAGGCCCGTCCGTGAGCCCGTTCCGGTGCCGGCGCGGGCACCGGAGCGATGTTCCACGTGGTCAACTGGCCCTTTCCCTGCGCTTGTTGGTGATCACCCGGTCCGTGCGGGCGGTGTCGGGCACGGTGTGGAGGTGACGACGGTGAGCAACGTCTCCGTCCGCCGGGGCCCCGGAGGGCCTGGCCACTGCGGCCCGCCTGGAGAGAACAGAGCGCCTCCGACCTGGGTTTCCGCAGGTCGGAGGCGTCTTGAGGGTGGAGCCTAGGGGAGTCGAACCCCTGACATCTGCCATGCAAAGACAGCGCTCTACCAACTGAGCTAAGGCCCCTCGGAGGCGTCGCCGGTCCTGGTGTCGCGGACCGTCGGGTGCCGCGGACAAGAGTACCGGGTCGCCCCCCGTATCTCACAAATGATTGGGGGTCCCGGGGAACGACCACGCTCCGTAAGATGCTCGGCGTGGTTCGCTGGAGCGAACTGCGGTTTTTGGGGAAGCGATGGGGAGACGCAATGGACGCCGCACAGCAGGAAGCCACCGCAAGAGCGCGGGAACTGCAGCGGAACTGGTACGGGGAGCCGCTGGGGGCGCTCTTCCGCAGGCTTATCGACGATCTCGGTCTCAACCAGGCTCGTCTCGCGGGGGTGCTGGGGCTGTCCGCACCGATGCTGTCGCAGCTGATGAGCGGCCAGCGGGCGAAGATCGGCAATCCCGCGGTGGTCCAGCGGGTGCAGCTGCTGCAGGACCTGGCGGGGCAGGTCGCCGACGGCAGTGTGAGCGCGGCCGAGGCCACCGAGCGCATGGACGAGATCAAGAAGTCGCAGGGGGGCTCGGTGCTCAGCAACACCACGACGTCCACCGGTAGTTCGGGGGCGCCCACGGTCAAGCGGGTGGTCCGGGAGATCCAGTCGCTGCTGCGCTCGGTGGCGGCCGCCGGGGACATCATCGACGCGGCGGACTCCCTCTCCTCCTCGCACCCCGAGCTGGCGGAGTTCCTGCGGGTGTACGGCGCGGGCCGCACCTCGGACGCGGTCGCGCACTACCAGTCCCACCAGAACTGATCCCGCGGTCCCGGTCGCCGAGGGGGTCGGCGGCCGGGCCGGCGGGAGTGGCGCGACAGGTCCCAGGGGAGGAGCGGCGCACAGCCATGGGTGAGGTCTTCGCGGGCCGGTACGAGCTGGTCGACCCGATCGGCCGGGGCGGGGTGGGTGCCGTCTGGCGTGCCTGGGACCACCGGCGCAGGCGTTATGTGGCCGCGAAAGTGCTTCAGCAGCGGGACGCGCACTCGCTGCTGCGGTTCGTCCGTGAGCAGGCGCTGCGGATCGATCATCCCCATGTGCTGGCGCCCGCGAGCTGGGCCGCCGACGACGACCAGGTCCTGTTCACGATGGACCTGGTCACGGGTGGCTCGCTGGTCCACCTGGTCGGGGACTACGGGCCCCTGCCGCCCGATTTCGTGTGCACGGTGCTCGACCAGCTCCTGTCGGGGCTGGCCGCGGTGCACGGGGAGGGCGTGGTGCACCGGGACATCAAGCCCGCCAACCTGCTCCTCGAGGCGACGGGGACGGGCCGTCCGCGCCTCAGGCTGTCCGACTTCGGCATCGCGATGCGGCTGGGTGAGCCCCGGCTGACGGAGACCGACCTCGTGGTGGGGACGCCGGGTTATCTCGCCCCGGAGCAGATGATGGGGGCGGAGCCGGACTTCCCGGCGGACCTGTTCGCGGTGGGTCTGGTCGCCCTGTATCTGCTGGAGGGGGCCAAGCCGGACGCCAGGGCACTCGTGCAGCACTTCGCCGAGCACGGTACGCCGCCCGCGCCGCGGGGGATACCCGAGCCGTTGTGGCAGGTCGTGGCGACGCTGCTGCAACCGGATCCGTCGGCGAGGTTCCGTACCGCGACGGGGGCGCGCAAGGCGCTGGCCGCGGCGGTGGAACTGCTGCCGGAGCCCGGGCCCGACGACGAACTGATCGAGATCTTCGACCAAGTGGGCCCGCTGCCCACGGGGTTCGGCCCCGCGGGCCCGCTCAAGCGGGCCTCCGGTGTGGACGACGTACCGACGGACCCGCGACGACGCCCTCCAGGCGTGACCCCGTCGCCGCACGCCACGCCGCCGGCGCCCCCTTGGCCGACCACGCCCCCGCCCGGGCCGTCCCCGACCCCGACCCCCGACCGCACACCCCCCACGCCACCGGCCGGCCCGCAGGCCGACCGGCACCGGCCGTCCCCCGCCATGCCGGGCGCGGCCTCGGCACCGGCGTCCACACCACCCGGCGCACCGTCGACGGCGACCGGGCACACGCCCTCCCCGGCCGGCCAGGGCTGGACACCCTCCGTCCCCACCGCGCCGCCGTCGGTGCCCGGGACGGCACGGTCGGCCACGGACGGCACACGGCGGGCGGGTGACATGTCGGAGACCGGCAGTTTCCGCCTGCCGCCCCCACGCCCGGCCGACACCGCCGCGTCGGCTTCGACGGCCGACGCGGCGCAACCGCCCGCGCAACAACCGGCGTTCACGGGCGCACCACAGCACCTGCCGCTTCCCGCCCGGGCCCTCACGCCCTCCCCGCCGCAGCGCGCCGACGTCCCCACCGCCGCGTACACCGCCCGGAACCCGCGGTCCGCACCTCCCGCCCAGCACCGTGGGGCACGGCGGCGCCGCCGTCCCGGTCCGCCGGCCCGGGTGGCCCTGCCGCTGCTGCTGCTCGCGCTGGCCTGCTACGCCGTCGGTTTCTGGGCGCTGACCCGTATCTGAGCCCGGCGCCGGAAGGGGCTCAGGCCCTGCGCCGGGCCGCCGCCGTCCACACGCCGAGGCCGAGGAGCAGCAGGCTGCCGGTGCCGATCCCGCCGACGGCGACCGCCTTCATGGTGAGGTCGTCGTCCGGGGGCGCGCTCCCCGGCGCGGCCGCACGGTCCTGTGCGGAGACCTCGAAGAGGCCCCTCGGCCGGGACTCCCCCGCGTAGTCGGGGCCGGTGCCCGCCGTTCCCCCCAGTCGCAGGCGCAGCGTCAGTCCGAACGGGCCCTGGCCGAAGTCGTCGGCGACCTGGGCCGCGAGGTGGACCACGACGTAGTAGTCCCCGGCGAACCGCAGCGCGCCGACCTGTCCGGCGGTGGCGTACCGGTTGGGGTACGCCACGGGCGGCAGGGGGGCGAGGCCGACGGTGGTCCGGCGCCCGGTGTAGCCCCTGGCGGCGGCGTCGACCTCGCCGCGGACGGGGTTGTGGAGGGCCAGACGCAGGGCCCCGGTGGCATAGCCGGAGGCGTCCGCGGAACCGGCGAGTTCGGCGCCGGCGTACACCTGGCGGCCCCAGTCGACCGGCACCTTGTAGTAGAGGGTCTCCCCGGGCCGGATGTCGTCACGCCAGACGCCCTGCCCGACGGGGGTGGCGTGGGCGAAGCCGTTGCCGCCCGCCCGGCGTTCCGGCTCACCGGCGAGCGGTTCGGGCGAGGCGGAGTCCCAGGTCTCGGGCGCCTCGGTGGCACCGGCCTGGCGCGGGCGGGGTTCGGTGGCGGCGGTGAGCTCCAGGTCCCAGTCGTCCGGCGGGGAGTCCTGGGGCCGGGTCCGCTCGACGCCGACGTAGTAGGTGCCGGGGTCCTGGCACCTACTGGCGCCGGAGTCGATCTCGCGCATGCCCCACGCGGTGACCGGGCGGGGGCTGCGGGCGGCGCCGAAGGTCGCGCTCTGCACGGAGCACGAGCCGCCGTCGGCGTCCTGCACGGAGACCCGGATGCCGTCGACAGCGGTGACCTCGCCGTCGGCGCCGGGTACGGCGGTGACGGAGACGTAGGCGTCGGAGGCGTCGTCGAGTTCGAGGCGGTAATAGAGGACGCCGTTCCTCGGCAGGGCACTGCGGTATGTGGAGCCGGCCTCCAGCGGTTCGGCGCCTGCGGGGGCACCCGCGCCCGCGATCCGCACGGCGTCACCGGCGAAGTCGTACCCGGCGGTCGCACCGGCCGAGCCGAACTCACCGGCCGCAACGGCGGTGGCCCCGGGCAGGGCGGCGGTCGTGGCCAGTGCCAGTACGGCGGCCACCACGGCCACCCGCCCGGACGCCGTCGGCCGTACCGTCACCGTCGGCCGCGCCCGCCCCGTTCCCGCGCGCCGCCGAGCCGTACACCACCGTCCCATGACCCGCCACCCCTCGCACTCACCGGCGCCGTAGCCGCCCGCCCCCAGCGGACCGTGCCCCGTCGGGGCAACACAAAACCCCGACCGTTTGACGGCCGGGGCCTGCTCAGGACCGGATGTCGGTCGTTCTCACGAACCCGTGGGCACGGAGTCAGTCGCCTCCGTCCACAGATCCTGCTCGGCGCGATCCGCCTGGATCTGGCGGTACACGAGGAGCCCGCCGATGGCGGCCAGTGCGACCAGGAGAAGCTTCTTCACCGCGCGACCTCGTCTTTCCTTGACGTTGGGGACTTCTGGCGCCCGACTATACACACCGGCCGATACCGATCGGTGACCTGCGTCGGCGGTCAACTGCCCGTCGCCCGAGCCCTTTAGAAGCGGACGAACCCATTCTGATCGGAGGGTGATCACACCCTCACGGGCGGTGACTTTTGCCCGCCTCCCTCCCGTCTCGGCACCTTTTCCAGCCTCTTGCGGCTATTCGGGTGGTGTTCATCTGAACATCGACGCGCCACGGGCGTCGGTCCACCACTTCGCGGCCCTCATACACATCATGAGGAAAGTACGCAAATCGCCCAACCCGAAAGTGAGGGGCCATGGCCCGGAACAAGGTCCTGACGCTCTGGACCACCATCGTCACCGCTTTCCTCGCGCTGTGCACGGCGCTCGGACTCATCACGACGACGGCCGCCGCGGCCGTACCGCAGACCGGAACGCACAGCAACACCGAGAGCGCCTCCCCCGAGGCGGCACCCGCGGCCGCACTTCCCTGGTCCTGGTCCCGAACCGGTTCCCTGCCCCCCACGATGAAGCAGCGCATCCGCGCCGAGGCCCACGGCACGGCCCCGAGTTGCCGCCACCGCCCGCTCGCCGGCACCACGTCCACCGCCCAGGCCGCAGCCGGCCCCACCACCACGACCACGGCCACGGCCACCGACCTCCGCTGCGACGACACCGCCGACGAGCCCCGCGCCCGGCACACCATCCCGCTCCAGCGCTGAGCGGCCCGCACCACCCCCGACCCCGACGTCACGGCGATCTGCGTAGGCACCACACGCGAGAAACGGCCCGGCCGCTCGACAGAGCAGCCGGGCCGCCGCCGTGTGTGCGGAAACATGGCGATACCGGATCAATCAGGGCTCCCAGCCCCCTCAACTCCTCAAGACCTCTTGAGGAGTTGTAGCCTGCGGCCATGCCCAAGGCCTACGAAGTGATCGCGGACGATCTGCGCCGCTCCATCCGCGCGGGTGAGCGGCGCCCCGGCGACCGGCTGCCCTCGGAGGCCGACCTCGCCCACCACTACCGGCGCAGCGTGCCGACCGTGCAGAACGCGCTCCGGCTGCTGAGCGACGAGGGCCTGATCGACAAGCGGCACGGCCTCGGCACCTTCGTCCGCCGGCCCCGCACCCCGGCGGTGCGGGACAACCTCCGGCACCAGTGGGAGAAGGACCGGGCCCGGCGCCCACTGGCCACGCGGGCCGAGACGGGCGCCACGGAGCGCGACACCGGCCTACGGGCCGACGACCTCGTCTTCCACGCGGAGTACCGCGAGCGGAAGGCGTCCGCGGAACTGGCCGAGGCCTTCGGCGTCCCGGAGGGCACCGTGCTCCTCCAACGCGGCTACCGGACGCGGTACTCGGCCGAGCCCGCCCCGTTCAACCTCGTGACGTCCTACCTCGTACGCGACATGATCGCGGCCAACCCCGACCTCCTGGACGCGGCCAACGAGCCCTGGCCGGGCGGCACCCAGCACCAGCTCAGCACCGTGGGCATCGAGCTGGACCGCGTGGAGGAGCGCCTGACCGCCCGCCCGCCGACACCGGAGGAGGCCGCGGCCCTGGACCTGCCGCCGGGCACCTCGGTGATCCTGCTCCGCAAGACCTCGTACGACACCGACGGCCGGGTGGTCGACGTCTCCGACGTCACGCTGCCCGGCGACCGCACCGAACTGCTCTTCACGACCCGTCTGGAAAGGTGGTGAGTGCCGTCGTGAACCGGCGCGTCACCGTCGTCACGGCCGTCCACGGCCCCTCCGCCCCCTTCCTCCCCGAGGCCTACGCCTCGCTGTGCGCCCAGGAACTGCCCGACGGCTGGGAGTGGCGATGGGTGATCCAGGAGGACGGCCGTACCCGGGACGTCCGGCCGTACGTGCCCGACGACCCGCGGGTCGTGTTCCGGCAGGGCCGCCCCGGCCGGCAGGGCGGGCCCGGGGTGGCGCGCACGATGGCCCTGGCCCACGCGGACGGCGTGTACGTGAAGGTCCTGGACGCCGACGACCGGCTCACTCCGGGCACCCTGGCCCGCGACCTGGCCGCCCTGGAGGCCGACCCGTCGATCGGGTGGGCGACCTCGCGGGTCCTGGACCTGCTGCCCGACGGTTCGACGGCCGGTTTCCCCGGCGACCCGGCGCACGGGCCGGTCGAGCGCGGGGCGGTGCTCGACTTCTGGAAGGCGAACGGCTTCCGCGCCCAGGTCCACCCGGCGACCCTCTTCGTCCGGCGCGACCTGCTGCTCGCCCTCGGCGGCTGGATGGCCCTGCCGGCCTCCGAGGACACCGGCCTGCTGCTGGCGCTGGGCGGCGTGAGCCGGGGCTGGTTCTCGGCGGAGGTCGGCCTTCTCTACCGCAAGTGGGAGGGCCAGGAGACCGGCCAGGCGGCCCACGCGGACCCCGCGGAACGCGACGCGCGGATGGCGGTGGTGGAGGCCAGGGCGCGCGCTCTGGCGTCCTTCGGGTGGCGCCTGCCGGAGGGCGCCGAGCAATCCAACGGCTCCTGGGGCTCCGACCGCTCCGGCGACTCCGACCGCTCCGGCGACCCGCGCGAGCGCCCCTGAGGCAGACGGGAGCGGCGCCCGGCGGTCAGGGCAGCCGCTCGGCGTCCACCCTCGAGAAGATCAGGTCGCTCTCCTCGGTCACCGGCCCGCGCAGGCGGACGGGCGCCCGGGGCCCACCGCTCAGCGCCGGGGGGTAGCTGCCGGGCGCGTAGTCGTTGGCCAGGCGGTAGACGTGGAACCCGGCGTCCCGCATCACCGCCAGCAGGTCGTCGACACGGTCCCCGAGCCGGGCCATGCGCTCGGGCGACACCTCGACCGTGATCTCCGCGTCGGGCCGCAGAGCCCCCAGCATCGGCGCGAGACCGCGCACGACGCTCCCCTCGGCGCCCTCGACGTCGATCTTGATCACCCGGGCCGCCGCGGTCTCCGCCGCGTCGAGGAGTTCCGGCAGCGGTTGGGCCCGCGCCCGGAAGCTGGACTCCACCGGGCCGTCGTACGGGACGATGCTGTTCGCCCCCGTGTTCCGTGAGCTGGCGAGCGCGAAGGTCAGCGTCCTGGCGCGGTCCGAGACGGCGGCGTTGAGCGCGCGGACGTTGCCGAGGGCGTTGAGCCGGACGTTCCGTACCAGGTGGCGGTGGAGGTCGGGCGACGCCTCGATCGCCACCACCCGGCCCCCGTCACCGACGAGCCGGGCGGCCAGGACGCTGAAGACGCCGATGTTGGCCCCCACGTCCACGAAGCCGTCCCCCGGCCGCAGCCTGCGCCGCAGCCAGCCCGCCAGGTGCGGCTCCCAGGCGCCGAACAGGTACAGGTACCGCTGGATGAGGTCCTGCGTGTCCACGGCGAACAGATCACCGGAACGCGCTTCGACGACCGCCCGGCGAGGGTGCTCGCGCAGCCGCCGGTTCAGCCAGCGCGTGGCGAGCGCGGCCTTGCCGAAGGTGCCGGGGCCGTTGCGCACGTACCGGGCGGCGAGCCCGGCCAGGGCCTCGGCGACGGCGGCGCCCGGCTCGCCCCGGGTACTCAGCCCCGGGCCCCTTCCGCTTCCGTGAGCGTGATGGTGATCGCGGCGGACGGGCACCCCTCGGCCGCCTCGCGCACCCGGGGGGCGTCCACGTCGTGTTCCCGGCCGGGTATGACGGCGCCGAGGCCGTCCACCTGGGTGAAGACGGCGGGGGCCCGGTGGACGCAGTCTCCGGAGCCGTAACACTGCTCGGGGTCGACGGAGATCCTCATGCGCACTCCAGCGGCGGTCGGTTTCGAGGCCTTCACGACCTGCCTGCCCACGGACGGGCCCACTGAATCCGCCCTGCCCGCCCGCCTGTTGGCCCGTCCGTCCCGGTCCTCATAAGATCGTCCGCACACACCTGCGGAGTGCGGAACGCGCGGTACGCAGCGCGGAGTTGTGACTGGGGGACGGTTTGGGGACCGGCGAGCAACTCGTGACGATCGCGGCCGTACTGCTCGGCGCGCTGACCACACACGTCACGAATCACCTGATGGAGCGGAGCAGGAACCGCCACCGGCTGCTCACGCGGTGGGACGACAAGAAGGTCGACGCCTACGGGGAGTACGTGGACGCCGCCAAGATGAGGATCGCCGCGTCCGTGCCGCTGTACGAGGTGCGGGAGGGGCTGCGCGAGAGCCACCGGAGCGAGGAGGAGCTGCGCGAGGACCTGGCCGGGGCGACCCTGCGCTGGGGCGCGGCCTTCGAGCGGGTCATGCTGCTCGGCGGCGACGAGGCCATCGAATCCGGGCACGAGCTGAACGTGGTGCTCGCCGAGATCGACTGGCAGGCGACCGGCCGTATAGAGGGCAGCCTGGAGGAGTGGCGGGAGCGGCACCGGGCGGCGTTCCGCGCCATCAACGCCTTCCACGAGGACGCCAGGGCCGATCTCGGCATCCGGGGCGGCGTCACCGGGGAGAAGCACCCGGAGCGCGATCTGCTGGTCCCGCCCGCACGCCGGTCGGCCGCCGGGGACTGACGGCCAGGCCGCGTCGTCCACCCGTGCGCGTCGGCATGGTTTGGCTCCGGTCCCTCCCCTCGTGGGGACCGGTGCCAAACCATGCCGGCGCCGTTTTCGCGTGCGGTACCGGACCGGGTCGTCGGGGACGGGCCACCGAAAGCTGACCGAGAACATGCGGCCTCATGGGGTGGCTCTCCGAGTGCTGAGCCGCTGACCTGTCCGGGTACCGCGGGGCCGCCTCGCCACTGCGACGCGATCCTGCCACCCGAGGTGGCCCCGGAGGAGGTTCCGGAACCCGAAGCCCGCTGTAGCCGCAGGTCAGCCGTATAGAGTGAGTTTTCCGGTCCGGACGTCCAGGTGCGGGGGAAGTAAGGAGTGGAGACCTTGAGTTTCGACTCAGGGGCACGCACGGCCTTCGCAGAACGCCTCGCACTGCTGTACAGGGAGGCCGGCAACCCTCCCCTCAAACGGGTGTCCGAAGCCGTCGTCCGGCTCCAGCGGGTCGACGAACGAGGGCGTCCCGTCCGGGTCTCCGCCCAGCGGATCAGCGACTGGCGGCGGGCCAAGAACGTGCCCGCCCAGTTCCCCGCCCTCGCGGCCGTCCTGCACGTCCTCATACCCCAGGCCCGGCGCGCACGGCCGGTACCGGTCTCCGCCGGTCTGTACGACCTGGCCCAGTGGCAGCTCCTGTGGGAGCGGGCGGTGGCCGACCCGACCGGTGAACGCCCTGCGCCCACCTCGGCCGCGGAGCAGCCCTCCGCCGAGGGTCCGGCGGCCCCCGGCGGAGTCTGCCCCTACCGGGGGCTGGCCGCCTACCGCCGGCAGGACGCCGACTGGTTCTTCGGGCGCGAGCGGAGCACGCGGGCCCTGGTCGCCCAGCTCCACGCGACGCGGGACACCGGCGGCCTGATCATGCTCGTGGGCGCCTCCGGAGCGGGGAAGTCCTCACTGCTCAACGCCGGCCTGGTGCCCGCCCTGCGCGCCGGCACGCCGGACTCCGGGGACGATCCGCCCAGGCGGGTGCTCCAGTTCGTGCCGGGGGCCGATCCACTCGGCGAGCTGACCCGCCTGGTACCGCAACTCGCACCCGTCGTCGGCGCCATAAGGGAAGCGGCGGCCCAGGAGACGGCAACCCCGGTGCCGGGCTCCCCCGAGCCCCGCCCCACGGGCGACCCGCGGGCGGAGAGCGCCGCGAGGGCAGCCTTCGCGACCTGGGCGGCCTCCGTGGAACGCCCGGAGGGGGCGGCGGGGGCGGACAGGACGGGCGAAGCGAAGGGGCCGGACGGGGCGGACAGGAGCCAGGTCGGGCGGAGCGGCCCGGCAGGCGAGGACGGTCAGGCCGACCAGGAAGGCCAGGTCGGCCCACCCGGCCCGTTCGGCCAGTACGACCGAGCAGATCCGAGCGGTCGGAGCGGCCGGAACGGCCGGAACGGCCGGAACGGCCAGGCAGACCCGAACGACCGAGAGGACCGGGACGGCCTGACATATCAGGCAAATCGACCAGGTCCGAGCGGCCCGGACGGCCCAGATGATTCAGGGAATCCAGAAGGTCCGGGCGGTTCTGGGGATCCGGGCGCCCCGGACGGCCCCGCAGGGCAGGCGGGCCAGGCGGGCCAGACAAGCCGGCTCCCCCAGGCAAGCCGGGTCACCCCCACCGAACAATCCACCCAACAGGAACAAACCGGCCAAGCGATCACGTCAGGGCGGACAAGCCCGGACGGCCGAGACAGCCAGGACGGCCGGAAAGGCCCGACCGGCCGAGCCCCCCGGGCACTCCCATCTGCCCCGGCAGGCGCCTGCCCGGTCGTCATCGTGGACCAGTTCGAGGAGCTCTTCACCCTCTGCACCGAAGAGGCGGACCGGCGCGTGTTCATCCGGCTGCTCCAGGCCGCCTGCACGCCCGGCGCCGACGGCGACCCGCCCCCGGTGCTGGTGACCCTGGGCGTACGCGCCGACTTCTACGACCGGTGCCTTCGCTACCCCGAGCTGGCCGACGCGCTCCAGCACCGGCACATGGTGCTCGGGCCGCTGACCACCGCGGAGCTGCGCGAGGCGGTGACCGCTCCCGCCCGGGCCGTCGGCATGGAGCTCGAACCCGGACTCGCCGAGCTGATCATCCGCGAGGTGAGCAACGACAGCCCGCGCGGGGCGCACGACGCGGGCGTACTGCCGCTCCTCTCCCACGCCCTGCTCGCGACCTGGCAGCGCCGCAAGGCGGGCCGGCTGACCCTGGCCGGATACCGCGCGGCCGGCGGCATCCAGGGCGCGGTGGCCGCGACCGCCGAACGGGCCTGGTCCGGCCTGGACCCGGCGGCCCGCACGGCCGCGCGACTGCTGCTGCTCAGGCTGGTCCGGCTGAGCGAGGACACCCAGGCCACCCGCAGGCGCAGCACGCGACGCCGGCTGGCCGAGGAGTCGGGAGACCCCGAGAAGACCGAGGAGTCACTCGAGGCGCTGGTGCGGGCCCGGCTGGTGACGCTCGACGCGGACACCGTGGAGATCACCCACGAGGCGCTGCTGCACGCCTGGCCCCGGCTGCGCGACTGGATCGACGAGGACCGCGCCGGAAACCTGCTGCGCCAGCGGCTGGAGGAGGACGGCCTGGCCTGGGAGGAGTCGGACCGCGACAGCGCGCTGCTCTACCGGGGCTCCCGGCTGGCGCAGGCCAGCGGCTGGGCGAAGTCGGCCGGCGACACCTTCCTGACCCGCAGCGCGGTGGAGTTCCTGGCCGCCGCGGTCCGGCTGCGCAGGCGCACCGTCATGATCAGCCGTGCCGCGGTGTCCGCGCTGGTCGTCCTGGCCCTCGTGGCCGTCGGTTCGGCGGTGCTCGCCTGGCAGCAGCGCAACGACGCCGTGTTCGAGCAGGTGGTCGCCGAGGCGGACCGGGTCGAGGACACCGACCCTTCCCTGTCGGCCCAGCTCGACTTGGCCGCGCACCGCCTGCGCCCGGACGACGAGGACGTCAGGAACCGGCTGGTCTCGATCGTGAACGCGCCCCTGGCCACCCCGCTCCTCGGGCACACGGGCGCCGTCTACCTCACCTCGTTCAGCCCCGACGGGCGGATCCTGGCGACGGCCAGCTACGACCGCACCGTCCGGCTCTGGGACGTCTCGGACCCCGGCCGTCCGAAGCAGCTGGGCAAGCCCCTCACCGGGCACACCAGCTGGGTGAGCACCGCGGTCTTCAGCCCGGACGGCCGCACCCTGGCCAGCGCCTCGGACGACGGCACGATCCGGCTGTGGAACGTGCGGGACCCCAGCCGTCCGCGCCCGCTCGGCGCCCCCCTGACCGGCCACGGCGGCACCGTCTACCTGCTCGCCTTCAGCCCGGACGGCCGCACCCTGGCCTCCGCCCACGACGACCACGCCGTCCGCCTGTGGAACGTCGCCGACCCGCGCCGCCCCGAGGCGCTCGACACCCTGACCGGCCCCACCGCGGCGGTGCGCTCGGTGGCCTTCAGCCCCGACGGGCACACGCTCGCGGCCGGCGGCGACGACGAGAAGGTCCGGCTCTGGGACGTGGCCGACCCGCGCCGCCCGGAGCCGGTCGGCGCACCGCTGGCCGGCCACAGCGGCCTGGTGCACTCCGTGGCCTTCAGCCCCGATGGCCGCACCCTGGCCAGCGGCAGCGCGGACGACACCGTACGGCTCTGGGACGTCACCGATCCCGCCGGGGCGAAGCCCGTCGGCGCACCGCTGACCGGTCACAGCGGACCCGTCTGGGCGGTGACGTTCAGCCCGGACGGCGCCATGCTCGCCGCCAGCAGCGCGGACAGCACGGCGAGCCTGTGGAACGTCAGCGACCCGGCCTACCCCTCGCAGGTCGGCGTCCCCCTCGCCGGCGGCAGCGGCGAGATGTACGCCCTCGGCTTCAGCCCCGACGGCCACACCCTCGCCACCGGCAGCGGTGACAGCAAGGTCCGCCTGTGGTCGCTGCCGACGTCGGACGTGATCGGCCGTACGGGAGCCTTCCGTTCGGACGGGCGGGTACTGGCCACGGCGGCCCGCGACGGCCGGGTCCGACTGTGGGACGTGACGTCCCCCTCCCGGCCCGTGTCGCTGAGCGCCCCCTTCAAGCCGGGGGAGGGAGACATACGGTCACTGGTGTTCTCCCCGGACGGCGACACGCTCGCGGTGCTCGTGGCGGGCCGTGCGCTGCAGCTGTGGGACGTCACGGACCCGGCCCGGCCCAAGGCCCACGGACCGCCCGTGGCGCTGCGCACCCGGTACGCGGGCCCCGACACGCTGGCGTTCAGCCCCGACGGGCGCACCCTCGCCACGGCCCACGACGACCGCACCATCCAGTTGTGGAACGCCGAGGACCCGTCCCACCCCCGCCGTCTGGGCAAGCCGCTCGCCGGCCACACGGGATACGTCAACACGCTCGTGTTCAGCCCGGACGGCCGCACCCTCGCCAGCGGCGGCGCCGACGACGCCGTACGCCTCTGGGACGTCACCGACCCCGCGCACGCCACCCGCCTCGGTGCGGCCCGCACCGGGCACCTGGGCCCCGTCAACGTCCTCGCCTACAGTCCCGACGGCCGCACCCTGGCCAGCGGCAGCGACGACGGCACGGTCCGGCTCTGGGATGCCACCGGGCCGGGCGGCGCATCCGGGGCCGAGACCACGCTCGCCGGTCACACCGACTCGGTGGTGTCGCTGACGTTCAGCCGGAACGGCTCCACCCTGGCCAGCGGCGCCAACGACAACACGGTCCGGATCTGGAGCGTCACCGACCCCGCCGAGGCCGCCCCCATCGGCCAGGCGATGAGCCCCAACGCCAAGGCGGGCAGCTTCCTGTCCTTCAGCCCCGTGCACCACATGCTCGGCGTCTCCAGCGGCACGGACACGGTCCGGCTGTGGAGCCTGGGCGTGGACGACGCCATCGAGCGCATCTGCTCGGCCACCCGCGGAGTGCTGACCGAGGAGAAGTGGCACGAGTACCTGCCGCGCCTGGACTACGAACCGCCCTGCGGCCGGTGAAACCACCACCGCACACGTGATCCCTGTCACATCATCGACACCCGACCGACCAGTCGGCACCCACCGGACACCGGGCCTTGTTAGCCTTGACCACAGCCCGACCGCTGGCGCATCCCCCGTCGCCAGCGGTCGGGTCTTTTCCTGCCCACCCCAGAGCCCCGCCGGACAGACACCCGCGAACCCCCACCCACGAACGCCGAAGACCCCCAACCGAATTCGGCTGGGGGTCTTCGTGCTGGTGGGGCTAACAGGATTTGAACCTGTGGCCTCATCCTTATCAGGGATGCGCTCTAACCAACTGAGCTATAGCCCCGCCGCGCTCTGCGGTGTATGTCCCGCGCGCTGACTCCTGAAGATTAGCGCACGAGGCGGGCAGTCCCAAAATCGGTTGTCGCGGGGCCTCGGGGCGAGGATCACTCGTCCTCGGCGAGCGTCAGCTCCACACCGCCGACGAAGCCGGCGGACAGGTTGTAGATGAACGCGCCGAGCGTGGCCAGGGCCGTCGCCAGGACGACGTCGATGACCGCGATGACCGTCGCGAAGAGCAGCACGTTGGGCAGCGACAGGAAGGACTGCAGGTCGAAGCCGTTGGACTCGTTGGAGCCGGTGGCCTCGGCGATCGTGCCGCCGACCGTCGAGAAGACGCCCATGGCGTCCATGACCATCCACAGCACGGCGGACGCGACGATGGTGCAGATGCCCAGCGCGACGGAGAGCAGGAAGCTGACCTTCATCACCGACCACGGGTCGGCCTTCGACACGCGCAGGCGCGCCTTGCGCACGCGGGGCGTGGTGCGGGCGCCGGTGCGCGGGCGGCGCACGGCCGACGCGTTGCCGCCGTGGGTCTGGTAGGCCTGCGGCGGGTGGTAGGGCCCACCGGGCTGCTGGGGCTGCCGTTCTCCCGGCAGCGGCGAGGCAGCCTGCTGAGTCTGCTGGCCTCGGGTGTCCGTCACAGTTCCCCCCTGGGATCCATGCGTTGTGGACGAGCTCCCCGAGTGCGAGTCGGTCGCTCCGTCGTCGATCTTGCGCAGTTGAGTCGTGTGCGAATCCGTCGCACGCGCGGCCGAGCCACGGCCACCGCCGCCCGTTTCCGTACCCGTGGGGGTACCGGCCGATCCGGCGCCCGTGGCTCCGCTCACGATGACTCTCTCCTCGTGCTACTCGGCCGAGGGCGCCTCACCCTCGTCCGTGCCGGTGGTCGCGGCACCCTCGGCGGTCTCGTCGACGGCCACATCGCCGTCGACCTCCTCCGCCTCGCGTCCCGCCTCGGCGTTGCGTGCGATGCCGACGACGGCATCGCGCTTGCCCAGATTGATCAGTTGAACGCCCATGGTGTCACGGCCGGTCTCCCTGACCCCGTTGACTCGCGTACGAATCACACCGCCCGAGAGTGTGATGGCGAGGATCTCGTCGTGCTCCTCGACCACCAGCGCGCCCACGAGCGACCCGCGGTCCTCGACGATCTTGGCGGCCTTGATGCCGAGGCCACCGCGACCCTGGACGCGGTACTCGTCGACGGAGGTCCGCTTCGCGTAACCGCCGTCGGTGGCAGTGAACACGAACGTACCGGCTCGAACAACATTCATCGAGAGCAGCTCGTCCCCTTCGCGGAAACTCATGCCCTTGACGCCCGAGGTGGCACGTCCCATCGGACGCAGCGTGTCGTCCGACGCGGTGAACCTGATCGACTGCGCCTTCTTGCTGATCAGCAGCAGATCGTCCTCGGCAGAGACGAGTTCGGCCCCGATCAGTTCGTCGTCGCTTCCGTCCGCCTGCTCCCGCAGGTTGATGGCGATGACACCACCCGAGCGCGGGGAGTCGTAGTCCTTCAGCGGCGTCTTCTTCACCAGTCCGGCCTTCGTGGCCAGGACCAGGTACGGAACCGCCTCGTAGTCGCGGATCGCACGGATCTGGGCGATCGTCTCGTCCGGCTGGAAGGCCAGCAGGTTCGCCACGTGCTGGCCGCGCGCGTCCCGGCCGGCGTCCGGCAGCTCGTAGGCCTTCGCGCGGTAGACGCGGCCCTTGTTGGTGAAGAACAGCAGCCAGTGGTGCGTGGTGGACACGAAGAAGTGGTTGACGATGTCGTCTTCCTTGAGCTTCGCGCCGCGCACCCCCTTGCCGCCGCGCTTCTGCGCCCGGTAGTCGTCGGTCTTCGTGCGCTTGATGTAACCGCCACGCGTGACCGTGACGACGATGTCCTCCTCGGCGATCAGGTCCTCGATGGACATGTCGCCCTCGTAGGGGATCAGCTTCGTCTTGCGGTCGTCGCCGTACTTCTCGACGAGGGCGGTCAGCTCCTCGCCGACGATCGCGCGCTGGCGGACCGGGGAGGCGAGGATCTCGTTGTACTCGGTGATCTTCGCCTGGAGCTCGTCGTGCTCGCGGACGATCTTCTGCCGCTCCAGGGCCGCCAGACGGCGCAGCTGCATCTCCAGGATGGCGTTGGCCTGGATGTCGTCGATCTCCAGGAGGTCCATCAGGCCCCCGCGCGCGATCTCGACGGTGTCGCTGCGCCGGATCAGCGCGATGACCTCGTCGATGGCGTCCAGCGCCTTGAGCAGACCGCGCAGGATGTGCGCCCGCTCCTCCGCCTTGCGCAGCCTGAAGCGCGTACGGCGGACGATGACCTCGATCTGGTGGTTCACCCAGTGGCGGATGAACGCGTCCAGCGACAGGGTGCGCGGCACGCCGTCGACCAGGGCCAGCATGTTGGCGCCGAAGTTGGTCTGCAGGTCGGTGTGCTTGTAGAGGTTGTTCAGGACGACCTTGGCGACCGCGTCCCGCTTCAGCACGATGACCAGGCGCTGACCGGTGCGGGAGCTGGTCTCGTCGCGGACGTCGGCGATGCCGCCGATCTTGCCGTCCTTCACCAGGTCGGCAATCTTCTGCGCGAGGTTGTCCGGGTTGGTCTGGTACGGCAGCTCCGTGACCACCAGGCACTGGCGGTTCTGGATCTCCTCGACCTCGACGACCGCGCGCATGGTGATCGAGCCGCGGCCGGTGCGGTAGGCCTCCTCGATGCCCTTGCGGCCCACGACCAGGGCACCGGTGGGGAAGTCGGGGCCCTTGATGCGCTCGATGAGCGCGTCGAGCAGCTCCTCGTGCGAGGCCTCGTGGTTCTCCAGGTACCACTGGGCGCCGGCCGCGACCTCGCGCAGGTTGTGCGGCGGGATGTTGGTCGCCATGCCGACCGCGATGCCCGCCGAGCCGTTGATCAGCAGGTTCGGGAAGCGCGCGGGCAGGACGGTCGGCTCCTGGGAGCGTCCGTCGTAGTTGTCCGTGAAGTCGACGGTCTCCTCGTCGATGTCACGGACCATCTCCATCGACAGCGGCGCCATCTTGCACTCGGTGTAGCGCATGGCCGCCGCCGGGTCGTTGCCCGGCGAGCCGAAGTTGCCGTTGGAGTCGACGAGCGGCATCCGCATCGACCAGGGCTGCGCGAGGCGCACCAGGGCGTCGTAGATGGAGCTGTCGCCGTGCGGGTGGTAGTTGCCCATGACGTCGCCGACGACGCGGGCGCACTTGTAGAAGCCGCGCTCGGGGCGGTAGCCGCCGTCGTACATGGCGTACAGCACCCGGCGGTGCACGGGCTTGAGGCCGTCGCGGACGTCGGGCAGCGCACGCGAGACGATGACGGACATCGCGTAGTCGAGGTACGAGCGCTGCATCTCCGTCTCGAGCCCGACGGGCTCGACACGCATCGCCAGGGCGTCACCCTCGGGCGTGGTCACAGGAGTGTTCTCGTCGGTCATTGCTGGTGAAGGTCCTTCCTGGTGCGGTCAGCTGAGACCGACTCAGATGTCGAGGAAGCGGACGTCCTTGGCGTTGCGCTGGATGAACGCGCGCCGGGCCTCGACGTCCTCGCCCATCAGCACCGAGAACAGGTCGTCGGCCTGCGCGGCGTCGTCGAGCGTGACCTGGCCGAGCACGCGGTGCTCCTGGTCCATGGTCGTGATGCGCAGCTCCTCGGCGTTCATCTCGCCGAGACCCTTGAAGCGCTGCACGGAGTCCTCACGGATGCGCTTGCCCGCGTTGCGGCCCATCTCGATCAGCGCGTCGCGCTCCCGGTCGGAGTACGCGTACTCGAAGTCGTCCCGGCCCCACTTGATCTTGTACAGCGGCGGGCGGGACAGGTACACGTGCCCGGACTCGACCAGCGGCCGCATGAAGCGGAACAGGAAGGTCAGCAGCAGGGTGTTGATGTGCTGGCCGTCGACGTCGGCGTCCGCCATCAGGATGATCTTGTGATAGCGGAGCTTCTCGATGTCGAAGTCCTCGTGCACACCCGTGCCGAACGCGGAGATCATCGCCTGGATCTCCTGGTTCTGCAGGATCCGGTCGATGCGCGCCTTCTCGACGTTGAGGATCTTGCCGCGGATCGGGAGGATCGCCTGGTACTGCGGGTTACGGCCGGACTTGGCCGAGCCGCCGGCGGAGTCGCCCTCGACGATGAAGATCTCGCACTTGGTCGGGTCGTTCGACTGGCAGTCGGACAGCTTGCCCGGCAGCGAGGCCGACTCCAGCAGGCCCTTGCGGCGCGTCAGGTCGCGGGCCTTGCGGGCCGCCACGCGCGCGTGGGCCGCCTGGATGCCCTTGCGGATGATGTCCGCGGCCTCGTTGGGGTTGCGGTCGAGCCAGTCCGTCAGGTGCTCGTAGACGACCTTCTGGACGAAGGTCTTCACCTCGGTGTTGCCCAGCTTCGTCTTGGTCTGGCCCTCGAACTGCGGCTCCGCCAGCTTGACCGAGATGATCGCGGTCAGACCCTCGCGGATGTCGTCCCCCGTGAGGTTGTCGTCCTTCTCGCGCAGCAGCTTCTTGTCCCGCGCGTACTTGTTGATCAGCGAGGTGAGCGCCGCGCGGAAGCCCTCCTCGTGGGTGCCGCCCTCGTGCGTGTGGATGATGTTGGCGAAGGAGTACACACCCTCCGTGTAGCCGCCGTTCCACTGCATCGCGACCTCGAGGGACAGGCTCTTGTCCTTGTCCTCGGCCTCCAGGTCGATCACCGTCGGGTGGACCAGCTCTCCCTTGCGGGAGTTGAGGTACGTCACGAAGTCGACGATGCCGCCCTCGTAGTGGTACGAGACGCTCTTGTCCTCGTGCTTCTCGTCCTCGCCCGCCTCGTCCGCGCCGGCGGTGGCCTTCGCCGACTCGCGCTCGTCGGTGAGGTTGATCCTGAGGCCCTTGTTGAGGAAGGCCATCTCCTGGAAGCGCCGGGAGAGCGTCTCGAAGGAGTAGTCGGTGGTCTCGAAGATGTCGCCGTCGGCCCAGAAGGTGACCGACGTGCCGGTCTCCTCGGTGGCCTCGTGCCGGGCGAGCGCCGCCGTGGGGACACCCAGCTTGTACTCCTGCGTCCAGCGGTAGCCGTCCGTCTTGACCTCCACCGCGACCCTCGTGGAGAGGGCGTTGACGACGGAGACACCCACGCCGTGCAGACCACCGGAGACCGCGTAGCCGCCGCCGCCGAACTTGCCGCCCGCGTGCAGCACGGTCAGCACGACCTCGACTGCGGGCTTCCCCTCGGAGGGGACGATGCCCACCGGGATGCCACGGCCGTTGTCGACGACCCGGACGCCGCCGTCGGCGAGGATCGTCACGTCGATCGTGTCCGCGTGACCGGCCAGCGCCTCGTCGACGGAGTTGTCCACGACCTCCTGCACCAGGTGGTGCAGGCCCCGCTCACCGGTCGAGCCGATGTACATACCGGGTCGCTTGCGGACCGCGTCCAGACCCTCGAGGACGGTGATGGCACTGGCGTCGTACGACGCGGCAGCATCGCCGTGCGGGGTGCTCACCGCGTCGTTCACGCCGGTGTCGGTGGACGGGTTGTTCTCGTTGGGGTTGCCGGAATCGGCCACGAAGCGCCCTTTCTGGCACAGCACGAGCCGGGCTCGTCGGCAGGTTGCCGGAGCGGCTGCGGCATGTTGCGTTGGTAAGCCTTGATCAGCGTTGCTCAGCTAGTCCCGGACGGTCCCCACGTTCGGGGCGGGATTCTCTCTCATTCTACCGGTACCACTGACACTGATGGGGGTTTGCCGGTACCTGAGTCCGCATGTGCCGCCCTGAACGAGGCTCGTCCGACTCCCGATATGCGGATGGGGGCCCCAGGAGGCTCACAACGGCACTCAGCGCTTCGAGGCGTCAACCCTTTGCTACTTGGGAGTCAGATCCCGCTCCGACGCCTCGCAGAGGGGTACGGCACAGGGCGCCCCGACGGCTCACTTCGACCGGGGGCGCACATTTTTGTGAGGTACATCACGCATCACTGACGGGGTGCCAGAACGCCCGCACGTCACCCGTAGGTGTCGCCCGGGCCCTGGCTGCCGGGCGCCCGCAACGGTCCGTAACGCCGGCCCGGACCATCCGGGCCACCAGGTCCCAGGACCTTGATCATCCGCACCGACCCGTGCCCCAGGTCCTCGTTGAGCCGGGCCACCAGCGTCGGCGCGAGCAAGCGCAGGTTCGTCGCCCACGCCGTCGAGTCGCAGCGCACGACCAGCACCCGCTCGTCCTCGTCGTACCGCTCCGGCACGCAGTGCTTCGCCACGTCCTCGCCGACGATCTCCGGCCAGCGGCCCATCACCCCGCCCACCGCGGCCGGCGTCTCCCAGCCGCGCTCTGTGATCAGCCGGTTGATCGCGGAACCCAGCGCCATGGGGTCACGGCCGTCGGCCCGCGCCCCGGAGCGCAGCCCCCCGCGCCGCGCCTGCTTCTTCTGCTGGGCCGCGTCCCCACGCGCGCGTGCCGCCTCCCGCGCCGCCCTGAGCGCCACGCGCGCGAGGTCGACCCCCGACGGCTCCTGGCCTCCCTCGGGCCCGCCCGGGGACTGTCCGGGACCCGGGTCCGGCGCGTCCGCGCTCATACGCGCTCCACCGTCCCCTCCGCCACCGTGAACCGCGCCCCCGCCAGCACATGCGGTACGTCGTCGTCGACCGCGGCCGTCACCAGCACCTGCTCCCCGGGCGCCACCAGCTCGGCCAGCCGCTCCCGGCGCCGCGCGTCCAGCTCGGCGAAGACGTCGTCCAGCACCAGCACCGGCTCGTTGCCCTCCGCCCGCAGCAGGTCGAAGGAGGCCAGCCGGAGCGCCAGCGCGTACGACCACGACTCGCCGTGGGAGGCGTAGCCCTTGGCGGGCAGCGAGCCGAGTTTGAGCAGGAGGTCGTCCCGGTGCGGACCGACCAGCGTGACGCCCCGCTCGATCTCCTGCTTGCGCGCCTCGGCGAGCGCCCCCATCAGCTGCTCGTACAGGTCCTCGCGCGTGTGCGCCTCACCGGGCGCCGACGGCTTGTACTCCAGGGCGACGGGGCCGCCGCCCGGGGCCAGCTGCTCGTACGCCTTGTCGGCCAGCGGCTGCACGGCCGCGATCAGGTCCAGCCGCTGGGCGAGCAACTCGGCGCCCGCGCGCGCGAGGTGCTGGTCCCAGACGTCGAGCGTGGACAGGTCCATCGTGCGGCCGCCGTGCCGGCGGGCGAGCGCGGCCGACTTCAGCAGGGTGTTGCGCTGCTTGAGGACCCGGTCGTAGTCGGAGCGCACCCCGGCCATCCGCGGGGAACGGGCGGTGATCAGCTCGTCCAGGAAACGGCGCCGCTCACCGGGGTCGCCCTTCACCAGCGCGAGGTCCTCCGGCGCGAACAGCACAGTGCGCACGATGCCGAGCACGTCACGCGGTCTGACCTGCGAGGACCTGTTGATGCGGGCGCGGTTGGCCCGGCCCGGGTTCAGCTCCAGCTCGATCAGCTGCTGCCGCTCGCCCTGCCGGACCTGGGCCCGGATCACGGCGCGCTCGGTGCCCATGCGCACCAGCGGCGCGTCGGAGGAGACCCGGTGGCTGCCGAGGGTGGCGAGGTAGCCGACCGCCTCGACCAGGTTCGTCTTGCCCTGCCCGTTCGGACCGACGAAGGCGGTGACGCCCGGGTCCAGGGGCACCTCGACCCGGGCGTACGAACGGAAGTCGGCCAGCGACAGATGCGTGACGTGCATGGTCGTGCGCCGACCTCCCGGGTGTTCGTCCCTCGGGCGCGTGGCCCTCGGGTGCTGCCTACTTCTTCTCGACCGCGTGGCCGCCGAACTGGTTGCGCAGCGCGGCGATCATCTTCATCTGCGGCGAGTCGTCCTGCCGGGACGCGAACCGCGCGAAGAGGGAGGCCGTGATCGCGGGCAGCGGCACCGCGTTGTCGATCGCCGCCTCCACAGTCCAGCGTCCCTCACCGGAGTCCTGTGCATAACCCCGGAGCCCGTCCAGGTGCTCGTCGTCGTCGAGCGCGTTGACCGCCAGGTCGAGCAGCCAGGACCGGATCACCGTGCCCTCCTGCCAGGAACGGAAGACCTCGCGGACGTTCTCCACGGAGTCGACCTTCTCCAGCAGCTCCCAGCCCTCGGCGTAGGCCTGCATCATCGCGTACTCGATGCCGTTGTGGACCATCTTCGCGAAGTGGCCCGCGCCCACCTTGCCGGCGTGCACGGCGCCGAAGTCGCCCTCCGGCTTGAGGGCGTCGAAGACCGGCTGCACCTTGGCGACGTTCTCCGCGTCCCCGCCGTACATCAGCGCGTAGCCGTTCTCCAGGCCCCACACGCCGCCGGAGACGCCGCAGTCGACGAAGCCTATGCCCTTGGCGGCCAGCTCCTCGGCGTGCTTCTCGTCGTCCGTCCAGCGGGAGTTGCCGCCGTCCACGACGACGTCGCCGGGCTCCAGCAGCTCGCCGAGCCGGTCGACGGTGGCCTGGGTGGCCTCCCCGGCCGGGACCATCACCCAGACCACGCGCGGGGCACTGAGCTTGCCCACAAGCTCTTCCAGGCTGTGGACGTCGGCGAGGTCGGGATTGCGGTCGTATCCGACGACGGTGTGGCCCGCGCGGCGGATCCGCTCGCGCATGTTGCCGCCCATCTTGCCGAGGCCGACGAGACCGAGCTCCATCAGTTGCGTTCCTTAGGTGTGCGAGGTGGCAAGGCGGCACCTCCGAACCCGCCGGATGCGTGCCGCGGCACTTTCGTACCCGCGTCGAGCCTAAACCCGCCCGCCCGTGCACAGCTGTGGGCATACGCGCTCAGACGTACGCCCCCACCTGCGGGTTCGTCCCCACCCTGTGGACGGCGACCGACGGTGCGAAGCCTGGCTCAGCCGCTCAGCCGCACCGGCATGATCAGGTACTTGTAGGCCTCGTCCGCCTCGGCGTCCACCGCGGGCTTGCCGCTGAGCAGGGCCGGCTTCGTGGACGTCGTGAAGGACAGCTGGGCGACCGGGGAGTCGATCGCGCTCAGACCGTCCAGCAGGAAGGTCGGGTTGAAGGCGATCGAGATGTCGTCGCCCTCCAGCTGGGCGTCGACCCTTTCCACAGCCTGTGCGTCGTCGCTGGAGCCGGCCTCCAGGATGAGCACGCCCTGCTCGAAGCTGAGCCGCACCGGGGTGTTGCGCTCGGCGACCAGGGCCACGCGCTTGACGGCCTCCACGAACGGGGCGGTCTCGATCACCGCGACGCTGTTGAACTCCGTCGGGAAGAGCGTCTTGTACTTCGGGAGGTCGCCCTCCAGCAGACGCGTCGTCGTCCGGCGGCCCGCACCCTCGAAACCGATCAGACCCTCGCCCGCGCCCGAGCCGGACAGCGCCAGGATCACCTGGTCACCGCTGGTCAGCGCCTTGGCGGTGTCCTGGAGCGTCTTGGCGGGCACCAGGGCGACCGCGGAGATGTCAGGGTTCTCCGGCTTCCACAGGAACTCGCGGACCGCGAAGCGGTAGCGGTCCGTGGAGGCCAGCGTGACCGAGTCGCCCTCGATCTCGATGCGCACACCGGTCAGGACGGGCAGCGTGTCGTCACGGCCCGCGGCGATGGCCACCTGCTGCACGGCCGAGGCGAAGACCTCGCCGGGGACCGTGCCCGTCGCCTCCGGCATCTGCGGCAGCGCCGGGTACTCCTCCACCGGCAGGGTGTGGAGGGTGAACCGCGAGGAGCCGCAGACCACCGTCGCCCGTACACCGTCTGTGGAGATCTCCACCGGCCGGTTGGGGAGGGCGCGGGAGATGTCCGCGAGCAGCCGACCCGAGACGAGGACCGTGCCCTCCTCCTCGATCTCCGCCTCGACCGAGACCCGCGCCGAGACCTCGTAGTCGAAGCTGGACAGGCTCAGCTGCCCTTCCTCGGCCTTCAGCAGCAGGCCCGCGAGGACCGGCGCCGGCGGACGGGCCGGGAGGCTGCGAGCCGCCCAGGCCACTGCCTCCGCGAGTACGTCGCGTTCCACCCGGATCTTCACTGTTGCCGCCTCCTGCTGTTGCCGGCGCTGCTCGCCCTGCTTCGCCTTCGTCGTCTGACCGGTGTCGTCCGCCGCTGTGAGGGGCAGAACACCGGGGACCAGTCTGACGCACCCCACTGACAGTAGGTGCCGTTCGGGGTCAAGTCGTGACGAGGGGCGGTCGGGCTCGAGAGGGCGAGTTGTGCACAGGACCCGCTTCGAAACGAATTCCGCTCTCTCTCTAGTCGTCAGTAGTAGTAGGGCCTGTGGATACCGTGGATAACCTCGTTTGCCCAGGTCAGGCCGGGAATTTTGTCCACCGTGCCTGTGGGCGGAGCCGGTGGACAACCGAGCCCTTCTGTGGAGAACGGAAAGTTCTGCACACACCGTGCACAGGGAGAGGCGACTTCTCCCCAGCGCCGTCCCCAGCTTTACCCACGTTTCCCACAGCCCAACCAGGCAGCCTGGTGTGACGCCTTTCACTCGACGCGGTGACGGGGCGCGTCACGTTGCCGAACAGTGGACAGCCATGTGGAGAAGCTGGGGATCGCTGGGGACAACCCCGTCCAGCCTGTGGGTTGCCCGTGGACAACTCAATGCACAGCCTGTGGATCATTTCTTCGTCCACAGCCTGTGGAGATCGTTCGTCCACGAATCCACAGGGAGCTGACCTGCCCTGATGATCCCTCATCGGCCTGGCCTGTGGACAGGATCGGGACAACTTCCCAGTCCCCAAGGTGTGGACGGAAAAAACCGGCCCAATCTGTGGAGGACGCCCGTAACCCGGCAGGTATTCGAACAGCGGCCAGGACAGCCGTACGAGCCGGTGGCGCCGCCGGGACGTGCGGGGAGGGCGCGGAGAGCTGCCGGAGACGTGCGGGAGACGTGCGGGAGACGTGCGGGGCCCATGCGAAAGGCGCCCCCGGGAGTCCCGGAGGCGCCTTCGTGGCCGGTGCCGGCGGCCGTCAGCCGTTCTTGATGCGGTTGGTCAGCTCGGTCACCTGGTTGTAGATCGAGCGCCGCTCGGCCATCAGATTGCGGATCTTGCGGTCGGCGTGCATCACCGTGGTGTGGTCCCGGCCGCCGAACAGCGCGCCGATCTTCGGCAGCGAGAGGTCCGTCAGCTCACGGCACAGGTACATGGCGATCTGCCGGGCCGTCACCAGCGCCCGCCCGCGCGAGGTGCCGCACAGGTCCTCGACCGTGAGGCCGAAGTAGTCCGCGGTCGCGCCCATGATGGCCGTGGACGTGATCTCGGGGGCCGAGTCCTCGCCGCCGGGGATCAGGTCCTTGAGGACGATCTCGGTCAGGCCCAGGTCCACCGGCTGCCGGTTGAGCGACGCGAACGCCGTCACCCGGATCAGCGCGCCCTCCAGCTCGCGGATGTTGCGCGAGATCCGCGAGGCGATGAACTCCAGTACCTCCGGCGGGGCGTTGAGCTGCTCCTGGACCGCCTTCTTGCGCAGGATCGCGATGCGCGTCTCCAGCTCCGGCGGCTGGACGTCGGTGATCAGCCCCCACTCGAAGCGGTTGCGGAGCCGGTCCTCCAGGGTCACCAGCTGCTTGGGCGGCCGGTCGCTGGAGAGCACGATCTGCTTGTTGGCGTTGTGGAGGGTGTTGAAGGTGTGGAAGAACTCCTCCTGCGTCGACTCCTTGTCCGCGAGGAACTGGATGTCGTCGACGAGCAGGATGTCCATCTCGCGGTAGCGCTTGCGGAAGCTGTCACCCTTGCCGTCGCGGATGGAGTTGATGAACTCGTTGGTGAACTCCTCCGAGCTGACGTAGCGCACGCGCGTGCCCGGGTAGAGGCTGCGCGCGTAGTGCCCGATGGCGTGCAGGAGGTGGGTCTTGCCGAGTCCCGACTCCCCGTAGATGAACAGGGGGTTGTAGGCCTTCGCGGGCGCCTCGGCGACGGCGACGGCCGCCGCGTGGGCGAAGCGGTTGGAGGCGCCGATGACGAAGGTGTCGAAGAGGTACTTCGGGTTCAGGCGCGCGGTCGGCTCGCCGGGGCCGGTCGCCGGCGCGGGCTGTGCGGCCAGCGGTCCGGGCGCCCCGGTCGCGGGCCCGGGGCCGACCGGGCCGCCGCGGTGGACGTGTCCGGACCCGGCCGGGGGCTCGGGCAACTCACGGCGCGGACCGCGCTGCTCGTAGTCGCCGCGCTGCTGGTCGTAGTCCCCGCGCGGATTGTCGTACTCGACCCGGGACTGTTCGTAGTCGCCGCGGGGCTTGTCGTAGTCGCCCCGGGACTGTTCGTACTCGCCGCGCTGGCTGTCGTACGAGGGGCGTTCCGGGGGCTGCGGCCGGTAGTCCTGCTGGTAGGGGGCCTGGGACTCGCGGGAGTAGGGCGGCGGCTCCTGGCCGTACGGCTCCTGCGACGGGGAGGCGTAGGGGTCCCTCTCGGGGAAGCCGAGGCGCTGCTGCTGCCAGCCGTAGTCGTCCTGCTGCGCGGGGCGGGGCCAGGAGCCGGGCTCGGGGCGCTGGTACTCCTGCGGGTAGGCGGGCCTGGCGCTGGGCAGCTGGTCGGCGCGGTTGCGGCCGTACCCCTCGTACTCGTCGCGGTACTCCTCGCGGCCGCCCTGGCCGGGGGCGGGAAGCTCGGGCTCCTCGTAGCGGGGCTGGGGGCGGGAGGGCGGTGCCTGGGGGGCGGGCCCGGCCGGTTCGCCCGCGGTGTCGTCGACGGTGATCGCGATGCGGATCGGTCGCCCGCACTCGCGGCTCAGGGTCTCGCTGACGATCGGTGCGAGACGGCCCTCCAGTACGCCCTTCGCAAATTCGTTCGGTACGGCGAGCAGGGCGGTGTCGGCGACCAGCGCGAGCGGCTGGCAGCGGCGGATCCAGTGCTCGTCCTTCGACTCGACGCCCTGCCCGCGGCCCTCTCCGAGAAGTTGCTCCAATACGCGTGGCCACACTGCGGCAAGATCGGCAGGTACGTCAGCCACAGGGCACGCTCTCTCACGAGTCCCTCGAAGGTGTGATTCGGGGACGGGTCGGGATGAAACTCGGGTGGGGCAGGGATAAGGGAACGAATCGGAGTCCAGTCACGGTAGTCAGCGCAACGGGTAGGGTTCAAGTTGTTGTCCCCAGCCTGTGGACAAGTGTCTCCCGGTCACCGCTGGTTTGACCGAATGGCGCAGTCGCACGTACCGTAACCAGGTCGAGTTGTCGATGGCTGCTGCCGCCTGCCTCCGATGGGCACAGGTCACGTCCAAGGTGATCGAAAAGCGGTGCACTCGGGCGTAACGCGAGCTACTCGTGGGCGCACGGTGACAGCCAGGACGGCACCCCGCCAACCCCGATTCTTTCTGGAGCCCCCGAGTGAGCAAGCGCACCTTCCAGCCGAACAACCGTCGCCGCGCGAAGACCCACGGCTTCCGGCTGCGTATGCGTACCCGTGCCGGCCGCGCGATTCTCGCGACCCGCCGCAGCAAGGGTCGCGCCCGTCTGTCCGCCTGATCCCGGTCAGGTCATGACATCGTGCTGCCCACCGAGAACCGGCTGAGGCGGCGCGAGGACTTCGCGACCGCGGTACGACGAGGACGCCGGGCCGGCCGTCCGGCCCTCGTCGTCCACCTTCGAAGCGGTGCCACGGACCCGCACGCGCCTGGGGAGAGCGCTCCCCGGACACGTGCGGGTTTCGTCGTGAGCAAAGCCGTGGGCGGTGCGGTCGTGCGCAACAAGGTGAAGCGGAGGCTTCGCCATCTGATGCGCGACCGGATCGACCTGTTGCCCCCCGGTAGCCTGGTAGTCGTACGAGCGCTGCCCGGTGCGGGTGACGCCGACCATGCACAGCTGGCCCGAGACCTGGACGCCGCCCTGGCGCGGCTACTGGGAGGGGGCGCGCGATGAAGTACCCGCTGCTGGCTCTGATCAAGCTCTACCAGTGGACGATCAGTCCGCTGCTGGGGCCGGTGTGCAAGTACTACCCGTCGTGTTCCCACTACGGCTACACGGCCATCGACCGGCACGGAGCCGTCAAGGGCACGGCACTCACCGCCTGGCGCATCCTGCGGTGCAATCCGTGGTCGCTGGGCGGCGTGGACCATGTTCCGCCGCGCAAGCGCCCGCGGTGGCACGAAATGCTGCGTGCCGCCTGGCGGGCACGCAAGGGCGGGACCTCCGCCGCCGAACCGGCCACCGAAGGAAGGCCTGCTCATCCGAGCTCGTCCGATCCTTCGGGCCCGGCCGCAGAGACCTCGCCCCATGCCCAAGGAGCATGATTAGTGGACACGATTGCCAGCCTCTTCAGCTTTATCACCTGGCCCGTCTCCTGGGTCATCGTCCAGTTCCACACGGTGTACGGGGCGATCTTCGGACCTGACACCGGATGGGCCTGGGGCCTGTCCATCGTGTCCCTGGTGATCCTCATCCGTATCTGCCTGATCCCGCTCTTCGTGAAGCAGATCAAGGCGACGCGCGGAATGCAGACGCTCCAGCCGGAGATGAAGAAGATCCAGGAGCGCTACAAGAACGACAAGCAGCGTCAGTCCGAAGAGATGATGAAGCTGTACAAGGAGACGGGTACCAACCCGCTCTCCTCGTGCCTTCCCATCCTGGCGCAGTCCCCGTTCTTCTTCGCCCTGTACCACGTGCTCAACGGCATCGCGTCCGGTGACACCATCGGCGCGGTCAACCAGGACCTGCTCGAGAGCGCGCAGAAGGCGCACATCTTCGGGGCCCCGCTGGCCTCCAAGTTCTTCAGCAGCGAGAGCGACGTCGCCGCCCTCAGCGCCTCCCTGACCGACGTCCGCGTCGTCACCGCGATCATGATCGTGCTGATGTCGGCCTCGCAGTTCTTCACCCAGCGCCAGCTGATGACGAAGAACGTCGACACCACGGTGAAGACGCCGTTCATGCAGCAGCAGAAGATGCTGATGTACGTCTTCCCCGTCATGTTCGCCGTTTTCGGCGTCAACTTCCCCGTCGGTGTCCTCGTCTACTGGCTGACCACCAACGTGTGGACCATGGGCCAGCAGATGTACGTCATCCGCAACAACCCGACGCCGGGTTCCAAGGCGCAGGCCGCCTACCTGGAGCGGCTGCACAAGAGCGTCACCGAGCACGGCAAGACCCGTCGCCGGGGCGAGAAGGCCATCGTGAAGGCCATCGTCGCCAAGGGCCGGGACCGCAACGAGGCCGAGCGGAAGTTCATCAACGGTCTGAACAAGGCGGGCCTGGCGGCTCAGGCCGACGGCAACGTGGTGAAGAGCGACACCGCCGTGGCCGCCCAGAGCGCGGACGGCTCGACCGTGACGACCGCGGCTCAGCCCAAGCGCCAGCAGCCCAAGCGGCAGAGCAAGTCCCAGCGCCAGGCCAAGCCCGCCGGCGAGGCCGAGCCGAAGACGTCGCTGACCAAGTCGGACGAGCCGCAGGACGCCAAGCCGGCCGGCGAGCAGGACGCCAAGCCTGCCTCCGGTGCCAAGAAGCCGGCTCAGAAGTCCGGCGGCGGTGGCCGCAGCAAGGCCCAGTCCGGACAGCGCAAGGGCCCGCAGCGGCCCAAGTCCCCGTCGAAGAAGTAAGAAGGAGTCCATCCCGTGACGGAAGGCATCACCTCCGCCGCTGCCGAGGGTGCAGACACCCTCACCCGCCTCGAGCAGGAGGGCGAGATCGCCGCGGACTACCTGGAGGGTCTGCTCGACATCGCCGACCTCGACGGCGACATCGACATGGACGTCGAGGCCGACCGCGCCTCCGTCTCGATCATCAGCGACAGCCAGAGCAGGGACCTGCAGAAGCTGGTCGGCCGGGATGGCGAGGTGCTGGAGGCTCTGCAGGAGCTCACGCGCCTGGCCGTGCACCGGGAGACCGGTGACCGCAGCCGACTGATGCTCGACATCGCGGGTTACCGGGCCGACAAGCGCGCCGAGCTGTCCGAGCTGGGCGCCAAGGCCGCGGCCGAGGTCAAGAGCAGCGGCGAGGCCGTGCGGATGAAGCCGATGACGCCCTTCGAGCGCAAGGTCGTGCACGACGCGGTCAAGGCCGCCGGACTGCGCAGCGAGTCCGAGGGCGAGGAGCCGGAGCGCTTCGTCGTCGTGCTTCCCGCCTGATCGGTTCTCTGGTTCTCCGGCCCCGTCTGTTGCGCAGGCGGGGCCGAATTTTGTCAGCCTGATAGTTCTGGTGGTTCTGGTACCGACGCCCGGGGCGCCGGTGCCGTACGGAAGGACGGTCCCCGTGTCGGAGGCAGCGGAGCTCCCCCCTGTACCCGAGCAGGCACGTGACGTGTTCGGTGATCGCTACGCGGACGCGGTCCGCTACGCGGAACTGCTTGCCGAGGCGGGGGTGAAGCGCGGCCTGATCGGTCCGCGTGAAGTTCCCCGGCTCTGGGAGCGGCACCTGCTGAACTGCGCCGTGCTCTCCGAGGTCGTGCCCGAGGGAGTGACGGTGTGCGACGTCGGCTCGGGAGCCGGCCTTCCCGGGATCCCGCTGGCGCTGGTCCGGGAGGACCTGAAGATCACCCTTCTTGAGCCACTGCTGCGCCGCACGAATTTCCTCACCGAGGTCGTGGAGCTGCTGGGCCTGGATCATGTCACCGTCGTGCGCGGCCGGGCCGAGGAGGTCATGGGCAAGCTGCCGCCGGTACATGTGGTGACGGCCCGTGCCGTCGCTCCGCTGGACCGCCTCGCCACCTGGGGCATTCCGCTGCTGCGCCCGTACGGCGAGATGCTCGCTCTCAAGGGCGACACGGCCGAGGAAGAGCTGAAGGCGGCGACCGCTGCGCTGAGCAAGCTCGGTGCGGAGGAGACGTCCATCCTCCATGTCGGAGAGGGTGTCGTGGACCCCATGTCCACCGTGGTGCGGGTCGAGGTTGGCGAGAGCCCCGGTGGTGTGCGCTTCGCCGCCAAGCGAGCCAAGGCCGCCCGGACCGGACGGACACGCCGACGTCGCGGATAGCCCCGATGATCCGCCGTACTCCACACAAGCTGCCCTGCTTGCGTATGCCGGAGTGTCGCGGCAGCTAGGCGTCGGCTGCGCTGCATCGTGTTTCACGTGAAACGTCGCTCACTGTTGCACGGCATCATCAGCCGCGGCCGCGCCGCGGCTGACCCCCGCGACCGAAAGCCTCTCGGGTCGCTCGGAGAGGGTACGGAGTTGTCCACAGAGGTGGATTTCTCCACAGAAGACCAGGCCTCACTGGTTCATGACCCCGAAGGCATGGGAGGCTCTGTTCATTGCGAGCCTGAAGTCGAGGAGAGTGAATCCTTGCGGTCCGACGCCAATATCGCGGGACCGATGACCGATCCGGTCCCCGGTCCCCGTACCGAGTCGATGGGAGCGGATGTTTCACGTGAAACACCGCCTCCGATGGACGACACTCCGATCGGTCGTGCTGCCCAACTCGCGGTGGAGGCTCTGGGCCGCGCCGGCGAGGGGCTGCCGCGACCCGAGCAGACCCGGGTCATGGTCGTGGCCAACCAGAAGGGTGGTGTGGGCAAGACGACGACGACCGTCAATCTTGCCGCCTCACTCGCCCTGCACGGAGCGAGAGTCCTGGTCGTCGACCTCGACCCGCAGGGCAACGCCTCCACCGCGCTGGGTATCGACCATCACGCCGATGTCCCCTCCATCTACGACGTGCTGGTCGAGAGCCGACCGCTCTCGGAAGTGGTCCAGCCGGTCCCCGATGTCGAGGGCCTGTTCTGCGCGCCCGCCACGATCGATCTCGCCGGTGCGGAGATCGAACTGGTTTCTCTGGTCGCACGCGAGAGCCGTCTTCAGCGGGCGATCACGGCATATGAACAGCCGCTGGACTACATTCTCATCGACTGCCCGCCCTCCTTGGGTCTGCTGACCGTCAACGCCCTCGTTGCGGGCCAAGAGGTGCTGATCCCGATCCAGTGCGAGTACTACGCCCTGGAAGGGCTGGGACAGCTACTGCGTAACGTCGACCTGGTCCGGGGACATCTCAACCCCACGCTGCATGTGTCGACGATTCTCCTCACCATGTACGACGGGCGGACTCGGCTCGCGTCGCAGGTCGCGGACGAGGTGCGCAGCCACTTCGGCGAGGAGGTGCTGCGGACGAGCATTCCCCGTTCGGTCCGTATCTCCGAGGCCCCGAGCTACGGGCAGACGGTACTGACCTACGATCCAGGATCAAGTGGAGCCCTCTCCTATCTGGAGGCGGCCCGTGAGATCGCGCTGAGGGGTGTGGGCGTCAACTATGACGCGACCCACGCTCACCTCGGCGCCCAGAATGATCCGAACATGGTGGAGGGGATCCAGTGAGTGAGCGACGGAGGGGGTTGGGCCGTGGTCTGGGCGCACTGATCCCCAACGCCCCGACCGAGAAGTCGGTTGCCTCGGCGGCGCTGGGGACGGCGGCTTCCGCGTCCCCCGGGGCCATGCCGCTGCTGCCGAACGAGCGCGGAGTGGCTGCGGCGAAGGTGGCCACGCTGCCGCATGTTTCACGTGAAACGGAAGAGCCGACCGCGCTGCACGGCACGGAGGGCCTCCGGCCGCCCATGGGGGCGCACTTCGCCGAAGTCCCTCTCGACGCCATCACGCCGAACCCGAAGCAGCCACGCAAGGACTTCGACGACGACGCACTGGCCGAGCTGGTCACCTCCATCAGGGAGGTTGGCCTTCTCCAGCCGGTTGTCGTACGGCCGACGGAGCCCGGGCGCTATGAGCTCATCATGGGTGAGCGCCGCTTCCGTGCCTGCCGAGAGTTGGAACTGGACGCCATCCCGGCGATCGTGCGGGCGACGGAGGACGAGAAGCTCCTCCTGGACGCACTCCTGGAGAACCTGCACCGTGCTCAGCTGAACCCGCTGGAGGAGGCGTTCGCCTACGACCAGCTGCTGAAGGACTTCAACTGCACGCATGACCAGCTGGCGGACCGCATCGGTCGCTCCCGCCCGCAGGTGTCCAACACACTGCGTCTGCTGAAGCTTTCTCCGAAGGTGCAGAACCGGGTGGCCGCGGGTGTGCTCTCCGCGGGCCACGCGCGAGCCTTGCTGTCCGTGGACGACCCGGAGGAGCAGGATCGGCTGGCACATCGCATCGTGGCCGAAGGTCTCTCGGTGCGGTCGGTCGAGGAGATCGTGACCCTGATGGGTTCCCGGCCGCAGAAGCCGCAGCGAGCCAAGGGCCCGAGGGCCGGCTCTCTGGTGTCCCCGGCCCTCTCGGAGCTGGCGACGCGGCTGTCCGATCGCTTCGAGACCCGTGTGAAGGTCGACCTGGGACAGAAGAAGGGCAAGATCACCGTCGAGTTCGCCTCCATGGACGATCTTGAGCGGATCCTCGGAAGTCTCGCCCCCGGCGAAGGCCCCGTCCTGCAGAAGGGTCTTCTGGACGACGAGGACGAGGACGGCGACGCCGAGTCCTGATGCTCGGCAGCGGGAGCACCCAGGGGTGCTTCGGGTGCCTCAAGGGCGGGTCGTGTCCGGTGTATACCGGAACACGGTCCGCCCTTTGCTGTGCGTCGGTGTCGGGTCCACCGCATCGTGGATACGATGCGATCGAGATGGCGTTGTCACCTGGCAGTACCTCTGAGAGGAAGGCAGGGGCCATGCGAACGATGAGCCGCACCGGACTAGTGAGCGCGGGCTTGGGGCTGGGCGCGGTCGGTGGGTTCATCGGCAGCCTGCTCAGGGAACGGAGCGCTCTGACAGCCGCCCGCGACGCGGCAGGGGAAGGAAGCGAGGAACAGCCTTCATGGGGCGCCGGCTCGTACCGCTCACGCTGGACAACCTTCAGGACCTTCCCCAGCGCTGTCGCTCGTGCGTCTTCTGGGAACTGGACCCCGTCAGTGGCGAGGCCGCGGTAAAGGCGGGCACACCGGCCCTGGAGAAGGAATCATGGATCTCCGCCGTTCTGCTGGACTGGGGGTCGTGCGGGCGGGTGGTCTACGTCGATGACGTGCCGGTGGGCTACGTTCTCTACGCGCCTCCCGCGTATGTACCGCGCTCGGCTGCTTTCCCCACCAGTCCGGTTTCCTCTGACGCCGTCCAGCTGATGACCGCGTTCGTGATGCCGGGGTACCAGGGCCAGGGACTGGGCCGGGTGATGGTCCAGACGGTCGCCAAGGATCTACTGCGCCGTGGTTTCAAGGCAATCGAGGCGTTCGGGGATGCCCGCTGGAAGGAGCCTGCCTGTGTGCTGCCGGCGGACCATCTCCTGGCGGTGGGTTTCAAGACGGTCCGGCCGCATGCCCGGCATCCGCGACTGCGGCTGGATCTGAGGTCCACGCTCTCCTGGAAAGAAGACGTGGAGATGGCGCTGGACCGTCTGCTCGGCGCCGTTCAGAAGGAACCGGCGTTGCGTCCGCTGTAATGACGGCACCGGGGAGTGCACTCATCCAAATGGGCCGACCCGTCAGGGCCGGCCCATTCGTGTTTCACGTGAAACGTCAGTCGACGATCGTCAGTCGGCGATGAAGTCCTCGAGGTCGCGGACGATCGCGGCCTTCGGCTTCGCACCGACGATGGTCTTGGCGACCTCGCCGCCCTGGTAGACGTTGAGGGTCGGGATGGACATGACGCCGTACTTGGCAGCCGTACCCGGGTTCTCGTCGATGTTCAGCTTGACGATCTCGATCTTGTCGCCGTACTCGGCGGCAATCGCTTCGAGGGACGGCGCGATCTGACGGCACGGACCGCACCAGGCGGCCCAGAAGTCCACCAGGACGGGCTTGTCGTTCTTGAGGACGTCCTGCTCGAAGGAGTCGTCGGTCACATGCTTCAGGGTGCCGGCCACGGCGGGCTCCTTAACTGGTTGGTGCGGGGGATGGGGTGGTCAGACGGCGGTCTTCTCGGGCTCCGCCTTGTCCTCGTCACTGAGGGCGGCGAGGTAGCGCTCGGCGTCGAGAGCGGCGGAGCAGCCGGTGCCCGCAGCGGTGATCGCCTGTCGGTAGGTGTGGTCGACCACGTCGCCCGCCCCGAAGACACCCGTCAGATTGGTGCGGGTCGAGGGCGCGTCGACCTTCAGGTAGCCCTCCGGGTCCAGGTCGAGCTGGCCCTTGAAGAGCTCGGTGCGCGGGTCGTGGCCGATCGCGATGAACAGGCCGGTCACCGGAAGATCAGAGAGTTCGCCGGTCTTGACGTTGCGCAGCTTCAGACCCGCCAGCTTCTGCTCGCCCAGCACCTCGGCGACCTCGCTGTCCCAGACGAACGTGATCTTCGGGTCGGCGAAGGCACGCTCCTGCATCGCCTTGGAGGCGCGCAGGGTGTCCCGGCGGTGCACGATCGTCACGGACTTCGCGAAGCGGGAGAGGAACGTGGCCTCCTCCATCGCGGTGTCACCGCCGCCGATCACGGCGATGTCCTGGTCCTTGAAGAAGAAGCCGTCACAGGTCGCGCACCAGGAGACACCGCGGCCGGACAGCGCGTCCTCGTTCGGGAGACCGAGCTTGCGGTGCTGAGAACCAGTGGTGACGATGACGGCCTTGGCGCGGTGGACCGTTCCCGCGGTGTCGGTGACGGTCTTGATCTCACCGCTGAGGTCGACGGCCACGACATCATCCGGGATCAGCTCGGCACCGAAGCGCTCCGCCTGGGCGCGCATGTTGTCCATGAGCTCGGGACCCATGATGCCGTCCTGGAAGCCAGGGAAGTTCTCCACCTCGGTGGTGTTCATCAGTGCTCCGCCCGCGGTGACGGCTCCCTCGAACACCAGCGGCTTCAGCGACGCTCGCGCGGTGTAGAGCGCCGCCGTGTAGCCGGCGGGCCCGGAGCCGATGATGATCACGTTTCGGACGTCGCTCACGGCTTCATTCCTCGTCTCTGGACTGCGTCTTCAGGGCCGGGTGGAGCTGCACTCGGAACTCTCACCCCACCTAACGGATCCTACGGGGCGCGCATTCCCGCTGTGCCCGGGCACACGGCGTCAGGACCGGCCTGCCTTAAGAGGAGGGGTCCAGGGCGCTACTAGCGTGCGTAGGAATGCTTCAGAAGGATCTTGGCCTTGCCGACCGCGGGCTGATCCACACACGCCAACTCGACGATATAGGCGGTGACCCGGGTGTCGTGGGCGGCGTCGGGCAGTACCACCAGCAGTGCTTCCTTGCCCTGGTAGACGCCCGGTTCCGTGGCGATCACCGCGTCGTCGCGGCCGATTCCCTTCCGGATGCACTCCGGAACGGTCGGCTGCTTGAAGACATGGTTCTCGGTGGTCTCGCCACCGTTCTCGGACTCCATGCCGAAGCTGCGCGGGGTGCGGGACCCGTTCTGGGGGCTCCCGTCCGCGATGAGGGTGGACACCTTGTCCTTGAGCCGACCCTCGGAGAAGGTGTCCGCGAGTGCGGTCTGCTGCTCGTGGGCGGTGTCGCCGGAGGGACTCTCCCCGGTGAGTGAGGACACGATGACCGAGCCGAGCCCGATGGCGGCAGCGGCGGCCACCGCGCCGAGTACGGCGATCCTGCGTCGCCCGCCTCGGCGGTCCTTGCGGCCGGGACCGGTGGAGGAGGAGCGAGCGTGCCCGGCGGGACGGTCGGCCGGTGCCGATGTTTCACGTGAAACACGCGCGCCGTCGCTGCGGGGCCCGTCGCCCGCGGGCTGTGGTTCCCGGGTGGTGGTGTCCGGTAGCGGCTCGGCTGCCAGTGCGGCGTCAATGCGGGCGGCCACGTCGTCCGGCATGCGCTCTGGCCCAGGCAGAGTGCCGAGCAGCCCTTGGATCTCCCCCAGCGACGCGTAGACGTCCGCGCAGAGCGCGCAGTGCTCCAGGTGCTGCCGTACGTCGGCGGTCCGTGCGTCCGGGAGGATGCCTTCGGCGAGGTCGGCGATCTCCGCAACGTCAGGGTGCCCGGTCATGTCTGTCGTCGACGACGTCACGCTCGTCCACCTCCGCCCTTCACTGCGGTCGAATCGCTCGGCCCTGTTTCCGTCGGCTTCGCTTCCGACGGTCCCGCTGCGGGTGGGACGGATGCCCCCTGCGTCCGGTTCCGCTCCGGGCCGGGCTTCCTGCCCTCGCCACTGCCGTCCGGGCGCAGGTGGGTGAGCAGCGGCAGGAGTCTGGCTCTGCCCCGGGCGCATCGGCTCTTGATCGTTCCGGCCGGTACGTCGAGGACACGGGCGGCCTCCGCGACGGGATAGCCCTGCATGTCGACGAGTACGAGAGCGGCCCGCTGGTCGGCCGGCAGGGTACCCAGGGCCTCCAGCAGCTGGCGGTGCAGATCATTGCGCTCGGCGGGAGCGGAGGCCGACTCGTGCGGCTCCAGAAGCTGCTCCAGGCGTTCGGTGTCATCGACGGGCGCGGTCTTCCGCGAGGCCGCCTTTCTGGCACGGTCGAGACAGGCGTTCACCGTGATCCGGTGCAGCCAGGTCGTGACGGCTGCCTGACCGCGGAAGGTGTGGGCGGCCCGGTAGGCGGAGACGAGCGCGTCCTGGACGGCATCGGCGGCCTCCTCACGATCCCCCAGCGTTCGCAGGGCCACTGCCCACAGACGGTCCCGGTGCCGCCGCACGAGCTCACCGAAGGCATCGGGGTCGCCTTCGACGTGGCGGGCGAGGAGGTCCTGGTCGGTCACTCCGTCACATCCGGCGCCCTCCGCCATCGGATCCTCCCCTCTGCGGCCGACGACCCTCAGCTGGTCACCTTGATGTCGGCGACACGGCCCCGGAACTGCCCGTCCGTCACCGGAAGCTTGGTCAACCAGACCAGAAGGTAGCGGGTGCGAAGTGCCTTGTCCGGCTTGAGCTCCACAGACGTGCCGTTCGCCTCGGTGACCTTCGTGTAGCCCTCAAAGGACTGCGGCTCCGAGTCCGTGTCTCCGCCGGCGCGGAGTTCCACCGAGGTGTCCCCACCGAACGAGACGGCCACCTTGCCGACCTGTTGCACCTTGCCGAGATCGACCACGATGCCCACGCCCGGCTTCAGCCGGCCGAAGTCGGCGCTCGCGTAGTGGCTCGTCTGCCAGTAGGAGGCGGGGTCGCCGTCGTAGGCCTTGCCGACGTTCTCCGGGTACTCGGAGCCGTCGGACCCGAACGGGTCGAAGTCATGTGCTCCCGCGATGGCGATCGGCTGGCTGGCCGGCTGCTTCGGGCTCTTGTCGTTGTCGCCGTCCACCGTCTGCGTCTTGTTCGGGTCGTCCGCCTTGCCGCCCCGTTCCATGAGGGCGTCCGCGAGCTGCCAGCTTCCGAGACCGAGCGCGGCGATCAGCAGGGCCGAGACGCTCCACTTCAGGGCCTTGCCGGTACGGCTCTGCAGCGGGGGCGGCGGCGTCGGCACCGGCTGGGTGACACCGGGACGCGGTGCCGGGCGGCCGTACGCGCCCTGCTGGTAGGCCGTGCGCTGGTACTGGGGCGGTGCGGTGTACGCCGGCTCCGGCGGGCGGATGCGCGGCATCTCGCCGATCGCCTTCACCAGTTCCTCCGGCGTGGTGCACGGGGACTCATGACGGGAGGCGGTGGCGCCGTCGTTGGCCAGCGCCCGCATCGCCAGTTCGGACAGGCCGCGGTGGACACCGGCCCGCACCTGGTCCGGCGGGATCAGCCCGATGTCCTTGGGCAGCCCCGCCAGGCCGTACGCGTCGTTCTCGTACGGCCAGCGCTGGGTGAGCGTGGCGTACAGCAGGGCGCCGATGGCCTCGGTGTCGGTGCGCTGCGGAGTGTCGGAACTGATGCCGCGCAGCGCGGCGTTGACGGCGAGCCCGCGGATCCGCCACTGGCCCGTCGACGTACGCAGCACGGCGTTGGGGTTGAGACGCAGATGGGCGAGGCCCTCGCGGTGGGCGGCCGCCATGGCCGACGCGACCTGAGTGACCATCTGGTAGGCGTCGTAGACCTCCAGCGGTCCGGAGGCGAGGAGCGCGGTCAGCTCGGTGGCATCGGGGAGCCACTCGTGCACGACGTAGACGAGGTCGTTGTCCTCGACGGCATCCAGTACCTGGACGAAGCGGGGGTCGCCGAGCAGGGCGGACGAGCGTGCCGCCGCCAGCACGGACCGGGCTCGCGCGTGGTCCGCCGGGAGGAGGTGGACTCCCACGGCGCGGCGCAGCTTCTCGTCGACGGCCCGCCAGCTGCTGAAGCCGTCCAGACGGGTGACGCACTCCTCGAGGCGGTAGCGTCTGGCGAGCTTGTGCCCGCTGTGCAGATCGGGAGACGAGGCCTTGCCGGATACCTCGCTCGTGGGGTTCCCCTGTGCCTCGTCGCTGTCCGTGTCCCGCTCCCGGTTGTTGGCCACCCCGTCGGCCGTGGACTGGTCCGCCTGTGCGGTCAGCGGCTCATCGCCGCCGTTGTCTGCCACGTCGACGGCAGCTGTGCTCCGTTCCGCCACCGTCGTTCCTGCCTCCCCAATCCGTGCGCGTCGGCCGAGTCCCGATCCGCGCGTCCGACGCCGAACCCAATTGTGCCCACAGTCCGCCGCTATGCACGACACACAGCGGCGGACGATGGTTGTGCGCCTACCCCGGGTCTCAGCGTCCCAGGCGTCCGCGCACCATGCCGACCAGAGAGTTGACTTCCTCGATGCGCATGCGGCGGGCGGCGACGAAGAAGACCCCGAACAGCAGCACCCCGCCGGCCAGCAGCGCGGCGAACGATCCCAAGACGCCCTGTCCGAGCGCGCGGCTGATCGCGTAGCAGGCGGCGCCACTGAGCAGGGCGGCCGGTACGGATGCGATGCACAGCCGGGCGTAGGTCCGCAGCACCCGGGCACCGTCCAGGTCCCCGCCCAGCCGCTTGCGCAGCCTGCGCCAGGCGATGCCCACGCCGATCACATAGGCCAGGCCGTAGCTGGCCGCCATGCCGACGACGGCCCAGCGCGAGGGCAGCAGGAGGTAACACAGGCCCGAGGCGGCGGCGTTGACCACGGCCACGATGACGGTGTTGTAGAAGGGCGTCCGGGTGTCCTCGTAGGCGTAGAAGGCGCGCAGGACGACGTACTGCACGGAGTACGGGATGAGACCGAGGCCGAAGGCCATCAGCATGTAGCCCATGTTGGTGGCTTCGCTGGTGCCCGAGGAGCCGAACATCAGCGTGCACATCGGGATGCCGAGCGCGACGAAGCCAAAGGAGACGGGAACGATCGCCACGGCCGTCGTGCGCAGGCCCTGCGAGATGTCGTCCCGGACCGCTCCCCCGTCCTCCTCCGATGCCGAGCGTGAGATACGGGGCAGCAGGGCGGCCATCAGCGAGACCGTGATGATGGCCTGCGGCAGTCCCCAGATCAGCTGTGCGTTGGCATAGGCCGCGAAGCCGGTGCCGTCGACGGGCGAGGCCTTGCCCGCCGCGGTGGAGAGCTGGATGACGATCATGGCGCCCGCCTGGTTGGCCAGAACGAACAGGACCGTCCACTTGGCGAGGGTGACGGCCTTGCCCAGCCCGTGTCCCCTCCAGTCGAAGCGCAGCCGGAGCCGGAAGCCCGTCTCCCGCAGGTAGGGAATCATGGCCAGGGACTGCACGATGAGGCCCAGCAGCACCCCGATGCCGAGCAGACGCTCGCCCTCCGGCGGGATGCTCGTCACCTTCATCCCCGAGCTTTCCGCGGTGCCGTAGACCCAGATGAACATCCCGAGGGTCACGATGATGACGATGTTGTTCAGGACCGGAGTCCACATCATCGCGCCGAACCTGCCGCGGGCGTTGAGGACCTGCCCCATCACCACGTGCAGACCCATGAAGAAGATGGACGGCAGGAAGTAGCGGACGAACGTGATGCCGACCTCGTTGGCGGCCGGGTCACTGGCGACGGGGTTGGACAGCAGCCGGATCAGCAGGGGCGCGGCGAAGACCGTGATCACCGTCAGCGCGCCCAGCGCAACCATGACGAGGGTCAGGAGACGGTTGGCGTAGGCCTCGCCCCCGTCCTCGTCGTCCTTCATGGCGCGGACGAGCTGCGGAACGAAGACCGAGTTGAGGCCGCCGCCGACGGTGAGGATGTAGATCATCGTGGGCAACTGGTAGGCGACCTGGAAAGTGTCGCCGAGCAGCCCGACGCCCAGAGCCGAGACGATCAGCGCCGACCGGATGAACCCGGTGAGCCGCGACACCATCGTGCCCGCCGCCATCACGGCGCTCGACTTCAGCAGGCCCCCCGCGCGCCCGCCCTTCTTGGGCGCGGCCGGGGTGGCTGCGGGCGCGGGCTCCTGGAGCGGAGCCTCGGCCGCCTCGGGCGTGGGTGCCATCGCGTACTGGCCGGGTGCGGGCGCCGCGTGTTGTCCGTGCGCCGGAGCGTTCCCGTACTGCCCCTGTGCCGGAGCGGGATCGCCGTACTGGCCGTGTGCCGGAGCGTTCCCGTACGGGCCGGGCCCCTGGTGCCCGCCGTACTGCCCCGGGGCCGGCGTCGTGCCGTACTGCCCCGGCCCCGTCGGACCGCCGTACGGTCCCGGCGCCGGGGCCGGGGCGGGCACGGCCGCCTGGTCGTCGTACGAGGGGTGGCCGCCGCCCTGCTGCTGGTCGCGGAAGAGGTGCGCGAAGGCGTCCGGCTCGTGACGCTGCTCACCGGCCTGGCCGACCAGGTCGTCGACGCCCACGAACTGGGTGGTCCGAGGGTCGTCGCCGTACGGCAGGTACTGCGTCGGGCCCTCCGGTTCGGGGGCCGGGGGCGGGGCCCAGACGCGGGGGTCGGGGGCGTAGGGCGACTGGGAGGGCTGGGAGTACAGCGGCTGCTGAGGCGGGTAGGTGCCCGGGGGCGGAGGGGGATGCGCGGCGCGGTCGTAGAGCGCCTCGGTGACCGGGTCCTGGGCGGAGAGGTCCTGCGCCCGGTAGGGATCCTGGTCGTAGGCGTCCTGGAGGTACATGTCCGCGGGCTGCTGCGGCGGCGTCTGTCCGGGATCCGGCGGCGGACCCTGGGGGTGACCCGAGCCGTCCACGGCCTGACCGCGGTCACCGTCGTACGGCGCGTTCATGGTTACCCCACCTCATCGTCCCGGGCCGACCGGCCACGACATCCTCAACGGTCCACTCTCTCACCCGTGCCGGACGGGTCGGTGCTTTCCGCTGCGGTGTCCGGTGTCGGGTCACTCGGCTGCTCGGGGTCGCCTGCCCGGGCCGGTGCCGCGGACTCCTCCCTGAGACGCCCCTCGGGCCCCTCCGGGTTCTCCGGGCCGTTCTCGGAGTCGTCCGAGGCCTCCGGCTCATCGGAGTCGCCGTCCTCGCCCTTCTCGGCGGCACGGGCCGCGGCACGCTTGCGCTGCGTGTACATCCGGAACCCGGCGAGGACGAGCAGCAGGACGCCGCCGCCGATGACGAGCATCACCGTGGCCGTGATCTCGGTGACCTTCACGTCGAAGGTGACGGGCTCGCCGTACGGCCGCCCGTCCTTCGTGTACAGCTGGGCGATCACCGTCGCCCGGCCGTTGGCGTTGGCCGACGTGGTGAACTTCACCGACTGGCTGTGGCCGCCGGAGACCGAGATCGGCTGCTCCTCGTAGTCGGCGCCGTCGATCTCGAGACGGGTCGGATTCATCGAGGTGAGCCGCAGGACCAGAGGCCCCACGTCCTGCACGAGGTTGTTCTGGACCGTGACCGGGATCGTGGCGCTGCGGCCGGAGAGCTTCGTCTCCGACTTGTCGATCAGTCTGACCCGGCCGGCCAGTCCGTCGAGGTACGACTTCACTCCGGCGCGGAACGACTGCGCCTCGGCGGCCCGGCCGCGCCACGACACGGACATCTCCCGGTTCAGGGCGCGTCCGAAGGGGGTCACCACCCGGGACGGGTCCGAGAGCACGACCTTGAAGCTGTCCAGCGCGTCCTGCGTCCGCGCGCTCTCCACGAAGGCCGACCGGGGCAGCTCCTTCTTGCGCAGCGCCGACGGGTAGGAGGAGGTTCCCGGGATCTTGGTAGTGGCGTCCGGGTCCGGCTTGGCCGCGGAGGCCTCCGTCAGCTTCTGGGACTGGGACCAGGTGCCGCTCTGGAGGGCCCGCAGCCCCTCGGCCATCGCCCGTGCCTGACTCCCGGTGGGTGTCCGCTGGGGGGCGATGACGACGCTGCGCTGCTTGCCGGTCTGCAGACCCAGGCCCAGGCTCTGGGCGAGGAAGCGCTGCACGGCGAGCGTGGACGCGGACGCGTTCGTCAGGTCGCCCTCGAAGGCCGTGGACATCCGGGCGTCCGCCACGACGGCCGTGGTGCCGCCGCCGATGGGACGGGCGGCGGACGGTGTGTAGGAGAGGCCGTTGGTCTCCTGGAGGCTGTCGCTGCGCGCGATCACCTTGTCGGCGCCCGCGGAGGTGGCGACCTTGACGATCGAGCGGTCGACCGCGCCGTCCACGGGCCAGGCGAAGTCGGTGTTCGGCTTCACATGGAGGATCGGCTCGACCGTGTTGTCGACGACGTCCGTCGCGTCCTTGAGCTGACTCAGCGAACCGGTGACATCCGTGCCGTTGTGGGCCAGGGACGCCAGGTCGGGGTCGGCGAACGGAAGGGCGACGACCTCCTTGTCGGCCACCGCGTCCTGCAGGTCGGCCAGCCACTGCTTGGCGACCGCCTGCTGAGTGCCGGCGGTGGTCTTGTCCCCGTCCCGGACGCGGTAGCTGCCCGTCATGGCGTCGACGGAGGCCAGCAGGTCCGGATCGACCACCCAGGTGATGTCGAGGTCCTTGCCCAGTGCCACCATCTGGTTCAGGCGGCCGCCGGGGGAGATCTCCTTCGCCAGGTCGTTGTTGAGGAAGACCGGGGTCTGCTCCTCGTTGGGTCCCGTCTCGGCGGCCATGTGCGTCGTCGAGACAAGTGGCCACAGCGCCGTGGTCTTGGTCCGGGTGTCGGCCTCGTCGGGCTGCCACGGCAGGAAGGTCCGCTGGATGCCGAGGATCTGCTCCCACGGCTGCGCGGAGGTCTCACCGGACAGCGAGACGGCGAATTCGTAGACGCCGTCGTTGCCGAGGTTCAGATCGTCGACCGGCACGGAGATGTTGAAGTGCTCGGCGACACCGGGGGCGAGCTTGGAGAACTTCTCGGTGTACTTGTCGTCGATCTCCGGGGAGATGGAACCCTGGAGATCGTCGCTGTCCTTGGCGATCGCGTCGACCGAAGAACGGGTGTCCACCGGTGGGCCCACGCGCAGGCCCACATGGGCGTCGGTGACGGCCTGCTTGCCGCGGTTGGTCACGGTGCCCGACACGGTCACCGTGTCCCCGTCCGTGGGCGCGGAGGGGGTGAGCGAGTCGACGGCCACGGCCACCGAACCCGAGTCGGATTCGGTCAGGGCGGCGGTCGCCTCTTCGGCGTGCGCCGCGCCGGCGGCGGGCAGCTGGACCAGGCCGGCCAGCAGCGGCGCCCCGGCGAGCAGTGCCGTGGTGCGCCGCAGCCACCGGCGGGCAGGTGAGGCACTGGTCCCCTGGAAGTCTGCCGCCTCGGCCACGCGCTCGCCCGTCCCTCGTCGTGATCAGTGGTCGTCGGAATGTGCGTCCACGCATGGTAACGATGTGCGCCGAGGGGAAGTGCCGCGGAGTACGCCACAAGATCCGCGGCCGGGCCGGGCTTCCCGCTATGTGCGTCTATAAAGGGAGCGGTACGGAAGCGGGGGATTCGGTGCGCGATCAAACGGGGCGCCTGTCTCCGCCCGGGCCACGTACCCTGTTCTGTTGTGCCCAACGCCAACGAAGTCAGCCCCAGCGCCCTGAGCCAGGAGCAGCAGCGCACGGTGAGTGAGCCGCTGCGGATCGCCCCTGTCGCCGACGATCTCGCCCGCCGCTTCCAGGAGGCCGGGTTCTCGCTCGCCCTGGTCGGCGGCTCGGTCCGGGACGCCTTGCTCGGGCGGCTCGGCAACGACCTGGACTTCACGACCGACGCCCGCCCCCAGGACGTACTGAAGATCATGCGTCCCTGGGCGGACGCGGTCTGGGAGGTCGGGATCGCCTTCGGCACGGTTGGGGGGCAGAAGGACGGCTGGCAGATCGAGGTGACCACCTACCGGTCGGAAGCGTACGACCGCACCTCGCGCAAGCCCGAGGTGTCCTACGGGGACTCCATCGAGGAGGACCTCGTCCGGCGTGACTTCACGGTGAACGCGATGGCCGTCGCGCTTCCGGAGAAGGCGTTCATCGACCCGCACGGCGGACTCGACGACCTCGCGGCCCGCGTGCTGCGCACCCCCGGAACCCCCGAGGACTCGTTCTCGGACGACCCGCTCCGGATGATGCGGGCCGCGCGCTTCGCCGCACAGCTCGACTTCGAGGTGGCGCCGGAGGTCGTCAAGGCCATGCACGACATGGCCGGGCGCATCGACATCGTCTCCGCCGAACGGGTCCGGGACGAGCTGAACAAGCTCATCCTCTCCCCCCACCCGCGCAAGGGACTGAGTCTGCTGGTGGAGACGGGCCTCGCCGAGCGGGTCCTGCCCGAGCTGCCGGCCCTGCGGCTGGAGCGTGACGAGCACCACCGGCACAAGGACGTCTACGACCACACACTCATCGTCCTGGAGCAGGCGATGGCCCTGGAGAGCGAGGGGCCCGACCTCACCCTCCGGCTGGCCGCGCTGCTCCACGACATCGGCAAGCCGCGCACCCGTCGCTTCGAGAAGGACGGCAGGGTCTCGTTCCACCACCACGAGGTGGTCGGGGCCAAGATGACGAAGAAGCGCATGATCGCGCTCAAGTACTCCAACGAGCTGGTGAAGGACGTCTCGCGCCTGGTCGAGCTGCATCTGCGCTTCCACGGCTACGGCACGGGTGAGTGGACGGACTCCGCGGTCCGCCGCTACGTCCGGGACGCAGGACCGCTGCTCGACCGTCTCCACAAGCTGACGCGGTCGGACTGCACGACGCGGAACAAGCGCAAGGCCGCGGCCCTCTCCCGTGCGTACGACGGCCTGGAGGAACGGATCGCGCAGCTTCAGCAGCAGGAGGAGCTGGACGCGATCCGTCCGGACCTGGACGGCAACCAGATCATGGAGATCCTCGGCATCCGCCCCGGGCCGGCCGTCGGGCAGGCGTACAAGCACCTGCTGGAGCTTCGCCTGGAACACGGGCCGATGGAGTACGACGCGGCGGTGGCGGCGCTGAAGGAGTGGTGGGCCGTTCAGGCGTCGTGACCCGGAGGTGACGGACAGGCGAAGGGGCGATGTTTCACGTGAAACATCGCTGCCCCTTCGCCGTGTGAGACTGCGCCCTACTTGTCCTTCAGGCAGAGCAGGAAGTCACTGCCGCTGCCGCTCTCGGTGTAGGAGTACTGGAAGTCCTTGGCCGCTTCCGTGCACTTGCTCTCAGCGGTGAGAGCGGAGTAGGACCCCTTGATCTTCGCCAGCACCACGTACTGGGCCTTCGAGTCGCCGCAGTCGACGACCTCGAGGTCCGGGTCGGTGTCGCTGGTGCTGCCGCGGTGCATGCAGTCGCCGACCGCGGCCGTGTCGGCGTCGTCCCGACTGGCGATGTAACCGCCGACCGCGACACCCACGACGACCACCGCGATGACGATGTTCTTGATCGTCTTGAAGCTCGGCTTGCGGCGGGCCGGCTGCGGCGGCACCGGAGCGTACGGGGCACCCTGCTGCGGAAAACCGGGCTGACCGGGCTGGCCGGCCTGCTGCGGGAAGCCCGGCTGCCCCTGGGCGTAGGGGTTCTGCCCCTGGGGCTGCTGCGGAGCCTGCGGCTGGTTCTGCGCGAACGGGTTGCCCTGAGGCGGCGGCTGGGTGGTCACTGGGGGTCCCCCTGAAATAGATGCGTGTCGCGGACATGCCGCGAGATAAGACGCACGTAAGCTACCGGGTCCCACTGACAACTCCGTAGCCCGGTGGGGCTCTGTGTCACTGATGTGACAGTTGCCGGCTCTCAAACCGGGCCATAGCTGCCGCAACCACTCCGTAGATCACGGAGACTGTCAGGACCAGCGGTACCGACCGGCCGTCGGGCGGCAGCATGAGCGCGGCCACCCCGGCCGCGCCGACGAAGGCCACGTTGAACAGGACGTCGTAGACGGAGAAGATCCGGCCCCGGAAGCTGTCGTCGACCGAGGACTGCACGACCGTGTCGGTCGCGATCTTCGCCCCCTGTGTGGTCAGGCCCAACACGAACGCGGCGGCGAGCAGGGGCGCCGTGGCGAACGGCAGGCCCAGCGCCGGCACCAGCACGGTGGCGACCGCCGCGCACACGGCCATCCAGCGGCCGGGCCCCAGCCGTCCCGCCGCCCAGGGGGTGACCACCGCCGCCGCGAAGAAGCCCGCCCCGGAGACCCCCAGCGCCAGCCCCAGCAAGGCGAGCCCCTCCTCCGTGTCCGAGGTCAGGGAGTACCGGCACAGCATCAACAGCATGACCAGCAGGGCGCCGTAGCAGAACCGCATCAGCGTCATGCCCGCGAGCGCCCAGGTCGCTTCCCGGCGGGCGGGTGCCGCGAGGTGGCGTACGCCCGCCACCAGGTCGCGGGCGGCGCCGGTGAGCGCCGAGGCCAGCCTGGGCGGTACGCGAGCCGGGTCGGGACCGAGCAGTTCCACGGCGATCCGCAGCGACGCCAGTGCCCCGCACAGGTAGAGGGTGGCGCCGAGCAGCACCACGGCGGCGTCGGAGTCCGAGACCACGAGGCGCACGACGAAGGCGAGGCCGCCGCCCGCGGTGGCGGCCAGGGTGCCGGCTGTCGGGGAGAGCGAGTTGGCGATCACCAGGCGATCGGCGTCGACCACCCGGGGCAGCGCGGCGGACAGGCCCGCGAGGACGAAGCGGTTGACGGCCGTGACGCAGAGCGCCGAGACGTAGAAGAGCCAGTCGGGGACGGAAGCGATCATCAGCACCGCGGTCACCGAGGCCAGCCCGGCGCGCAGCAGATTGCCGTACAGGAAGACCTGACGGCGGCGCCAGCGGTCCAGGAGGACCCCGGCGAAGGGGCCCACCAGGGAGTAGGGGAGCAGCAGCACCGCCATCGCGGAGGCGATCGCGGCGGGCGAGGTCTGTTTCTCCGGCGAGAAGACGACGTAGGTGGCGAGCGCGACCTGGTAGACGCCGTCGGCCCCCTGGGAGAGCAGGCGGACGGCGAGCAGGCGCCGGAACCCCTTCAGGCGCAGCAGGACGCGCAGGTCACGGACGACGGCCATGGGGCACAGCCTCACATACGGGAAAGGTCCCCGGGTCATGCGACCCGGGGACCCCTCGGCAGACCGGGGTCAGCGGCTGCTCAGCGCTCGACCTCGCCCGCGATGAACTTCTCGACGTTGGCGCGGGCCTCGTCGTCGAAGTACTGAACCGGCGGGGACTTCATGAAGTAGCTCGACGCCGACAGGATCGGACCGCCGATGCCGCGGTCCTTGGCGATCTTCGCGGCGCGCAGGGCGTCGATGATGACACCGGCCGAGTTCGGCGAGTCCCAGACCTCGAGCTTGTACTCCAGGTTCAGCGGGACGTCACCGAAGGCGCGGCCCTCGAGGCGGACGTAGGCCCACTTGCGGTCGTCCAGCCAGGCGACGTAGTCGGACGGGCCGATGTGGACGTTGTCCGCACCCAGGTCGCGGTCGGGGATCTGGGAGGTGACGGCCTGCGTCTTGGAGATCTTCTTGGACTCCAGGCGCTCGCGCTCGAGCATGTTCTTGAAGTCCATGTTGCCGCCGACGTTCAGCTGCATCGTGCGGTCCAGGACGACGCCCCGGTCCTCGAACAGCTTCGCCATGACGCGGTGCGTGATGGTGGCGCCGACCTGCGACTTGATGTCGTCGCCGACGATCGGGACGCCCGCCTCGGTGAACTTGTCGGCCCACTCCTTGGTGCCGGCGATGAAGACCGGAAGGGCGTTGACGAAGGCGACCTTGGCGTCGATGGCGCACTGGGCGTAGTACTTCGCCGCGGCCTCGGAACCCACGGGCAGGTAGCAGACGAGCACGTCGACCTGCTTGTCCTTGAGGACCTGGACGATGTCGACCGGCGCCTCGTCGGACTCCTCGATGGTCTGGCGGTAGTACTTGCCCAGACCGTCGTACGTGTGGCCGCGCTGGACCTGGACGCCGCTGTTCGGCACGTCGCAGATCTTGATGGTGTTGTTCTCGGAGGCGCCGATGGCGTCCGCGAGATCCAGGCCGACCTTCTTGGCGTCCACGTCGAAGGCGGCGACGAACTCGATGTCACTGACGTGGTAGTCGCCGAACTGGACGTGCATCAGGCCGGGGACCTTGGCCGCCGGGTCGGCGTCCTTGTAGTACTCGACGCCCTGCACCAGCGATGCGGCGCAGTTGCCCACACCGACGATGGCTACGCGAACCGAACCCATTCCGGTTGCTCCCTGTGTGTACGAGTGAGGCCCTGACTGGGCGCTCACGTGGCGGTGTCGCCGGGCGTATCCGGTCGGGGGTCGTCCCCCGGCCGGGGCAGGCCGCCCGTCGCTCCAGATGTCGTGTCCTGTTGAGCGGTCCCCTCGGCGGCGGAACCCCTCAGGTCCCGCCCCGCCCGCTCGCTCTCGATGAGCTCGTTCAGCCAGCGCACTTCGCGCTCCACGGACTCCATTCCGTGGCGCTGCAGCTCAAGCGTGTAGTCGTCGAGTCGCTCCCGGGTGCGGGCCAGTGAGGACCGCATCTTCTCCAGGCGCTCCTCCAGCCGGCTGCGCCGGCCCTCGAGCACGCGCATGCGTACGTCTCGCGACGTCTGGCCGAAGAACGCGAAGCGAGCGGCGAAGGTCTCGTCCTCGTACGCGTCCGGGCCCGTCTGGGAGAGGAGCTGCTCGAAATGTTCCTTACCGTCGGCCGTCAACCGGTAGACGATCTTGGCGCGGCGTCCCGTGAGGGAAGCGGCGGCCTCGCCGACGTTCCCAGGTTCCTCGATCAACCAGCCGTTGGCGACCAGCGTCTTGAGGCAGGGGTAGAGCGTCCCGTAGCTGAACGCCCGGAACACACCCAGTGACGTGTTGAGCCGTTTGCGCAGCTCGTAGCCGTGCATCGGGGACTCGCGGAGCAGGCCGAGTACGGCGAACTCGAGGATGCCGGATCTCCGGCTCATCGTCGCCTCCTCTCGCCCTTATGCCGCGCTGATGTATCGACTCGATACATCAGCACGATAGAACGAGCTTCTGCGTGCGACAAGGGGGGAACTGGTGAACGGGGTCACATCAGGGTTTCATCGCGAGCAAGTTGCCTGATTTGAGGTGAACTTCGGGCCGCGGGGGTTTTGACGGTGCGTAGTGTGTGCGCCATGCAGACCACCGGGAACCGAGTGACGTCTGGGGGCGTCCCTGTCCCCGGTGCAGTACGGGTGAATGCGGAAGGGGCCGCATCCGTACTTCGGGGGGACCGGAAACCAGCCGCCTTTACCAGGCGCGCAAAGGTGCGCCTGCCCGAGGAGTAGTCGTTCGATGAGCGAGCACCGTCGCAAACCGCCGCAGCCGCAGGGAGGCGGACGTGCCGCGGCCCGACGTGGTCAGTCCGGCTCGTCCTCCGGCCGCCGTGCGGCACCGCGAGGCGCCACAGGGTCTCCGTCCGGCTCGTACGGTCCGGACGAGGAGCAGCGGCCGTACGCGAGTCGCGCCGAAGCCCGGCGCGCGGCACAGCGGAACGGGGGCGGCCGTCGCAGAGCGGCCGAGCCGGGCCGTGGCCGGCGAGGGGCACCCGGCGGCTCGGCAGGGCCTGGACGAGGACGAGCCGCGGCGCCCGGCAAGAAGCGGATGATCGACTACCCGCGCCACGACAAGGACGGGTGGCACCGCTGGGTGCCGTCCTGGAGGCTCGTCTCCGGGCTGTGCATCGCGTTCTTCGGCTGCTTGGTCGGTGCCGCCGGTCTCGCGTACGCCATGGTGAGCGTGCCAGTCGTCGACGATTCCGCCACGGCGCAGAACAACGTCTACTACTGGGCCGACAACACCCAGATGGTGGCCACGGGCGGTGACCGCAACCGTCAGAACGTCAATCTCTCGCAGATCCCCAAGGCGATGCGCAACGCCGTGATCTCGCAGGAGAACAAGACGTTCTACTCCGACAGCGGCGTCGACCCCAAGGGCATCGCCCGTGCCGTGTTCAACATGGCCAAGGGCGGCGAGACGCAGGGTGGCTCCACCATCACCCAGCAGTACGTGAAGAACGCGATGCTCAACGACCAGTCGCAGACGATCTCCCGCAAGGTCAAGGAGATCTTCGTATCGATCAAGGTCGGCGCCGAGGAGCCGAAGGACAAGATCCTCGAGGGCTACCTGAACTCCGCCTACTACGGCCGCGGCGCCTACGGCATCCAGGCCGCCGCACGGGCGTACTTCAACGTCGACGCCGTCGACCTCAACCCGGGACAGTGTGCCTTCCTGTCGGCGGTGCTCAAGGGCGCCACCTACTACGACCCGGCGGGATCGGTCTCGATCGATCCGGTGGGAGCCACGCCCGAGGCCAACAGGAAGCGGGCCCACTCCCAGATGCAGGACACCCTCGACAAGATGGTGGAATACGGGCATCTGAGTCAGACGGAACGGGCCAAGTACACCGAGCTCCCCGCCACCCAGAACCCGCAGTCGAACGCGAAGCTGGGCGGCCAGATCGGCTACCTCGTCAGGCTCGCGAAGTCTTCCGTGCTCAAGAGCGGCAAGGTCACGGAGCAGCAGCTGGAGAAGGGCGGCTACTCGATCTACACGACCTTCGAGAAGAAGAAGGTCGACGAGCTCGAGAAGGCGGTCCAGAAGGTCTACAAGGAGAAGATCGACCCCAAGAAGCGCCCCAAGACGGACACCCACGTCCAGTTCGGCGGTGCGTCCATCGACACCCAGACCGGGGCGATCAAGGCCATCTACGGGGGCGAGGACGCCACCAAGCACTTCACCAACAACGCCGACGTGACCGGTGCCCAGGTCGGTTCGACCTTCAAGCCGTTCGTGCTCGCGGCCGCGATGAAGTGGGGTGTGCGCGACCCGGACCTCGGTGAGGTCCAGGCGCAGGACGAGCGCACGGTCGTCTCTCCGAAGAGCCTCTACAGCGGCAAGAACGACCTCAAGATCAATAACTACGACGGGTCGATCTGGGAGAACGAGAAGGGCGAGCAGTGGCGGCAGGAGAACGACGGTCAGGACAACGTCGGTAGCCCGCCGGACTACAAGATCGACCTCCGTGAGGCCATGCGGGAGTCGGTGAACTCCGCCTTCGTGCAGCTCGGCATGGACGTCGGCCTGGACAAGGTGAAGGAGTCCGCCGTCGACGCCGGGCTCCTGGAGGACAGCCTGGCCGGCTCCGGCTATCCGTCCTTCTCCATCGGTGTCTCGGACCCGAGCGCCATCCGCATGGCCGGCGCGTACGCCACCTTCGCCGACAGCGGTAAGCAGCGCGAGCCGTACTCCGTCACGAAGGTGACGAACAAGGACGGCACGATCTTCACGCACAAGGTCGAGGAGAAGCAGGCATTCACCGCGAAGGTCGCCGACAACGTCACGGACGTCCTGAAGACAGTCGTCGAGAAGGGAACGGGTAAGAACGCCAGGCTCCCCGGTCGTGAGGTGGCCGGCAAGACCGGTACCACCGACGGCAACAAGTCCGCCTGGTTCGTCGGCTACACCCCGCAGCTGTCGACCGCGATCAGCATGTACCGCTACCCGGACGACGAGACCATCAAGAACCGCACGTTCCTGGAGATGTTCGGAACCGGTGGCGAGAAGAAGATCCACGGTGCCTCCTTCCCGTCCACGATCTGGCAGGACTACATGTCCGATGCGGTCAAGAACATGAAGGTGGAGAAGTTCCCGAAGCCGGAGCCCATCGGCGAGGTCATCAACGACACCCCGCCGCCGACTCCCACGCCCTCCCCCTCGCCCTCCGCTTCCAAGACCAAGGAGACCAGCCCGTCACCGTCGCCGTCGCCCAGCGACACCGGGCCCAGTCCTTCCCCCTCCGTGACCGAGACCTGCGGTGTCTGGGACTGGAACTGCGACGACGGGAACAACGCCGGCAACAACAACGGCGGCAGCGGCCCAGGTGGCTCGGAGGGCAGCGGATCGCCATCACCGTCGGCCACCGAGACGGAGGGAGACGGCGGCAACAACGGAAACAGCCGGGGCAACACCATCTTGGGCCCGAACGGCTAGCCAGGCCGGAGTCGCTGCGAATGGGCGTTTCACGTGAAACGCCCGCACGTTTCACGTGAAACAGGGGCCGCCGCATCCACGAGGGTGCGGCGGCCCCGGCGTGTTCCCAGGTACGTACGGCAGGATGTGCCCCATGCCCAGTGCAGAATCGACGCCAGCGAGCGTGCACGAGCCGGACCCGGTACGGCCGACCAGGGAGGACACGGTCGCTGCGGCCGGCAGCGAGCTGATCGGCGGCCCGCTGGGCCGACGCGCCCTGCTCGGCACGTCCTGGTGGACCCCCGTGCGGGTGATCGCGCTCGTGTCGATCGGCATGTTCGCCCTAGGACTGGTCCAGAAGGCACCCTGCTACAACGGCGCGTGGTTCTTCGGAGCCAGCTCCCAGTACACGCACGCGTGCTACTCGGACATCCCGCACCTCTACCAGGGCCGCGGGTTCGTCGACGGACTCGTGCCGTACTTCGACAAGCTCCCCGGCGACATGGAGTACCTGGAGTATCCCGTCCTGACCGGCCTGTTCATGGAGGTCGCGTCCTGGCTCACGCCGGGCAGCGGCACCATCCAGGACCAGGAGCAGTGGTACTGGATGGTCAACGCCGGGATGCTCATGGTCTGTGCGGCCGTGATCGCCGTCTGCGTGACCCGGACGCACACCCGACGCCCTTGGGACGGTCTGCTGGTCGCTCTGGCCCCCGCCTTCGCGCTGACCGCCACCGTCAACTGGGATCTGCTGGCGGTCGCCCTGACGGCCGCCGCCGTCCTCATGTGGTCCCGGGAGCGTCCGCTGGCCTTCGGCGTGCTGCTGGGCCTGGCCACGGCCGCCAAGCTCTACCCCTTCCTGATCCTCGGCCCCCTGCTCGTCCTGTGCTGGCGTGCGGGCAAATGGCGGGCGTTCGGGGCAGCGCTGGGAGGGGCGGCCGGCGCCTGGCTCGTGGTGAACCTGCCGGTGATGCTCTTCGCCTTCGACGGTTGGTCGAAGTTCTACACGTTCAGTCAGGAACGCGGCGTGGACTTCGGGTCCTTCTGGCTGATCCTGGGGCAGAACTCCGACAACCCGCTCAGCACCGAGACCGTCAACACCCTCGCCACGCTGCTCATGCTGCTGTGCTGCGGCGCCGTCGCGGCGCTCACACTGACCGCACCCCGGCGCCCGCGCTTCGCCCAGCTGGCCTTCCTGATCGTCGCGGCGTTCATTCTCACCAACAAGGTCTACTCGCCGCAGTACGTGCTCTGGCTGGTGCCGCTGGCCGCGCTGGCCCGGCCGAAGTGGCGGGACTTCCTGATCTGGCAGGCCTGCGAGGTGGCCTACTTCCTCGGCATCTGGATGTACCTCGCGTACACGACCAGCGGCGACGCCCACAAGGGCCTGCCGACGGACGGCTACCACTGGGCCATCGGCCTGCACCTGCTGGGAACGCTGTTCCTCTGCGCCATGGTGGTGCGCGACATCCTGATGCCGGACCGGGACCCGGTCCGACGCACGGGCGACGACGATCCGTCGGGCGGTGTGCTGGACGGCGCGGAGGACGTCTTCGTCCTGGGCCCCGCGGCCCGGACCGAGCAGCCCGCGGCCCACTTCGAAGGGCCACCGGTGCACTGGGGCAAGAGCCGGCAGCCGAACGGTTCGATCTGAGCCAACGAGTGAAAGGGCCGTACACGAGGGTCAGGAAGACGTCGTGTACGGCCTTGTCGCGGGTATGGACCGCTCGCTAGCGATCGAGGATGCGGTCGAACTGCGTGGTGGTGTGCCGCAGATGGGCCACCAGCTCGTCACCCACCTTGGGCTCCGACGCGTCCGAGGGAACGAACAGGATCGACACCTGCATGTGCGGCGGCTCCGCGAACCAGCGCTGCTTGCCGCTCCAGACGAACGGCGAGAGATTCCGGTTGACCGTGGCGAGACCGGCCCGGGCGACACCCTTGGCGCGCGGCATGACGCCGTGCAGCGCCTTCGGAGCCTCCAGTCCCACCCCGTGCGACGTACCGCCCGCCACGACCACCAGGAAGCCGTCCGAGGCGGCCTTCTGCTGCCGGTAGCCGAAACGCTCGCCCTTGGCGACGCGCGTGACGTCCAGGACCGCGCCGCGGTACTCGGTGGCCTCGTGGTCCCCCAGCCACAGCCGGGTGCCGATCCGGGCGCGGAAGCGGGTCTGCGGGAACTGCTGCTGGAGCCGGGCCAGTTCGTCGGCCTTGAGGTGGCTGACGAACATGGTGTGCAGCGGCAGCCGGGCCGCGCGCAGCCGGTCCATCCAGCCGATGACCTCCTCGACGGCGTCCGAGCCGTCGGTGCGGTCCAGCGGCAGGTGGATGGCGAAGCCCTCCAGCCGGACGTTCTCTATGGCGGCGTGCAGTTGCGGCAGGTCCTGCTCGCTGATGCCGTGCCGCTTCATCGAGGACATCACCTCGATGACCACGCGCGCGCCCACCAGGCCGTACACGCCGTCGATCGAGGACACCGAGCGCACGACCCGGTCGGGCAGCGGTACGGGTTCCTCACCGCGCCGGTACGGCGTCAGGACCAGCAGGTCACCACCGAAGAAGTCCTTGATACGGGCGGCCTCGTAGGTGGTGCCGACGGCCAGCACGTCCGAGCCCAGCCGCGTGGCCTCCTCCGCCAGCCGCTCGTGGCCGAATCCGTAGCCGTTGCCCTTGCAGACCGGGACCAGCCCGGGGAACTGCTCCTGCACGTGCTTGTGGTGCGCCCGCCAGCGCGCGGTGTCGACGTAGAGCGTGAGCGCCATGGCCGGACCTGGAACCTTTCTCGTGGCTGTCAGAGGTGCGGATCGGGGAGGGGCTGTGCGGTCAGCGGCGCGACATGTAGATGTCGAGCGCCTTGTGGAGCAGCTTGTTCAGCGGGAAGTCCCACTCGCCGAGGTACTCGGCCGCCTGACCGCCCGTACCCACCTTGAACTGGATCAGACCGAAGAGGTGGTCGCTCTCGTCCAGCGAGTCGGAGATGCCGCGCAGGTCGTAGACGGTGGCGCCCAGGGCGTAGGAGTCGCGGAGCATGGCCCACTGCATGGCGTTCGACGGCCGGACCTCGCGGCCGATGTTGTCGGAGGCGCCGTAGGAGTACCAGACGTGCCCGCCGACGACCAGCATGGTGGCCGCCGACAGGTTCACCCCGTTGTGCCGGGCGAAGTACAGCCGCATGCGGTTGGGGTCCTCGTTGTTGAGCGCCGCCCACATGCGCTGGAAGTACGAGAGCGGGCGCGGCCGGAAGTGGTCGCGCACGGCCGTGATCTCGTACAGGCGCTGCCACTCCTCGAGGTCGTGGTAGCCGCCCTGGACGACCTCGACACCGGCCTTCTCAGCCTTCTTGATGTTGCGGCGCCACAGCTGGTTGAAGTTCTTGTGGACCTCTTCCAAGGAGCGGTTGGCGAGCGGGACCTGGAAGACGTAGCGGGGCTGGACGTCACCGAAGCCGGCGCCGCCGTCCTCGCCCTGCTGCCAGCCCATGCGGCGCAGCTTGTCGGCCACCTCGAAGGCGCGCGGTTCGATGTGGTCCGCCTCTATGTCCCGCAGGCGCTTGACGTCGGGGTCCTGGATGCCCTTCTTGATGGACGTCGCGTCCCAGCGCCGGATGATCACGGGCGGGCCCATCTTCACGGAGAAGGCGCCCTGCTGCTTGAGGTGCGCCAGCATCGGCTCCATCCAGTCCTGGAGGTTCGGCGCGAACCAGTTGATGACCGGACCCTCGGGCAGGTAGGCGAGGTAACGCTTGATCTTGGGCAGCTGCCGGTAGAGGACGAGCCCCACACCGACCAGCTCGCCGGTCCGGTCGTCGAACCAGCCGAGGTTCTCCGAGCGCCATTCCGCCTTGACGTCCGCCCATGCCGGGACCTGCATGTGACTCGCCGCCGGCAGACTCTGGATGTAGGCCAGATGCTGCTCGCGACTGATGGTCCTCAGGGTCAGGCTCATTCGGGGCGCTCCTCGGGCTGGTGTGTCCCCATGGGTACAGGGGCTCCGGCTCTCGCGCGAAGCCTACTGCGCCCTGTGAGCGCCCCGTCCGGCGTACGGCTGGAAGGGCTTCTCCGGCGGGCGGCCGGCGGCGCGGATCAGCCGACGAGGCCACCGTGGTAGATCCCGAAGAACAGGCCGAGTGCGGAGGCGCCGAGTCCCAGTACCAGGCCGAAGCGCTCCCGTGTCGTCTCGGACACGTACTGGCCGTATCCGCCGGTCAGGACACCGATGAGCCCCGCCCAGGAGGTCAGGACGTGCAGCCCGCGGAAGCTCGCCGTGGCGAGGGCCAGCACTCCCAGCACCGCGGTCACGGCCAGAAGCGAGTCCTGGAGGGGGTGTCGTTTGCCGTCGGTGGCCAGCAGGCCGGTCCGGGGCCTGGCGGGTCGCATGATCTGTGCCATGGAGAACCTCCTGCCGAAGGCAGTGTGTTTTAGCCCTCACATCCCTGAGTACCGATTGTGTCCCCTCGGGGCCGGATTTCAACCGCAAGGGCGCGGCCGGGTACGCTGTACCTTCCGCACCGGTGTCTGTTGCCGGCCATGACCGGGCCACCTCCTCGGAGGAGGCCCGATTGTCAGTGGGTCCTGGTTTACTCATTGATGCCGGTGCGAACGCATCGCAACCCTCCTGCCACGGAACGACCGTGGCCGCTGAGTCCAAAGGAGGTGGGTTCCACATGCGTCACTACGAGGTGATGGTCATCCTCGACCCCGATCTCGAGGAGCGCTCTGTCTCCCCGCTGATCGAGAACTTCCTCTCTGTCGTCCGTGACGGCGGCGGAAAGGTCGAGAAGGTCGACACCTGGGGCCGTCGTCGTCTCTCGTACGAGATCAAGAAGAAGCCCGAGGGCATCTACTCGGTCATCGACCTGCAGGCCGAGCCTGCGGTCGTCAAGGAGCTCGACCGCCAGATGAACCTGAACGAGTCGGTCCTCCGGACCAAGGTCCTCCGTCCCGAGACCCACTGAGCACTCCCGCTCAGCTGATACCGGGATTCGAGTAGCAGCAACCAAGCAGCCAGAGCAGCAAACCCGCCGAGAGGTTCCCCATGGCAGGCGAGACCGTCATCACGGTCGTCGGCAATCTTGTCGACGACCCCGAGCTGCGCTTCACCCCGTCCGGTGCGGCCGTCGCGAAGTTCCGCGTCGCGTCGACCCCCCGCACCTTCGACCGCCAGACGAACGAGTGGAAGGACGGCGAAAGCCTCTTCCTCACCTGCTCGGTCTGGCGCCAGGCGGCGGAGAACGTCGCCGAGTCGCTCCAGCGAGGCATGCGCGTCATCGTGCAGGGCCGGCTGAAGCAGCGGTCCTACGAGGACCGTGAGGGCGTCAAGCGCACGGTCTACGAGCTGGACGTCGACGAGGTCGGTGCCAGCCTGCGCAACGCCACGGCCAAGGTCACCAAGACCTCGGGCCAGGGCCGCGGAGGCCAGGGCGGTTACGGCGGCGGTGGCGGCCAGGGTGGCGGCGGCTGGGGCGGCGGCCCCGGTGGCGGCCAGCAGGGCGGCGGTGCTCCGGCCGACGACCCCTGGGCGACCGGCGGTGCTCCCGCCGGTGGCCAGCAGGGCGGTGGCGGCCAGGGTGGCGGCGGCTGGGGCGGCGGCTCCGGCGGCGGTGGCGGCTACTCGGACGAGCCCCCCTTCTAGGCGGGCTCTACCCACACTTCTTGATCACACAGGAGAAACATCATGGCTAAGCCGCCTGTGCGCAAGCCGAAGAAGAAGGTCTGCGCGTTCTGCAAGGACAAGGTCACGTACGTGGACTACAAGGACACGAACATGCTGCGGAAGTTCATTTCCGACCGCGGCAAGATCCGTGCCCGCCGCGTGACCGGCAACTGCACCCAGCACCAGCGTGACGTCGCCACGGCTGTGAAGAACAGCCGTGAGATGGCGCTGCTGCCCTACACCTCCACCGCGCGATAAGGGAAGGGTGACCGAAACATGAAGATCATCCTCACCCACGAGGTCACCGGCCTCGGTGCCGCGGGCGACGTCGTCGACGTCAAGGACGGTTACGCTCGCAACTACCTGATCCCGCGGAAGTTCGCGATCCGCTGGACCAAGGGTGGCGAGAAGGACGTCGAGCAGATCCGTCGTGCTCGCAAGATCCACGAGATCCAGACCATCGAGCAGGCCAACCAGGTGAAGGCCCAGCTCGAGGGTGTGAAGGTCCGTCTGGCCGTCCGCTCCGGCGACGCCGGTCGTCTCTTCGGTTCCGTCACCCCGGCCGACGTCGCTTCGGCGATCAAGGCCGCCGGTGGTCCCGAGGTCGACAAGCGCCGCATCGAGCTGGGCTCGCCGATCAAGACCCTGGGCGCCCACGAGACGTCCGTGCGTCTGCACCCCGAGGTTGACGCCAAGGTCAGCATCGAGGTCGTCGCTGCCTGAGCACTGCTCTCGCTGAGACGATGAGAGGGGCCGCATCTCCCGACGGGAGATGCGGCCCCTCTTCGTTACCGTCTGCGCAGCCGTGTTTCCCGTGGAACGTCGTACGTCACCGTTCACCTTCACCGTTTCACGTGAAACGGTCAGCGCGTCGCGCCCGTGACGATCCAGCGGCCCGATCGGGTACGCGGCCAGAGCGTCACCAGTCGCATCGTCATCATCAGCGTCATGGATGCCCACAGGGCGGTGAGCCCACCGCCGAGCGTCGGGACGAGGAGCGCCACGGGAGTGAAGACCACCAAGGTCAGCAGCATGGCCCAGGCAAGGTAGGGGCCGTCACCCGCACCCATGAGGACACCGTCCAGGACGTAGACCACGCCGCAGATCGGCTGTGCGACGGCCACGATCACCAGGGCGGGCAGCGCGGCGTCCTTGACCATGGAGTCGCCGGTGAACAGGGGCAGGAACACCGGACGGGACAGCACCACGAGCAGGCCCAGTACGACTCCGACAGCGACGCCCCACTCCACCATCCTGCGGCAGGCATCGCGTGCCCCCTGGGCGTCGCCCGCACCCAGATAACGCCCGATGATGGCCTGCCCGGCGATGGCGATGGCGTCGAGAGCGAAGGCGAGCAGGCTCCACAGGGACAGGACGATCTGATGCGCGGCGATGTCGGCGTCGCCGAGCCGGGCCGCCACGGCCGTGGCGATCATGAGAATCGCCCGCAAGGAGAGCGTGCGCACGAGCAGCGGCATCCCGGCCTGGGCCGAAGCCCTGATCCCGCCCAGGTCCGGGCGCAGGGAGGCGCCGTGTCGTCGGGCTCCGCGGATGACCACCCACAGATAGACCGCGGCCATGCCGCACTGAGCGATGACGGTGCCCCAGGCGGAGCCCGCGATGCCGAGTCCCGCGCCGTAGACGAGCACGACGTTGAGGACGGCGTTGGCAATGAAGCCGGCCACGGCCACGTAGAGGGGGGTCCGGGTGTTCTGCAGTCCCCTCAGTACGCCGGTCGAGGCGAGCACCACGAGCATGGCGGGGATGCCGAGGGCGGAGATCCGCAGATAGGTGGTGGCGTAGGGGGCCGCGGTCTCGGAGGCGCCGAAGAGTTCCACGAGAGAGGGCGCGGTGGGCAGAACGACCGCTATGACGGCGGCGCCGAGCAGCAGTGCGAGCCAGATGCCGTCCATCCCCTGGCGGATCGCTGCTTGCAGATCACCCGCGCCGACGCGCCGGGAGACGGCCGCGGTGGTGGCGTAGGCGAGGAAGACGAAAACGCTGACGGCTGTGGTGAGCAGGGCCGAGGCGATGCCGAGCCCGGCGAGCTGAGCGGTTCCGAGATGGCCGACGATGGCACTGTCGGCCATGACGAAAAGGGGCTCGGCGACGAGCGCGCCGAAGGCCGGGACGGCCAGCGCGACGATCTCTCGGTCGTGTCGGCGCCGGTCGGTCCGGGTACGCGCGGGGGCCTGTGTCATGAGCACCAATCTAATCGTCCACAGGTAAGAGATGCAAAGCCATGGCAACCCTTACGATTGCTCTCGCGCCGTGTACTTCTGGGTACGGTTCGAAGTGATCTTGATCCGACCGGGAAAGTTTTTCTTCTGCACAGGCGGTGGACGGTAAAGGTGCAGTTCAGAAGCGCTTTCCGAATCAGGGGGCAGGCTTGTTCACAGGGCTGTCCACCGGGTCGTGCACAGGTTTGGCGGAGTTCTCCACAGCATCTGGCCAGTCGTCCACATGGCCTGTGGATAACCAGATTGGCTGACGGTGCCCGCGGGCCTACGGTTATCCGGCGCCCGCTCCGTCCGTCGGCCGGTGAACCATCACAAAACCGACGCGCCAGAACCGGAGTTGGGCGTCTTATTTGTCAGTGCCGTGCCGTAGAAATGAAGGGCACGGCGAGGTCCGCTCGGCGGACGGGAGGAGGTGGCTCGGTGAGCATTTCCGAGCCCTTGGACGACCCGTGGGCCGACAGCGGCCCCAGTGATCGTCTGCCTGCTTCCCGCCGACGCGGCGACGGGGGCCGCAGTCGGGACGAGCAGCACGAGCGCGGCCCGGACAACGGATGGGACGGCGGGGGCGCCGCGTTCGAGCGGGTGCCGCCGCAGGACCTGGACGCCGAGCAGTCCGTCCTCGGCGGGATGCTCCTGTCCAAGGACGCCATCGCCGACGTCGTCGAGATCCTCAAGGGCCACGACTTCTACAAACCGGCCCACGAGACGGTCTATCAGGCCATCCTCGACGTCTATGCCAAGGGCGAGCCGGCCGACCCCATCACCATCGCCGCCGAACTGACCAAGCGCGGTGAGATCAACAAGGTCGGCGGCGCCTCGTATCTGCACACCCTCGTCCAGACCGTGCCGACGGCCGCGAACGCCGCGTACTACGCGGAAATCGTGCACGAGCGGGCCGTCCTGCGCCGCCTGGTGGAGGCCGGCACCCGGATCACCCAGATGGGATACGCGGCCGACGACGACGTCGACGAGATCGTCAACCGCGCCCAGGCCGAGATCTACGCGGTCACCGAGCAGCGCACCAGTGAGGACTACCTGCCGCTCGGCGACATCATGGAGGGCGCGCTCGACGAGATCGAGGCCATCGGGTCGCGCAGCGGCGAGATGACCGGTGTGCCGACGGGCTTCACGGACTTCGACTCGCTGACCAACGGCCTGCACCCTGGACAGATGATCGTCATCGCCGCACGTCCCGCGATGGGCAAGTCGACCCTCGCGCTGGACTTCGCGCGGGCCGCCTCGATCAAGAACAACCTGCCGAGCGTCATCTTCTCGCTCGAAATGGGACGCAACGAGATCGCGATGCGACTGCTGTCCGCTGAGGCCCGCGTCGCGCTGCACCACATGCGGTCGGGCACGATGACGGACGACGACTGGACCCGGCTGGCGCGCCGGATGCCCGACGTGTCGGCCGCGCCCCTCTACATCGACGACTCCCCGAACCTGTCGATGATGGAGATCCGCGCCAAGTGCCGCCGCCTCAAACAGCGCAACGACCTCAAGCTGGTCGTCATCGACTACCTCCAGCTGATGCAGTCCGGCGGTTCCAAGCGTGCCGAGAGCCGGCAGCAGGAGGTCTCGGACATGTCCCGTAACCTCAAGCTCCTGGCGAAGGAGCTGGAGATCCCGGTCATCGCGCTCTCCCAGCTGAACCGTGGTCCGGAGCAGCGGACCGACAAGAAGCCCATGGTCTCCGACCTGCGTGAGTCCGGTTCGATCGAGCAGGACGCGGACATGGTCATCCTGCTGCACCGTGAGGACGCCTACGAGAAGGAGTCGCCGCGCGCGGGCGAGGCTGACCTGATCGTGGCCAAGCACCGTAACGGTCCGACGGCGACCATCACGGTCGCCTTCCAGGGCCACTACTCACGCTTCGTGGACATGGCTCAGACCTGACAGTCGGTCAGGTGGGCTTGTTCCCCCTGACCGGAGACGGTGCCACGGCGAAATCGGCTCGACGGGAGGGGCGCCGGCCGATGGACTGAGCACATGACGACACCTCAGGAAGAGTTGCTTCCCGCCACCCGTCGGGCGCTGACGCACCGGATCGCTGTGGCCCAGGCCGAAGGGCGTACGCCGTCGCTCGTCGCGGCGGTGGTCAGGGGTGGGCGGACCGTGTGGCACGGTGCGCGGACCTCGGTCGACGGGCACGGTCCGGACGAGAACGTGCAGTACCGGATCGGTTCGATCACCAAGACCTTCACCGCCGTCCTGGTCCTCCGGCTGCGCGACGAGGGCCTGCTCGATCTCGGGGACCCACTGGAGAAGCATCTGCCGGGCACCGGGGCGGGCGAGGCCACGATCGCCGAGCTGCTCGCGCACTCGGGCGGGCTGGCCGCGGAGTCGCCGGCGCCCTGGTGGGAGAGGACACCGGGTTCGCTGCGCCCCGAGCTGGCCGATGTGCTGGGCGATCGGCCGCTCCTGCACCCGGTGGGCCGCCGCCACCACTACTCCAACCCGGGCTACACCCTGCTTGGCGCGCTGGTCGAGAAGCTGCGGGGCGCTCCGTGGGAAGAGGTGCTGCAGCGGGAGGTGCTGGACCCGCTGGGGCTGGAGCGTACGGCCACTCGGCCGAGCGCCCCGCATGCCGGTGGCTGGGCGGTGCATCCATGGGCCGACGTGATGCTGGCAGAGCCCGCCGAGGACCTCGGGCGGATGGCCCCGGCCGGCCAGCTCTGGTCGACCACCGGGGACCTGGCGCGGTTCGCCGTCTTTCTGACGCAGGGGGACGACAAGGTGCTCGGAGTGGAGACCGTGCGGGAGATGCGGGCGCCCGCCGCACCGGCCGAGGCCGCGGACGTCGTGGACGGCGCGGCCTATGGGCTCGGCCTGCAGATCCAAAGCCAGCGCGGAAGGCTGCTCGTGGGGCACTCCGGCTCCCTGCCGGGTTTCCTGGCCAACCTCACCATCGGTGTGGAGGACGACGTGGCCGCGGTCGTCCTGACCAACTGCACCTCGGGACCGCTGCTGGCCGGGGTCGGGGCCGACCTCGTACGCATCGTCGCCGAGGCGGAACCCCGGATCCCCGAACCGTGGCGGCCACTGCGAGAGGTCGACTCCTCCGTACTGGAGTTGGCAGGGCAGTGGTACTGGGGGACGCACGCCTTCGCGCTGCGCCTGACGCCCGAGGGAGGGATCTCACTGGGACCGTTGTCGGGGCAGGGGCGCCGCTCGCGTTTTCGGGCGAACGGTGACGGCAGCTGGACGGGACTGGAGGGGTACTACGCGGGTGAGTCGCTGCGTGCGGTGAGGCGTCCGGACGGCAGCGTGAGTCATCTGGACCTCGGGTCGTTCGTCTTCACGCGTCAGCCGTACGAGGAGGGTTCTGCTGTGCCGGGAGGAGTGGACCCGCAGGGGTGGCGGGGGATCGGCTAGCAGCCGCCCACAGAAAAGCGGGCCCTGTTTCACGTGAAACAGGGCCGCGCGCCGTTGGGGGAGGGCGGCGTCAGCCCCCGCACTCAGAGCTGGAGCTTGAAGCCCGTGTGCGAGGCGGCGAAGCCGAGACGCTCGTAGAAACGGTGGGCGTCGGTACGGGTCCTGTCGGAGGTGAGCTGCACGAGGTGACATCCCTGCCGCCGGGACTCCTCGATCGCCCACTCGATGAGCTGGGTACCCAGTCCGCTGCCACGTTCGTCGCCGTGGATGCGCACACCTTCGATGATCGAACGGACGGCGCCGCGTCGGGACAGTCCCGGGACGACCGTCAGCTGGAGCGTGCCGACGACACGGTCGTCGCGGACGGCCACCACCAGCTGCTGGTTCGGGTCGGCCCTGAGTCGTTCGAACGCGGCCAGGTACGGCTCCAGATCGTCCGGTGATTCGCGCTGTGCGCCCAGCGGGTCGTCGGCGAGCATCGCGACGACCGCCGGAATGTCCTCGGCGGCAGTGGGGCGTATTTCGAGATCTCCCATGCCTGCACTCTAGATACGCTCTAGGCGGGCACCGGCGCCTTCAGGGTCTCCACCGCCCGGACCAGCGGTGCCAGGTCGGGGTTGGTGGCCGCCTCGTCGAGGGCCTCGCGCAGGGCGGCGTCATTGGTGGGCCGCGCCTCGTCCAGCAGCCGCAGGCCCGCCGCGGTGACGTTGGTGTAGATGCCGCGCCGGTCGGTGGGGCACAGGTAGCGCTCGAGCAGGCCCCGGTCCTCGAGCCGGGTGACCAGCCGGGTGGTCGCGCTCTGGCTGAGGACGACGGCGTCGGCGACCTGCTTCATCTGCAGATGCCCCCCGTCGCCGTCGTGCTGTCGGCTGAGCACGTCGAGCAGGGAGTACTCGCGCACGCTCAGGTCGTGCCCAGCCTGCAGAGCGCGCTCGATGTGAGCCTCGATCCTTCCGTGCAGCAGGGAGAGGGCGCACCAGCCCTGGGAGAGGGCGGTGAGCGCGGGGTCTGTCGCTGTCATGTGGTTCCTCCGTCCAGGAGCGGCTGAGACCAGGGTAGACCAGCGCCGCAATTGTCAGCGCTTGCAGATAACCCGCGTATGCAAGTATTGTGGCCGATCGTAAAGCGCCCCTGCAATTACCTGGGAAGGTGTACCCCTCCATGCCTCTCGCGCTTCTGGCCCTCGCGATCGGGGCCTTCGGGATCGGAACGACCGAGTTCGTGATCATGGGTTTGCTGCCCGAGGTCGCGAGCGACTACGGGGTCTCCATCCCCACCGCCGGTTATCTGGTGACCGGATACGCGCTCGGTGTCATGCTCGGCGCCCCGTTGATGACCGTGCTCGGCACCAAGGTTCCTCGCAAGCGGATGCTGATGCTGCTGATGGGGCTGTTCATCGTCGGCAACCTGGTCTCCGCCCTCGCCCCCGCCTTCTCCGTCATGCTGATCGGCCGCGTGATCGCCTCGCTCGCCCACGGCGCCTTCTTCGGCATCGGGTCGGTCGTCGCGGCCGGTCTGGTCGCTCCGCACAAGAAGGCCGGTGCCATCGCGATGATGTTCACCGGCCTGACCGTCGCCAATGTCGTCGGCGTCCCGCTGGGCACGCTGATCGGGCAGTCCGCCGGCTGGCGCGTCACCTTCGCCCTCGTCGCCGCGCTCGGAGTGGTCGGCCTGGCCGGAGTCGCCAAGCTGGTCCCCGACGTGCCCAGGGCCGAAGGCGTACGGCTGCGCCACGAAATGGCCGCGTTCAAGAACGTGCAGGTCCTGCTCGCTATGGCCATGACCGTCCTCGGCTTCGGCGGGGTCTTCGCGGCCATCACCTACATCGCGCCGATGATGACCCATGTCGCCGGCTTCGCCGATGGCTCGGTCACCTGGCTGCTGGTCCTCTTCGGCCTCGGCATGGTGGGCGGCAATCTCGTCGGCGGCCGGTTCGCCGACCGTGCCCTGATGCCCATGCTGTACATCTCCCTGGGCGCGCTCTCCGTCGTCCTCGCCCTCTTCACCCTCACCGCGCACGACAAGATCGCGTCCGCCGTGACCGTCGTCCTGATCGGGGCCCTGGGCTTCGCCACCGTTCCTCCGCTGCAAAAGCGCGTCCTGGACCACGCCCACGGCGCTCCGACGCTGGCCTCCGCGGTGAACATCGGTGCCTTCAACCTGGGCAACGCGCTCTCCGCCTGGCTCGGCGGCGTCGTCATCGCCGCGGGCTTCGGCTACACCGCACCCAACTGGGTCGGCGCCGTACTTGCCGCGGCTGCGCTGGTCCTCGCCGTCCTCTCGGCCGCCCTGGAACGGCGCGGGAGTGCTCCGGGCACGGTCGTCGCGGATTCCGTGCCCGCCGAGGAGCGGGCCGCCGCCCTCCACCACTGAACCATCACCAAGGAGAAAGACCCATGAGCACCGCCGCACCCATGAGCACCACCGCCGTCGCCCCGCTGACGATCCAGGACGCCGAAGACCTCGTCACCGCGGCCCACCGCGCCGCCGAGGCGGCCGACGTCACCGTCAGTGTCACCGTCCTCGACGCCGGTGGCCACCTGCTTGCCTTCCGGCGCGACGACCGCGCCGTGCTGATCTCCGGCGAGACCAGCACGCGCAAGGCCTACACGGCGCTCCAGCTGAACGCTCCCACCGCTGACCTCGTCGACGCCGTGCAGCCCGGAGGTCCCTTCCACACCCTGCCCACCGCCCTCGACCGGCCGCTGCTGTTCATCGCCGGCGGCGTGCCCGTGCACCGGGAGGGCCGACTGATCGGAGCGATCGGAGTGGGCGGCGGCGCGCCCGAGCAGGACCACGGCTTCGCCTCGGCCGCTGTGCGGGCGCTCGCCTGACCCGCGGCTTTCGCCGACGGCGGGGCTGTCCCGGGGTCAGCCCGCCGCCACCGTCAGCGGGGCGAAGCGCCGGGACCAGTCCCCGGGCAGCTCGGTGATCCCATAGGTCATGACCGCGTTGCGTGAGACCCCGGCGAGGCCGCGCTCCTTCACCCACGCCAGCAGTTCCTCGTGCCGTACGTCGATGTCCGTGCGCAGCGGTCGGTCGGTGCGGGTGGCGAGCGAGCCGATCAGGGCCTTGGCCGTCTCGGTGTCACGGGCGATCAGCGGGCCCACCACGTGGGTGTCCATGTTCGGCCAGGCCGCGGCGTACCCGATGATCCGGCCGTCCGCCTCGGCGACGCGCAGCTGGTCGGCGAAGGCGGGCAGCCGCGTGACGATGTGGGTGCGGTCCGCGCCGAACACCTCCTCGTCGAGCCGGAGGATCGCGGGCAGATCCTCGGCGGTGGCCGCACGCGTGAAGGGTTTCGGTTCCGGCCCGCCCGGGACGAAACGGCCGCGCACCATCTCCGCCCCGCCCGTCACCTTGAAGCCGAGCTCCTCGTAGAGCGGCCGGCCGTAAGGCGTCGCGTGCAGGGTCAGCGGAACGGTGCCCAGGCCGGAGACGATGTGGCGCATCAGACGGCGTCCGACGCCCTGGCGGGCGTGCCGTTCGGCGACCAGTACCATGCCGATGCCGGCGAGCGCGGGGCGCTCCTGCGGTCCGTACTCGGTGACGGTGCAGGCGGCGACGAGACCACCGCCGGGGTCGTCGATGCCGTACCCCTTCCCGGCCGTCAGGAGGAACCCCCACTTGTGCTCCTCGCGTGGCCACCCCCGGTCCTCGGACAGGTCGGCGCAGGCGGTGAGATCGCGGAGCGTCAGACGGCGGATCGGAGCAGAGGCGAGGAAAGGTGTCGGCACGCAGGTCAGGCTGTCCGACGGTGGCCGTCCGCGTCCACCGCTTTCCCGGGAAACATGCGGGCTTTCGGCCATGCCGGTTCAGCCGAGGTCGGGGGCGTGCAGGGCGCGCACACCCTCGATGTTGCCGTCCAGGTAATGCCGCAGCGACAGCGGAACGAGGTGGACGGAGGCGATCCCGACCCGGGTGAACGGCACTCTGACGATCTCGTACTCACCGGCGGGTTCTTCGATCTCGGGACCGTGCCGCAGGGACGGGTCCATGGATTCCAGGTGGCAGACGAAGAAGTACTGCACCTTCACGCCGGTCGCGCCGCCGTCCTCACCGATGTGCTCCACGGTGTCCACGAAGCAGGGGACCACGTCGCTGATCTTGGCGCCGAGTTCCTCGTACACCTCGCGGTGCAAGGCGTCCACGACGGTGGTGTCGTCCGGCTCCACCCCGCCGCCGGGAGTGACCCAGTACGGATCGACGCCGGGTTTGGTCCGCTTGATCAGGATCAGGTGGTCGCCGTCCAGCAGGACGGCACGAGCGGTGCGCTTGACCACGGGTCGGACGGTCATGGGAGAAATGTGGCCCGGCTGGTTCCACGTGAAACATCGTGACGCGTGCCCGGTTCGAGAGTGCGCAGACTCAGTTCCAGTCGGCGGCCGCGTGCAGCAGCCACTCGTGGGCCCGCGCGATGTGCGGCATCGCCAACGTGCCGGTGCGCACCACCAGAAAGTACGTCCGCAGCGGCGGCACCGGCGGATCGTGCAGGGCGACGACGTCCCCGCGCTCCAGCACATCAGCGCACAGATAGCGGGGCAGGACGGCGAGCCCCGCGCCCGCGACCGTGCAGGCGAGGACCGCACGCAGGTCGGGGGCGACGACCGTGGCCGGGGCGGACGGCCGGGCGTCGAAGACGGAGGCCCAGTAGCGGGCCACGAAGGGCAGCGACTCGTGCACTTCCACCACGGGGACGTGCCGGAGAGCGGGCGCATCGGTGTCGCGGAGCTTTTCGACGCCCGCCCGCTCCGCCCAGTGGGGCGCCGCCACCAGGACGTGCACCTCGTCGCAGAGCGGAGTCGCCGTGAGCAGCGCGCCGCGGGGGCGGGCCGTGCCGATGGCCAGATCGTGATGTCCGGCAGACAGTCCTTCCAGGGTCTCCTCGGCGGTCCCGAACGAGGCGCGCAGGGCGAAGGCGCGGCCGTCGTCGCCGGTGAGCTCGGTGAGCACGGGCAGCGCCCGTTCGGCGGTGAACTCGGGTGGTCCGGCCAGATGCAGGGTGCGCAGGGAGGAGTCGTCCGTCAGCCCGGTCTCGGCGATCTCCACCAGGGCGTCGAGATGCGGTGCGGTCTTGTGGGCGAGCTCGTCACCGATGGTCGTCGGGGTCACACCGCGGGCCTGCCGAAGGAACAGCGGGCGGCCGAGCTGGCGCTCCAGTGTGCGGATCTGCGAGGTGACGGCGGGCTGGGAGAGGCCGAGCAGAGCAGCGGCGCGGGTGAAGGAACCGGCACGGTGCACGGTGACGAAGGTGCGGAGCAAGGCCAGATCCACGGCTACCCGTCCCCTCTTCCGTTCTTCTCTTCCGTTCTTCTCCCGCCCCCAGCCGCGCCCAACTATAAATATGTCGATAGGTCGCTGTCGCTACTGTGATTGGACACTGACACTGAGTCAACTAGCCTTGGTCGCGCGGTTCTTCGCGCGCGGAACCGGAGGACGGTCCGAGCCACGAGGGGGGAGGCTCGGACCGTCCGTGCGCCGGCCTCAGTCCGCCGTTTCGTCCAGGGCACGCAGCAGATCCGCCACGAGGTCGTCCGGGTCCTCCGCGCCGACCGAGAGCCGGATGAAGCCCTCCGGCACCGCGTCGCCGCCCCAGCGTCCACGCCGCTCCGCGGTGGACCGCACCCCGCCGAAGCTCGTCGCGCCCTCGACGAGGTGCAGGGCGTCGAGGAACCGTTCGGCACGCGCGCGCGAGGGCAGCGTGAACGAGACGACACAGCCGTAGCGCAGCATCTGCTGCGAGGCGACCTTGTGGGACGGGTCGTCGGGCAGCCCGGGGTACCGCAGGCCGGTGATCTCGGGCCGCGCCCGCAGCGCTTCGGCCACCCTGAGCGCGGTGGCGTCCTGCCGGTCCACGCGCAGCTGGAGGGTGGCGATCGAGCGGTGCGCGAGCCAGGCCTCCATGGGGCCGGGGATCGCACCGACGACCTTGCGCCAGCGCCGTACGGCGGCCATCGCCCCGGGGTCGCGGCCGGCCACGTAGCCGAGGAGGACGTCACCGTGGCCGGTGAGCTGCTTGGTGCCGCTGGCCACCGAGAAGTCGGCGCCGAGCTCCAGCGGGCGCTGTCCGAGCGGGGTGGCGAGGGTGTTGTCGACGGCGACCAGGGCGCCACGCGCGTGCGCCGCCTCGACCAGCCGCCGTACGTCGCACACGTCGAGCCCAGGGTTCGACGGCGTCTCGATCCACAGCAGCTTCGCCCCGTCCAGGACGTCCAGCTGGGCGTCCTGGCCGGTCGGCGCGGTGCGCACCTCGATGCCGTACGCCTCCAGCTGCGCGCGGGCCAGCGGCAGCGCCTGGTAGCCGTCGTCGGGCAGGACGGCGGTGTCGCCGGCGCGCAGCTGGGAGAAGAGCACCGAGGAGATCGCGGCCATGCCCGAGGCGAAGACCAGTGTCTCCACGCCGGCCTCTCCAGGCGCCTCCAGCTCGCCGATGGCGCTCTCGAGACGGGTCCACGTCGGGTTCTCGTCGCGGCCGTAGGTGTACGGGCCGGTCGGGTCGCCCGGCAGGTGGAAGTGGGCGGCGAACACCGGCCCGGGCAGGGTGGGCTCGTGCTTGACGGGTTCGGGCAGCCCGGCCCGCACCGCGCGTGTGCCGTCACCGGGGCCGGAAGCGGATCTCTCCGTGCCCGCGTTGGCCCTGTCGTTCGTAGCGGAATCGCTCATGCCGCCCGTCCTTCCACTTGCTCGCGTACCGCGGCGAGCAGTCCGGTGCTCGCCGCCTCCACCATCTCAAGGCATTCCTCGAAGCCGTCCTGGCCCCCGTAGTACGGGTCCGGGACGTCCAGGTCACCGTCCTCGGCAGCGGGGTCGTACGACCGCAGCAGGCGCACCTTGGCCGCGTCCCGCTCCGTGGGGGCGAGCCGCCGCAGGGCCCTCAGGTGCCCGGCGTCGAGGGCGACGACCAGGTCGAGACGGGAGAACCAGGACTGCTGGAACTGCCGGGCGGTGTGGTCGAGACGGTAACCGTTCGCCGCCAGGACGGCCACGGTGCGCGGGTCCGCGCCCTCGCCCTCGTGCCAGCCGCCGGTACCGGCGCTGTCGGCCTCGACGAGGTCGTCGAGCCCGGCGTCTTCCACGCGCGCGCGGAAGACGGCCTCGGCCATCGGGGAGCGGCAGATGTTGCCCGTGCACACGAAACAGACGCGGTAGGTCATCGGAATCAGTCCCCGTCGGGCAGGAACGCGTTGAGGGCCCAGGAGACGATCGAGATGATCAGGCCGCCCAGGACGGCGGTCCAGAACCCGTCGACGTGGAAGCTCACGTCGAGCTTGTCGGCGACCCACGACGTGAGCAACAGCATCAGGGCGTTGACCACCAGGGTGAACAGGCCGAGGGTCAGGATGAACAACGGGAAGGTCAGCACTTGCACGATCGGCTTGACCACCATGTTGACCAGGCCGAACACCAGGGCGACCACGATCAGGGTGACCGCCTTCTCCCCGGTGCTGCCCCCGGTCAGGGTGATCTTGTCGAGCAGCCACACGGCGACCGCGAGGGCGCCCGCGTTGGCGATCGTCTTGACTAGGAAATTCTTCATGTGTCTGATCGTGGCAGACGCGATCGGACACGAGCGGTGAGGCAGGGGCGGACGAGGCGATGAAGGCATTCCGGCTGGACGAACTGGAGGCGGAGCGCGCCGCCAACGACGGTGCCTATCTGCAGTTCCTGCGGGAGCGGAACATGTCGGTCGGCCTGTACGCCCTCGACGCGGGGACGACAGACCCGCAGAAGCCGCACGCGCAGGACGAGGTGTACTTCGTGGTGAGCGGCCGGGCCGCGATCACCGTGGGCATGGAGACCACCCAGGTCGCCCGCGGCAGCGTGGTCTACGTCCCGGCCGGGGTCGCCCACAAGTTCCACCACATCAGCGAGGACCTGCGGGTTCTGGTGGTCTTCTCTCCACCGGAGAGCTGAGGCCCGGCCCCGGGGTTCCCTAGGGGATCGGTCAGGGGGAGACAGGGGATGCGGGGCCCCTGCCGTGGCGTTCGCGGCTGTAGCGTCGAGTGCAGGACGTCAGAGGACTTCCCAGGACTCCCCGAAAGGTAAGGGCAAGGGCGATGCGAGAGATCTTCACGGGACTGCCGTGGTGGGTGAAGTGGATCGCGGTGCCGGTCATCGCCCTGGTCGTGTTCGGCGGACTGATCGCCAGCGTGGTCGGGTTCGTGATCGGACTGCTGTTCAAGCTGCTGGTCTTCGTCGCGCTCGTCGGCGGACTGATCTACGTCGTACGCAAGTTCATGTCGAGCTCGTCGTCGCGCAGCGACTGGTGAGAGCCGTGGGACACCGGTGGCGGTAACAGGAACCACCGGTTCCCTCGGGCGAGGGAAGTTTCCCGGACGGGCCGTCGGTGAGCGGTGACCGGCGGTTAGAGTCCGGAACTCCAGGCGGGGGCGACCTCGCGAACGGCGCACACCCCCACCCGTGTTCTCCGCACGGCTGCCACCTCGCGTTCCGGGAGTGACCCTTGGCCACGGCTGACACCGCATTCGCTCAGCTGCACGCCCTTCCCGTGCAGCCCTGCTCGACGCCCGGGACACCCACCGCACAGTCCTCCGCCGACCCGCCTTCCGCGACCCTGATCGGCTCCGTGCAGCGGGCGATGCGCCTGCTGGAGTGCGTCGCCGAGCACCGGTACGGAGCCCCGGCCAAGCAACTGGCCCGCGAGACGGGGCTGGCCCTGCCCACGGCGTACCACCTGCTGCGCACGCTGGTGCACGAGGGCTATCTGCGCCGGGACAAGGGGCTGTTCTTCCTCGGCGAGGCCGCCGAGCGGCTGAGCAGCAGCGGGGCCGAGCAGAAACGTCGCAGCACGGTGGTGGACACCATGGCGCGCTGGCGGGACGCGATCGGTGTACCCGTGTACTACGCCATGTACCGGGACGGCGAGATCGAGGTGATGTGCGTCTCCGACACCCCGGGCAATCCGGCGGTCGAGGAGTGGGCGGACTTCCGCGAGACCGGGCACGCGCACGCCATCGGGCAGTGCCTGCTGTCCCAGCTCGACGACGACGCCCGCCGTGACCACCTGGACCGCTACCCGGTGCAGCCGATCACGCCGTACACGGTGCGTGACGGCCACAGCCTGCTGAGGCGACTGGAACGCATGCGCCGCATGACCCCGGTGATCGAGCGTCAGGAGTACGCGCTGGGCACGGTCTGCGCGGCGATCCCGATCACCGTCGGCACCACGGCCGCCACGATGGCCATCTCACTACCCCTCCACCAGGCGGGCCGGCTGCTGCCCGCGGCCCAGCGCCTGCAGCACGAAGTGGGGCGGCGTCTGGGCTCGCTCGCGCTCTCTATCAGTATCTGAAAACTCACTCCTTGTGATCTGGTGTGTACGTTGAGCAAGATGCCACCAGTGTTAGAGGTTTGATTCCCGGACAGTCGACGGCGAATGACGGGGTAGGCGAATGGGCGAGTCCGTACAGGCAGAGGTCATGATGAGCTTTCTCGTGTCCGAGGAGCTCTCTTTCCGCATCCCGGTGGAGCTGCGCTACGAGACCCGGGATCCCTATGCCGTACGTCTGACCTTCCATCTGCCCGGAGACGCGCCGGTGACCTGGGCTTTCGGCCGGGAGCTGCTGGTCGACGGGGTGGGCCGGCCGTGCGGAGACGGTGATGTGCGGATCGCACCGGTCGACCCCGAGCCGCTGGCCGAGGTGCTGATCCGCCTTCAGGTCGGCAGCGACCAGGCACTGTTCCGTTCCTCGGCCGCGCCCCTCGTGGCCTTCCTCGACCGCACCGACAAGCTGGTGCCCCTCGGACAGGAGGGCGCGCTCGCCGACTTCGACAGCCACCTCGACGAAGCCCTGGATCGCATCCTGGCGGAGGAACAGAGCGCGGGCTGAACCGTTACGGCAGTTCCGGGGCGGTGGCGTAACGCTTCGCCGGGCGCCTCAGCGCTTACGGCGACGGCCTCGCCCACTACGTGCGGGGGCACCCGGACCCGCGGCGGCCGTGGCCCCCGCCCGGGCCATTCCTTCGGCCGGCCGGTCCGCCGCCACGACCAGGGCGGCGAGGGCCGTGGTGACCGGCACGGACGCCACCAGGCCGATCGAGCCGACCAGCGTCCGCACGATCTCCTCCGCGACCAGTTCGCTGTTGGCGACCGTCCCCACCCCGCTCTGCGCGATCGAGAACAGCAGCAGCAGGGGCAGCGCGGCGCCCGCGTAGGCCAGGACGAGCGTGTTCACGACCGAGGCGATGTGGTCGCGGCCGATGCGGATGCCCGCGCGGTAGAGGCCGCGCCAGCCCATCGTCGGGTTGGCCTCGTGCAGTTCCCAGACCGCCGACGTCTGGGTGACCGTCACGTCGTCGAGAACACCGAGCGAACCGATGATGACCCCGGCGAGCAGCAGACCGCTCATGTCGATCGACGGGTACAGACCGTGGATGAGGCCGGTGTTGTCGTCCGTGTTGCCGGTGAGCGCGGCCCAGCCGATGAAGAGCGACCCGAGCACGCCGATCAGCAACAGCGAGATCAAGGTGCCGAGCACCGCCACGGACGTGCGGGCCGACAGCCCGTGGCACAGGTACAACGCGATCAGCATGATGGCGCTGGATCCGATCACCGCCACGACCAAGGGGTTCGAGCCCTGGAGGATGGCGGGCAGGATGAAGAAGTTCAGCAGCAGGAAGCTGATGGCCAGCGACACCAGTGCCATGAGCCCGCGCAGCCGTCCGACGACCACGACGGCGAGGGCGAAGATGCCCGCGAGCAGCGCCAGGGGGAGCCGGCGGTTGATGTCGGTCACCGAGTACTGCAGGTCCTTGGGGGCGGAGGGCTCGTAGGCGACCACCACCTCCTGGCCCTCGTGCAACTGCCGTGACTGGTCCGGCTGCACGATCTCCTCGAAGGTACGGCCCTTGTCGTCGCCGGTGTCGACGCGGATGGTCGCCCGCTTGCACTCGCCCTTCGCCTGCTGCACCGCCGAGGAGCCCTCGGCGGTGGACGTCTCGCCGGTCGGGGTGCCGCCCGAGGCGTTGACGGACTGGCAGCTCAGCTCGACCACCTTGGTGACGGTGGCCTGCTGTGTCTGGCGGTCGAAGCCGACCCCGGTGCGTTCGTGCGGTGGTGCGCCGCCCGGCCACAGCACCGCGAGTCCGACCAGCACGGCCGCGGCGAAGGGGATCAGGATCGCGGCGATGACCTTGCGCAGGTGCCGGGAGACGGGGGCCGCCGGTCCGTGTGCGTGCGAGTGCCCGTGCCCGCCGCCCGCGCCGTCCCCGCTTCCCGCACCGTGCCCGCCGCCCGCGCCGGGGCCGTGACCAGCCTCGGATCTGCCGTCGTTCGCGCCATGGGCGACGACGGGGACGTGGCCGGCTGCCCGGCCGTCGCCCTCTTCGGCGTTCGGTCCGCGGCGGGGCCGGTGCGGCGGGAAGGAGGGATGCTGCGGTGTGGTCACCGCCCGATCATCGCAAGAACAAAGGGGGCCCTCTGTTCACCGCGCCCGAATGGGCGTTAGCGTGGAGCCACCTTTGTACACGCGGGAGCTCGGAGCACCGGGCTGAGAGGGCGCTGACCTCCGTCCCAGCGATGTTTCACGGGAAACGTCACCGAAGTCGGGTGATGTATCCCACGAAGCGCCGCCAGACGGAATCCGCTGCGTCGACCGCCGAACCTGTTACCGGGTAATGCCGGCGTAGGGAGTAGGTCTCATGACCATCAAGGACGCACGCACGCCTGCCTCCGCACAGAACTCCGCACAGAAGTCCACGCAGGACTCCGCTCAGGAGGGCGCCGCGGAGACCACGGAGGCCGGGAAGTCCATCGGCTGGCACAAGGCGTACGTCGAGGGCTCGCGCCCCGATCTGCGGGTGCCGGTCCGTCAGGTGCACCTCACCAACGGGCAGTCGGTCACGCTGTACGACACCTCGGGCCCGTACACCGATCCACTCGTCGACACCGATGTCCGCCGGGGTCTCGCCCCGCTGCGGGAGAACTGGATCGTCGCCCGCGGCGACACCGAGGAGTACGCGGGCCGTCCCGTCCGTCCCGAGGACGACGGAATCAAGCACACCTCGCCGCGCGGCGGCCTGCGCAACCTCGACGCCGTCTTCCCCGGACGCCCGCGCCAGCCGCGCCGCGGCAGGGACGGCAACGCGGTGACGCAGCTCGCGTACGCGCGCCGGGGCGAGGTCACTCCGGAGATGGAGTACGTGGCCGTCCGGGAGAACGTCTCGCCGGAGGTGGTCCGTGAGGAGATCGCCGCGGGACGTGCCGTGCTGCCCGCCAACGTCAACCACCCCGAGATCGAGCCGATGATCATCGGCAAGCGGTTCCTGGTGAAGGTCAACGCCAACATCGGCAACTCGGCGGTGACGTCCTCCATCGAGGAGGAGGTCGACAAGATGACCTGGGCGACCCGGTGGGGCGCCGACACGGTCATGGACCTGTCCACCGGCCGCAACATCCACACCACCCGCGAGTGGGTCCTGCGCGACTCCCCCGTCCCCATCGGGACCGTGCCGCTCTACCAGGCCCTGGAGAAGGTCGACAGCCGGGCCGAGGAGCTGACCTGGGAGGTCTACAAGGACACCGTGATCGAGCAGGCCGAGCAGGGTGTGGACTACATGACGGTCCACGCGGGCGTGCGCCTGGCGTACGTACCGCTGACCGCGAACCGCAAGACCGGCATCGTCTCGCGCGGCGGATCGATCATGGCGGCGTGGTGCCTGGCGCACCACAAGGAGTCGTTCCTGTACGAGAACTTCGAGGAACTCTGCGAGATCCTCGCCGCCTACGACGTCACGTACTCCCTCGGTGACGGCCTGCGTCCGGGGTCGATCGCGGACGCCAACGACGAAGCGCAGTTCGCCGAGTTGCGCACCCTCGGGGAACTCAACCGGATCGCCAAGCGTTGCAACGTACAGACCATGATCGAGGGCCCGGGACATGTCCCGATGCACAAGATCAAGGAGAACATCGACCTTCAGCAGGAGATCTGCGATGAAGCTCCGTTCTATACGCTCGGCCCGCTGACGACGGACGTCGCGCCGGCGTACGACCACATCACCTCCGGCATCGGTGCCGCGATGATCGCCTGGTGGGGCACGGCCATGCTCTGCTACGTCACGCCCAAGGAACATCTGGGCCTGCCCAACCGTGACGACGTCAAGACCGGCGTCATCACCTACAAGATCGCAGCCCATGCCGCCGACCTCGCCAAGGGTCACCCAGGTGCACAGGAGTGGGACGACGCGCTGTCGGACGCCCGGTTCGAGTTCCGGTGGGAGGACCAGTTCAATCTGGCCCTCGACCCGGACACGGCGCGGGAGTTCCACGACGAGACACTGCCGGCCGAGCCCGCCAAGACGGCCCACTTCTGCTCGATGTGCGGGCCCAAGTTCTGCTCGATGAAGATCTCGCAGGACATTCGCCGGGAGCACGGGAGCAGCAAGGGCGAGATCGAGGAGGGAATGGCGCAGAAGTCGAAGGAGTTCGCGGCGGCGGGCAACCGCGTATACCTGCCGATCGCGGACTGAGCGCACGGGCGCGGGGAGCAGGGCAGCCGCGGGGTCGGCCCTCTCCCCGTCGGGGGTCCGGCTCGGCAGACTGGACGCATGACAGCCATCTCCCTGAGCAAGGGTGCCAACGTCGCCGTCGACTCCCCCGCGGTCCGCGCCGAACTGGTGTGGTCCGCGGGGCCGGGCGTTCCCGAGGTCGACGCCTCCGCGCTGCTGCTCACCTCGGCCGGTCGGGTGCGGGACGACGGCGACTTCGTCTTCTACAACCAGCCCCGCCACGCATCCGGCACGGTGCGCCACCTGGGCGAGCGGGTCGGCCCCGGCGCGGGTGTCACGACCGATGCCGTCGAGGTGGATCTGCGGTCGGTCGAGGCGGCGGTCGAACGCATCGTCCTGTGCGCCTCGGCGGACGGCGGCACCTTCGGCCGGGTTCCGGGGCTGTCGCTGCGGCTGCTGGACGCCGCTACCGGCACCGAACTGGCCCGGTTCGACATCACGGCCGGGACGGAGAAGGCGCTGGTCGGCGGCGAGTTGTACCGGCGCCAGGGGACGTGGAAGTTCCGTGCGGTCGGACAGGGATACGCCTCCGGTCTGGCGGGGCTGGCGACCGACTTCGGCATCACCGTGGACGAGGACGCTCCCCCGGCGACGGCGACGGCGACGGCGACGGCGACGGCGACGGCCGCGACCCCGGCCACCGCCCCGCCGACGGCTGCTCCGGCGCCCCCGCCGACAGCTCCCCCGGTGCCCACCCCACCGGCGACGCCCGTGCCACCACCGGCCCCGGCCTCGCCCGCCACCGGCCCCCGTCTCACCAAGGGCGAGGACCGCCTGCCCGTGGACATGCGCAAGCGGCTGTCCCTGCGCAAGGAGCAGGTCGCGGTCAGCCTGAGCAAGCACGGGGCGGCCGGGGTCACCGCACGCGTCATCCTCGTACTGGACGCTTCCGGGTCCATGTCCTTCCTCTACTCCAAGGGCGTCGTCGCGGACGTAGTGGAGCGGATGGCCGCCGTCGCGGCGCAGTTGGACGACGACGGGGAGATGCAGGCGTGGACCTTCGCCTCCACCCCGGCGCGCCTGCCGGACCTGCGCCTGGGCGAGCTGCCCGAGTGGCTGCGGCTGCACGTGCGCGTCGGGGAGATCAGCCTGTTCCGGCGGGGCAGGAAGAAGGGTCTGCACCCCGACCAGGTCGACATGCGGGCGGTCGGCATCCAGAACGAGGAGCAGAAGGTGATCGCAGAGGTCCGGGCCTTCGTACGGGACCACCCGGCACCCGTCCCCACCCTGGTGCTGTTCTTCTCCGACGGCGGTGTCTACCGCAACGCCGAGATCGAGCGGGAGCTGCGGGAGGCCGTGGAGGAGCCTGTCTTCTGGCAGTTCGTGGGGCTCGGGCGGGCCGACTACGGGGTGCTGGAGCGGTTCGACACCCTGCCGGGCCGGCGCGTCGACAACGTCGGTTTCTTCGCCGTCGACGACATCGGCACCGTACCGGACCCGGAGCTGTACGACCGTCTGCTGTCCGAGTTCCCGTCCTGGATCACTGCCGCCGGCCGGGCGGGCATCCTCTGAACCGCTGCCCGCCCGTGCCGGTGGCTACTCGGGCCGGTGTTCCGGGCCACCGAAGTCCGGGCTGCTGTAGTCCGGGCTCGAGTAGCTCGGGCGCGGCCCGGCGTCGGGGCCGCCGTCGGGACTCGTGAACCCGGGACGGCCGTAGCCGAGGTGCGGCATGCGGCCGCCGCTCGGGGTGGCCGGTCCCGTGCGGTGCAGTGCCGCCGTGCCCGGTTCGCTGAGCGCGTCCCGCAGGAAGGGCAGGATGCCCCGTTCCAGCAGCGCCTCGTGCCAGGCATCCCTGGCGCGGGCCACCTCCTCGTCGCGGGCGTCGTAGAAGCCGGACTCGGCCGAGGGGCGGTTGCGCAGGGCCGTGAGCAGCAGCCCCACCGCGGCGACGAGGATCGCCACCGCGGTCACGGCGCCGAACACCCATCCCGTGGTGAGCATGGTCTGCGCGAAGGTCTGCCCCGGGTCGAGCATCTTCAGCAGGTAGCCGACCAGCAGGAATATCGCCGCGGCGGTGCCGGCCAGGACCGGCGCCAGGACGGCGACGACGGCGACGGCCCCCGCGCCGGTCGCCTCGGCCATCTCGCCCATGGTGGCGGCGAGTCCCCCCGCGCCTGTGCCCTGCTCCTCGGAGCCGGATTCGCGCGTGGCGGACGACGGTCCCGAGGGCGCCGGGTGGCGCAGTTCCTCGCGGACCTTCACATAGTGCTGGTACTCGGTCGTGGCCGCCGCCGTGATGAGGGCGGTGGCGTTGAGTGCCATGGTGCGCAGTTGTTCGGAGTTGAGCCGCTGACCGACAGCGGCCAGCTCCGGGCGGTGTGGTGCGGAGCGCAGCGCCTCGTCGAGGATCCGCTCGTAGTCTGGGCGGTCCTCGTTCGACAGGTGCTGCGGAACGCTGTTCATGTGCATCCCCCGATGCTCCGTAGGGCTTGGGGCTCGCATGTCAACGAGCCGTCGGGCAGAAACGGAGGGGAGCCTGCTACGGATAAGCCGATGGTAGAGCGGTGACGGTGGAGGGTGACAGGGGGTTTCCAGAAATTGGGTGCCGCTCTGTACGGACGGCACCGCCGCAAACGCCGTCCGGTGAAGGGTCAGGCGTCCAGCGGCAGTTGCTGGACCAGCAGCTTTCCGGCCATGGTCACGCCGCCGTCCATGGCGATGGCCAGGCCGTCCGCGTAGACGTGCGGTCCCTCGACCACGGTACGGGTGTCGTCCTCGCCGTCCTCGGAGCCGACTTCGCCCAGCAGGTAGGGGATGGGGCTGTGGCCGTGGACGATCCGGGTGCCGCCGTACGTGTCCAGCAGTGAGCGCACGGCGTCGGCGCCGCCCTCGTCGCGGAAGGAGAAGCGCTTGGTGAACTTGCGGAACAGGTCCCACACCTCCTCCGCGTCATTGCGCGTGAGCGTCTCGCGGACGGTGTCGTTGACCTCTTCGATGGAGCGGCCGTAGTCGAGGTAGGTGGTGGCGTCCGAGTGGACCAGGAGGTGGCCGTCGACCTCTTCCATGGCGTCGAGGCGGGCCATCCACTGCAGGTGGTGGTCCTGCAGGCGGTCCATGTCGGTCTTCTGGCCGCCGTTCAGCAGCCAGGCGGCCTGGAAGGTGGCGGTGCCCGCCCCGGAGTTGACGGGTGTGTCGCCGAACCGCTTGGCGCCGAGCAGCAGCAGTTCGTGGTTGCCCATCAGCGCCTTGCAGTAGCCGCCGGCCGCGGCGGCCTCGGCGGACAGTCGCATCACCAGGTCGATGACGCCGATGCCGTCCGGTCCCCGGTCGGTGAAGTCGCCGAGGAACCACAGCCGGGAGGTGCCCGCGCACCACTGGCCGGCCTCGTCGACGAGGCCCTTCTCCCGCAGCGCGGCCAACAGTTCGTCGAGGTAGCCGTGCACGTCGCCGACGACGAACAGGGGGCCCTGGCCGGTGGCCGGCTGCTGCACCGCGGCCGGTACGGGGTCGACCGCGACCTGAACCGTGTCACCCCGACGGATGATGGGCAGATCGCGCTGAGTGGGTGTGTAGCCCTCGGGCAGGGCCTCCTCGAGCCCCTCCTCGGAGGGCGGCGCGGACTCACTCACGTGCGTGCCGGGGGCAGCGTACGGAGCGGTCTCGTGGACGTACGCGGGTACCCGGAAGTCGCGTACCGTCGCCGTCCGCTCCACCTCGGGTCCCTGACCGGCCCCCTGAGTCATCGACCCCTCCACCATCGCGCCGCATCTGCACCGCTTCGGACTGCCTGGTCGCAGCGGCCCGCGGTGTGTGGGCCCATCATAGGAATGCGGATCGCGCTGTGTGATGACCCAGGGGTGGTGAATCAGGACAGGACTCCGGTTCGGTGCGGCTTTCGCCCCGATTGGGCCTGGCTTCGCCCGTCCGTGACCGTGGGCCACCCGTGTTCCGGACGTGGCGGGTGTGGTCTTCGCCGCCCTGTTTCGCGTCGTTCCGCGGTGCGGTCGTTGCGCGTCGTCGCCCTTGGCCACCCCTCCGCGCGCCCCGCTCCGACCGGGACGTGCCGCCGCGCGGTGTGCCGCCGCTCGGGGCCCGCCGGCCGGGGGGCGTACGTACGGCCCCCGGTCCCGCACGTGCGCCCCGGGCCCGCCCTACTCGCCCTCCGGCGACCGCGGCGGACTGACCGTCGTACGCGGCGGGCGCCGCTGCGACGACGTGCGCACGATCAGTTCGGTCGGTATCACCTGCTCGACCGGCTGGTCGGAGTGCAGCCCCTCGATCGCGTCGATGAGGACCTGGATCACGGCGGTGCCGATGCGGCGGGGTTTCAGCGACAGGGTCGTGATGGGCGGCTCGGTGCTGGCGTACACCGTGGACTCGCTGCAGCAGACCAGCAGCAGGTCCTCGGGGACGCGCAGCCCGTAGCGGCGGGCGGCGGCGAGCAGGTCGGTGCCGTTCGGGTCGAACAGGCCGTAGACGGCGTCGGGCCGGTCCGGACGGGCGAGCAGCCGGTCGGCGGCGACCGCGCCGGCGCACGGGTCGTGCGCCGGATAGGCCTCGTAGACCGGGTCCTGGCCCACGCGCTCGCACCAGCGCAGGTAGGCGGTGGTCGACAGGTGGGTGTACGTGTCCGTGGTGGTGCCGGTGAGCAGGCCGATCCTGCGGGCGCCGGCGTCGGCGAGGTGGTCGAGGATGCCGAGTACGGCCGCCTCGTGGTCGTTGTCGACCCAGGCGGTGACCGGCAGCGAGCCGGCCGGTCGGCCGTCGGAGACGACGGGCAGGCCCTGGCGGACCAGTTCGCTGACGACCGGGTCGTGGTCCGAGGGGTCGATGACGACCGTGCCGTCGAGCGCGACGTTGGACCACACGTCGTGACGGGAGGTCGCCGGGAGGATGACGAGGGCGTAGCCGCGGGCGAGCGCGGCGGAGGTGGCGGCGCGCGCCATCTCGGCGAAGTACGCGAACTCGGTGAAGGTGAAAGGTTCATCCCCGTACGTCGTCACGGTCAGGCCGATGAGTCCGGACTTGCCGGTGCGGAGCGTGCGGGCGGCGGCCGAGGGCCGGTAGCCCAGCCGGTCGGCGACCTCGCGCACATGGCGCCGGGTGGCATCCGGGAGTCGGCCCTTGCCGTTGAGGGCGTCGGAGACGGTAGTGATGGACACTCCGGCGGCGGCGGCCACGTCCCTGATGCCCGCCCGGCCCGGCCGGCTGCCTCGACGTGAGGTTTCCGCGCGGCTCACCTGGTGCTTCCCTGCTGCTGTCATGGCGAGCCGATAGTAGGGCTCATGGGGTGGGGTAGTGCGGACGCATATGCACGCGTTGACAGTCACGTTTCTGCATGATCATTTATGCCGAACGCCCTTGGAAAGCAAGCCAGTTGGACCGACCCACCCCATTACCTGACGTGTTGACCAGTGAGGGCCTGCGGGGTGGCGGATGTTGCGAAGAGGTCTCAACTCACCTGCACGAGGGATGCGCGCCACGGCGCGAGCCACCGGCGCGTAGATATATGTGCGGCGCGCCCCCCGAATCGTGCGCCTTCGTGCCCTGATGCCCTTGATGCCAGTGTGACGGACGAGGTCTGCTCCCCCCTATACGCAGCGGCGGCGAATCCTCATAGGGTGAGGAGTATTCGATGCCGGTGGTGGCCACGAGGAGGACTGCGGTGAGCGAGAAGAGCCCCAAGCTGCGTGCCGAGCTGGAGGGGATTCCCACCTACAAGCCGGGCAAGCCCGCCGCGGCCGAGGGCCCGGTGGCCTACAAGCTGTCCTCCAACGAGAACCCCTATCCGCCCCTGCCGGGCGTGATGGAGACGGTGACGGCCGCCGCAGCCTCCTTCAACCGGTACCCGGACATGGCCTGCACATCGCTGATGAGTGAGCTGTCGGACCGCTTCGGGGTGCCCCTGGCCCACCTGGCCACCGGCACCGGGTCGGTCGGTGTGGCCCAGCAGCTGATCCAGGCGACCTCGGGCCCCGGCGACGAGGTGATCTACGCCTGGCGCTCCTTCGAGGCGTACCCGATCATCACGCAGATCAGCGGGGCGACGTCCGTGCAGGTGCCGCTGACCCCGGGCGAGGAGCACGACCTGGACGCGATGGCGGACGCCATCACCGACCGGACCCGGCTGATCTTCGTCTGCAACCCCAACAACCCCACGGGCACGGTGGTGCGGCGGGCCGAGCTGGAGCGGTTCCTGGACCGGGTGCCGAGCGATGTGCTGGTGGTCCTCGACGAGGCCTACCGCGAGTTCATCCGCGACGCGGAGGTCCCGGACGGCGTCGAGTTCTACCGTGAGCGGCCCAACGTCTGCGTCCTGCGCACCTTCTCCAAGGCCTACGGTCTGGCAGGTCTGCGGGTCGGGTTCGCGATCGCCCACGAGCCGGTGGCGGCGGCGCTGCGCAAGACGGCGGTGCCCTTCGGGGTCAGCCAGATCGCGCAGGAGGCGGCGATCGCCTCGCTGCGCGCGGAGGACGAGCTGATCGGCCGGGTCGGCTCGCTGGTGTGCGAGCGCACCCGCGTGGTCGACGGGCTGCGCGCGCAGGGCTGGACGGTGCCGGAGACCCAGGCCAACTTCGTCTGGCTGCGGCTGGGGGAGCGCACGCTCGCCTTCGCGGACGCCTGTGAGCGGGCCGGCGTGGTCGTCCGCCCCTTCGCGGGTGAGGGCGTGCGCGTGACGGTCGGGGAGAGCGAGGCGAACGACATCTTCCTGAAGGTGTCCGAGGAGTTCCGCAAGGAGCTGTAGCCCTCACCGGGACGGGACGACACATCGCGGGACGGCAGGCGCCGTCCCGCGATTTCGCATGCCGGGAGCACGGCTCCCGGCCCTCGGACCCAACGGTCTGCCGAAGATCCGGCGAAGGGGTTGACGTCACAGGGGACCCCCCTTCCGGTGTCGAAAAGCAGTAGGTCATAATTGCTTGTGAATGTGAACGCGTTCACAAGCGTGTCCCGATTGCGCCCGCGTTGGGTGTGACAAACGCGCTCAAACCGCCGCTGACCACGGCGGTGTGGCGATGTGAGGAGAGTGACGACGTGGACCTGGCTCTGGCGCCGGAGACGCTGGCGCGATGGCAGTTCGGCATCACGACCGTCTACCACTTCCTGTTCGTCCCGCTGACGATCTCGCTGGCCGCTCTGACGGCCGGACTGCAGACCGCCTGGGTCCGCACGGAGAAGGAGAAGTACCTCAGGGCGACCAAGTTCTGGGGCAAGCTCTTCCTGATCAACATCGCGATGGGTGTCGTCACCGGCATCGTGCAGGAGTTCCAGTTCGGCATGAACTGGTCCGACTACTCCCGCTTCGTCGGTGATGTCTTCGGCGCTCCGCTCGCCTTCGAGGCGCTGATCGCCTTCTTCTTCGAGTCCACCTTCATCGGGCTGTGGATCTTCGGCTGGGACAAGCTCCCCAAGAAGATCCACCTGGCCTGCATCTGGATGGTCTCGATCGGCACTCTGCTGTCGGCGTACTTCATCCTCGCGGCCAACTCCTGGATGCAGCACCCCGTCGGCTACCGGATCAACGAGGAGAAGGGCCGCGCCGAGCTCACCGACTTCTGGCAGGTCCTCACCCAGAACACCACCCTCAACCAGGTCTTCCACAGCTTCTCGGCAGCCTTCCTCACGGGCGGCGCCTTCATGGTCGGTATCGCCGCGTTCCACCTGATGCGCAAGAAGCACATCCCGGTGATGCGGACCTCGCTCCGGCTCGGCCTGGTGACCCTGGCGGTCGGCGGCCTGCTCACCGCGGTCAGCGGCGACACCCTCGGCAAGGTCATGTACGAGCAGCAGCCGATGAAGATGGCCGCCGCCGAGGCCCTGTGGGACGGCGAGCAGCCGGCTCCCTTCTCGGTGTTCGCCTACGGGGACGTCGACAAGGGACACAACAAGGTGGCCCTGGAGATCCCCGGCCTGCTGTCCTTCCTCGCACACAGCGACTTCGAGTCCTACGTGCCCGGCATCAACGACACCAACAAGGCCCTCCAGGAGCAGTTCGGCCCCGGTGACTACAAGCCCATCGTCCCCGTCGCCTACTGGGGCTTCCGCTGGATGATCGGCTTCGGCATGGCGTCCTTCTCGCTCGGCCTGCTGGGCCTGTGGCTGACGCGGAAGCGGTTCCTGCTGCCACCGGCCCTGCGCACCGGGGAGGACGAGGTCCCGCGGCTGGTGCTGCTGAAGAAGCCGCTCGGGGCGAAGCTCACCCGGATGTACTGGCTGCTGGCGCTGTGGACGATGGCCTTCCCGCTGATCGCCAACTCCTGGGGCTGGATCTTCACGGAGATGGGCCGCCAGCCCTGGGTGGTCTACGGCGTGATGCAGACCCGCGACGCGGTCTCCCCCGGCGTCTCCACCGCCGAGGTCATCATCTCGATGTCCGTCTTCACCCTGCTGTACGCCGTGCTGGCCGTCATCGAGGTCAAGCTCCTGGCGAAGTACGTGAAGGCGGGACCGCCCGAGCTGACCGAGGCCGACCTCAATCCGCCCACGAAGATCGGCGGCGACGCCCGTGACGCCGACAAGCCGATGGCCTTCTCGTACTAGGCCGAGGGAGCTGCACAGTCATGGAACTGCACGACGTCTGGTTCGTTCTGATCGCCGTCCTGTGGACCGGCTACTTCTTCCTGGAGGGCTTCGACTTCGGGGTCGGTGTCCTGACCAAGCTGCTCGCCCGGAACCGGGCCGAGAAGCGGGTCCTGATCAACACCATCGGCCCCGTGTGGGACGGCAACGAGGTGTGGCTGCTCACGGCCGGCGGGGCCACCTTCGCCGCCTTCCCCGAGTGGTACGCCACGCTCTTCTCCGGTTTCTACCTCCCGCTCCTGGTCATCCTGGTCTGCCTGATCGTCCGGGGCGTCGCCTTCGAGTACCGCGTGAAGCGGCCCGAGGAGAAGTGGCAGCGCAACTGGGAGACGGCGATCTTCTGGACCTCGCTGATCCCCGCTTTCCTGTGGGGCGTGGCCTTCGGCAACATCGTTCACGGCGTGGAGATCGACCGGGACCTGGAGTACGTCGGCTCGGTCTGGGACCTGCTCAACCCGTACGCCCTTCTCGGGGGCCTGGTGACGCTGACCCTGTTCACCTTCCACGGCACCGTGTTCACGGCGCTCAAGACCGTCGGCGAGATCCGTGAGCGGGCGCGGACCCTGGCGCTGCGGGTCGGTCTGGTCACGGCCGTGCTGGCGCTGGCCTTCCTGCTCTGGACGCAGGCCGACAGCGGGGACGCCAAGAGCCTGGTCGCCCTCGTGGTGGCCGTCGCCGCCCTGGTCGCCGCGCTGATGGCGAACCAGGCCGGGCGTGAGGGCTGGTCGTTCACCCTGTCCGGCGTCACCATCGTGGCCGCCGTAGCGATGCTCTTCCTGACGCTCTTCCCGAACGTCATGCCGTCCACGCTGAACGCGGACTGGAGTCTCACCGTCACCAACGCCTCGTCCAGCGCCTACACGCTCAAGATCATGACCTGGCTGGCCGTGATCGCCACACCGGTCGTCCTGCTCTACCAGGGCTGGACGTACTGGGTGTTCCGCAAGCGCATCGGCACCCAGCACCTCGCCGACGCCGCGCACTGAGTCCAGCGGGGGTGCGTTTCACGTGAAACGCGGGGAAACGCACCCACCTCGCAGGAGGGCCTGTTTCACGTGAAACCCATCGATCCACGTCTTCTGCGGTACGCGCGCGCCACCCGGATCTTCCTGGCGGCGGTCGTCGCCCTGGGCGCCGTCGGAGCCGGACTGCTCGTCGCGCAGGCGATGCTCGTCGCCGAGGTGGTGGTCGGCGCCTTCCAGCACGGCACGACGGCCGCCGGACTCCGTACGCCGCTGCTGCTCCTGGCGGCCGTCGCCTGCGGCCGGGCGCTGGTCGGCTGGCTCACCGAACTGGCCGCGCACCGGGCGAGCGCGGCGGTGAAGTCGGAGCTGCGGGGCCGGCTGCTGGAGCGGGCCACCGCGCTCGGCCCCGGCTGGCTGGGCGGACAGCGGACCGGCTCGCTGGTCGCCCTCGCCACCCGGGGCGTCGACGCCCTCGACGACTACTTCTCGCGCTATCTGCCGCAACTGGGTCTCGCGGTGGTCGTGCCGGTGGCGGTACTGGCCCGCATCGTCACCGAGGACTGGGTCTCGGCGGCCATCATCGTCGGCACCCTGCCCCTCATCCCGGTCTTCATGATGCTGATCGGCTGGGCCACCCAGTCCCGGATGGACCGCCAGTGGCGGCTGCTGTCACGACTGTCCGGACACTTCCTGGACGTGGTCGCCGGGCTGCCGACGCTGAAGGTCTTCGGCCGGGCCAAGGCCCAAGCCGAGTCGATCAAACGCATCACCGGCGAGTACCGCCGGGCGACCCTGCGGACCCTGCGGATCGCCTTCCTGTCGTCCTTCGCGCTGGAACTGCTCGCCACCCTGTCCGTGGCGCTCGTCGCCGTCACCATCGGCATGCGCCTGGTCCACGGGGACATGGCCCTGTACGACGGCCTGGTGGTGCTGGTCCTCGCACCCGAGGCCTATCTGCCGTTGCGGCAGGTGGGGGCGCAGTACCACGCGGCGGCCGAGGGTCTCGCCGCCGCCGAGGACATCTTCTCGGTGCTGGAGCGTCCCGTACCGGCGTCGGGGACCGGGCCGGTTCCGGCGGACGGCGCCCTGGCCTTCGAGAACGTGACGGTCCGCTACCCCGGGCGCGACACGGCGGCCGTGACGGACGTGAACCTGACCGTCGAGCCCGGGGAGACGGTCGCGCTCGTCGGCCCCAGCGGGGCGGGCAAGTCGACGCTCCTGCACGCCCTGCTCGGCTTCGTCCCCCCGACCGGGGGACGGGTCCTGGTCGGGGGAGCCGACCTCTCCTCCCTCGACGTGGCGCAGTGGCACGCCCGCGTCGCGTGGGTGCCGCAGCACCCGCACCTGTTCGCCGGCACCATCGCGGAGAACGTACGGCTGGCCCGGCCGGACGCCGGCGACACCGACCTCCGCCGGGCCCTGCGGGAGGCGGGAGCGCTGGAGTTCGTGGACGCGCTCCCCGAGGGCACGGCGACGGTCCTGGGGGAGGGCGGTACCGGCCTGTCCGCCGGGCAGCGGCAGCGGCTGGCGCTGGCCAGGGCGTTTCTCGCGGACCGGCCGGTGCTGCTGCTCGACGAGCCGACGGCGGCCTTGGACGGGGCCACCGAGGCCGAGGTCGTGGCCGCCGTGCGCAGGCTGGCGAAGGGGCGGACGGTCCTGCTGGTGGTGCACCGCCCGGCACTGCTGGAGGTGGCCGACCGGGTGGTGCGGCTGGACGCGCCGGCAACGGTCGCCGTGCCCGACCGCACCGGCGGGCTGCCGGTCGCCGGGGAGGCGAGCCCTCGCACCCCCGCTCCGGGTGCCCTCGACGAACCGGCCGCTGTGCCCGCCCGGCCGGCCGAGTCCGCCGCGCACGCGCGCGGAGGCGTGCTGTCCCGGGTCCGTGCCATGTCCCGGTCCCGGCGCGGGCGGCTCGGCCTCGCGCTGCTGCTCAGCGGTCTGGCGCTGGGCAGTGCCGTGGGCCTGATGGCGACCTCCGGATACCTCATCTCGCGGGCCTCCGAGCAGCCGCCGGTGCTGTACCTGATGGTGGCCGTGACGGCGACGCGCGCCTTCGGGATCGGGCGGGCGGTGTTCCGCTACGCGGAGCGGCTCGTGTCGCACGACGCCGTGCTGCGGATGCTGGCCGACACGCGGGTCGCCGTGTACCGGCGGCTGGAGCGGCTGGCCCCGGTGGGACTGCGCAGCAGCCGCCGCGGCGACCTGCTGACCCGGCTCGTCGCCGACGTCGACGCCTTGCAGGACTACTGGCTGCGCTGGCTGCTGCCCGCCGGCAGCGCGCTGATCGTCTCCGTCGCCTCGGTCGGTTTCACGGCCTGGCTGCTGCCGGAGGCGGGCGTCGTGCTCGCGGTCGGCCTGCTCGCCGCCGGGGCCGGTGTCCCGCTGGTCACCGCGGCCGTGGCCCGGCGGGCCGAGCGCAGGCTCGCCCCCGCCAGGGGTGAACTGGCCACCCGCGTCACGGAGCTGCTCACCGGCACCGCCGAGCTGACCGTCGCCGGAGCCCTGCCCGGCCGTGCCGCCGAGGCGCGGCGGGCCGACGGCACCCTCACCCGGATCGCCTCGCGGGCCGCCACCGCCACCGCGCTGGGCGACGGGCTCACCGCGCTCGTCTCCGGCCTGACCGTCGCGGCCGCCGCCCTCGTCGCGGTCCAGGCCGCCGCCGACGGCCGGCTCGCCGGCGTGGCCGTGGCCGTCGTCGTCCTCACGCCGCTGGCCGCCTTCGAGGCCGTACTCGGACTGCCGCTCGCCGTGCAGTACCGGCAGCGCGTGCGCAGGAGCGCCGAGCGTGTGTACGAGGTGCTCGACGCCCCGGAGCCGGTGCGCGAGCCCGAGGTGCCCCGGCCGGCACCCGCCTCGCCGTTCCCGGTGGTCCTCAAGGGGCTGGCCGCGCGCCATGCTGGGCAGGACAGGGACGCGCTGGCGGACCTGGACCTGACGCTGGCACAGGGACGCCGCGTCGCCGTGGTCGGAGCGTCCGGGTCCGGCAAGACGACCCTGGCCCAGGTGCTGCTCCGCTTCCTCGACCCGGACGCGGGCTCCTACACGCTGGCCGGTGTCGACGCCTACGCCCTGGCCGGCGACGACGTACGGCGGCTCGTCGGACTGTGTGCCCAGGACGCGCACCTCTTCGACAGCTCGGTCCGCGAGAATGTGCTGCTGGCCAGGAAGGACGCCACCGAGGGCGAACTGCGCGACGCGCTGGCGCGGGCCCGGCTGCTGGAGTGGGCCGACAGTCTGCCCGACGGCCTGGACACGCTGGTCGGTGAGTACGGGGCCCGGCTCTCCGGTGGCCAGCGCCAGCGGCTGGCGCTGGCCCGGGCGCTGCTCGCCGACTTCCCCGTCCTCGTCCTCGACGAGCCCGCCGAGCATCTCGACCTGCCGACCGCCGACGCGCTCACCGCCGATCTGCTGGCCGCCACCGAGGGCCGTACGAGCCTGCTGATTACCCACCGGCTGGCGGGACTGCGGGCCGTGGACGAGGTGATCGTCCTGGACCGCGGCCGGGTCGTGCAGCGCGGTACGTACGCGGAGCTGGCGGCCGTGCCGGGACCGCTGCGGGAGATGGCCGGACGGGAGGCGGCGGCGGAACTGCTGGTGGGGGCACGGTGACCGGACGGCCCGGCCACGAGTCCGCGAAAGTTTTCGGTAAACCGACTTTCCTGAACAAAAAGGTCTCATTAGGCTCGGGTCATGTCCCCAGCGCCGCCCCCCGGCTCCCCGCCGCCCCATGAGGGGACCTCGGCCGAGCTGCTGGCCCGGGTGCCGAAACTGCTGGACGCCATGCGCTCCGTCGGCAGCGGACTGGGACTGCACGCCACGCTGAACCGGATCTGCGAGACGGCCGCCGATCTGGCGCACGCCCGGTACGCGGCCATCGGCGTCGTGGACCAGGACGGCGAGGGCCTTGCCGACTTCGTACACCACGGCGTCGACGAGGCGACCGCCCGGTGCGTCGGCCACCTGCCGGACGGCCGCAAGGGCCTGCTCGGCGCGCTCATCCGTGATCCGGAGCCGGTCCGGCTGACCGACCTGACCGAGGACCCGCGCTCGTGCGGCTTTCCCGACCACCACCCGCCGATGCGCAGCTTCCTCGGCGTCCCCATCCGCGTGCAGGGCGAGATCTTCGGCAACCTCTACCTGACCGACAAACACGCGGGTGAGCCCTTCAACGACTACGACCTCGCCATGGTCCGGGTCCTGGCCACGGAGGCCGGTATCGCCATCGGCAACGCGCGACTTCACGAGGCGGCCCAGCAGCGGGAGCGGTGGATCGACGGATCGGTCGCCGTCACCACCGCACTGCTGGCCGGCGGCGACACCGACGACGCCCTGCAGACCGTCGCCGAGCAGGCCCGTCGCCTCTCCGGGGCGGCCGCCGGGATCGTGCTGCTGCCGGCCGACGGGGGCGGCCTGGAGATCGTGGCCGTCGACGCGCCGCGCCTCTCGGACGCCCTCGGGGCGGTCATCCCGCCGGAGAACGCCATCGTGAGGGAAGTGCTCGCCGGACGGCCCGTGTTCGTGGACGACGCCGCCACCGATCCCCGCCTGGAAGACGGACCTGCGCGCTCCTACGGGCCGGTCATGCTGTTGCCGCTGTGCCGGGACGAAAAGGTCCTCGGGTGCCTCGTCATGCCCCGTGCCCGGGGGGACCGTCCGTTCACCCGGACGGAGCGGGCGCTCGGCGACCGGTTCGCCTCGCAGGCGGCGCTGGCGCTCACGATGGCCGAGGCCCAGCGCGACCGGGAGCGGCTCGCCGTGTACGAGGACCGGGACCGGATCGCCCGTGACCTGCACGATCTCGTCATCCAGCGGCTCTTCGCGACGGGGATGATGCTGGAGAGCGCCCAGCGCGGCTCGGCCGTGCCCGAGGTGCGCGACGGGGTCGGCGGGGCGGTCGACGAACTCGACGTGACGATCCAGGAGATCCGTTCGGCGATCTTCGCGCTCCAGCAGCCGGCCGAGGCGCCCACGGGACTGCGCACCCGCGTACTGCGCGAGATCAGCATGGCCGCCGTCCCGTTGGGCTTCACGCCCACGCACCGCTTCGTCGGTCCGGTCGACACCGCCGTCGGCGACGTGACCGGCAAGAATCTCATCGCCGCACTGCGCGAGACCCTGTCCAACGCCTTCCGGCACGCCCACGCAGGCCGGATCGAGGTGGTCGTGGACGCGACGGCCACCCTGCCGGACGGCCGCCCCGGCGTCCGCCTGACCGTCGCGGACGACGGCGTCGGCATCCCCGAGGGCGGCCGGCGCAGCGGCCTGCACAACCTGGAGCGCCGCGCCGAGAGCGTGGGCGGCACCAGCCGGCTCGGGCCGGGCATCGGGGCGGACGGCGGTGGCACGACGGTGCTGTGGGAAGCGCCCTACTGAGCGCTGCCGACGCCCGTGATGCCCCGTGTGCAGCAGCCGCGCTGAGCCGTGTGCAGCAACGGGTCCCCCACTCGTACGACCTGAACGAGACCGCGGGACCCGCGCGGGTCCACGATCGCTGACATGCGCTCACCTCGCCGACGCCCGTTGCTCGTTCCGGTGTTGCTGTGCGCGCTCGCCGTGCTGGGAGCCCGCCCCACCGACGGCAGGGACGGCAACGACGGGCCCGGCACGGGTCTCGGCCCGCAGGTGGCGCGCCTGTACGAGGACGCGGCGAACGCCACCCGCCAGTACGAGGACGGCCGGCGGGAGGCCGAGGCGCAACGGTCGAAGGCCCTGGAGTACGAGCGGCGGCTCGACGGGCAACGACGGAAGATCGACGCCATGCACGAGGACCTGGGCCGCATCGCCCGTGCCCAGTACCGAGACGGCGGCGGGCTCCCGCTCACCGCGCGGATGCTCCTCGCCGACGACCCGGAGGAGCTGATGCGCGGTCAGCGCGCGGTCTCGCGCGCGAACCTCGCCGTGGACCGGGCCATCGGCGCGAACCTGCGGGCGGAGGCCCGGCTGGCCGCGGAGGAAGCCAAGGCGCAGGCGGCCTGGCAGGCCCTGGAGAAGCGCAACGCCGGCCTGGTGAAACTGAAGAAGAAGATCGAGGGCAAGCTGGAGGTGGCGCGGTCACGGCTGGAGGGACAGGCGGACTCCTCCGTCGCGGCCGGCTCGTGCCCGGGCGCGGTCCGCCTCGACCAGCCGGACGTGCCCGTCGGCCCGTCCTGGGTGGCCCCGGTCGAGACCTACGAACTGTCGGCGTCCTTCGGCAGCGGCGGATCGCGGTGGGCGAACCGGCACACCGGCCAGGACTTCGCGGTGCCGGTCGGGACACCGGTGCGCTCGGTCGGCACGGGCCGGGTCCTGAAGGTGTCCTGCGGCGGGGCCTTCGGCATCCAGGTCGTCATCGAGCACCCGGGCGGCTACTACACGCAGTACGCCCATCTCGCCGCCGCAGCCGTCGACCAGGGCGACCGGATCCGGGCCGGGCAGTGGATCGGCCAGTCCGGCAGCACCGGCAACTCCACCGGACCCCACCTGCACTTCGAGGTACGGGTCACCCCGGAGATGGGCTCGGCGCTGGACCCGGTGCCGTGGCTGTCGCAGCACGGAGTGCCGCTGTGACGGCGCTGGTCGGGCCGCGGGGCCGGGTGCCCCGCGGAGGCGGAGATCAGGGCAGGTCCGCCAGCATCCGCTCGATCACGACCGCCACTCCGTCGTCGTTGTTGGCGACGGTCCGCCCCGAGGCGGCGGCGATCACGTCCGGGTGGGCGTTGCCCATCGCGTACGACCGGCCCGCCCAGGTGAGCATCTCGACGTCGTTCGGCATGTCGCCGAAGGCCACGACCTCCTCGTGCGAGATGCCGCGCTCCGCGCAGCACAGGGCGAGCGTGCTGGCCTTGGAGACCTCGGGTCCGCTGATCTCCAGCAGGGCGCTGGGGCTGGACCGGGTGACGTTGGCGCGATCGCCGAGGGCGAGACGGGCCAGTGTGAGGAAGCCGTCGGGGTCCAGCTCGGGATGGAAGGCCAGAATCTTCAGGACGGGCTCGGCAGCGGCACGACCGCCCGGCGCCAGGATCTCCTCGGCGGGCAGGAGAGCGTCGGGGTCCTCCATGTGCAGTTTCGGGTACGCCGGTTCCTGGTGGAAGCCGTACGTCTGCTCGACCGCGTAGACCGTGCCGGGCGCCGCCTCCCGCAGCAGCCGCACGGCGTCCAGCGCGTTCTCCTGCGGCAGCTCGCGGACCTTGACGAACCTGTGCCTGCCGGGGCCGCCGTGCAGGTCGACCACGGCGGCGCCGTTGCCGCAGATGGCGAGGCCGTGCCCGTGGACGTGCGCGCTGACCACGTCCATCCAGCGGGCGGGGCGGCCGGTGACGAAGAAGACCTCGATGCCCGCCTTCTCCGCGGCGGCCAGCGCGGCGACCGTGCGCGGGGAGACCGACTTGTCGTCGCGCAGCAGGGTGCCGTCGAGGTCGGTGGCGATGAGCCGCGGGCGAGTGGCGGCGGCCGGGGGCTCGGGCTGTCGGGTCGCTGAGGTCACCCGGTCATTGTCACGCATATGCGTGCACGCCCGTGCGAGGGTCCGCACATCTGTGAGCTACGGCTCTCGCGTCCGCCACCCCGGCACCGTCCGGTTCCGTGCTCTCATTCCTTCAGCTGCGCCGGCGCCTCCATCGCGATCCGCTCGAAGAGCTTCTCGTCCGCGGCGAAGTCCGAGCCCGGGATCGGCCAGTGGACGACAAGCTCGGTGAAGCCCAGGTCCCGGTGGCGTCCGGCGAAGTCCACGAACGCGTCCACGGACTCCAGCGGGCGACTGCGCTCCGGTGTGAAGCCGGTGAGCAGGACCCGGTCCAGCTCGCCCACGTCCCGGCCGATCGCGGCACAGGCGTCGGCCAGCCGGTCGCCCTGCCGCCGCAGCGCCCGGTCCGACTGCTCGGGGGTGCCGTTCTCGAACAGCTTCGGGTCACCGGTGGTCACCCACGCCTGACCGTGCCGAGCGGCGAGCGCCAGACCCCGCGGACCGGTCGCCGCCACCGCGAAGGGCAGCCGGGGCCGCTGTACACAGCCCGGGATGTTGCGCGCCTCGTGGGCCGAGTAGAAGTCTCCCTCGTACGACACGGCGTCCTCGGTCAGCAGCCGGTCGAGCAACGGCAGGAACTCGCCGAACCGGTCCGCACGCTCGCGCGGCGTCCACGGCTCCTGGCCCAGCGCCGTCGCGTCGAAGCCGGTGCCGCCCGCTCCTATGCCGAGGGTGATCCGACCGCCGGAGACGTCGTCGAGGGAGATCAGCTCCTTGGCCAGCGTCACCGGGTGCCGGAAGTTCGGCGAGGTGACCAGGGTGCCCAGACGCAGCCGCTCGGTCACGGCCGCTGCGGCGGTGAGGGTCGGTACGGCACCGAACCACGGTCCGTCCCGGAAGCTGCGCCAGGAGAGGTGGTCGTAGGTGTACGCGGTGTGGAAGCCGAGCTGCTCGGCCCGCGTCCAGGTCGAACGGCCGCCTTCGTGCCAGCGGCGGTACGGGAGGATCACGGTGCTCAGGCGCAGACTCATGCCTCCGAGCCTATGCGGCCGCCCCCGGTTTCACGTGAAACAGCCGCCGGCGTCACCGTACGCGGCTGCTCAGCCACGGGGTGAGGAGGAGCATCGACACGTGCTCCTTGTGGGCCCGGTCGCCCGGCAACGGCACGATCAGGCGGTACCCGGGCGGGAAACGTCGCCCGTGGACGTAGGCGAGGCCACCGAAGACGGAGCGCAGGAACGCGGGCACCTCGTCACGTTCGACATCGGGAAACTCCACGTTCTCGACGGTGACCAGGGCATCGCCCTCGTGGAAGAGCCGCACGCTCACCCGGGGAACGCCGCCGAACTCGACGAACGCCTCGTGCGGGAGGGAGCCGTCCGTGTCGGTGGTCACCCCCACGCCCGCGCTCATGTGGCGGGAGGTCTGGTCGGCGCCGATGTCGTCGGTGACCTCGATCTCCACCGCGTACTCCTCGGCGAGGGCGCGGAGGGCGGTGACGGCGGACTGGGTGGTGGGCAGGTGCTCCATGCCTTCGATCATGCTGCGTCAGTGCGGAGCGGGAAAGCGCAGATAGCGGGACGGCACGTGCCGCGTCAGCCAGACCCCGTTCGCGCTGATGTGGAAGACATGTCCGTCGCGGTGCATGGCGGCGGCGTCCACCGGGAGCACGACCGGCCTGCCGCGGCGGGCTCCGACCCGGGTCGCGGTCTCGCGGTCCGCGGAGAGGTGCACGTCGTGCCGGTTCATCGGCCGCAGGCCCTCGGCGCGGATGGCTTCCAGGTGCCGGGCCACGGTTCCGTGGTACAGGTACGGCGGCGGGGACGCCGCGGGCAGCTGGAGATCCACGTCGACACTGTGGCCCTGGCTGGCCCGGATACGGGTGCCCTCGACCGCGAAGCGCCGCTTGTCGTTGGTGGTGACCACGTGGTCGAGCTCCTCGCGGGTGAAGCGGAAGCCGTGCGCGGCCGCCGCGGCGATCAGCGCGTCGATCTCGACCCAGCCCCCCTCGTCGAGCGTGAGCCCGATCCTCTCCGGCTGGTGGCGCAGATGCTTCGACAGGTACTTGGACACCTTCACCGAGCGTTCTCTGTGCATGGCACCAGCCTGCACAGTGAGACGGGCATCACGCGATCGATTTAGCCGACGAGGTTTGATCCACAGTCAAGTCCAGTTATCCACAGGATGGTTGGGGGTCTCTGTGGAAACTACAGAGGCGGCTTCACCCTGGCGAGGCGCCGCAGTACCCGTGGCGCGAAGCGGTACATGAGACGAGCGCCGCGTGCCTCCGGCGTCACCGGGACCACCGCCCTGTTGTGCACCACCGCCTCCAGGAGCGCGTCCGCCACCTTCTCCGGCGGGTAGTTGCGCGCCGCGTACAACCGGGCGGTGCGCCGCTGCCGGCGCTTCTCCTCCTCGGCGTCCACCCCCACGAAGTGCGCGGTGGCGGTGATGCCAGTGTTGACCAGGCCGGGGCAGATCGCCGTGACACCGATCCCCTGACCGGCCAGCTCGGCGCGCAGGCACTCGCTCAGCATCAGCACGGCCGCCTTGGAGGTGCCGTAGGCGGGCAGCGCCCTGGAGGGCTGGAAGGCCGCCGCCGACGCGGTGTTGACGATGTGGCCGCCCTGTCCGCGCTCGGCCATCTGCCGGCCGAACAGACGGCAGCCGTGGATCACGCCCCACAGGTTGACGTCGAGGACCTTCTTCCAGTCCTCCGGCGTGGTGTCGAAGAAGGAGCCCGACAGGCCGATCCCGGCGTTGTTCACGAGCACGTCCACCACGCCGTACTCGGCGGCGACCCTGGCCGCCAGCTTCTCCATCGCCTGCCCGTCGGAGACGTCGACGGTTTCCGCCCAGGCGGCCGGAGCGCCGATCAGCCGGGACTGCTCCGCGGTCCGGGCGGCGGCCTCGGCGTCCCGGTCGACGGCCACCACGCGCGCGCCGGCCTCGGCGAAGGCGAACGCCGTCGCCCGTCCGATGCCGTTGCCCGCACCGGTGACCAGGACCAGCTGCCCGCCGAAGCGGTCCGCGTGCTTCCCGTTCGCCCCGGACCCGGAGCGGCCGTCCTCGGTGGCGGTGACGAACTCCGTGATCCAGTCCGCCAGCCGGTCCGGCCGGGTGCGCGGCACCCAGTGCTTCGCGGGCAGTGTGCGCCGGGTGAGCTGCGGCGCCCACAGCTCCAGGCCGTCGTAGAGCCGCTCCGACAGGAACGCGTCGCCGAGGGGCGTGATGAGCTGCACGGGGGCGTGCGCGTAGGCGTCCTCGCGTGGCCTGCGCAGCCGGGGCCGCACGTTGTCCCGGTACAGCCAGGCCCCGTGCGCCGCGTCCGACGGGAGGGAGGCGGTCGGGTAGTCGCCGCCGGGCACCTTCTCGACGCGCTTCAGGATGCCCGGCCAGCGCTTGCCCAGGGGGCCGCGCCAGGCCAGCTCCGGGAGCACGGGGGTGTGCAGCAGATAGACGTACCAGGACTTGGCGCCCTGGCCGAGGAGCTGTCCGACCCGGCGCGGGGTGGGCTGCCTGAGACGCTTGTTGATCCAGTGCCCGAAGTGATCGAGGGAGGGGCCTGACATCGAGGTGAAGGAGGCGATGCGGCCCTCGGTGCGCTTGACCGTGACGAACTCCCAGGACTGCACCGAGCCCCAGTCGTGGCCGACCAGGTGCACGGGCCGGTCCGGACTGACCGCGTCGGCCACCGCCAGGAAGTCGTCCGTCAGCTTCTCCAGCGTGAACCCGCCCCGCAGCGGGCTCGGCGCGGTGGACCGGCCGTGACCGCGGACGTCGTAGAGGACCACGTGGAAGGCGTCGGCCAGGCGGGCGGCGACCTCGGACCAGACCTCCTTGCTGTCCGGGTAGCCGTGCACCAGGACGACCGTGGGCCGCCGCGGATCGCCCAGCTCGGCCACGCACAGTTCGACCTCGCCCGAACGCACCCGGCGCTCCCGTGCGCCGTCCAGCACCGTCATGTCTCCTCCGCCCAGCGCCGCGGGTGCGGCAGATCGTCGTCCAGCCAGAAGGCACTCGCCCCGGGATGCGCGGAGCCGGTCACGACCACCGCGACCCGCGCGGTTCCGTGCGGAGTCCGGCCGCCACCGTCGTCGTGCCACCCATGCCGTGCCACCCCCGTTCCGCCGTCCCGGCGCGGTCCGCGCCGGCCGTGATACTCGCCCGTAACGTGACGCCGCCGAATCTCCCAGTTGTTAGACCAGTCGTCAATAGGGTGGTGGGCGCGGCCCGGAAAGCCACGCCGTGGCCCTCAGGTACGGCATCCCCTACGGGCCCGTACTACTCGAGACTGACGCCAAGACGGCCCCGCGGTCTGACGACCGCAGTGGCGGGCGTCACTACTGTCATGGGTGTGACTGTGATCGCGACCGAAAGCCTGAGCAAGCGGTTCCCCCGGGTGACCGCGCTCGACCGGCTCTCCGTGGACGTCGGACCCGGTGTGACCGGACTCGTCGGTGCCAACGGCGCCGGCAAATCCACCCTGATCAAGATCCTGCTGGGTCTGTCTCCCGCCACCGAGGGCCGGGCCGAAGTGCTCGGACTCGATGTCGCCACCAAGGGCGCCGACATCCGCGAGCGGGTCGGCTACATGCCGGAGCACGACTGCCTGCCACCCGACGTCTCGGCCACCGAGTTCGTCGTCCACATGGCACGCATGTCCGGCCTGCCGCCCACCGCCGCTCGCGAGCGCACGGCCGACACCCTGCGCCACGTCGGCCTGTACGAGGAGCGCTACCGCCCCATCGGCGGCTACTCCACGGGCATGAAGCAGCGCGTGAAGCTCGCGCAGGCCCTCGTCCACGACCCCCAGCTGGTCTTCCTCGACGAACCGACCAACGGCCTCGACCCGGTCGGCCGCGACGAGATGCTCGGCCTCATCCGCCGCATCCACACCGACTTCGGCATCTCCGTCCTGGTCACCTCGCACCTGCTGGGCGAGCTGGAGCGCACCTGCGACCACGTCGTCGTGGTGGACGGCGGCAAGCTGCTGCGCTCCAGCTCCACCACGGACTTCACCCAGACCACCACGACCCTCGCGATCGAGGTCACCGACACCGACGAACACCCCGACGGCACCCGCGCGGTGCGCGACGCGCTCGACGCGCGCGGGGTCACCGTCCAGGACGGCAGCGGCCTGCCCGGCGCAGGCCACGTCCTGCTGCTCACCTCGGCGGGCGAGGAGACCTATGACCTGGTCCGCGACGTCATAGCCGACCTCGGCCTCGGCCTGGTCCGCATGGAGCAGCGCCGGCACCACATCTCGGAGGTCTTCACCGACAGCGACGCAGCACGGAAGGAGGCGGTCGGCCATGGCAGCTGAACAGCCCACAGCCACGGTCCCGGGTGACCAGACCCGCATCCACAACATCGGCTACCGCAGCTACGACGGCCCCCGCCTCGGCCGCGCCTACGCCCGCCGCTCGCTGTACTCGCAGTCCCTGCGCGGCGCCTACGGCCTCGGCCGCTCGGCCAAGTCGAAGGTGCTGCCGATGCTGCTGTTCGTGGTGATGTGCCTCCCGGCGGCCATCATGGTCGCGGTCGCCGTCGCCACCAAGGCCAACGACCTGCCCCTGGACTACACGCGCTACGCGATCGTCCTGCAGGCCGTCATCAGCCTCTACGTCGCGGCCCAGGCCCCCCAGTCCGTCTCGCGCGACCTGCGCTTCAAGACCGTGCCGCTGTACTTCTCGCGGCCGATCGAGACCTCCGACTACGTGCGCGCCAAGTACGCGTCGCTGGCCTCCGCCCTGTTCATCCTCACCGCCGCACCGCTGCTGGTGCTCTACGTGGGTGCGCTGCTCGCCAAACTCGACTTCGCGGACCAGACCAAGGGGTTCGCCCAGGGACTGGTCTCCGTGGCTCTGCTCTCCCTGCTCTTCGCCGGCCTCGGCCTGGTCGTGGCCTCGGTCACCCCGCGCCGCGGCTTCGGTATCGCGGCCGTCATCGCCGTCCTGACCATCACCTACGGCGCGGTCTCCACGCTCCAGGCCATCGCGGACGTCCAGAGCAGCTCCGGAGCCGTCTCCTGGATAGGCCTGTTCTCGCCGATCACCCTCATCGACGGGGTGCAGTCCGCCTTCCTGGGTGCCACCTCGGCCTTCCCCGGCGGGGTCGGCCCGAGCAACGGTGAGGGCGCCGTCTACGTCCTCGTCACCCTCGGCCTGATCGCCGGGTGCTACGGCCTGCTGATGCGCCGCTACAAGAAGGTGGGACTGTGACCACGCTGAACATCGACCACGTCTCCCGCTGGTTCGGCAACGTGGTCGCCGTCAACGACATCACCATGACGATCGGCCCCGGTGTCACCGGCCTGCTCGGCCCGAACGGCGCGGGGAAGTCCACCCTCATCAACATGATGGGCGGCTTCCTCGCCCCCTCCACCGGCAGCGTCACCCTCGACGGCCTGCCGGTCTGGCGCAACGAGGGCATCTACAAGCACATCGGCATCGTCCCCGAGCGGGAGGCGATGTACGACTTCCTCACCGGCCGCGAGTTCGTTCTCGCCAACGCCGAGCTGCACGGCCTGGGCGCCAAGGCGGCCGACGAGGCCCTCGCCACCGTGGAGATGGCCTACGCCCAGGACCGCAAGATCGCCACGTACTCCAAGGGCATGCGCCAGCGCGTGAAGATGGCCTCCGCCCTCGTCCACCAGCCGTCGCTGCTCCTGCTCGACGAGCCGTTCAACGGCATGGACCCCCGTCAGCGCATGCAGCTGATGGACCTGCTGCGGCGCATGGGCGACGAGGGCCGCACCGTGCTGTTCTCCTCGCACATCCTCGAAGAGGTCGAACAACTGGCCTGGCACATCGAGGTCATCGTGGCCGGACGCCACGCGGCCAGCGGCGACTTCCGCAAGATCCGCCGCCTGATGACCGACCGGCCACACCGCTACCTGGTGCGTTCCAGCGACGACCGGGCCCTCGCGGCGGCGCTGATCGCCGACCCCTCGACGTCCGGCATCGAGGTCGACCTCGCCGAGGGCGCCCTGCGCATCCAGGCCGTCGACTTCGGCCGGTTCACGGCCCTGCTGCCGAAGGTCGCCCGCGACCACGGCATCCGGCTGCTCACGGTCTCGCCGTCCGACGAGTCCCTCGAGTCCGTCTTCTCGTATCTCGTCGCGGCGTAGGAGGCCGAAAGAATGTACGACCCCACAGTCGCCCGGCTCACCTACCGGGCCCTGCTCGGCCGCCGCCGGGCCCTCATCCTGGGCGCGCTCCCCCTGCTGCTGCTCGTCATCGCCGTCGCGGTGCGCGCGCTCGCCGGAGCCGACGACCAGACCTCGGTCGACGTGCTGGGCGGGTTCGCCCTCGCCACCATGGTGCCGATCATCGGCGTCATCGCCGGCACCGGCGCCATCGGCCCGGAGATCGACGACGGCTCGGTGGTGTACCTGCTGTCCAAGCCGATCAAGCGGCCGACGATCATCTTCACCAAGCTGATCGTCGCCATAGCCGTGACGATGGTCTTCTCCGCGGTGCCCACGCTGCTCGCCGGCCTGATCCTGAACGGCAACGGCCAGCAGGTCGCTGTCGCCTACACGATCGCCGCGCTGGTCGCCTCCATCGCCTACGCCGCGCTGTTCCTGCTGCTGGGCACGGTGTCCCGGCATGCGGTGGTCTTCGGGCTCGTCTACGCCCTGGTCTGGGAGGCCCTGTTCGGCTCCCTGGTGCCGGGGGCCAGGACGCTGAGCGTCCAGCAGTGGTCGCTGTCGGTGGCGCAGAAGGTCGCCGACGGGAACCTGGTGACCTCCGACGTCGGCCTGCCGACCGCGACGGTGCTGCTCGTCGCGGTGACCGTGCTCGCCACCTGGTACGCCGGCCAGAAGCTGCGGTCGCTGACGATGGCCGGGGAGGAGTGACCGCGAGCCGCCGGTAACGCGGCGTACGTCCCTTTTAATCGGTGGCGCCCGGCTTCCCGTGACGGCACTGTGGGGGATGCACGAGGCCGGACGGCGACGGCGCTACGGGAGGCCGCTTCGAGCACGCGGGATGCCCTGCGTGGGCCGACCGACGGGGACGCCGACGCCGTCCGGACCGTGCGCCGCCGGGGGTGAAGCCGAAGCGCTCCGGCCCGGTATCAGGCTGCCAGCCGCTCCAGGACCACCGCGATGCCGTCCTCGTCGTTGGAGGACGTCACCTCGTCGGCCACCGCCTTCAGCTCCTCGTGGGCGTTGGCCATCGCCACGCCCCGGGCCGCCCAGCCGAACATCGGGATGTCGTTGGGCATGTCGCCGAAGGCGATCGTGTCCGCCGCCTTCAGACCGAGCCGGCGGGCCGCCAGCGACAGACCCGTGGCCTTGGACAGTCCCAGCGGCAGCAGCTCGACGACGCCCGCTCCGGCCATGACGACCGTGACGAAGCCGCCCGCGGCGCGCCGGGCCGCCTCGGCCAGCTCGTCGTCGGACAGCGTCGGATGCTGGATGTAGATCTTGTTCAGCGGCGCGGACCACAGGTCCGAGGCGTCGGTGAAGGGAACGGCCGGCAGCTTGCCCCCGACCGCGTAGCCCGGGCCGACCAGCACGTCGCCCTCCAGGCCGTCCCGGCTGGCCGCCAGGTACAGCGGGCCGGTCTCCGCCTCGATCTTGGCCAGAGCCACCCCGGCCAGCTGCCGGTCCAGGGTCACGGAGGTCAGCAGCCGGTGCTCCCCGGCGTGGTAGACCTGCGCGCCCTGACCGCAGACGGCCAGCCCGTCGTAGCCGAGGTCGTCCAGGATGTGCCGGGTCCACGGCACCGCCCGTCCGGTGACCACGATGTGGGCGGCGCCCGCCGCGGTGGCCGCGGCGAGCGCGTCGCGGGTGCGCTGCGAGATCGTGTCGTCGCCGCGCAGCAGCGTGCCGTCGAGGTCGGTCGCGATCAGCCGGTAAGGGAAGCCCCCGGCGGATCCGGTGCCGGGGACCGCGGCGGTGCCGGTGTCAGTCACTTGGCCACCGGCTCCAGGACCTCCCGGCCGCCCAGGTACGGGCGCAGCACCTCGGGGACGCGGACCGAACCGTCGGCCTGCTGGTGGTTCTCCAGGATCGCCACGATCGTGCGCGGCACGGCGCACAGCGTGCCGTTCAGCGTGGCCAGCGGACGCACCTTCTTGCCCTCGCGGACGCGGATCGACAGCCGCCGGGACTGGAACTCGGTGCAGTCCGAGGTCGAGGTCAGCTCGCGGTACTTGCCCTGGGTCGGGATCCACGCCTCGCAGTCGTACTTGCGCGCGGCCGAGGAGCCCAGGTCGGCCGAGGCCACGTCGATCACCCGGAACGGCAGCTCCAGCGACGTCAGCCACTGCTTCTCCCACTCCAGCAGGCGCTGGTGCTCGGCCTGCGAGTCCTCGGGGAGGACGTAGGAGAACATCTCGACCTTGTCGAACTGGTGTACGCGGAAGATGCCCCGGGTGTCCTTGCCGTGCGAGCCCGCCTCACGGCGGAAGCAGGGCGAGAAGCCGGCGTAGCGCAGCGGCAGGCGCTCGGCGTCCAGGATCTCGTCCATGTGGTACGCGGCGAGCGGCACCTCGGACGTGCCGACCAGGTACAGGTCGTCCTTGTCGAGGTGGTAGACGTCCTGGGCGGCCTGGCCGAGGAAACCGGTGCCGGCCATCGACTGCGGGCGCACCAGCGCGGGCGTCAGCATCGGCGTGAAGCCGGCCGCCGTGGCCTGCGCGATCGCCGCGTTGACCAGGGCGAGCTCCAGGAGGGCGCCGACACCGGTCAGGAAGTAGAAGCGCGAGCCGGAGACCTTGGCGCCGCGCTCCACGTCGATGGCGCCGAGCAGCTGGCCCAGCTCCAGGTGGTCCCTGGGCTCGAAGCCCTCGGCGGCGAAGTCGCGGTGCGTGCCGTGCGTCTCCAGCGTGACGAAGTCCTCCTCGCCGCCGACGGGCACGTCGGGGTGGACGAGGTTGCCGAGGCGCTGGAGCAGCTCCTGCGTCTCGGCGTCGGCCACGTCGCGCTCGGTGTCGGCGGCCTTGACCTCGGTCTTCAGCTGCTCGGCCCGCTTGAGGAGCTCGGTCTTCTCGTCCCCGGCGGCCTTGCCGATCAGCTTGCCGAGGCCCTTCTGCTCGGCGCGCAGCTCGTCGAAACGGACGCCGGACGACCTGCGCCGTTCGTCGGCGGACAGGAGGGAGTCGACGAGCGCGACGTCCTCTCCACGGGCGCGCTGCGAGGCGCGCACACGGTCGGGGTCCTCACGGAGCAGGCGAAGGTCAATCACGCGGTCAAGGCTACCGGTGCGTGGTGTCGTCTCTCGACCCGCTATTGCGGTACGCGGGCCTCGCGTTCCGTTCCACGGGTCAAGGAAACGTTGCGGCCTCCCCGGAAGGGGGTGCTGCATGGGCACCGGGTTGACCGGATTTCCTTGTGGGGAACGGGACTTGGGGCACGACTGTCCACAGGAATCCACAGTCCGGGAAAGTTATCCACAGGGTGTGCGAAAGATCTGTGGATGCATGGAATTGATCATTCTCAATTCCTGGAGGCGGGCGGTCCAAACCCTCCATGCCCCCACTTTCGAGTGGAAACGGGACACTCGGTGTCACTCCGGAGGATGGGGTGCAAGAAACAGGTGGACGAAGGGTGACCTGGGCCTCTGTGGGTGAAGTACGGCACTGTAGGGGGATTTGTCGACCGAATGTCGCTTCGTTGTCGACTTGTCCCCAGGTCGAGAAGCGGACCTGTGGATAACTTCTGTGGACAACGAAAATCAGCAGATAGGCCCGGCGGTCGGAGCCGACGGTCAGAACCGGCCGTCCTGGCAGCGTGCCACCCAGTCCGCCGCCGCCACGAACGCCTCGTCCGAGGTGCCCGGCCGCAGCGCGTCCACGTCCGCGGGCTCGACCTCCGCGCGGGGGTACGACCCGAGGTAGCGCACCTGGAGGCAGGCCCGCTTCAGGCCCATCAGCGCGTCGGCCACCCTGCGGTCGGAGATGTGCCCCTCGGCGTCGATGCAGAAGCAGTAGTTCCCGATGCCGGCACCGGTGGGACGGGACTGCAGCAGCATCAGGTTGATGCCCCGGGTGGCGAACTCGCCCAGCAGATCACGCAGGCCACCGGGGTGGTCGTCGCGCTGCCAGAGCACGACGGACGTCTTGTCCGCCCCGGTCGGTGCCGCGGGCCGGGCCGGGCGGCCCACCAGCACGAAGCGCGTCTGGGCGTTCTCCGCGTCGTGGATGTCGGCCTCCAGCACCTCGAGGCCGTAGCGCTCCGCGGCGAACTCACCGGCGAACGCGGCGTCGTACCGCCCCTCCTGCACCAGGCGGGCGCCGTCCGCGTTGGAGGCGGCCGATTCCCAGGCGACGTCGGGGAGGTGCGCCTTGATCCAGTTGCGGACCTGGGGCTGCGCGGCCGGGTGGGCGGTGACCGTCTTGATGTCCGACAGCTTGGTGCCGGGGCGGACCAGCAGCGCGAAGGTGATGGAGAGCAGCACCTCGCGGTAGATCATCAGCGGCTGGCCGGCGACCAGCTCGTCGAGGGTGGTGGTGATGCCCCCCTCGACGGAGTTCTCGATCGGCACGAAGGCGGCCTCGGCCTCGCCGGTGCGCACCGCGTCGAGCGCGGACTGCACGGAGACGTACGGGACCAGTTCCCGGGTCGCCGTCTCCGGGAGGGTGCGCAGGGCGACTTCGGTGAAGGTGCCTTCAGGGCCGAGATACGCGTAACTGGCTGGCATGTCCTCACCCTAATGGGCCCGGGGGACACCCGGCCCACGCGTCTCGCCGCGCCCCTCCCGGGGGTGACGCGTCGCCGGTTTCACCCTTCCAGCAGCCGCTGTCCCACGTACCCTCCCTCGGACGCCCCGCCCGGGACCGCGAACAGGCCGCTCGCCTCGTGCCGGATGAACGGGGACAGCGCGTCGCCCCGGTCCAGCTTGCGCTGCACGGGCACGAAGCCGCGCAGCGGATCGGCCTGCCAGCAGATGAAGAGCAGTCCGGCGTCCGGGACACCGTCGGCGTCGAAGCCGTCGTGGTACGAGAAGGGCCGGCGGACCATGGCCGCGCCGCCGTTCTGGTCGGGACGGGTGATGCGGGCGTGGGCGTTGATCGGAACGACGAGCTTTCTGGAGCCGTCCGTCTTCTCCAGGTCCATCTCCGTCGTCTCGGTGGCGTCACTCCCACCGGACAGCGGTGCCCCGTCGGACTTGCGACGCCCGATGACGTCCTCCTGGGCCTTGAGGGAGAGTTTCTCCCAGTCGTCGAGGAGCATGCGGATGCGGCGTACGACGACGTAGGAGCCGTTAGCCATCCAGGCCGGGGAGCCGTTCCCGGCCTGGGGCTCCTCCGGCACGAAGATCCGCTCGGCGAAGTCGGCCTCGGCGGGCTTCGGGTTGCGGGTGCCGTCGACCTGGCCCATGAGGTTGCGGGTCGTCATGGGATGGGCGGTGGCGCCGGGCGAACGGTTGAAGCCGTTCATCTGCCAGCGGATACGCGCGGCCGCCCCGGCGTCCCGCTGGATCGCGCGCAGGGCGTGGAATGCCACCAGGGCGTCGTCGGCGCCGATCTGCACCCACAGGTCGCCGTTGCTGCGGTTCTTGTCGAGGTGGTCGGAGGAGAAGTCGGGGAGCGGGTCGAGCGCGACCGGGCGCTGCTTCTCCAGCCCGGTCCGGCCGAAGAAGCTGTGGCCGAAGCCGAAGGTGACGGTCAGCGAGGAGGGGCCGGCGTCCCGGGCCACGTCCGTGTCACGGGTTCCGGCCGGCTCGCCCGCCATCAGCCGCCGGGCCGTGTCGGACCAGCGGCGCAGCAGCGCGGCGGCCTCCTTGCGGCCGGCACCCGCCACGAGGTCGAAGGCGATGAGGTGGCCGCGGGCCTGCAGCGGCGTGGTGATGCCGGGCTGATGTTTCCCGTGAAACATCGCCTGCTCGCTGCCGAGCGAGGTGAGCGGAGTGGCGGCGGAGGAGGGTGCGGCGGCGTAGCCGGCGGCGGCGCCCGCCGCGCCGAGGACGAGCCCGGTGGCACCGGCGGTGCCGAGCAGTCGCCGCCGGGAGATGCCCCCGGGCGTGGCGGTGCCGTCGGAGTCGAGCGGTCCGGGTCCGCCGGACCGGGTCGCCTCGTGGTCCCGGGCCTGCGGGATGGACTGGTCAGCCATGGTGCGGTTCAGCCGATCTGAGCGTTCTTGGAGAGGGTGACTTGGTCGATGTCGGAGGTGCGCACGGTGACGGCGACTTCCCAGTCACCGGCCATCGGGATCTGTACTCCGCTCGCCGACCAGTGGCCGGTGGTGATGTGGTCGGGGACGACGGGCAGGGGTCCGACGTCCTTTGCCTTCTGGGTGAGGGCCACCTTCACCTCGGGGATGTCGAACGCGGTCCCGTCCGGCCGCTCGACGTAGAGGTGCATGTCGTTGGCGCCGACCCGGGCCGGGTCGAGTTCGACCCGTAGGACGCCCTTGCCGTTCTGGCTGCCGGTGTCGAAGGGCATGTCCAGCGTCACCGCGCCGGTGGAGGAGGCGGAGCCGGTGACGGAAGACGCGCCGGCGGCCTTGGCTTCCTCCTCGGTGCGGCCCGGCTCGGTCTGGGTCAGCACGGTGGTCACCACGAGCAGGACCACGGCGACGCCCGCCTCGGCGAGCACGGAGCGGCGCAGTCCGAAGCGGTGCGGATCGGCGTCCCGCTGCCGCTTCTGCCGGGCGGCGTCCACGGCGGCGCGCTGCCGGGCGAGCTGGGCGGCTCGCCGGGAGCCGGCGGAGTCCTTCGCCGCGCCGGACGCCTTCTCGGCGACCTTCGCGTTCGCGGACCCCTTCCCGGACCCCTCTCCGGAACTCTTCGCGGACCCCTTCCCGGACCCCTCTCCGGAACTCTTCGCGGACCCCTTCCCGGACCCCTCCCCGGAACTCTTCGCGGACGCCTTCCCGGCTCCTGCCGTCTGGGCGGCCGCCTTGGCGGCAGCCTTCCCGGCGGCTTTCCCGGACGCCTTCTCCGCGCCCCGCGCGGCCCCGGCCACGGCGGGCGCCGCCTTTGCCAGCTGTGCCGTCCACCGGCGCGAGAAGTAGGCGACACCGACGAGCACCGCCACGAGCCCGATCTTCACGAGGAGCAGCTGTCCGTACCGGGTGTCGGTGAAGGCCGTCCAGGAACCGAGCTGGCGCCAGGACTGGTAGGTGCCGGTCACCACCAGCGCGATCACGCTGCCGAAGGCGACGCGCGAGAACCGGCGTACGGCGAGGGCGGGGACCGGTGTGTCCGCCGGGCCGCGGTACAGGGCGACCAGCAGCGCGGTGAGCCCACCGAGCCAGGTGGCGACGGCGATCAGGTGGGCGACGTCGACCGGCATGGCGAGGCCCGCCTGGAGGCCGACGGAGGCGTGCTCGGACATCGCCCAGGTCGCCGCGAGACCCACCGCCACGACGCTCCCGCCGACCGCGAGCCCGAAGGTGAGGTCCCGCTTCTCCTCGTCCTCCCGTTTGTCGTACGCGCCGAAGAGCACGGCGATGAACAGTGCGGCCGCCGCCAGCAGCAGCAGCCGGGAGACCAACGCGGCGCCGGACTTGGTCTGCAGCACCTCGCCGAGCAGGCCCAGGTCGAAGACGTCGGCGACCTTCCCGGAACCGGTGTAGGAGCCGCGCAGCAGGAGGAGCAGGAGGGTGGCGGCGGTCAGCGCGAGCCAGCCGGAGACGACGAACCGCTGGACGACGCGCACCCCGGAGCCCCGCGGCCAGCAGGCGAGGACAAAGGCGGCACCGCCCACCAGGACGGCGAAGGCGGCGTACGACACGTATCGTCCGACGCCGTACAGACCGCCGACCAATCCGCCGCCCGCCCCCTGTCCGGAGACACTGACCGAGGTCTCGGAGGGAGCGCCGACCGAGAAGGTGTAGGCGCCGGAGACCGGGTGGCTGTCGGCGGAGACGACCTGGTAGGTCACCGTGTAGGTGCCGTCGGGCAGCCCGGCGTGCAGTTTCACGGAGTACGTCGTGCCGCCCGTGCCGGACGGTTCGCCGTCGTCGACGCGCTTGCCCTTGGGATCGAGGACGCGCAGTGAGTCGTCGTCCATGGAGACCGACTCGGAGAAGGTGAGCGACACCTGGGCCGGAGCCCTGTCGACCACCGCCCCCTCCCGGGGGTCGCTGCCGGTGAGCGCGGCGTGCGCGGAGGCCGGTCCGGCGCCGGCCAGCAGCACGCAGGCCGCGGTCAGGAGCAGCAGCACCAGGGTCCGGACGCGCGGGGCGATGGTCTGCGTCAAGGTGGTCCCTCCCTCAGTGTCCGGAGTCTTCGGAGTGCCCGGAGTGTCCGGTGGTGGGCTGGTAGGTGGCCGCCTTCACGGGCAGCTTGACCGTGACGGGGTCGGAGTGGGCGAAGTGCAGTTCGACGGCGACGGACTGTCCCTGCTTCGGCTGGTGCTTCAGCTTCTCGAACATCAGGTGGTTTCCGCCGCTCTTGAACACGAGTTGACCGTGGGCGGGCACCTCGAGGCGGTCGACCTCCTTCATGGCCCCGCCGACGGTCTCGTGCACGGTGACCTCGCCGTCCTCACTGGTGACGGAGGTCAGTTCGTCCGCGGCGTCGCCCTCGTTGGTGATCGTGAGGAACCCGGCCGCCATGGAGTCGGAGACGGGCTGCGGTATGTAGGCGGCGTCGACCGAGAGGTCGGCGCCGGAGGCCGCGGAGTCCGGGTCGGAGTCCGAGCCGCCGCAGCCCGCGAGGGCCAGGGCGCCGATCACCGCGACGGCGGCGAGGTCGGGGCGGCGCCTCACGAGCCGCTCTCCCGCGGGCCGCCTCACGGGTTCTCCCCCTTGATGAGCTTGGGGAGGTCCTTGGTGTAGTCGTCGACCGTGGCGTCCTCGCCGTACAGGACGTAGCCCGCGTCGGACTTCGGGGAGAAGGCGACGACCTGGGTGCCGTGGGTCGAGACGATCTTGCCGTCCTTGTCCTTGGTCGGCGGATCGATCGAGATGCCGAGGGTGCGGGCGCCGGCCTGGATGGTGTCGAACTCGCCGGTCAGACCGACGATCTGCGGGTCGATGCCCTTGAGCCACTTGCCGAGCGCGGCCGGGGTGTCGCGCTCCGGGTCGGTGCTGACGAACACGACGCGGAGCTTGTCCTGCTCCGCCTGGGGGAGCTGCTTCTTGGCCACGGCGATGTTGTTCATGGTCAGCGGGCAGACGTCGGGGCAGTGGGTGTAGCCGAAGTAGATCAGCGTGGGCTTGCCGGCGGTCTGCTCGCGGAGGTCGTACTTCTTGCCCTGGGTGTCGGTGAGGACCAGGTCGGGCTTCTCGAAGGGCTTGTCGAGGACGGTGGCGGCCTGCTGGCTGTTGTCCTCGGAGACCACGGTCACGGGCTTGTCGCTGTCGGCGTCGCTGCCGCATGCGGACAGCGTCAGGGAGACGGCCGCGAGCAGGGCGGCCAGGGCGTACGTCTTCTTGCGCATAGAAAAATGTCCCAGATGTGAGGTGCTCCGGTGCGCGCCGGGGGCCGTCGGAGAACCGACGGACCGGGTCCGGCGCGCACCGGACGAGAGGATGCGCCGGCGAGGTGCTGCCGACGCACCGGCGCGGCGTCGCTACGCCGTCGCGCCGGAGTCGCGCCGACGGCCGGCCAGCACGCCGTACCCGACGCCCGCCGCGCCGACGACGATGCCGACGATGCCGAGGACCCGGGCGGTGGTGTCACTGCCGTCACCGGAGCCGGAGTCCGACGAGGAGGCGTCGGCGGCGGTGTTCTGCGCGTCCGCCCCGGCGTCGTCGGCCTTCGCGTCCGAAGAGCCCGCCGCGCCGTGGGCGTCGTCCTCGGCGGCGGACAGCGCGAGCACGGGCGCCGGGGTCTCGGGCTCCTCCTGGCCCTCCTGCGGCACCTCGATCCAGCGCACGACCTCCTTGTTGGAGTACGTCTGGATCGCCTTGAACACCAACTGGTCGGCGTCCTCGGGCAGCGCGCCGATGGAGACCGGGAACTTCTGGAAGTAGCCGGGCTCGACACCCTTGCCGTCGGCGGTCCAGGTCACCTTGGTGACGACCTCGGTGATCTGCTTGCCGTGCGACTCCAGCGGCTTGGCCGGCTTGGCCTTGGTGACCTCGGCCTTCCAGCCGGGCACCGGCTGCGGCATGACGGACGCCAGCGGGTGGTCGGCCGGGAAGCTGACCTCCAGCTTGGTGGTGGAGGCGTTGTCCCGCTCGTTGGGGACCTTGAAGTCGACGACCGCGTAACCGCCCTTGGCGGCCGCGCCCTCCGGCTGCACGCTGACGTGCGCGAAGGCGGGGGCGGACAGGGCGAGGACGGCGAGACCGGACACGGCGCCGGCGGCGGCGATACGGGAAGCCTTCATGGACGGAGTACTCCGCTTCGTGTGGACACCGGTGCCGAGCAGCCGGTGCCGAGTGACAGGAGGGGTGCGCGCACACGCGCGCGTGCCGCACGACGGCGGCCCCTCCCGGAAGCGGGACGGCGGTCGCGTCGTGTCAGGCGGCGAGGGCGAACGCGTCACTCGGCGGGCCGCGCCTGATGACCGTGTGCTGGAGCGCGGTGGTACGGGGCCGGGGCGGCACCCACAGGGCGGGGCGCGGCCGACGCGGACCCGTACCGGGAGCGCCGGCCAGCCCGGCGTGCAGGGCGCGCACCAGGGAGAGCGCCGCGCGCAGGGCGCGTACGAACGCCGCCTCGGCCATGGACTGGGCCGAGTGCGCCGACAGTTCGACGAGCCGGGCCAGGGCCAGGTCCCCGCGCCGCAGCAGCCAGCCGGCGGCCAGGGCGGCGAGGAGGTGACCGAGCAGCATCGGCAGCGACGGCAGCAGCGAGGCGGAGGTGCCGGCGGTGGACAGCGCGTCGGCCGGGTGGTGCGCCGCGCCGGTGTGGACGTCCGGGGCGATCCGCGCGTCGGTGAGGATCCGCTCGGCCTGGGCCGGGCTGATCGCCGCCGCGGTGGTCCCGCAGACCAGCCGTGCGGCCTGCTGGACGAGGGAGGCGTCGGACAGCGCGCCCGCCCCGCCGCCGGACGCCGTCACCGGGGTGGCGACGGTGCCGTGCTGGCCCAGCCCGAACAGGGCGTGCAGCGCGGTCTGTCCGAGGGCGAGCAGCGTCACGATGCCGGGCAGCGAGCGCCGGCGACCGGCGAGCGGCACGACGACCAGGACCGCCCCGAGGAATCCCGCGCCCAGCGACCACAGCGGAACGGCGGCGCAGGAGGCGAGGGTGTGCCCCGCCGCGGCCAGCACGACGCAGACCGCGGCGAACACCGCGGCCCGCAGCATCCGGAGGTCGTTCCCGGAGCGCGCCGTTGGCGGGTGGGGGGCAGTCATGGCGGGCTCATCATCGCACTCACGGTCCGCCCGCCGTACGGCAGGTCCACAAGATGCCGTACGACCGGAAGGCGAGGAACAGGCGGAAGATCACCTTCTGGTACGAGTCGCCCCGCATACACCGGCCGAAGAGGGCGACGCATCCGCCAGATGAGCGGTGTCACGGGCACGGCGCGCTTACGCACGGGTGTGAGGGGCAATACGTATCGGTATGTCGAGCCGCGGCCGGGAGGCTGGAGCATGAGCATCTGGTGGTCACTCCATTTGCGGCGCGAGGCTGCGAGCGTGCCCCTGGCCCGCCGCCTGCTGATCGGCACCATGGAGACCGCGGGCGTCGATCCCGACATCTCCTTCGACCTCTCCGTCGCGCTGAGCGAGGCCTGCGCCAACGCCGTGGAGCACGGCGGGGACCACGGGTCCGGCGGCCCCGGCGAGGCGTACCGCGTCACGGCCTACCTGGACGGCGAGCGCTGCCGCATCGAGGTCTCGGACACGGGCCCCGGTTTTCCCGCCGCCGCTCCGGGCGGGCAGGGCGTGGTCCGCCCGGCGCCCCAGGCGGAGAGCGGGCGCGGTCTGTGTCTCATCCGGGAGCTCGCCGACCACGTCCACATCGGCAGTACGCCGGGGCGGGCCGGTGCCGTCGTGAGCTTCGACAAGGTCCTCAAGTGGCGCGAGAACGCCCCGCTGGTGGCGGTGTGACGTCAGGGTCCGGACACGCCGACGGCCGGGCACCCGCAAGGTGCCCGGCCGTCGAACGCCAGGTGCGGATCAGCCCTTCAGCGCGGCCATCCACTCCTCGACCTCGTCCGACCGGCGCGGCAGCCCGGCGGACAGGTTCCGGTTGCCGTCGGCGGTGACGAGGATGTCGTCCTCGATGCGCACGCCGATGCCCCGGTACTCCTCGGGCACGGTCAGGTCGTCGGCCTGGAAGTACAGGCCCGGCTCGACGGTGAGCACCATGCCGGGCTCCAGCGTGCCGTCGACGTAGGACTCCACGCGCGCGGCGGCGCAGTCGTGGACGTCCAGGCCCAGCATGTGACCGGTGCCGTGCAGTGTCCATCGGCGCTGCAGGCCCAGCTCCAGCACCCGCTCGACGGGGCCCTCGACCAGGCCCCACTCGACGAGCCGCTCGGCCAGCACCCGCTGGGACGCGTCGTGGAAGTCGCGGTACTTGGCGCCCGGCTTCACCGCCGCGATGCCGGCCTCCTGGGCGTCGTACACGGCGTCGTAGATCTTCTTCTGCAGTTCGCTGTACGTGCCGTTGATCGGCAGCGTGCGCGTCACGTCGGCGGTGTAGTACGTGTGCGTCTCCACGCCCGCGTCGAGCAGCAGCAGGTCGCCGGAGCGGACCGGGCCGTCGTTGCGGACCCAGTGCAGGGTGCAGGCGTGCGGGCCCGCGGCGCAGATGGAGCCGTAGCCGACGTCGTTGCCCTCGACGCGCGCGCGGAGGAAGAAGGTGCCCTCGATGTAGCGCTCGCTGGTCGCCTCGGCCTTGTCGAGGACCTTCACGACGTCCTCGAAGCCGCGCACGGTGGAGTCGACGGCCTTCTGCAGTTCGCCGATCTCGAACTCGTCCTTGACCAGGCGGGCCTCGGAGAGGAAGACGCGCAGCTCCTCGTCGCGCTCGGCGGTGACCTTGTCGGTGAGGGCCGCCTCGACGCCGGCGTCGTAACCGCGCACGACGCGCACCGGACCGGTGGCCTCGCGCAGGCTCCCGGCCAGCTCGCGGACGTCGGAGGCGGGGATGCCGTACCGCTTCTCCGCCTCGGTGAGGGAGTGGCGGCGGCCGACCCACAGCTCGCCCTGGCCGTCGAGCCAGAACTCGCCGTTCTCGCGGTCGGAACGGGGCAGGAGGTAGATCGTCGCGGTGTGGCCGTCGCCCCTGGGCTCCAGGACCAGGACGCCGTCCTCGGTCTGGTTGCCGGTCAGGTACGTGTACTCGACGGAGGCGCGGAAGGGGTACTCCGTGTCGTTGGAGCGGGTCTTGAGGTTGCCCGCGGGGATCACCAGGCGTTCGCCGGGGAAGCGGGCGGACAGGGCGGCACGGCGGGCGGCGGTCTCGGCGGCCTGGGGGATCGGCTCCAGGTCGCGCAGCTCGGTGTCGGCCCAGCCGGACTTCATGTTCTCGGCCAGCTCGTCGGACACGCCCGGGTACAGGCCGTTCTTGCGCTGCTTGATCGGCTCTTCGGACTCGTCCGGGTTCTCCGGGTTCTCCGAGATCTCCGGGGTGAGCTCATCCGCCACGGTCATCCTCCTAGTACGGCACTGGACCACCCCCCATCGTACGGTCGTACGGAAGGGGGCCCAGGGCCGAAGGGCCTGTTACATGGAGGCGCTACCGTCCGTTGTCCGGTGCAGACCCGGCGTGAATGTCCGTTATCCGGATGCGCCGGCGGAAACCGTCATTCGAACCTGACCGCCAGCAGAACGACGTCCTCCTCGGAGTGCGCCTCCGCCTTCCCGTCGGGCAGCACGGTGCGCAGGACGTGCTCGACGACCGCGTCCGGGTCCTGCCGTGCGGCCCGGGGGACGCCGGCCGCCGCCGCGTGCAGCCGGGCGAAGGCGCGGTCGGCCGGGTCACCGGTGCGGTGCAGCAGCCCGTCGGTGTAGAGCAGAACCGTCTCTCCCGGCTCGGCCTGCAACTCCACGCTGGGCGCCTCCCAGCAGGCGAGCATGCCGAGCGGCGCGGAGACGGAGGTCTCGACGAACTCCGTGCGCCGCTGACCGATCAGCAGGGGCGGGCTGTGTCCGGCGCCGGCCAATGTGATCCGGCGCAGCGCGGGTTCGCAGTAGCCGAACAGCGCGGTGGCCGAGCGGGCCGGTTCGGTGAGCCGCAGCAGCAGCTCCAGGTCGGACAGGACGGCGACCGGGTCCTCGCCCTCCATCACGGCGTACGCCCGCAGCGAGGCACGCAGCCGTCCCATCGCGGCGACCGCGCTGGGACCCGATCCGGTGACGGATCCGACGGCGAGGCCGAGCGCGGCGTCCGGCAGCGGCAGGGCGTCGTACCAGTCGCCGCCCCCCGGCGGACCGGTGCGGTGCCGGGCGGCCACCTGCACGCCGGGCACCCGGGGCAGGCGGGAGGGCAGCAGTTCCTCGGCCATCGTCGCCATGGCCGCGCGGGTGCGCTCGACCTCCAGGAGACGGGCCAGGTGCTGGGCGGCGTACCGGATGTACAGGCCGGCGAGGTGGCGCTGCCGTTCACCCGGTTCCGCGGGTTCGTCGTAGAACCAGACGGCGGCACCCAGGCGTCCGGTGCCCTCGGCGGACAGGGGGAGCGTGTAGCTGGCGGCGTAGCCGAGGCGGGCGGCGACCTCGCGGTGGCGGGGGTCGAGGGACTTCTCGGCCAGCAGGTCGGGTTCCGCGATGCCGTCCTCCGCGACCGGCAGTCCGTCCAGGATCCGCCCGTAGGACAGGGCACTTCGGGGCACGGTCTCGATGTGGCCGAGGTCGGCGCGGGCGAGGCCGAGGCCGACGGTGGTGCCGGGGCCGAGTCCGTCGGCCGGTTCCAGCGCGACGAGCCCGCGCCGCGCGCCGACCAGGGCGGCTCCGGCGTGCAGCACTTCCTGGAGGCCGTCGGCGAGGGTGTCCGTACGGACCAGGCGTTCGGTCAGTTCGTGCAGGGTCGTGAGGTCCGAGACCCAGCCGGCCAGCCGGTCCTGGAGCAGGGCCCCGGGGGCACACGCGGTGCCCGAGGCGGCCGCGGCGTCCGTAGCGGGAGGACCGGCCGCCTGGGTGGTGCCTGTAGCGGCGGACGCGACAGTGTGTGCGGGGGACGGGACCGTTGAATCGATTCCGGCCACTTTCGCAGGGTGCGGGGCGTTCATGGCGTCCGGCCTTCCGACCGGCGCTTACTGCTCAAAAGCATCGCAAACCCCCATGTCATTCTGCGCCGCTAGCAGTGTCTCCACATGTACACGCACTCGTAAGGGGATGTCCAGCATTGTCCTGCTGGGATTCCTGGTGTCCGTGGGGTGTGAGCGGCCTTCTGCCCGCCCCCTTGCGGAAAAAGGAATTTGGCTTGAAACTGCCCCATAGGACGCCTTGTTGCGGTCGACTGGGGGTGCTTCACGGAGCGTCACAGCGGTCGTGATGGGTACGTACTCGGAGAAGGCCAGGGGTGGTTGGGGGCCACCTGGAACCTGGCGACGGACCCGGGCGTCCTATCCACCGACGACCGTGCCCCATCCTCCCGTGGCGGAGGCGGAGAGAAATACGCGCGACGGCAAAACGCCAGACTTCGCCACCCCCGCGCCACGCCAAGCTTTTGATAGACGCAGTGGCCGGAACCGTCACGGACGCAGTCAGTGCTCGACCCACAGGGGTTTCCCTTGCCCTTGGCGGAGACGTGCCCCGTGGGGACGTTTTCTCGGCAGGGGTGTGATGCGCCACCAGCAACGCACAGCGAAGAGATCGACACATGGTGTGAAGTGACCACGGTGTTGCCAGGCGTGCAACGGAAAGGAACGAGCGCTCATGCGCGAGATCCTCGGAAGGCGACGCAGGCTCCTGTCCCAGCACGACGACGGGCAGCCTGAGCTGATCGGCGCGGCCCTGACCTACGCGACACAATGGCAGTGGCCCGTACTCCCGGGCGCGGCGGCGGATCCGCGGGCGCGGTCACGCTGCGCCTGCCCCGACCCCGAGTGCACGGTGCCGGGCGCGCATCCCTTCGACCCCGGCCTCCTCGCGGCGACCACCGACGCGCGCATGGTGCGCTGGTGGTGGACCAACCGGCCGGCCGCGCCGATCGTCATGGCCACCGGTGGCAGCGCCCCGTGCGCCGTCTCGCTGCCCGCCCTGCCGGCCGCCCACGCACTCACCGCGCTCGACCGCGCCGGGTTGCGGCTCGGCCCGGTCGTCGCCTCGCCCACCCGCTGGGCGCTGCTGGTCAGGCCGTACTCCATGGAGCAGCTGGGCGAGCTGCTCTACGCCAAGGACTTCGTCCCCGGCTCCCTGCGCTTCCACGGCGAGGGCGGCTATCTCGCGCTGCCCCCGTCCGAGACCGGCGCCGGCGCCGTCCGCTGGGAGCGGGCACCGCTGCCCGGCTCCGCCTCGCCCTGGGTGCCCGACGTGGAGGCCGTGGTGGACGCGGTGGTCGACGCCCTCACTCGTACGGGCGTGAGCGCCCCGGAGTTGTAGGGGGTGTCGGCGCGCGCGGGAGTCCGTGCCCGCCCTCGGTCGCTATCGTCCGACCATGCCGCTTCATGCAGGGGAGCACCGCGCCGTCGGGCCGTGCCGCGCCGGGTCACGCCGCTGCGGGCCGGACCTCCGGCGGATCCGTCTGTACGGGCTCGCGGGTGTCGTGGTGTGCGCGGTCGTACTGCCGTTCGCGGTGGCGTCCGCGGGGCCCTCGGGCGACGCGGACGCCGAGGTGTCGACGGCAGTGCCGCTCCTCGCGCGGGGCGGTGACGGCAAGGCGTCCGCGTCGCCCGAGGCGGAGCTGGGGGACCGCTCGGGGCCGCCGGGGGCCGGATTCGCGCCCAAGTTCGAGTCCGGGTCCGGGTTCGAGTCCGGGTCCGGGGGAGCCGACCACTTCACGGGAGCGGTCGCGCCGGCTCGTTCGCCGCTGCCACCCGGCCCCGCACTGGCCGCGCGCTGCGGCCCCGAACTCACCTCGCCCGCGGGCGTCGAGGCGCAGACCTGTGTCCTGGCCCGGGGGACGGAGACCTGGGCCCGGACCTACTACCGCAACGCCACCGGCGGCCCGCTCGAGTCCGTACTGAGCCTCATGGGACCCGAAGGGCGCAGCGTGCGGGCGAGCTGTGCGGTGGGCGTCGAGGACGCGCCGGGCACCTGCGAGACGCCGCCGGAAGACACCGAGGGCGCCGGCGGAGGCGGGCTGGCGGGGTACACGGCGGTCGCGGAGTTCGCGCGCCGGGCCGGGTACGGGCCACTGCTGCTGCGCGCCGGGAGCAGCGCGGAGGACGAGGGCGGGGACAGCAACTCCCATGCGGGGACGGGGAGTTGACCGACGACTGCGGTGAGTGCCCGACCGGCCGCATGCAAAGACCCGGTTGCTGGCGACGGGGGATGCACCAGCAACCGGGCTACTCGAACGGTAACAAGAGATCGGCGGTTAGCAAATTCGATCTCTTGTTTTCCGGTCACCGACTGGCTTGTCCCTACCGGGAGTTGTGACCGGAGTCACCCGTCCACGAGCCGTCGCTCCGGCTGACCGGTCGGTCAGCCGGAGGCGGCCCGCACGCCTGTGCGTCAGCTGAGGGTGACCTGCCGGTTGGTCAGACCGCCGCGCGCCCGGCGCTCGTCGTGCGTGAGCGGAGCGTCCGTGGCCAGGGCCTCGGCGAGCCGCTCGGCGAACTCCGCGGCCGGCTTCTCGATGTCCGGAGCGGTGACCTCGCTCGGCAGGTCCCACACCGGCACGGTGAGCCCGTGGGCACGGAAGGAGCCGACGAGGCGGGTGCCCTCGCCGAGGGACGAGCGGCCGGCGGCGTGCAGCCGGGCAAGAGCGTCCAGAAGCCGCTCCTCGTCGTGCGGCATGACCCAGCGCAGGTGGTTCTTGTCCGGCGTCTCGCACCAGTAGGCGGCGTCCACGCCCTGGAGCCGGACGGTCGGGATGGCCGCGGCGTTGGCCCGCTCCAGGGAGGCGGCGACGTCCGGCGTGGCGTTCTCCGGGTCCGGCACCCAGAACTCGAAGCCCGAGTGCACCTCCGGCTCGAACGCGCCCTCGGGGGCGAGCAGGTCCTGCAGCCGCGGACCGTCGGCCGGCGCGCGGCGCCCCTGCACGGGGGTGCCCGGGTCGGCGGTCAGCGCCCGCGCGAGGGTGTCGGCGAGGTCGCGGCTGATGTCGCCCGACGCCGTGTCGTTCTGCAGGCCGAGCAGGACCGAGCCGTCGTCGCGGCGCAGGGCCGGCCAGGCCATCGGCAGCACCGTGGCCAGCGTGACGGAGGGGACGCCCTCGGGCAGGCCGTCCCGCAGGGTCAGCTCGACCGTGGCCGCCGGCACCAGCTCCCGCAGCGCCACCCAGTCGCACTCGCCGGGCAGCCCTTCGAACGGGCGCTGCACGAGCGCGGTCGTGGCCTGCGCGGCGGTCCGGCCGTGGCAGGCCTTGTACCGGCGGCCGCTGCCGCAGGGGCAGGGCTCGCGAGCGCCGACGACCGGGATCTCGGCATCGTCGAGCTGGGGCCGCTTGGCCTTCGTCTGGGGTCGCTTCTTGGCCATCGTGGGTGTCTCCCGGTTACGGCTCTACTCGTACGGGCGCGAGCCTAGCCGTTCCCACTCCGGCCGTCGGGACCCTGTGGACGACGGGCCGCCTGTGGAGAACTCGCCGCCGCGCCCGGCCCCGTACGTCCGTCACCGGGTCGGCGCCAGCCCGCCACCGGACCGGAGAGAGTCCGCCACCGGACCCGAGCGGGTCGTCGTGCGGGTCGTCGTGCGGGTCAGCCCAGGTCCTCGAAGGCGTCCGCGAAGTCCAGGCCGGGGATCTCCGACACCGCCGGGGCCGAAATCCGGGTGGCGAAGTCGTCGCGCCGGTGCCCGGCGTCCGGGTCGTGCACGTCGTCGTGGACGACGACCCAGACCGTGACCTCTCCGCGGGCGTCGTCCCGTACGCCCCAGTCGTCGGCGAGGGCCGTGATGATGTTCAGCCCGCGGCCGCCGTGCGCGGTGACCGAGGGGGTCGCCGGAGCCGGGCGGGTCGGGCCGCCGCCGTCCGTGACCTCCACCAGCAGCCGGCCGTCCGCGTCCACCTGCCACGCGGCCCGGACGTCGCCGTCCCCGGCCAGGGCGTCGCCCAGTGGGCGGCCGTGCTTGCACGCATTGCTCAGCAGTTCGGAAAGAACCAGTACAGCGTCGTCGATGACCGATTCCGCCACCCCGCCCCTGCGCAACTGATCACGCATGCGGTGTCTCGCTTCCCCCACGCCCGCAGGGCCATGGGGCACGGCCATGCTCGACGACGTGGGCACCTCCTGTGCCACCACCAACGCCACCCCCGAGACCTCCTTCGCCCCACGCCACGGTGTGGATGCCCCATCGCCCTGAGCCGGAAACCGGCCGGTCCCCGCACGGTGACGCATTCGACACGGTCGAACACGCACCGAACGCGCCGGAGCACTCCCCGTAATGGCCTGGCTGGATTTGGTCGGTGCGGCCGAGACCGGAGAATGGGGCAGCCGGGCCGCCGGGTCAAGATCTACGGACGAATCAGCGGCCCAGGTGATCCAGGACCGCCCGTGGCCGATTGGTGATGATGGCGTCGACGCCCAGGTCGGAGCAGAGATCCACGTCGGCGGTCTCGTTCACCGTCCACACGTGCACCTGGTGGCCGGCCCGCTTCAGACGCTCGATGTACGCGGGGTGATTGCGCACGATCCGGATTGAGGGGGCCGCGATCCGGACACCCGCGGGCAGTCGCCCGTCGCGCAGCCGGGGCGAGACGAACTGCATCAGATAGACCGTCGGCAGCGTCGGCGAGGCCGCCCGCACCCGGTGCAGCGAACGGGCCGAGAAGCTCATCACCCGCACCGGGGACTCCTCGGCCGCCGACGGGGCGTCGAGTCCGAACCGCTTCAGGAGCAGCAGCAGCCGCTCCTCCACCTGCCCCGCCCAGCGCGTGGGGTGCTTGGTCTCGATGGCCAGCTCCACGCGCCGTCCCGCGTCGGCGACCAGTTGCAGCAGTCGCTCCAGGGTCAGGACGGAGGTCTCCTCCCGGTCCTCGGGCCGGTGTTCCCAGTCGGGCTGCTCGTCGCGCGTGCGCCAGAACTCCCGGGTGCGGCGGACCCCGAAGTCCAGCGCGGCCAGGTCGGCCAGCTCCAGCGCGGACACCGCGCCGCGGCCGTTCGACGTACGGTTGACGCGCCAGTCGTGGACGCAGACCAGGTGGCCGTCGGCGGTCAGGCGCACGTCGCACTCCAGGGCGTCCGCCCCGTCCTCGATCGCCTTCCGGTACGCGGCCAGGGTGTGCTCGGGGGCGTCCTCGGAGGCGCCGCGGTGGGCGACGACCTGAATCCGGTGCTGTCGTGCGTGGGTCACCGCGTCATGGTGCCACCGCGGGCGGGTAGACGTGCCATCGGCGGAAACGACAACGTGTCCGTTTAGTCTTGGATGACCTATATAAAGGATGGTCGGGGACCCACAGCAACCGCTTATGGTGCTCTGACGGCCCGTGGGAAAAGCTGATGGCATACAGAATCACCAGCACATCCGCATCGCGCCGGACCGTGGAGCAGCGCGTGAGCGTGGCTGAGCGCGACCAGGATGAGCGACAAACAGCCGTGGAACTAGGAGAGAAGCTGTGAGCACCGAGAACGAGGGCACCGCGGTACCCCCGGCCCCGTCCGCACCTCCCGTGCCGGTGGATGCTCCCGCTGCCTCCGCCCAGCCTCCCGCGCCGCCCGCCCCGCAGCAGGCACCCGCCTCCACTCCCGAGGCCCCGGCGGCTCCCCCCGCCGAGGGCCCGGTCGCGCCCCAGGGCCACACGGCACCTGAGGGGCAGCAGGCATTCCAGGGCGGTGCGTCGCCTCGGGGCGGTGAGGTCCCGCAGGGGTCCACGGCTCCCGACGCCTCGTGGCCCCCGCCCCCGCCGCCGGGCACCCCGGCCGACCAGACCCCGACGTACGGCGGGGGCGGCCACGACGGCTACGGCTACGGCAGTGGCAGCGGTTTCGGCGAAGGCTCCGGTGACGGGGCAGGCGGCGGAGCGGGCGGCTGGGGCGCCTCGTACCAGCAGCCCGCGCCGAAGCCGGGCCGCGGACGTGGCGGTGTGCTCGCCGGTGTCCTGATCGCCGCGCTGGTCGCGGGCGGACTGGGCGGCGGCCTCGGCTACACGCTGGCCAAGAACAACGACGACGGCGGCTCCACCACGGTCTCCGCCTCCGACACCGGCGGCTCCGTCAAGCGCGAGGCGGGCACCGTCGCCGGCGTGGCGGCCAAGGCGCTGCCCAGCACGGTCACCATCCAGGCCGAGGGGAGCAACGGCGAGGGCGGCACCGGCACCGGGTTCGTCTTCGACAAGGAAGGCCACATCGTCACCAACAACCACGTGGTGGCGGAGGCGGTCGACGGCGGCAAGCTCAGCGCGACCTTCCCCGACGGCAAGAAGTACGACGCCGAGGTGGTCGGCCACGCCCAGGGCTACGACGTCGCGGTCATCAAACTCGAGAACGCCCCCTCGGACCTGAACCCGCTGCCTCTCGGCGACTCCGACAAGGTCGCCGTGGGCGACTCGACGATCGCCATCGGCGCCCCCTTCGGCCTGTCCAACACGGTGACCACGGGCATCATCAGCGCCAAGAACCGTCCGGTGGCCTCCAGCGACGGCAGCGCCGACAGCAAGGCGTCCTACATGAGCGCCCTGCAGACCGACGCGTCGATCAACCCGGGCAACTCCGGCGGCCCGCTGCTGGACGCGCAGGGCAACGTCATCGGCATCAACTCCGCGATCCAGTCCTCCAGCAACGGCAGCTTCGGCACCGGTCAGGCCGGCTCGATCGGCCTGGGCTTCGCGATCCCGGTCAACCAGGCGAAGTTCGTCGCCCAGCAGCTGATCAAGACCGGCAAGCCGGTGTACGCCAAGATTGGGGCCTCCGTCTCCCTGGAGGAGGCGACGAACGGCGCCAAGCTCACCGAGCAGGGCGTCAGCGGCTCCGACCCGGTCGAGAAGGGCGGCCCCGCCGACGACGCGGGCCTCAAGCCCGGTGACGTCATCACCAAGCTCGACGACCGGGTGATCGACAGCGGTCCGACCCTGATCGGCGAGATCTGGACCCACAAGCCCGGCGACGAGGTCACCGTCACCTATGAGCGCGGCGGCAAGCAGCACACGACCGAGGTCACCCTGGGCTCGAAGCTCGGCGACGACTGATCCTCGTACGCCACCCCGCACGCCTTCACGATCCGACCACTTCGCCACCGGGGTCAGCCCCGGTGGCGAAGTGCGTCAGGGGCGCGGGGGCGCGGATCAGGGACCCGTTCAGGGACCCGGTTCAGACGACGATGACCCGGCGCCCGCGGGTGTGACCGGCCTGGCTGTCGATGTGCGCCGCCGCGGCATCGGCGAGTGAGTACGACTTCTCGACCGGGATGTGGAGCTTCCCCCGCGAGATCAGATCGACGGCCTCGGCGAGCGCCGCCGGCACGCTTCCGGCCACGCCGGAGAACCGGACGCCGAATTCGGGCGCCCCGAGATCGGCGATGGTGACGACCCGCTCCGGGCTCCCGGTCAGCTCGACGAGTTCGTGGACGACCCCCGAACCGGCCAGGTCGAGAGCCGCGTCGACCGCGCCGAGCCGCCGCACCCGCTCGACCCAGCCGTCGCCGTACGTCGTGGCGACGGCACCGAGGCCGCGCAGGTACTCCTGGTTGGCGGCACCGGCCGTACCGATCACCCTGATGCCGCGGTCGCGGGCGATCTGCAGCACCGCCGATCCGACTCCCCCGGACGCGCCGCTGACCAGCAGTGTCTGCCCGGGCCGCACGCCGACCTCGCGGATGATGCGCAGCGCGGTCTCCACGACGGAGGGGTACCCGGCCGCCTCTTCGAACGTCAGCCCCTCCGGCATCCGGGCCCACGCCCCGAGCACGGCGAACTCGGCGTAGGTGTCGGTGCCCTCGCCGAACACCCGGTCGCCGATCTCGACCCCGGTGACTCCCTCGCCGACCTCGTCCACCACCCCGGCGGCGTCCAGCCCGACCCCGGAGGGCAGCTCGGTCGGATGGGCTCCCAGCACCTGGCCTTCCCTGACCCTCCAGTCGACGGGGTTCACGCCTGCCGCCCGCACGGCGACGCGTATGCGGCCGGGCCCCGCGTGGGGCTCCTCGGCGTCGATCAGCTGCAGCACGTCCGGACCGCCGAATTCGGCGAAGCTCACTTTCTTCATGCGGCCGACCGTAGCACTAACCGATAGTGTTTCGTAACGGTTATTGTTCCGTACCTGCTAGCCTGCGGCTCATGACCGTGCAGCAGACGGGCCGCCGAGAGCGCAAGAAGGCCGCGACCCGCCAGAAGATCGCCGACACCGCGCTGCGGCTCTTCCTGGAACGCGGGTACGACGCGGTGGGCATCCGTGACGTGGCCGCCGAGGCCGACGTGGCCGTCACCACCCTCTTCTCCCACTTCGCCTCGAAAGAGGCCCTGGTCTTCGAGCAGGACGAGGACTTCGAGCACCGCCTCACGCGGGCGGTCACCGACCGGGCGCCGCACGAGCCGCTGATCCCCGCGCTGCGCCGCGAGGTCCTCGCCCTGGTCCGGCACTGCACCGCGGACAGCGCCGCCCCGGTCTGGCGCATGATCGACGCGTCTCCCGCCCTGCGGAAGTACGACGAGTCGGTCCGCCTGCGCCACGCGGAGGCCCTGGCCACGGCCATCGCCGCCGACCCCGCCCTGACCCGGAGTCGAACCGTCGCCCGCACCCTCGCGAGGTTCGTGATCGACGCCTACTCGCTGTCCCGCGAGGCCGCCGATCCCGAGGCCGCCCTCGACGAGATCTTCCCGATGATCGAGGCGGCCTGGGAGGCGGCCCCGCGCGACTGACGGTGCCGGTAGGCTGTACCCGCTCCGCCCCAGGCGGGACGGCGCGGGGGTGGGTTGCCCGAGCGGCCTAAGGGAACGGTCTTGAAAACCGTCGTGGCAGCGATGTCACCGTGGGTTCAAATCCCACACCCACCGCACATGTGAACGGCCCCTGACCAGGTCATATGGTCCGGGGCCGTTGTGCTGCACGCTGCCCGCCCGTCACCGTGCTTCCCCGCAGTTTCCCGCTCGATCGGGCACGGAAGGGGCACGCCGGGGGCACTGCCATAAGCGCCTGGAACCTGCCCCTCAGTCGCCCGCGAACCATACGTAGCTGCCCGGGGTGGCCACGCACTGTTCCAGTACCGCCGCGAGATCATCCAGTGCCGCGCGTTGTCGCTCGTCGGCACACCGCTCGATCAGGCCCGGCAACTCGCTGAGTGCTGCTGCCGCTTCCTGCTCGTTCATCACCGTGTCCCCGTAGGGATCGACGGCGGGAAGCCGACCGCGGACGCCGAGATAGTGAAGCGAGCCAAGTGCGTCGGCCAACGCGTCGCCGTGGCCGTAGCACCCTCGCAGGAATGTCCGGCGCGCCTTCTTCCAGTTGCGCGCTGGCCGAGCCGAGTGCAGTTCCACATCGATCCCCACGCACGTCATGATGCCTGTTGCGGCGTTCCGTGTAGGGCGAACGATCAGCGACTGATCGGGATCTCGTAGACGATCTCGCAGTGTGCCGCAGGCACGACGATGTCTGCCGTCTCCACGGGTCGGCCTTCGTCGCTGTAGTACGTCCGCCGGATGTGCGTGACGAGCGCGGCCTTCTGAATGCCGAGTAGCGACGCCTCCTCGGCGGTCGCCTGCCTGGGTTCGGGCTGCTCCACGGCATGGCTGACGGTGATCTCGATGGCGGCCATCCGATTCACGACGCCTGCCCCGGCGTGCGGTCCTCCCTCGGGGAGGACAACGAGAGTGCCGGCGGTGAGGTCGTATGGCTCCCAACTGGTCGAGAGCTGCACGGGCCTGCCGTCGGCCAGGAACTCGTACACGGTCCGGACGCACAGCTCGTCCTCGGCGATACCGAGTCGGGCGGCGATCTCCGCCGGGGCCGGCACCTTGGCGTCCGTTCTGCTCTCCCAGTCGCCCTGCCTGCCGACGGCCTTCATGTCCGCCCGGAACGGCGACCCTTCGGGCTGCTCGCGCGCCGACGACCGCACGACGCGCACGCGTTGCCGGGGCTCGGCGACGTAGGTGCCCGAACCGGCTCGGCCCTCCAACACGCCTTGCGAGATCAGCAGCTCTTGGGCCCTGCGGACGACGTTCTCGCCTACGCCGCACTCCTGGCCGATCTGCGCGCGGGAGGGAAGCCGGTCCCCCGGTTCCCACACGTGCTCCGCGATCCGCTGCCGTAGCTCGTCGGCGATGCGGAGATAAGGCGGCTGCTCAGGCATATGGAAAATCTAGTCCACTAGCTCTAATCTAGTTAACTAGCTTCACTCAAAGTGATCGCCGAGTGACGGAGGCTTCCCTGTGCCCGCTTCCCGAGTGAGCGCGGAGGCCATCGCCGCCCGGTTATCGGCGGTCGGGCTCACCACACGCGTGGAAGAGCGCGACCGGTGCACGTCGGTCGAGGCGGAGGTACCGGAATCGCTCTCCGCCGAGTCATGGCGGGAGGTCCTGGCAGTCCTGGCGGAGGCCGATCAGTTCGGGCTCCACGCCACCAGCTTGAACGGCCGCACCCTTTGGGCGGTCGTACGCAAAGCGGCCCCCACGACGGGCGATGTCGGGGGACCGAGCCATCAGCGATAGGAGCTGAGCAGCGTGCTCAACCGTATCCGCCGTGCCGTCTCGCTCGCCAGAGCGCGGCACTTCCCCAAGGGCAGGCACCGCCGCGCCTTAACGCCGTCCCGAACGGCTCTGGCGACGCCTCCCGCGCTCGCCGTAGAACCGCCGACCGTCCCCGATTGGATGCCGGACACCACTGACCGCCTTCACCTGCTCCTGGGCGAGGACAACGCGCTCGTCCGCCCGTACGTGCTGGCCTGGGAGCGGCAGCGTGCACGTGAGCGCTCGGTGGTTGTGGCGCCGCGACTGTCGGCGGAGGCGTTCTCGGTCCTGGCAGGTGTTCGCTGATGCCTCCTCGTCAACGCCTCCACGTTTCGGAAACCGCGGCTGCCGCCTACCGATCGCCCGCATGCCGGGTCGGCACTCACGCAGCCTGCGCGGAAGCGTCGCCATCCGTGGCACCAGTTGACCTGCCGGTGATCTACGAGACGTGCGCCTGCCCCTGTCACCCCGCGCCGGACCACTCCACGCGACCGGCGGTGAAGCGGTGAGCAACTGGGCCCCCGGGGGTGCGCTGGCATCCAACGTCGAGATCACGGCGGCCACCGTTCTGCGCGGCGACATCATCCAAGTCGGTGGTCGGGCATGCCGGGTGAGCGACCTCTTCCAGTTGCCCCAGGGCGCGAAGCAACTCCTGTTCGAGTCGGGAGAACTGCTGACCATAAACGGGCGGACCCGGCTCGTCGCCGTGCGGATGACGAGAAGGCGGTGACGCAGTCCATGACGTCTCGCCGCCTCGTCGTCGCTGGCGACCTGAGACGCCAGATCACGACCGGTCGAATCGGACCCGGTGAACGGCTCCCGTCTGAGTCCGCCCTGGCCGACCGGTACAAGGTCAGCACGGCGACGCTTCGAAGCGCCCTCGCTGTTCTCCAAGGAGAAGGCCTCGTCGAGAAGATCCACGGCAAAGGCAACTTCGTCCGCCGCCCGCTGCGCAAAATCACGTACGTCGGCGGATGGGGCACGCTGGATCCCCGGACTGCCGCAGACGCGGACCTGCGAGTGACGGTCCGCATTACGGAACTGCCCGCGCGGGGCCACCTGACAGCGCTTCTAAAGGTGGACGACGGAAGCCCACTGACCGAATTCCTCCGCCTCAGCTATGAGGGCGAGTCTCCACACAGCCTGGCCCGCATCTACGTACCGCGGGACCTGGCGCCGACTGCGGCGCTCGGTGACCAGACCTTAAGAGCTCGTAACAGGATCTTGTTGGGGTGCCCTGGTCGGGCGTGACCGATGTGATGATCTGGCCGTTCGTGTTGTGTGACGACTCGGCCGTGGAT
>NZ_JBVJEA010000009.1:65081-327732 GCF_055581985.1 Streptomyces sp. NPDC042336 | reverse complement strand
GAAATACCAGCTCAAACCCCGCGACTGGGCCCGCGCCGAACGCGAGGGCACCACCATCGCCCCCCTCATCACCCGCCTCAACACCATCCGGCGCGAGAACCCGGCTCTCCGCCAGCTGCGCGATCTGCACTTCCACCCGACGGACAAGGAGGAGGTGATCGCCTACTCGAAGCGGCAGGGGTCGAACACGGTTCTGGTGGTCGTCAACCTCGACCCCCGCCACACCCAGGAGGCCACGGTCTCGTTGGACATGCCGCAACTCGGCCTGGACTGGCACGAGTCGGTGCCGGTGCGTGACGAGCTGACCGGCGAGACCTACCACTGGGGCAGGGCCAACTATGTGCGCCTGGAGCCGGGCCGTACGCCCGCGCACGTCTGCACGGTTCTGCGACCGTCCCACCCGCAGATCGGAGGGTCACCCATCACATGATCGTCAACGAGCCCGTGCCGGACACCTTCGAGGACACCCCCGCCAAGGACCGCGATCCCGACTGGTTCAAACGAGCCGTCTTCTACGAGGTCCTCGTCCGCTCCTTCCAGGACAGCAACGGCGACGGCGTCGGCGACCTCAAGGGCCTCACCGCCAAGCTGGACTACCTGCAATGGCTGGGCGTGGACTGCCTGTGGCTCCCGCCCTTCTTCAAGTCACCGCTGCGCGACGGCGGCTACGACGTCTCCGACTACACCGCCGTCCTGCCCGAGTTCGGCGACCTCGCCGACTTCGTGGAGTTCGTGGACGCCGCCCACCAGCGCGGCATGCGCGTGATCATCGACTTCGTCATGAACCACACCAGCGACCAGCACCCGTGGTTCCAGGAGTCCCGCACCAACCCGGACGGGCCGTACGGCGACTACTACGTCTGGGCCGACGACGACAAGCAGTTCCAGGACGCGCGGATCATCTTCGTCGACACCGAGGCGTCCAACTGGACCTACGACCCGGTGCGCAAGCAGTACTACTGGCACCGCTTCTTCTCCCACCAGCCGGACCTCAACTACGAGAACCCGGCCGTGCAGGAGGAGATGATCTCCGCGCTGAAGTTCTGGCTGGACCTGGGCATCGACGGGTTCCGCCTGGACGCGGTGCCGTACCTCTACCAGGAGGAGGGCACCAACTGCGAGAACCTCCCGGCCACGCACGCCTTCCTCAAGCGGGTGCGCAAGGAGATCGACGCGCAGTATCCGGACACGGTGGTGCTGGCGGAGGCCAACCAGTGGCCGGAGGACGTCGTCGACTACTTCGGCGACTATGCCGCGGGCGGCGACGAGTGCCACATGGCCTTCCACTTCCCGGTCATGCCCCGCATCTTCATGGCGGTCAGAAGGGAGTCGCGCTACCCGGTCTCCGAGATCCTCGCCAAGACCCCGGCGATCCCGTCCGGCTGCCAGTGGGGCATCTTCCTGCGCAACCACGACGAGCTGACCCTGGAGATGGTCACCGACGAGGAACGCGACTACATGTACGCGGAGTACGCCAAGGACCCGCGCATGCGCGCCAACATCGGCATCCGCCGGCGCCTGGCACCCCTCCTCGACAACGACCGCAACCAGATCGAGCTGTTCACCGCCCTGCTGCTGTCCCTGCCCGGCTCGCCGATCCTCTACTACGGCGACGAGATCGGCATGGGCGACAACATCTGGCTCGGCGACCGCGACGCGGTGCGCACCCCCATGCAGTGGACGCCCGACCGCAACGCCGGCTTCTCGTCGTCCGACCCCGGGCGCCTGTTCCTGCCCACGATCATGGACCCGGTCTACGGCTTCCAGGTGACCAACGTCGAGGCGTCCATGGCCTCGCCGTCCTCGCTGCTGCACTGGACCCGCCGCATGATCGAGATCCGCAAGCAGAACGTGGCCTTCGGCCTGGGCACCTACACCGAGCTGCCCTCGTCGAACCCGGCGGTGCTGGCCTTCCTGCGCGAGTACGGGGACGACCTGGTGCTGTGCGTCCACAACTTCTCCCGGTTCGCGCAGCCCACGGAGCTGGACCTCAGCGCCTTCGGCGGACGCCATCCGGTCGAACTGTTCGGCGGGGTCCGCTTCCCGGCGGTCGGCGACCTGCCGTACCTGCTGACCCTGGGCGGTCACGGCTTCTACTGGTTCCGGCTGCGCAAGGACGCCGCCTAGGCCCAGGGCCCGTCCGGCCCCACCCCGGGCGGGGCGGTTTCCGCCGCTCCGCCCGGGGCACGCATCAGTAACCACCCCGACGATCCGGGGAAAGGACGCGACGTCATGTCGGAAGCCGTCATACGCACCGATACGAGCCCGCCGGGCCTCCTTGCGTCACTCGATCCACTGCTTCGCGAGTGGCTGCCACGGCAGCGCTGGTTCGCCGGCAAGGGGCGCCCGGTCACCGGCTTCTCACTGGTCGCGGCGACCGAACTGCTCCCGGCCGACTCCCGCCTCGGCCTCCACCACGTACTGGTCCGCGCCCACCAGCGCCACACGGCGGCCGGTGGCGCGGCCGAGGAACCCGGCGACTGCTACCAGCTCCTGATAGGCACGCGCGAGGCGCTGCCGCCCCGGCTCGCGCCCGCGCTGATCGGACATGTGACCGAGGGCCCGGCGGCCGGACGCACCGCCTACGACGCCCTGTACGACACCCGCCCCGCCGAGGTTCTGCTGGAGGCGCTGCGCACACGGGCCCGCGTCGGCGGGCTGCGCTTCGAGCGGGCACCTGGCCAGGACATCCGCACCGGGCTGGTGCCGCGGCTGATGACCGCCGAGCAGTCGAACTCGTCGGTCGTGTACGGAGATACGTTCATCCTCAAGCTGCTGCGGCGGATCGTGCCCGGCGTCAATCCCGACCTGGAGCTGCCGCTGGCCCTGGCCCGCGAGGGCTGCCCCCGGGTGCCGGCACCGGCGGGATGGATGGTGGCGGACCTGGCGGGCCGGTCCTGGGTGCTGGGCGTGCTCCAGCCCTATCTGCAGGGCGCGGCCGACGGCTGGGAGCTGGCGCTGCGCGAGCTGGCCAAGGGCGAGGACTTCGTCACCGAGGCCCGGGCGCTCGGGCGGGCCACCGCCGAGGTGCACACGGCGCTGGCCCGCGCGCTGCCGACCGTCACCCTCGGCCACGCCCAGGCGCGGCAGCTCGCCGACGGCATGATCGAGCGTCTGGAGGAGGCCGCCGGGGCCGTGCCCCTGCTCCGGTCGTACGCGCCCGCACTGCGGACGGCGTTCACGGCGCTGGCGGACCTGGCCGCCGAGGGCCGTTCCTGGACCGCGCAGCGCGTCCACGGCGACCTGCACCTCGGCCAGTGCCTGCGCTCCCCCGACGGCGAGTGGTCACTGATCGACTTCGAGGGGGAACCGGCGAAACCCCTGCCCGAGCGCCGGCTTCCGCAGCCGGCGGTGCGGGACGTCGCCGGGATGCTGCGCTCCTTCGACTACGCCGCCCACTCGGCCGAGGTGCGCGTGCCGGGCTGGGCCGAGTCCTGCCGGGCCGCGTACTGCACCGGGTACGCGGAGGCCGGCGGCCGGGACCCGCGCACCGATCCGGTGCTGCTGCGCGCCTACGAGACGGACAAGGCGGTCTACGAGGTCCTGTACGAGGCCCGGCACCGTCCCGACTGGCTCGCGGTGCCCATGGCGGCGGTGCGCCGCCTGTCCGTGCCCGAGCCCGCATGACGCCCCCGCCCGCTCCCACTTCGCCCAGGAGGCTCCTCCCGTGACCCCCCGCCCCTCGTCCAGCGGCCCCGAACCGAAGAAGACGACCGGGAAGAAGACAGCCGGGAAGGAGACGGCCGGGAAGGAGACGGCCAAGCCCACGAAGAAGGCCGCCGCCAAGAAGACCGTCGCCAAGAAAGCCGTCACGAAGAAAGCCGTGACGAAGAAGACCGTCGCCAAGAAGACGGTCGCGAAGAAGACCGCGTCCCGGCAGGAGGCCGCCGTCGCCTCGCCGAAGGCCGAGGTCGCCGTCTCCCCCGCGCTGGACACCGGCGACCGGGAGCGGCTGCTCGCCGGCACGCACCACGACCCGCACGCGGTGCTCGGCGCCCACCGGGTGCCCGGCGGGGTCGCGTTCCGGGCCTTCCGGCCGTACGCCCTCGCGGTGACCGTGCTCTCCGGAGAGCTGCGGCTGGAGCTGCACGCCGACGGGGACGGGTTCTTCTCCGGTCTCGCGCCGCTGGAGGAGGTCCCGGTCCACCGGCTCCTCGTGGCGTACGAGGGGACGGTCCAGGAGGTCGAGGACCCGTACCGCTTCCTGCCCACCCTGGGCGAGCTGGACCTGCACCTGATCGGCGAGGGGCGGCACGAGCAGCTGTGGCAGGCCCTCGGCGCGCACCCGACCACGCACGACGGGGTGGCGGGCACCCGGTTCGCGGTGTGGGCGCCGAACGCGCGCGGGGTGCGGGTGGCCGGCGGCTTCAACTTCTGGGACGGCACCGGTCACCCGATGCGCTCGCTCGGCTCGACCGGGGTGTGGGAGCTGTTCCTGCCCGGGGTGGGCGCGGGCGAGCTGTACAAGTTCGAGATCACCCGGCCCGACGGCTCCCGCACCTTCCGCGCCGACCCGCTGGCCCGCCGGACGGAGGTGCCTCCCGCCACCTCCTCCGTGGTGCACACCTCGGACTACACCTGGGGCGACGAGGAGTGGCTGGCCCACCGCGCGGACGCGCCGGCGCACGAGGCGCCGCTGTCGGTGTACGAGGTCCACCTGCCCTCCTGGCGCCCCGGTCTGACCTACCGCGAGCTGGCCGAGCAGCTCCCCGCCTACGTCGCCGACCTCGGCTTCACCCACGTCGAGCTGATGCCGGTCGCCGAACACCCCTTCGGCGGTTCCTGGGGCTACCAGGTCACCGGCTTCTACGCGCCCACGGCCCGGCTCGGCGACCCCGACGACTTCAAGTACCTGGTCGACCGGCTGCACCGGGCCGGGATCGGGGTGCTGATGGACTGGGTGCCGGCCCACTTCCCGCGCGACGACTGGGCGCTGGCCGAGTTCGACGGCCGCCCGCTGTACGAGCACTCCGACCCGCTGCGTGCGGCGCATCCCGACTGGGGAACGCTGGAGTTCGACTTCGGGCGCCGGGAGGTGCGCAACTTCCTGGTGGCCAACGCCGTGTACTGGTGCGAGGAGTTCCACATCGACGGGCTGCGCGTGGACGCGGTGGCCTCGATGCTGTACCTGGACTACTCGCGCGAGCCGGGCCAGTGGACGCCGAACGAGCACGGCGGCCGGGAGAACCTGGACGCGGTGGCCTTCCTCCAGGAGATGAACGCGACGCTGTACCGGCGGGTGCCCGGCGTCGTGACGGTGGCGGAGGAGTCGACGGCCTGGGACGGGGTCACGCGGGCCACGCACCACAAGGGGCCGAGCGGCTTCGGCGGGCTGGGGTTCGGGCTGAAGTGGAACATGGGGTGGATGCACGACTCGCTCGAGTACATGAGCCGCGAGCCGGTGCACCGCAAGTACCACCACGGCGAGCTGACCTTCTCCATGGTGTACGCGTACAGCGAGAACTACGTGCTGCCGATATCGCACGACGAGGTGGTGCACGGCAAGAAGTCGCTGGTGTCGAAGATGCCCGGCGACTGGTGGCAGCAGCGGGCCAACGAGCGGGCGTACCTCGGCTACATGTGGGCCCACCCCGGCAAGCAACTGCTGTTCATGGGCCAGGAGTTCGCCCAGGGAGCGGAGTGGTCGGAGGCGCACGGTCCCGACTGGTGGCTGCTGGACCCGGAGTACGGGGCGGCGGCCGACCACCGGGGCGTGCGCGACCTGGTCCGGGACCTGAACACCGTCTACCGGGCCACGCCCGCGCTGTGGCGGCGCGACACCCACCCCTCCGGGTTCGCCTGGGTGGTCGGGGACGCGGCCGAGGACGACGTGCTGGCGTTCCTGCGCCTGGACGCCGACGGCACCCCGCTGCTCGCGGTGTCGAACTTCGCCCCGGTGGTCCGCTCCGGCTACCGCCTCGGCGTTCCCGACGACGTCCCGGCCTGGCACGAGGTGCTCAACACCGACGCCGCCCGGTACGGCGGCGGCGACGTGGTCAATCCGGACCCGGTCAAGCCGGAGGCCCAGGGATGGCACGGCCGCCCGGCGAGCATCCGGCTGACCCTGCCGCCCCTGGCGACGGTGTGGCTGCGTCCGGCCTGACCGTCACCCGGCGTCGGCCAGTCCCTTCGGCAGCGGCTCGCTGTGCAGGACGCCGAGGTGCTGGGTGGCGCGGGTGAGGGCGACGTACAGGTCGCTGGTGCCGTAGCGGCCGGGCTCGACGACCAGGACCGAGTCGAACTCCAGGCCCTTGGACTGGCGCGGGTCCAGGAGGACCGTCCGGTGCGTCAGGTCCGGCTCGGCGCCCGCCGTCACGCCGTCGAGCCGGGCCGCGAGCGCCCGGTGCAGCTCGCGCGGGGCGATGACGGCGAGGCGGCCTTCCTCGGGGGTCAGCTCCCGGGCCGCCTCGGCGACGGCGGAGGGGAGGTCGCCGGTGGCGCGGACCCAGGGGCGCACGCCCGTCGAGCGCACCGAACTCGGCGGCGCGAACTCCGGGTCCTCGGCGCGGACCACGGCCGCCGCGAGGTCCATGACCTCTGCCGGGGTGCGGTAGTTGACGCCCAGGCGGGTGTGCTCCCAGCGGTCCTCGACGTACGGGGCGAGGATCTTCGACCAGGAGCCGACGCCGGCCGCCTCCGCGGTCTGCGCCGGGTCGCCGACCAGGGTCATCGAGCGGGTCGGGCAGCGGCGCATCAGCAGCCGCCAGGCCATCGGGGACAGCTCCTGCGCCTCGTCCACGATGATGTGCCCGAACGCCCAGGTGCGGTCGGCCGCGGCGCGTTCGGCGGCGCTGCGGTGGTCGTCCTCCTCCTGGCGCTCGGCGAACCGCTCGGCGTCGATGATGTCGTGCGCGGACAGGACCTCGGCGTCCTCCTCGTCCTTGTCCTCGAACTCGTAGGTCCGGGACGCGTACGACACGTCCAGCACGCCCTGCGCGTAGGCGATCTGCTCCTCGCGCTCGCGTTCGGCGCGGGAGCGGGCGATCCGGTCGTCCACGCCGAGCAGTTCGGCCGCCTCGTCCAGCAGGGGCACGTCGGCGACGGTCCAGTGCCGGGTGACCGGGCGGCGGACGGCGGCGGCGTCCCCGGCGGGCAGGAAGGCCTCGGGGGCGGCGAGGAAGTCGGCGACCAGGCGCTTCGGGGTGAGCCGGGGCCACAGCTGGTCGATGGCTGACCAGACCTCGGGGTTCTCGGCGAGTTCGTCGCGGATCTGGGTGATGTCGCTGGGGTCGAGGAGGTTGGTGCCGTCGTAGGGGTCGGTGCCGATGCGCTCGGCGACCATGTCGGTCAGGGTGTTGAGGATGTGGCCCTCGAAGTGCTCGCGGGCCGCGTTGTGCGGCAGCTTGGCGGCGCGGGTGCGCTCGCGGGCGACGTTGACCAGGTCGTCGTCCAGCATGAGGATCTCGCGGTCGTGCTCGATCGCGATGACCGGGTCGGGCAGCGCCTGCCGGTCGCGGACCACCTCGGCGAGCACGTCGGCCATGCCGGCCCGGCCCTTCACGGCCGCCGCCTCGGGGGTGTCCGTCGCCCTCGCCTTCACCCCGGGGAACAGTTCGCCGACGGTGGCGAGGAGCACGCCGGTCTCGCCGAGCGAGGGCAGCACCTCGCCGATGTAGCCGAGGAAGGCCGGGTTGGGGCCGACGATGAGGACGGCGCGCTTGGCGAGCAGTTCGCGGTGCTCGTAGAGGAGGTAGGCGGCGCGGTGCAGGGCGACGGCGGTCTTGCCGGTGCCGGGGCCGCCCTCGACGACCAGGACGCCGCGGTGCGGGGCGCGGATGATGCGGTCCTGGTCGGCCTGGATGGTCTGCACGATGTCGCCCATGCGGCCGGTGCGCGCCGAGTTCAGCGCGGCGAGCAGCACGGCGTCGCCGGAGGGGTCCTCGTGGCCGGTGCGCCTCTCGTCGCCGAGGTCGAGGATCTCGTCGTGCAGCGCGGTGACCGTGCGGCCCTCGCTGGTGATGTGCCGGCGGCGGCGCAGCCCCATCGGGGTGTGGCCGGTGGCCAGGTAGAAGGGGCGGGCGACACCGGCCCGCCAGTCGATGAGGACGGGGGTGCGTTCGGCGTCGTCGGCGCGCAGGCCGATGCGGCCGATGTGGTGACCCTCCCCTGAGGTGAGGTCGATCCGGCCGAAGCAGAGGGAGCCGTCCACCGCGTTGAGCGCGGCGAGCAGCCCGGAGCGCTCGGCGACCAGGATGTCCCGCTCCAGACGGGCCTGCTGGGGGGTGTTGCCCTGGGCGAGCGCGTCGGTGACGGAGGTCTCGGCGTCGCCGCGCAGCGCGTCCACGCGCGCGTACAGTCCGTCGATGAATTCCTGCTCGTGCAGCAATTCATCGTCCGGAAATTCGGTGTTTGACAATTCCACTCCCGGCCGCATATACTGTGCCTACTGAACTTCTTCGCGACCTCATTTACCTGAAGTCACGAATCAACGAATATACGCAGAGAAATCCCCCGAGCGCAATTGCTCGGGGGATTTCTCGTGGGCCGATCCGTCGCCGGCTCCGGGTGCCGGGCCGGTCAGAGCACGTCGGCCAGTTCCTCCAGGAGCCGCCGCTTGGGCCGGGAGCCGACCATCGACTTCACCGGCTCACCCCCGCGGAACACCATGAACGTCGGCATCGACAGCACTTTGTAGGCGTTCGTGGTCGCCGGGTTCCGGTCGACGTTCAGCTGCACCACCCGGAGCCGGTCTCCCTCCTCCTCGGCCAGGGCGCCGAGCACCGGCGCCATCTGCCGGCACGGCGGGCACCAGTCGGCGGTGAACTCCACCAGCACGGGCAGCTCCGACCCGATCACCTCGGCCGCGAAGTCCGCGTCCGTCACCTCGGGCACCCCGTTGCTCGTCATCCGTGTCCTCCCAGTTCGCACTTGGGCTCCGGGCCCCCCGGAGCCGCCGCCTCGGCCCGCGTCAGCTGCGCGGCGACCTGCGCGCGCACCGCCGTGAGCTGCTCGATCAGCGTGTCCAGCTCGGCCAGCTTGCGCCGGTAGACCACCAGGGACGCCGGGCAGGAGTCGCCCTCGGGATGCCCGGCGCGCAGGCACTCCACGAAGGGGCGGGTCTCCTCCAGGTCGAACCCGAAGTCCTGGAGGGTCCTGATCTGCCGCAGCAGCTTCAGGTCGTCCTCGTCGTAGGTCCGGTAGCCGTTGCCACCCCGCCGTGCGGGCAGCAGGCCCCGCGACTCGTAGTACCGCAGCGTCCGCGTGGTGGTCCCGGCGCGTGCGGCCAGCTCGCCGATTCGCATACGGACGAACGTAAGCCTTGACGCGGACGTCAAGGCAAGAAGCCCCGCGCCCGGGGAGGGCGCGGGGCTTCTTCGGGGGGACCGGGCGGCTGAGAAACGGGGGGAGCACCTCAGCCGCCCGGGGTGTGCGGGCACACCCGGAGCGGGCGGGTGTCAGGCCCTCGCCAGCTCCTTCTCGCCGCCCTGTTCGGGCAGGTCCGGCGTGTCCTCGTCGTCGGCGGCGCCGTGTCCGTCGTCCAGGAGGGTCTTCTCGTCGAACGGGACCCGGCCGGCCAGCACCTCGTTGACCCGGTCCTTGTCGATCTCCTTGGTCCAGGTGCCGATGAGGACGGTGGCGACGGCGTTGCCGCCGAAGTTGGTCAGGGCGCGGGCCTCGCTCATGAAGCGGTCGATGCCGACGATCAGGCCGATGCCGTCCACCAGGGCGGGCTTGTGCGACTGCAGGCCGCCGGCCAGCGTCGCGAGACCGGCGCCGGAGACACCGGCGGCACCCTTGGAGGCGACCAGCAGGAAGAGCAGCAGCGGGATCTGCTCACCGATCGACATCGGCGTACCCATGGCGTCCGAGATGAACAGCGAGGCCATGGTCATGTAGATCATGGTGCCGTCGAGGTTGAACGAGTAGCCGGTCGGGACGGTGATGCCGACCACCGGCTTGCTGACGCCCAGATGCTCCATCTTCGCGATCAGGCGCGGCAGCGCCGACTCGGACGAGGACGTGGACAGGATCAGCAGGAACTCCCGGCCCAGGTACTTGAAGAGCGAGAAGACGTTGATCCCGGCCACCACGCGCAGCAGCGTGCCCAGCACCAGGAAGAGGAAGAGGACGCAGGTCACGTAGAAGCCGAGCATCAGCACGGCCAGGCTCTTGAGGGCGTCGACGCCCGCCGAGCCGGTGACGGCGGCGATGGCACCGAACGCGCCGACCGGGGCCGCCCACATGATCATCGCCAGGACACGGAAGACCAGCCGCTGGATGTGCTCGATGCCGCGCAGGACGGGCTGCCCGGCGTTGCCCATGGCCTGCAGGGCGAAGCCGCAGAGCAGGGCGATCAGCAGGGTCTGCAGCACCTCGCCCGCGGTGAACGCCGAGACGATCGTCGTCGGGATGATGCCCATCAGGAAGTCGACGGTGCCCTTGGCCTCCGCGTCGACCTGCGCCTGGCCGGTCTCCTTGACGGCGTCGGTGACCGCGAGGCCGGTGCCCGGGTCCAGGATGTTGCCGACGATCAGGCCGATGGCGAGCGCCACCAGCGACATCACCAGGAAGTAGACCAGGGCGATACCGCCCACCGCGCCGACCTTGGCGGCCTTGCGGACGGAGCCGATGCCCAGCACGATCGTGCAGAAGATGATCGGCGAGATCATCATCTTGATCAGGTTCACGAAGCCGGTGCCGAGCGGCTTCAGCTCGGTGGCGAAGTCGGGGGCGGCCAGACCGACGGCGATGCCGAGGGCGACCGCGATGATCACGGCGATGTAGAGATAGTGCGTGCGGTCGCGCTTGGCTTTGGGTGCGGCAGGTGCCGTAGCGGCTTCGCTGGTCACGGCGGCCCTCCTTGACGACGTCGTCGGCATCACCGGCGTGCGGCTCACGTCCGGGGGTGTGTTTCGGGGACGGGGTGACTATCTCCCGGCGTGTGAGCGCGGTCACCCTTGCGTTCATTTAGTTCACAATCCAGCCAGGAGGGAGACTGGCGGCATGCACCTCCGCGTCCCGAGACCCCGCAGCCTGGCGGGGCAGCTCTTCGCCATGCAGGCCGTGCTGATAGCGGTCGTCGTGGTCGGGTACGCACTGTTCACCTACATCAGCGACCGGGGGCAGGCGGAGGAGGCGGCCGGGCGCCAGGCCAGGGCGGTGTCGCTGGCGATCGCCGACTCGCCGTCCGTCGCGGAGGCGATCCGCACCCCGGACCCCACGGCGCGCCTCCAGCCGTACGCGGTGCGGGTCATGCGGGACACCGACGTGGACTTCGTGACGATCATGAATCCGCGGGGCATCCGCTGGACCCACCCCGAACCGAAGGAAATCGGCCATCCCTTCCAGGGCCACATCGAGCGCGCGCAACGGGGCGAGACCTTCACCGAGACCTACTCGGGCACGCTCGGTCCCTCGGTCCGGGCGGTCACGCCCGTCGTGGACGACGGCCGGATCGTCGGCCTGGTCAGCGCCGGGATCAAGGTCGAGGAGATCAGCAAGCGGGCGCAGGAGCAGCTCACGGCCCTGACCGGGGTGGCGTCCGGGGCGCTGCTGCTCGGTGCGGTCGGTACGTACGTGATCAACCAGCGGCTGCGCCGGCACACGCACGGGATGAACGCGGACGAGCTGAGCCGGATGCACGACTACCATCAGGCGGCGCTGCACGCGGTGCGGGAGGGACTGCTGATGCTGGACGGGCAGTACCGTGTCGCGCTGATCAACGACGGCGGACGGGAGCTGCTCGGCGTGCGCGGTGACGTGGTCGGCGCCTCGGTGGCGGACCTGGGGCTGCCCTCGCAGCTGACGGGGGCGCTGCTGGCGTCGGAGCCGCGGGTGGACGAGGTGCACCTGGCGGCGGAGCGGGTGCTGGTGGTGAACACCTCGCCGGTCTCCGGGGGCGAGCGCCGGGGCACGGTGGTGACGCTGCGGGACGTGACGGAGCTTCAGTCGCTGACGGGCGAGCTGAACTCGGAGCGGGGTTTCACACAGGCGTTGCGGTCCCAGGCGCACGAGGCGGCGAACCGGCTGCACACGGTCGTCTCGCTGATCGAGCTGGGACGGGCCGAGGAGGCCGTGGAGTTCGCGACGGCGGAGCTGGAGCTGGCGCAGGCCCTCACCGACCAGGTGGTGGCGGCGGTGAGCGAGCCGGTGCTGGCGGCTCTGCTGCTGGGCAAGACGGCGCAGGCCAACGAGCGGGGAGTGGAGCTGGTGGTGTCGCAGGACAGCCGACTGGACGACGGACTGCTGCCGCCGTCGCTGCCCGCCCGGGACCTGGTGACGATCCTGGGCAACCTGGTGGACAACGCGGTGGACGCGGCGCAGGGCGCGGTGCCCTCGCGGGTCACGGTGGCGGCGTACACGCAGGACGCCGGGCGCCCCGGTCCGGAGCTGGTGCTGCGGGTGTCGGACACGGGTGCCGGGGTCGATCCCGCCCACGCCGACCTGGTCTTCCAGCGGGGCTACTCGACCAAGCAGGCCGGAGAGGGCGGACGCGGCCTGGGCCTCGCACTGGTCCGGCAGGCGGTGCGGCGGCACGGCGGCACCCTGGCCGTGACGGAGGCGGAGGGCGGCGGCGCCCGCTTCGAGGCCCGGCTGCCGCTGGGCGATGCCGGGGGCGGCGGGGCGACACCGGCCGCCTCGGTGGGCAGACCGGGCGCCGGGGGTGCGGTGTGACACGGCAACGGCCCGTACGGGTCGTCCCGGTCGGCGTGGACCACCGGGACGCCTTCGACCCGCGTCGTGCGGCCCACGGCGACTGCCGCCTCCGCGGCGCGGCCACTCACCGCGGGGGTGCCGTATGAGCACCGCCGACTCGCAGCCCATCCGGGTCCTGGTCGTCGAGGACGACCCGGTCGCCGCCGACGCGCACGTGATGTACGTCGGCCGGGTGCCCGGGTTCGTCGCCGTCGGCAAGGCCCACACGGGCGCGGAGGCGCGGCGGATGCTGGACCGCACGCCGGTGGACCTGCTCCTGCTCGACCTGCACCTGCCGGACGTGCACGGACTCCAGCTGGCCCGCTCGCTGCGGGCGGCGGGGCATCACACCGACGTGATAGCGGTGACGTCGGCGCGGGACCTGACGATGGTGCGCGAGGGGGTGTCGCTGGGCGTCGTCCAGTACGTGCTGAAGCCGTTCACCTTCGCCACCCTGCGCGACCGCCTGGTGCGGTACGCCGAGTTCCGGGCCACCGCCGGGGAGGCGAGCGGCCAGGACGAGGTGGACCGGGCCCTGGCCACGCTCCGCGCCCCCGGCCCGGCGGCCCTGCCCAAGGGCCTGAGCGGACCGACCCTGGAACGGGTGACGGGCGCGCTGCGCGGCTCGGCCGAGGGCCTCACGGCGGCCGGCGTGGCGGAAGCGGTGGGCATCTCCCGCATCACGGCCCGGCGTTACCTGGAGCACCTGGTCGACGCGGGCCGGGCGGGCCGGAGCCCGCAGTACGGCCAGGTGGGACGGCCGGAGTTGGTGTACCGGTGGGCACCGGGCCGGTGAGCCGGGCCGCCCTGCGGGCCTGCTCGGCCTCCTTCGACGAGCCCGCCCGCTCGTAGGCGTCGGCGGCCTGCGTCATGCGCGCGCGGGCCCGCTCGGCGTCCCCGGCCGTCTCGTGCACGAGCCCGAGGGCGTACAGCGTCCGGGCGCTGCCGTGCCAGTCCTCGAACTCCTCGCAGATGTCCAGACTTTCGAGGCAGGCGGTCACGGCTTCCGCCGTACGGCCCCGCGCGTTGAGGGCGACGGCGTAGTTGTGCCAGGCCCTGCCCTCGCGGGGCCGGTCCCCCGTCTCCCGGTAGAGGCCGAGAGCGGCACGCAGGGCGTCGAGTGCCTCGTCGACGCGGCCGGACTTGCGCAGTATCAGGGCGAGGTTGTTCCACACACCGGCCTCGCTGTGCGGGTCACCGGTGCGACGGAACAGGTCGAGTGCGAGCCGGAAGGCGTTCACGGCCTCGTCGATCTGCCCGACGTCGCCGAGGATGGCGCCGAGGTTGGACACCGCCATCGCCCTGCCGTTGTCGTGGCCCACGGCGTGGTACAGGTCGCGCGCCCGTCGGTGGGCGTCGTACGCCTCCCTGAGCCGCCTGCTTCCCCGCAGGGCGGTCCCCGTCCTGTTCCACGCGGCGGCCTCGGCGGCCTCGTCACCCGACTGGTGCGCGGCGGCACGGGCGGCCCCGTACACGGTGACCGCGTCGTCGAAGCAGCGCCGCCAGTCCAGGTACTCACCGAGCGCACCGGCGAGCCGGACGGCGTCGGCGGCCCGCTGCCGGTCCGACGCCCACCGGACGGCCGCCACGAGCCCGGCACGCTCCGCGTCGAACCAGGCGAGCGCCTCCCGACGGTCGGGGAAGGGCCCGGTCTCCCGGGACTCCCCGCTGCGAGGCTTCAGCCGGGCGTCCGCCGCGAGGGCTCGCTCCAGGTAGTACCGCAGCACCCGCGACCGCGCCGCGTCCCCTTCCTCCCGGTCCACCAGTCCCGCCCCGAACACGCGCACCAGGTCGTGCAGCCGCCACCACCCGCGCGTGCGCCCCCGCTCCACGAGGTGCGCGCGGGCGAGGGCGTTCAGTTCTCGCGCCGGGGGCCGATCGTGGCCGACCAGCGCGGCGACGACCCCGTCGCTCACCTCGGGCCCCGGCGCGAGAGCGAGCAGGCGCAGCAGCCGGGCCTGCTCGGGCGGCAGTCGGCGGTAGGACAGCGCGAAGGCGGCGCGGACACTGTGCTCGCCGTCGTCGAGGTGGTCGAGCCGGTCGCTGGCCTCGGCCAGTTCCGCCACGAGTTCGGCCACCGGCTTGCCCGGGTCCTCCGCCAGGAGGGCGGCCGCGATCTGCAGGGCCAGCGGGAGGTGCCCGCAGAGGCCGGCGAGTCGCTCAGCGGTGCCGGGGTCGTCCGCCACCCGGCCGTCCTCCGGGTCGGCGATCCCCAGGGCACGGTCGAGGAGTCGGTACGCCTCGCTCGCGCCGAGCTGGTCCAGAGGGACGAGCCGCGCGCCGAGTTGCGGCAGGCGATCACGTGAGGTGACCAGCACTCGGTGCCGGGAATCGCCCGGCAGGAGGGGCCGCACCTGGTCCGGCGAGGAGGCGTTGTCGGCCAGGACCAGAACCGCGCCCCTCTCGTGGGCCCGGGCGGCGAGCGTCGAGCGGTAGAGCGCGGCCCGCTCGTCCGTCGTGGTGGGGATGTGTTCCGGCGGGGTACCGAGAGCGTGCAGCAGGGTGCGCAGACTTCGGTCCGCGGTGACGGGCTCCCGGTCGTAGCCGTGCAGGTCGATGAAGAGGACCCCGCCGGGGAACCAGCCCTGGTCACGGGCGAGATGCGCGGCCTCGACGGCGAGCGCGGTCTTGCCGATGCCACCGAGGCCGGACACGGCGGCGACGAGGGTCGCGGCCGACACGGCAGACCGCGCCCCGTCCGGGTCCAGCGCGCGCAACAGGTCCTCGGTCTCGCGCTCCCGGCCGGTGAACCCGCCGGGCCTCGGCGGCAGGCCCGCCATCACCTCCGGGACGGCGGCCCCGTCCTGCTGGACCACGACCTGCACCCCGATCACCTCGCGCAGGAAGAACCCGCCCCGGAAGTCGGTATGGTCGCCTCCGTACCAGGACCTGGCGCTACCCGGCGCCGACCGCTCCATGGCCCGTGCGACGGCACCGGCGACGCCGGGCGGCTCGGCGGACAGCAGCTCGGCCACCGCCTCGCCCCACTCCCGTACGGCATCCCGCCGCGCCGGTTCCGCGGCCGCCTTCGCGATGTCGTGGACGGACGCACCGGCGTCGAGCCCCACCGCCCGCGCCAGCTCCTGCACCGCCCGGCGTCCACCGTCCCCGCCCGCGCCCTCGGCCAGAGCCGTCAGCAGTGCCGTTTCCATGCGCGCCCTTCCCATGCCAGAGGGGCGCTCACGCCGCCTTCGCGTACCACACGACCTGCGCGGCGAGCCCTGCCACGGCGAGCGCCTCCAGCACCGAGAGGGCGACGAGCAGCCGGGCGGCGTCCCCGTTCGCCCAGAAAACGATCAGCGCCGCCAGGGGTACCGCGCAGAACGCCGTCAGGTCGATCACGGTCTGGATCGTCTTGCGGGACCGGCGCCGGGTGTCGCTCCGGTGGTACGCCTCCCAGCCGAAGGTCGCGAACCCACTGCTGTGAGCGGCGAGTTCGGCCAACTTCGGCCCCAGATCGTCCCGGACGTACAGCCCGATCGCCGAGATCTTCTCGTCGTTGACGAGGTAGGTCCACCCGAGGACGAGGCACACCGGCGGCAGCGCGAGCAGCATCGAGGGCTGCTCCGCCTGGGCCGTGGCGGCGATGACGGCGGCCACGACGGCCAGCGTCACGTAGAGGAGGTTGTCCCGGAAGCCGATCCTCGCCCTCTGCTCGCTCTTCACGCTCTCGTACTCGGCGAGCAGCAACTGCCCGACCGTGACGTCCTGTTCCGGCACTCGGTCCCCTTCTCCCAGCGGTAACTTATGACTATGCCGGACATCCAGCCCACCGTTCTGGTGCTGACCGCACTCCCGCTCGAATACGCCGCCGTCCGTACGCGCGTCGAGGAGCGTAAGGAGCGGGTGCACCGGGACGGGACCCGGGTCGAAGTGGGCCGGCTGCCGGGCACCTCCTGGCACGTCGCCCTCGCCGAGCTGGGCATGGGCGCCGAGCGCACCGCCGCTCTCACCACCCAGCTCATCCACTGGCTGCGCCCCGAGGCCGTGCTGTTCGTCGGGGTCGCGGGCAGCCTGAAGGACGACGTCGGGATCGGCGACGTCGTCGTGGGCACGCAGGTGTACGAGATCCACGGCGGCAAGCAGGCCCCGGAGGGCTTCCTGGTCCGGCCGAAGGCCCTGCCGGGCTCGCACGCGCTGGAACAGGCGGCGCGCTCCGCCGTACGGGACATGCCCGGCGTGAGGGCGCACTTCATGCCCATCGCCACAGGCGATGTGGTGTTGGCCGACGCCGAGTCGGAGATCTCCCGGCTCCTCCGCCGGAACTACGACGACGCGGGCGCGATCGAGATGGAGGGCTCGGGTGCCCTCCGGGCGGCCCACCTGAACGGCCAGGTGAACGCCCTGGTGATCCGGGGCATCAGCGACCGCGCCGACGCCGGGAAGCACGAGGCCGACACCTCGGGTTCACAGCAGCGCGCCGCCGAGCATGCCGCGGCGGTGACGGTGGCGGCGCTGCTCAAGTACCGCGCCCGCGAGGGCTCTTCGCCCCCTGCGGAGGACCCCCGGCAGCACCGGGCCGCCGGGGCGACGTACGGCGGAGACCACGTCGACTTCCGGGGCGGCGCCTTCTACGGGCCCGTCACCGGTAAGCGCGTCGGGCCGGGGTAGACCCACCGCCCACGGCCCTGTCCCGCGCGCGACGGGCGCCCACGTACCTCCGAGCCCCGTCGCCGGGCCCCCCGAATCCCCACTCGCAGGAGCATTGACCTGGCTGGACCACTCCTCTTACGTTCGCCACGCAGCCGTCCAGGCCACAGCGTCGTGTGCCCGTAGGAGGTCATGCCCGTGCGCCCCACCGTCCGGTTCACCGCCCTGTTCACCCTCACCGCGCTCGCCTCCACCTCGCTCGCCGCCTGCGGAAGCGGTTCCGGCAGTGATCCGGACACGGTGAAGGTCTCCTTCAAGCAGTCGACGGACAACTCCATCAAGGTGATGGACACCTATCTCGCCGACATCAAGAAGCAGTTCGAGAAGGCCAACCCGGGGAAGAAGGTCGAGCTGGTGCCGATCAAGGCGCCCGACTCGGAGTACTACACCAAGCTCCAGCAGATGCTCCGCTCCCCCAAGACCGCCCCTGACCTGGTCTACGAGGACACCTTCCTCATCAACTCCGACATCACCAGCGGGTACCTGAAGCCCCTCGACGACTACCTGGCCGACTGGAAGGACTGGGACCAGTTCATCGACACCGCGAAGGCGGCGGCCAAGGGCGAGGACGGCAAGACGTACGGCGTGCCGGACGGCACCGACACCCGGGGGCTGTGGTTCAGCAAGGACGTGTTCGCCAAGGCGGGGCTGCCCGCCGACTGGCAGCCGAAGACCTGGGCCGATGTGCTCGACGCCGCCCGCGCCATCAAGGAGAAGGTGCCGGGTGTCACGCCGCTCAACGTCTACACCGGCAAGCCCGCCGGGGAGGCCGCCACCATGCAGGGCTTCGAGATGCTGCTGTACGGCACGGGGGACGGCGGCGCCGACCCGCTGTACGACAAGGGCAGCAAGAAGTGGGTCACGGCGGGGCAGGAGTTCAAGGACTCCCTCGCCTTCGTCGAGACGGTGTACAAGGAGAAGCTCGGCCCGGAGGTCTCCGACGCGCTCGACCCCAACTTCGGCACCAAGGTGCGCGGTGAGCTGCTGCCGCAGGGCAAGCTCGGGATCGCGCTCGACGGCTCCTGGCTGCCGCAGGACTGGCTGGAGGGCAGCGGGCACGAGTGGCCCGAGTGGTCGAAGGAGCTGGGCCTCGCCGCCATGCCCACGCAGAACGGACAGGCTCCCGGCAAGGTGAGCATGTCCGGCGGATGGACCTGGTCCGTCCCGGCCAACGCGGGCAACCCCGACCTGGCCTTCGAGTTCGTCAAGACGATGCAGACCAAGGCCAACGCCCAGAAGTGGTACATCGCCAACTCCGGCATCGCGGTCCGTGCGGACGTCGCGAACGACCCCGCCTACGTCGACGCCCAGCCCGGCATCAAGTTCTTCACCGACCTCGTCGCCGACACCCACTACCGGCCCGCCTACCCGGCGTACCCGAAGGTGTCCGTCGCCATCCAGGAGGCGATGGAGGGCGTGACGACCGGGGACAAGTCGGTCGAGGAGGCGGCGCGCGGCTACGACGAGTCGCTCAAGGAGGCCACCGACAACCAGGTGGTGAGCAGGTGACGGCGACCGCGCCGGGGCACGCGGGCCCGAAGGTCCGCAAGACCCCGGCCTCCCCGGCCGGCCCCGGCGCGCGTTCCGGCACCGTCCGCCGGTCCCTGTTCCGTGCCCTGCCCCTCTCCCCCGCCGTCGTCCTGCTGCTGCTCTTCCTCGCCGGCCCGATCGTCTACTGCGTCGTCATCGCCTTCACCGACCTCCAGCTGACCGGGCAGGCGCAGGAGTCCTTCGTGGGCTTCGACAACTTCACCCGTGCCTTCAAGGACGAGGCGTTCCTCAACGCCGTCTGGCTGACCCTGGTGTTCACCGTGGTGTCCTCGCTGATCGGGCAGAACACCCTGGGGCTGGCGCTGGCCTCGCTGATGCAGCGGGCCTCGAAGCCGGTCCGCACGCTCACCGGTGGCATCGTTGTCACGGCCTGGGTGCTGCCGGAGGTGGTGGCCGGCTTCCTGCTCTACGCCTTCTTCCGCCGCGAGGGCACCCTCAACGCCATCCTGGACTGGCTCCACCTGCCCTCCCAGAACTGGCTGTTCACACTGCCGATCCTGGCGGTGTCCTTCGCCAACGTGTGGCGGGGCACCGCGTTCTCGATGCTGGTGTACTCGGCCGCGCTGAACGAGATCCCCAAGGAGGTCACCGAGGCCGCCGAGGTCGACGGCGCGAGCGGCTGGCGCCGGATGTGGCACATCACGCTGCCGATGATCCGGCGCTCCATCGGCACCAACCTCATGCTCAACACGCTGCAGACCCTGTCGGTCTTCGGGCTGATCTGGGTGATGACGCGGGGCGGGCCGAGCGGCAAGAGCCAGACGCTGCCGCTGTTCATGTACGAGCAGGCCTTCCAGAACAGCCTGATCGGGTACGGCACGGCGGTGGCGCTGCTGCTGTTGCTGATCGGCTCGCTGTTCTCGGTCGTGTACCTGCGCCTGCTGCGGACGGAGGTCTGAGATGACGGACACGCTCACGCCCCGCCGTACGACCCCCGCCGCGCGGCGCAACCGGCGCCGCACCGCGGCCGACGCCGGGCTCCTGCTCGTGGCCGCCGCCTTCGTACTGCCGCTGGCCTGGGTGGTGCTGTCCGCCCTCGACCCGCACGCGAGTCTGCGGGTCAAGGTCCCCGACGGGGTCACGCTGGAGAACTTCGACGCGATCCTCACCCCGGAGATCACCTTCACCCCGCTGCTCAACAGCCTGATCCTGTGCGGCGGGGCGACCCTGCTGACGGTGGTGTGCGCGGCGCTCGCGGCGTACCCGCTCTCCCGTTTCCGGTCCCGGCTGAACCGGCCGTTCCTGCTCACCATCCTGTTCGCGACCAGCCTGCCGATCACCGCGATCATGGTCCCGGTCTACGCCCTGTTCGTGCGGGTGAACATGATCGACACCATGCAGGGGACGATCTTCTTCTTCGCCGCCTCGCAGCTGCCCTTCGCGATCTGGCTGATGAAGAACTTCATGGACGGCGTGCCGAAGGAACTGGAGGAGGCGGCCTGGACGGACGGGGCGTCGTCGTTCCAGTCGCTGCTGCGGATCGTGCTGCCGCTGATGGGTCCCGGGGTGGCGGTGGTGACGGTGTTCTCGTTCGTGATGATGTGGGGGAACTTCTTCGTCCCCTTCATGCTGCTGCTCTCCCCGGACCAGATGCCCGCCTCGGTCAGCATCAACGACTTCTTCGGCAACCGCGGCATGGTGGCGTACGGGCAGCTGGCGGCGTTCTCGATCGTCTACTCGACGCCGGTCGTGCTGCTGTACGTCCTGATCTCCCGGCGGCTGGGCGGCGGCTTCGCGCTGGGCGGGGCCGTGAAGGGGTAGGCGACGGGGGGCGCGCCCGGTTCCGCGCGCCCCCGTATGTTCCTACAATCCGTATCGCTGGCCGAACAGCCCGTAGTCAGCGTGGCCCCGGACCCCTACGGTGTGGCGCGTGCGCCGACCCTCACCCGGCCCGAGCCAGTCGGGCCCTCCGTTCAACGCCCTCGCCGCCCGTCGGCTGCGTGCCGCCCTCAACATGGGGCCCGAGCACGTCGCCCACGGCATACGGGTCTCGTACGGGCTGCCGTACGTCTCCCCCGACCTCGTCATCGCCTGGGAGCGGGGCACGGCCGCCCCCGAGGGCCCGGAGCTGACCGCGCTCGCCGGGGTGCTGTGGTGCTCGCCGGGTGAGCTGATCGGCCGGCCGCAGTCCCTGCGCGAGCACCGCGTCGCCCGCGGGCTGGCACCCGAGGACGTGGCCCGGGGGGTCGGGCTCGGGCTGCCCGCCTACCTGCGGATGGAGGAGGCGGACGACTGGCGCGGCACCGACCGGCAGTCGGCCCAGCTCGCCGACGTGCTCGGTCTCACGCCGCCCGACTTCGTGACCGTCACGGGGCGCGAGGAGAAGCTGGCCGACCTGCTGACGAGCGCGGTGACCACCCGCTGGCAGGGCTGTGTGCGCCCGATCGCCAAGCTGGCGCCGCTGGACCGGCGGGTCCTGGAGAACGTCCTCCAGGTGCTGCACCAGGACTACCAGGGGCGCATGACCGCCACCCTCAGCTGGGGCGGCGGCGCCCCCGACTCCAGTGCCTCGGGACGGGACTTCCTGGACCGGATCGTGGAGCACTTCTGGTCGGCGGTCGAGAAGCACCCGTGAGCCGCGCGGGCGGCGCGTCCGGGTCTAGAAGACGGACTCGGCCTCGTCCATCCGGTCCTTCGGGACCGTCTTCAGCTCGGTGACCGCCTCCGCCAGCGGCACCATCACGACGTCCGTGCCGCGCAGCGCCGTCATCCGGCCGAAGTCACCCCGGTGCGCGGCCTCCACCGCGTGCCAGCCGAAGCGGGTGGCGAGCACCCTGTCGTACGCGGTGGGCACGCCGCCGCGCTGGACGTGGCCGAGGATGACCGGCTTGGCCTCCTTGCCGAGCCTGCGCTCCAGTTCGAAGGCGAGCGCGGTGCCGATGCCCTGGAAGCGCTCGTGGCCGAACTTGTCGATGGCACCCTTGCCGTAGTCCATGGAGCCCTCGGCGGGGTGGGCGCCCTCGGCGACGCAGACGACGGCGAACTTCTTGCCGCGGGCGAAGCGCTCCTCGACCATCTTGACCAGGTCGGCGGGGTCGAAGGGGCGCTCGGGCAGGCAGATGCCGTGGGCGCCGGCGGCCATGCCGGACTCCAGGGCGATCCAGCCGGCGTGCCGGCCCATGACCTCGACGACCATCACACGCTGGTGGGACTCGGCGGTGGTCTTGAGGCGGTCCATCGCCTCCGTGGCCACGCCGACGGCGGTGTCGAAGCCGAAGGTGCGGTCGGTGGAGGAGATGTCGTTGTCGATGGTCTTCGGCACACCGACGACCGGCAGGCCCGCGTCGGACAGCATGCGGGCGGCGGTGAGCGTGCCCTCGCCGCCGATCGGGATCAGGGCGTCGATGCCGAAGTTCTGGATCATGTCCGAGGCGTTCTCGCAGGCCTCGCGGAGCCGGTCGCGCTCCAGGCGGGAGGAGCCGAGGATGGTGCCGCCGCGGGCGAGGATGCCGCTGACCGCGTTGAGGTCGAGGGTGCGGTACCGGCCGTCCAGCAGTCCGGCGTAGCCGTCCTCGAAGCCGATGACCTCGTCGCCGTAGTTGTCGACCGCTCGGTGCACGACCGACCGGATCACTGCGTTCAGGCCGGGGCAGTCGCCGCCTGCGGTGAGAACTCCGATACGCATCGTGCTGTGTCTCCTGCTCGCTGTTGACACCGGTGAGCCGGTTCAATTGTTCCACGGCCCGGACGCGGGTGGACGACGGCGGACGACCGGCGGGACGGTGGCGGACGCTGACGGGCGCCTTAACCGTCGCCGGAGGTACTGTCAAGAGGGTTCCGCACCCCCGACGGAACGCCCGCCCCAACGAACCCGAGGAAACGGAGAGCACGCGTGACGCGCAGCGTGTACGTGACCGGTATCGACCGCGGCGACGGCCGCCAGGTCGTCGAGCTGGGGGTCATGGAGCTGCTGACCCGGCAGGTCGACCGGGTCGGCGTCTTCCGTCCCCTGGTGCACGACGGGCCCGACCGGCTCTTCGAGCTGCTGCGTGCCCGCTACCGGCTCTCGCAGGACCCGGCCACCGTCTACGGCATGGACTACCAGGAGGCCTCCCTCCTCCAGGCCGAACAGGGCGTGGACGAGCTGGTGTCCGCGCTGGTCGAGCGCTTCCACCTGGTCGCACGGGACTACGACGTCGTCCTGGTCCTCGGCACCGACTACGCCGACACCCAGTTCCCGGACGAACTGTCGCTGAACGCGCGGCTCGCCAACGAGTTCGGCGCCTCGGTCCTGCCCGTCGTCGGCGGCCGCAAGCAGAGCGCCGAGTCCGTGCTCGCCGAGACCCACAACGCCTTCCGCGCCTACGACGGGCTGGGCTGCGACGTGCTCGCCATGGTGACCAACCGGGTCGCGCGCGAGGACCGGGACGGGATCGCCGAGCGGCTCGCGCACCGGCTGCCGGTGCCGTGCTGGGTGGTGCCGGACGAGCCCGCGCTGTCCGCGCCGACGGTCTCCCAGATCGCGCACGCCCTGGGCGCCGAGATCGTCCTCGGCGACGACTCCGGGCTCGCCCGCGACGCGCTGGACTTCGTCTTCGGCGGGGCCATGCTGCCCAACCTGCTGGCCGCGCTGACCCCGGGCTGCCTGGTCATCACGCCGGGCGACCGCGCCGACCTGGTGATCGGCACGCTGGCCGCGCACAGCGCCGGCACCCCGCCGATAGCCGGCGTCCTGCTGACCCTGAACGAGGTGCCCGGCGAGGGCATCCTCACCCTCGCCGACCGGCTGGCGCCCGGCACGCCGGTGCTCGCGGTGACCGGCAACAGCTTCCCCACCGCGGAGCGGCTGTTCTCCCTGGAGGGCAAGCTGGGCGCGGCCACCCCGCGCAAGGCGGAGACCGCCCTCGGCCTCTTCGAGCGGTACGTGGACACCGCCGAGCTGAACAAGCGGGTCTCCGCGCCCAGCAGCGACCGCGTCACGCCGATGATGTTCGAGCACAAGCTGCTCGAACAGGCCCGCTCCGACCTGCGCCGGGTGGTCCTGCCGGAGGGCACCGAGGAGCGGGTGCTGCACGCGGCGGAGGTGCTGCTGCGCCGGGGCGTGTGCGCGCTGACGCTGCTCGGCCCGGTCGAGCAGATCCGCAAGAAGGCCGCCGACCTCGGCATCGACCTGGCCGACGCCGAGCTGATCGACCCGGCCGCCAGCGAGCTGCGGGACTCCTTCGCCGAGAAGTACGCCGCCCTGCGCGCCCACAAGGGTGTGACCGTGGAGCTGGCGTACGACGTGGTCTCCGACGTGAACTACTTCGGCACGCTGATGGTGCAGGAAGGGTTCGCCGACGGCATGGTGTCGGGGTCCGTGCACTCGACGGCGGCGACCATCCGCCCGGCCTTCGAGATCATCAAGACCAAGCCGGACGCCGCGATCGTCTCCTCCGTCTTCTTCATGTGCCTGGCCGACAAGGTGCTGGTCTACGGCGACTGCGCGGTCAATCCGGACCCGGACGCGGAGCAGCTCGCCGACATCGCCGCCCAGTCCGCGTCGACTGCGGCGCGGTTCGGCGTGGAGCCGCGGATCGCGATGCTGTCGTACTCGACGGGCACGTCCGGCTCCGGTGCGGACGTCGACAAGGTCCGCGAGGCCACCGAGCTGGTCCGCGCGCGCCGCCCGGACCTCAGCATCGAGGGGCCGATCCAGTACGACGCGGCGGTCGAACCGTCGGTGGCCGCGACCAAGCTGCCCGGCTCGGCGGTCGCCGGGCAGGCCAGCGTGCTGATCTTCCCCGACCTGAACACCGGCAACAACACGTACAAGGCGGTGCAGCGCTCGGCCGGCGCAATCGCCGTCGGCCCGGTGCTCCAGGGCCTGCGCAAGCCGGTCAACGACCTGTCCCGGGGCGCGCTCGTGCAGGACATCGTCAACACCGTCGCCATCACGGCGATCCAGGCCCAGCAGACCCCCAGTGAGAAGGCGTCCGACCTGTGACCGGCACCCGTGTCCTCGTCCTCAACTCCGGCTCCTCGTCGGTGAAGTACCAGCTGATCGACATGCGCGGCGGCAGCCGGCTGGCGGCGGGCCTCGTCGAGCGCATCGGCGAGGCGAGCTCGCGGATCAAGCACACCCCGGCGGACGGGGAGAGCCGCGAGTGGAACGGGTCGGTACCCGGTCACGACGCCGCGCTGAAGGCCATGGCGGCCGAGCTGGACCGGGACGGCCTGGGCCTCGGCTCCCCCGAACTGGCCGCGATCGGACACCGGGTGGTGCACGGCGGGCTGCGCTTCACGGAGCCGACAGTGATCGACGACGCGGTGCTCGCCGAGATCGAGCGGCTCGTCCCGGTCGCCCCGCTGCACAACCCGGCCAACCTCACCGGCATCCGGACGGCGCAGGCGCTGCGCCCCGACCTGCCGCAGGTCGCCGTCTTCGACACCGCCTTCCACACGACGATGCCGGAGTCCGCGGCCCGCTACGCGATCGACGTCGAGACCGCCGACGCGCACCGGATCAGGCGCTACGGCTTCCACGGCACCTCGCACGCCTACGTCTCCCGTGAGACCGCGCGGCTGCTGGGCCGGGCGCCCGAGGACGTGAACGTCATCGTGCTGCACCTGGGCAACGGGGCGTCCGCCTCGGCCGTGCGGGGCGGGCGGTGCGTGGACACCTCCATGGGGCTGACGCCTTTGGAAGGGCTCGTGATGGGTACGCGCTCGGGAGACATGGACCCGGCCGTCATCTTCCATTTGATGCGTGTTGGGGGAATGTCCGCCGACGAGATCGACACTCTCCTCAACAAGAGGAGCGGTCTGATCGGGCTGTGCGGTGACAACGACATGCGGGAGATCCGCCGCCGGGTCGACGCCGGCGACCAGCGGGCGCGGCTGGCCTTCGACATCTACATTCACCGGCTCAAGAAGTACATCGGCGCCTATTACGCCGTTCTCGGACGTGTGGACGCCGTGGCGTTCACGGCCGGGGTCGGGGAGAACTCGGCGCCGGTGCGGGAAGCGGCCGTGGCGGGCCTGGAGGGGCTGGGCCTGGCGGTCGACGGCGGGCTCAACGCCGTACGCGGCGAGGAGGCCCGGCTGATCTCGCCCGCGGGGGCGCGGGTGGCGGTGGCGGTGGTACCGACGGACGAGGAAATGGAGATCGCGGCACAGACCTACGCGCTGGTAAATGAATGAGGAATACCGATCTCACCTGAGCGGCATCCCGCCCTTTTGTATTTTCCGCCAGACGGAATATTCCGCGCCGAAACAAACCGATAGGATGGCACCCATGCGCCGTTCGAAAATCGTCTGTACTCTCGGCCCCGCGGTCGACTCCCACGAGCAGCTCGTCACGCTGATCGAAGCCGGCATGAACGTGGCCCGCTTCAACTTCAGCCACGGCACCCACGCCGAGCACCAGGGCCGCTACGACCGGGTCCGGGCCGCCGCCAAGGAGACCGGCAGGGCCATCGGTGTCCTCGCCGACCTGCAGGGCCCGAAGATCCGCCTGGAGACCTTCGCGGAGGGTCCCGTCGAGCTGGTGCGCGGTGACGAGTTCACCGTCACCACCGAGGACGTCCCGGGCGACAGGACGATCTGCGGCACGACGTACAAGGGCCTGCCCGGTGACGTCACCAAGGGCGACCAGGTGCTCATCAACGACGGCAACGTCGAGCTGAAGGTCACCGAGGTCGAGGGCCCCCGGGTGAAGACGATCGTCATCGAGGGCGGCGTCATCTCCGACCACAAGGGCATCAACCTGCCCGGCGCGGCGGTCAACGTCCCCGCGCTGAGCGAGAAGGACGTCGAGGACCTCCGTTTCGCGCTCCGCATGGGCTGCGACCTGGTCGCCCTCTCCTTCGTCCGGGACGCCAAGGACGTCGACGACGTGCACCGCGTCATGGACGAGGAGGGCCGCCGCGTCCCGGTGATCGCCAAGGTGGAGAAGCCCCAGGCGGTCGAGAACATGGAGGCCGTCGTGATGGCGTTCGACGGCGTGATGGTCGCCCGTGGCGACCTGGCCGTCGAGTACCCGCTCGAGAAGGTCCCCATGGTGCAGAAGCGCCTGATCGAGCTGTGCCGGCGCAACGCCAAGCCGGTGATCGTGGCGACCCAGATGATGGAGTCGATGATCACCAACTCCCGTCCGACCCGCGCCGAGGCATCCGACGTGGCCAACGCGATCCTGGACGGCGCCGACGCGGTCATGCTGTCCGCCGAGTCGAGCGTGGGCGCGTACCCGATCGAGACCGTCAAGACGATGTCGAAGATCGTCACCGCCGCCGAGCAGGAGCTGCTCTCCAAGGGCCTCCAGCCGCTGGTGCCGGGCAAGAAGCCGCGCACGCAGGGCGGTTCGGTGGCCCGGGCCGCCGCCGAGATCGCCGACTTCCTGGGCGGCAAGGGCCTGGTGGCCTTCACCCAGTCCGGCGACACCGCCCGCCGGCTCTCGCGCTACCGCGCCTGCCAGCCGATCCTCGCCTTCACCACCGACGAGGCCACCCGCAACCAGCTGGCACTCAGCTGGGGCGTGGAGCCGCACGTGGTGCCGTTCGTGAACAGCACCGACGAGATGGTCGACCTGGTGGACCAGGAGACGGCCCGCCTCGGCCGGTTCAGCGACGGCGACATCGTCGTGATCACCGCCGGTTCGCCCCCCGGCGTGCCCGGCACCACCAACATGGTCCGGGTCCTGCACCTGGGCGAGACGCGGCGCGGCTGACCGCCCCTGTCTCCCGTCGTACGCGCCGAGGGCGCCCCCTGTCGCAGGGGGCGCCCTCGGCGCGTGGTGCGGGCGTGCTCAGTCGGTCGTGTACTGGTGCAGTCCGGGGACGTGCAGCGTGCCGCCGAACTGGCCGGCCTGGACCACCGTCACCTTGGTGAAGTAGATCAGCGGGATGTCCAGCGGCGGCGGGTTCTCCGGGTCGAAGGTGATCGGGATCAGCCCGAGCAGGTTGCCCGAGATGCTCTCGGTGTACATCACCGTCTCGCCGTCGCGGATCGTGGACGTGGAGCCCTTGGCCGCCTGCACGTGGTACGTCTTGCCGGCCTGCTTGTCGTTCACCGTCTGGTGCAGGTCGCCGATGTCGGTGCCGTTGGAGATGACGTACTTCAGCACCTTCTTGGTGGTGCCGTTGGCCGTCCGCACCTCGACGACGCCCTTGTAGGAGGCGCCCTTCAGCAGCAGCGAGCTGGCGTTGAGGTACCACGGGTCGTCGGGCAGCGGCAGCTTGTTGTCGACGCCGCCCTCCGCGTCGGTGGCGGCCGGGCAGTCCTCGGCGTCCTTGGCGGCCTCGTCGGCGCTCTCGGAGGCGCTGGGGCTGGGCGTGGCGGTGGCGTCCTCCTTGGCCTTCTCCGCGTCCTCCTTCGCCTTCTGAGCCGCCTCCTTGGCCGCCTCGGCCGCCTTGTCCACCGTGTCCTCGGCGTCCTCGGCCGCCTTCGACGCCGTGTCGGTCGCGCCCTCGACGGTGTCCTTCGCGGTGTCGGTGACCGTGCCGGTCGTGTCCTTCAGCGCGTCGGACGCGTCGCCCGCGCCCTCGGACGCCGACGGGGTCGGCGTGGGGCTCGGGCTCTCCTCAGCCTTCTTGCCACCGGTGAAGATGCCCTCGATGGCGTCACCGAGGCCGTCCAGCAGACCGCCCTTGCCCTCCGACTCGGAGGGGGACGGCTCCGCGGCGCCCGCACCGGACGCCTCCTGGCTCTGCGACGCGGAGGGGCTCGGGGCGGGGGCGTCCTGCTCGTCCTTGGCGCCCTTGTCGTCGGAACCTGAATCCGACGAAGAGGAGTCGCCCTGGTCCGAGCCGGCGTCCGTGCCCGCGTCCTCGCCGGTGTCGCCGGTGGAGGCGGAGGGGTCGGGCTCCTTCGCGTCGTCCTTGCCGTCGTCGGCCCCGTCGGTCGCCGAGGGCGAGGGGGTGGGCGAGGCGGACGGGTCCTTCTCGGCGTCCTCCAGGGCCGCCACGCAGTCCTTGTACTCGTCGGCCGTCAGGCTGTTGGAGGGCGGCGCCGCGTCGTTGCCGTCGGCGAGGGCGAGCGTCGGCGTGAACCCCATCCCCATGAGGACGGCCGTGGGCATCGCCGCGATGGCTATCGCCTTGCCGGCCGGCATGTGGAACCTGGTGAACAACGGCTTCTTGGGTGCCGCGTGGCGCGGCCCGGTTCTCACACGGGACGACTCCACGTCAGTCCCGCGGGTCACCTCGTCAGCCGGCACTGTGCCTCCCGTTCGCCCCGTTGGCCGGGCTCGTTCCTGACAGATCGTGCGGCCCCGGTGCCATGAAGCCCTGGGAGGGCTCCCCGTCGTCCATCCCGCCCCGGGGGCCCGGCACCGCGGGTCCCGCCTGGGTCCCGGGCTCCGGGAAGCCGGGGAACGCGGTGTCGTCGGCCGCGGCACCGGGGACCGCGCCCTCGGGCGCGCCGTCCGTGCCCTTGCCCTCCAGCGGCGGCTCGGCCCGCGGCGGCTCGCCCGGCACCCACGACACGGCCATCGCCCCGCCGACCAGCGCGAACAGGAAGCCGATGAGGAAACCGCCGAGGTTCGACACGGGGATGGACACCAGCGCCAGCAGGATCGCCGCGACACCCGCGAAGACCCGGACGTGCTTCTGGAACCACAGGCTGACGCCCAGGACGACCAGCAGCACGCCGATGATCAGGGACCCGGCGCCCGCGGTGGTGGACATCGCCAGCGTCAGGTGCCCGATCTGGAGGTTCGCGTACGGGAAGTAGGCGATGGGGAGTCCGCCGAGCGCGACGAACAGTCCGGCCCAGAACGGCCGCGCGCCTCGCCAGGCACGGAACTGCAGCCTCCGGCGGGTGAACTGGCCGGCTGCGGCAGGAGTCTCGGCGCTCATGGAAAACAGCTCCCTGGTACGGCTTTGCTGTGGTGGAGATGTGGGCCACGTGTGAAGGCGCGGCCGGAAGGTGGACGGGCGGGGGCGCCACCGGCTCCCCCGCCCGTCAGCGAGTGCTTAGTAGCACTCCTTGACACCCTTGGACAGCGACATCTTCAGACCGCTGAGCTTGAAGGTTCCGGCGGTGGTCGCCCACGCCGTCTGCTTCACACCGGTCAGCGTGGCCGAGTCGGCCTGCTGCGAGAACCCGTACGGGTTGGTGGTGTCGCCCTTCTTGATGCCGGGACCCTTGTTGGCGTCCTTCGCGGCGACACCGATGTCGATGCCGCGGAACGTGGCATCGGCCTCGAGGTCCTCGACGTCGATGTACAGGTTCTCCGCCTTGACCGGGGTGTCGCCACCGCCGGCCTTCAGCATGAGGCTGACCGAACCGATCAGCGGGATGTCCGGGGTGACCACGGACTGGCACATGTTCTTGATCTGCGCGGACTTGAACGCCGAGACCGCGACGGGGTGAGCCGTCTTCTCGCCCTTCAGCGTGTAGCCCGAGTCGACCGCGCCGTACTGCATAAAGCCCGTGCCGTCGAGCCGGTCCGCCGTCACCTTGAACGACTGACCCGACACGCTGAACGACGCGGCGAGAGCGCCCTGCGCGAGCGCGACGCCTATCGCAGCCGTGGCGGCGACGCTGGGCACCATCACCACAGCGAACCGCTTCCATCTGGTCCCGCCACGCACCTGGGACTCCATATTTCCTCCTTCTCGGACGTACATCTCCTGGCCTCGGCCGGCCGCCGGTTCGGCTGCTCGGTCTGGCAGGGATGGGAGAAGTGCTACGTCCTCGGGAAGGAGAGCGCCCGCACTCGGCGGCACGTACAACGCGCCCGAATAACCGGCGATCACCCCCGAGCGACAACCACTGGTCGCGCCTGACACGCATCACGCACAACCCTGCTGGGCAGGCTTCGCCGGGTGAGCGAAGACCCCCCTGCCCAAGGGCCGGCATCACTGCCGCCGGCCCTGCTCGGTGGGGACCCAGGAACCCCCGCCACCCGACCGGCTGTCGGGGTACGGGAATGGACCGAGCGTCGCCGATCGTGGTGCATTCTCGCCGTCGACACAAGGGGGTTCGTTACTGGCTAGTAGCAGCCGTGTGACCACGGGACGACAGACCGGTCCCGAACGGCGACGCTGGGTACGCCTTGAGGGCGGAACAAAACTATTGATCGATGGACAGAGTCCGACAGATCGACGCCGTCGACTTACTGGCAGTAACAGCGGCCGCGATTACCAAGTTTTGGTAAAGCGCGGCCGCAGTGACGCCTTTTCGACAGCTCCTTCACACGTGCAACACGTCGATGGCGTTTGGAACGCCGACGACGGCGCCGACTAGAACAGGGCCCGGGCGAGCGCCCGGCGCGCCGCGGTCACCCGCGGGTCGTCGGCGCCGACCACCTCGAACAGCTCCAGCAGCCGCAGCCGTACGGCGTCCCGGTCGTCGCCCGCCGTGACGCGCACCGTGTCGATGAGGCGCCCGAAGGCGTCCTCCACATGACCGCCCACCAGATCCAGGTCGGCGGCGGCGATCTGCGCCTGCGCGTCGCGCGGCTTGTCGGCCGCCTCCTGACGGACCTTCTGCGGATCGGCGTCCTGCACCCGCTGGAGCAACTCGGCCTGGGCCAGGCCCAGTTTGGCCTCGGTGTTGCCCGGCTCCTCGGCCAGCACGTTCTTGTACGCCTGGACGGCACCGCCCAGGTCACCCGCGTCCATCGCCTGCACGGCGGCGTCGAGGGCCGCGTCGTGCGGCCCGGCCGGGCGCTCGGGGGCGGCGGGCCGCTCGGCACCCGGCTCCGCCTCGGGGTCGACGACGAGACCGGTCAGGCCGAAGCGCTCCTCGCCGACCTGCACCAGCTGGTCCAGGGTCTGGCGGATCTGCGCCTCGCCGGCGGCCCCCTGGAAGAGCGGCAGCGCCTGTCCGGCGACGACCGCGAACACGGCGGGGATGCCCTGGACGCCGAACTGCTGCATCAGCATCTGGTTGGCGTCGACGTCGATCTTGGCGAGGAGGAAGCGCCCGTTGTACTCGACGGCGAGCCGCTCCAGTACCGGGCTCAACTGCTTGCAGGGCTCGCACCACTCGGCCCAGAAGTCGATGACGACCGGGACCTCGGTGGACCGCTGCAGGACCTCGCTCTCGAAACCGGCCTCGTCGACGTCGATGACGAGGTCGGCCGGGGAGACGGCCCCCGTGCCGCCCTGACGGGCCGCCTGGGCGCGCGCCTGCTCCGCCTTCGCCTTGGCCTCCTGGGCCTGCTTCACCGCGGCGAGGTCGACGACCCCGCTCATGGACATGTTCCGTGGCTGCATGGGTCTATCCTCCCCCGTACGGCGCGCGCGTGTGAAAACCGGGTCGAAAGCCCGCCCGGATGTGTGCTGTTCGGCGTGTGTCCTGCTCGGCGCCGGGTCCCCACCCCACGCCCGTGGTCGTCGCTGGGGCGCGGGCGGACCCGCGCTTTCGCTACGAGTCGTAGCGTAATGCCACCAGGGCCCCGCGGAACACCCCGCCGCGGTGATCTGTCTCACGGCCGGCCGCGTGTTACCCGCCGGTTAAGGTCGGGGGATGCAGAGCAGCACCCCCGCCGGCCATGCCGGGCGCCCGCGCAGCGCCGCGGCGGACACCGCGATCCTGGCCGCGACGCGGGCCGCCCTGGTCGACCTCGGCTGGTCGAAGCTCACCCTGGGAGACGTCGCCACGCGGGCCGGGGTTGCCAAGACGACGCTCTACCGCCGCTGGGTGGGCAAGAACGAGCTGGTCGTGGACGCGGTGGCGGAGCTCTTCGACGAGCTGGAACTGCCCGACCGCGGCTCCCTCGCCGCCGACATCGAGGGCGTGGTGCTCCAGTTCGCGGCTATTTTGGCCCGTCCGGAGGCCAGGAGCGGTCTGATGGCGGTGGTCGCGGAGTCCACGCGCGACGACGCGCTGCGCGAGCGCATCCGCACCTCGATCGTCGAGCGGCAGAAGCGCCTGGTGCTGGAGGGCAGGGCGCGGGCGCAGGCCCGGGGCGAGCTGCCGCCGGAGCCGGACACCGCGGAGGCGGCCCGCACCGCGGACCTGATCTTCGACATGGTCGCGGGAGCGGTGGTGCACCGCACGCTGGTCAGCGCGGAGGCCGCGGACGAGGACTGGGTACGCAGCTTCACCCAGGTACTGCTGTGGGGGCTCGCCTCTGGACCCACCGAGTCGGGTGGTGGGTGGGCATAGGCCCGGGGGGCCAGGGGGCGGAGCCCCCTGGAGACGCCCGCACCGACACCGGGCACCTAGAAACCGGCAGGCTCCGTGTACACCCCCCACTCCTCCCGCAGCACCCCGCAGATCTCCCCCAGCGTCGCCTCCGCGCGCACCGCGTCCAGCATCGGCTCGATCATGTTCCCGCCCGACCGCGCCGCCGCCAGCATCGCGTCCAGCGCACCCCGCACGGCCGCGTCGTCGCGGGCGGCCCTGCGCTCGCCCAGGACCCGCACCTGCTCGCGCTCGACCTCGTGGCTGACCCGCAGGATCTCCAGGTCGCCGGTGACGGAGCCGGTGTGGACGTTGACGCCGACCACCCTCTTGTCGTCCTTCTCCAAAGCCTGCTGGTAGCGGAAGGCCGACTCGGCGATCTCACCGGTGAACCAGCCGTCCTCGATCCCGCGCAGGAGGCCGGAGGTGATCGGGCCGACGGGGTGCTGTCCGTCGGGGTGGGCCCGCAGCCCCCGCTCCTTGATCTGCTCGAAGATCTTCTCCGCGTCCGCCTCGATGCGGTCGGTCAGCTGCTCGATGAACCAGGAACCGCCCAGCGGGTCGGCGACGTTGGCGACGCCGGTCTCCTCCATCAGCACCTGCTGGGTGCGCAGGGCGATCTCCGCGGCCTGCTCGCTGGGCAGGGCGAGGGTCTCGTCGAGCGCGTTGGTGTGCAGGGAGTTGGTGCCGCCGAGCACCGCCGCGAGCGCCTCCACGGCCGTACGGACCACGTTGTTGTACGGCTGCTGCGCGGTCAGCGAGACACCGGCGGTCTGGGTGTGGAACCGCAGCCACTGCGCCTTGTCGGTCCGCGCCCCGTACACGTCCCGCATCCACCGCGCCCAGATCCTGCGCGCCGCGCGGAACTTGGCGATCTCCTCGAAGAAGTCGAGGTGCGCGTCGAAGAAGAAGGAGAGGCCGGGCGCGAAGACGTCCACGTCGAGGCCGCGGCTGAGCCCCAGCTCCACGTACCCGAAGCCGTCGGCGAGCGTGTACGCCAGCTCCTGCGCGGCCGTCGCGCCCGCCTCGCGGATGTGGTACCCGGAGACGGAGAGCGGCTTGTAGGCGGGGATGCCCGCCGCGCAGTACTCCATCAGGTCGCCGATCAGGCGCAGGTGCGGCTCCGGCTGGAAGAGCCACTCCTTCTGGGCGATGTACTCCTTGAAGATGTCGGTCTGCAGCGTGCCGTTGAGCACGGACGCGTCGACGCCCTGCCGCTCGGCGGCGACCAGGTACATGCAGAACACGGGCACGGCGGGCCCGCTGATCGTCATGGAGGTCGTCACGTCCCCGAGCGGGATGTCCTTGAAGAGGACCTCCATGTCGGCGGCCGAGTCGATGGCCACCCCGCAGTGCCCGACCTCGCCGAGCGAGCGCGGGTCGTCGGAGTCGCGGCCCATCAGCGTCGGCATGTCGAAGGCGACCGAGAGCCCGCCGCCGCCGTTGCGGAGGATCATCTTGTAGCGCTCGTTGGTCTGCTCGGCGTTGCCGAACCCGGCGAACTGCCGGATGGTCCACGTACGCCCCCGGTACCCGGTCGGATACAGGCCGCGGGTGAAGGGGTACTCGCCCGGCCAGCCGATCCGCTCGAAGCCCTCGTACTCGTCCCCGGGGCGGGGCCCGTACACCGGCTCCACGGGGTCTCCGGAGAGCGTGGTGAAGTCCGCGTCGCGCTTGCGCGCCGCGTCGTACCGGGCCTGCCAGCGAAGGCGGCCCTCTTCTATGGCGTGAGCGTCCATACCCTCGAATTTACTAGGACGTCCAAGTAAATGTCGATGGGGTACCGCCGTACGGGTGTCCGTACGACGGTGGGACGGCTCGTGAGGGGCCGGTTACGCCTTGGCGGCGGCCGGCGTCTCGGCGCCGGCGACCTTCGCGTCCAGCTCCTGGCTGACCTTGCGCTCCACGAAGAACGCCGCGGTCGGCACGGTCCCGGCGAGCAGCACCCAGAGCTGCTTCTTCACCGGCCACTTCGCCTTGGAGCCCAGGTCGAAGGCGAAGACCAGGTAGATCACGTACAGCCAGCCGTGGGCGATGCTGACGACCTGGGTGAAGTCGGCGGCGCCGCCCAGATCCAGGACGTACTTCGCGATCATGCCGAGGCACAGCGCGATCAGCAGCACTCCGGTGACGTACGCCATGACGCGGTAGCGGGTCAGCACGCTCTTTTTCATGGCTCCGAGCGTAACCGTCCGTTTCGCGCGATCTTCGACCGGGTCGGGCGACTCGCCGGGCCGGGCCGGCCCGCCGCGTCCCCTTGCTCAGTCCTCCTTGAAATCGCCCGCGGCGACCCGCAGCGGCCGGAGCATCGCGAAGATCTCCCCGCACTCCTCGGCGTCGTACGCGCCCAGGCCGAAGTCCATCGCCATCAGGTCGCGGGTGGCCGCCTCGACGACCTCGCGGCCCTTTTCGGTGATGGTGGCCAGCGTGCCGCGGCCGTCGTTGGGGTTGGGGCGCTTGGCCACCAGGCCGGAGCGCACCAGCCGGTCGACGGTGTTCGTCACGGAGGTGGGGTGGACCATCAGGCGCTCGCCGATCTTGGACATCGGCAGTTCGCCCGACTTGGAGAAGGTGAGCAGCACCAGCGCCTCGTACCGCGCGAACGTCAGCCCGTACGGCTTGACCACGGCGTCGACCTCGCCCAGCAGGATCTGCTGGGCCCGCATGATCGAGGTGATCGCGGCCATGGAGGGCACACCGCCCCAGCGCTGTGCCCAGAGTTCGTCGGCTCGGGCGATGGGATCGAAGGAGAGACTGAGGGGCTTCGGCACGGCAAGAGACCTTACCGGCCGGTCACATGCCGGTCAGCACCGTCTCGCCTTTCGATACCACCGCCCGCGCGGGCGTGCTCACCCGGCGCTCATCCGGCGAGGTGGCGCTCGACCGTCTCGACCTTCGACGTGAGGCCGTCCGTCACACCGGGGCGGATGTCCGCCTTGAGGACCAGGGAGACCCGCGGCGCCCGGGCCTCGACGGCGGCCACGGCACGCCGGACCACGTCCATGACCTCGTCCCACTCGCCCTCGATCGAGGTGAACATCGCGTCGGTGCGGTTCGGCAGCCCGGACTCGCGGACCACCCGGACGGCGTCGGCGACGTACTCCCCCACGTCCTCGCCGACACCGAGCGGTGTCACGGAGAAGGCGACGATCATGCGTTGACGATCCCTTCCTGGCGGGCGCGGGAGGCGATGACCGCGGTCTCGGCCTCGCGCTTGAGCTTGCGCTCGGCGAAGAAGCCGCCGGTCGGCAGGACCGAGAGGACGAAGTAGAGGGCGGCGGTCTTCAGCGGCCACTTGGCGCGGTTCCAGGCGTCCGCCCAGAAGAGCACGTACAGCACGAAGAGGACGCCGTGGATCATGCCCATCGCCGGCACCGCGTTGAAGTCGGTGGTCCGCTTCAGGACGGAGCAGACGAGCAGGAGGAGGAACGAGATCGCCTCGGGGGCCGAGACCAGGCGGAGGCGGCGGAGGGCGGTGGCGGTCTTGAGGTCCACGGGTCACCTTCGGTGGGAGGGAGTCGCTGACGGCGCGGCCGACGTGTGCGGTCCGCCTTGTGAACGGAAGCACAATCGTTCGCCCATTGTGGCAAACAATGCCCCAAGGGATGGACTCAGGGTCGGTCTCCACCCGTGGGCCCTGTTCCGTCCACCCATGGCGGGGCTACTTTCGCAGCGTGGCGATGTTCCGACTTCAAGGCAGCAAGGTCCTCGCCGTCGACATGACCCATGACGCCGTGAAGGCGAAGAACGGCTCGATGGTCGCGTACGACGGGGAGATGGCCTTCAAGAAGCTGAGCGGTGGCGGTGAGGGCATCCGGGGGATGGTGACCCGGCGGATCACCGGTGAGCAGATGACGGTGATGGAGGTGAGGGGGCAGGGGACCTGCTGGTTCGCGGACCGGGCCTCGGAGATCACCCTGGTGGGGCTCCAGGGCGACAAGCTGTACGTCGAGTCGAGCAACTTCCTGGCGGCCGACGCCGGGCTGCGCACCGGCACCAGTTTCACGGGCACGCGCGGCGCCTCCCAGGGCAACGGGCTGTTCACCACGACGATCGAGGGGCACGGGCAGGCGGCGATCATGTCCGACGGTCCCGCGGTGGTGCTGCGGGTCAGCGCGCAGTACCCGCTGACCGTCGACCCGGGGGCGTACGTCGCTCACCAGGGGAACCTGCGGCAGTCCTTCCAGTCGGGTGTGACCTTCCGCACGCTGTTCGGGGAGGGCGGCGGCGAGGCCTTCCAGATCCGCTTCGAGGGCGACGGACTGGTCTACGTGCAGCCGAGCGAGCGGAACACGATCGCGGGGGATGTCTGAGATGGCCTTCCAGGAGATCAACTCGAAGATGGTCCAGGCGACCGTCGCGCCCGGTCAGCGGCTGTTCAGCCAGCGCGGTGCCATGCTCGCCTACCGCGGCGAGGTGTCCTTCACCCCGAATCTGCGCGGCGGCCAGGGCGGGGTCATGTCGATGATCGGACGCCGGGTGGCGAACGAGGACACGCCGCTGATGACCGTCGAGGGCAGCGGCACCGTCTTCTTCGGGCACGGCGGCCACCACGTCCAGGTGATCAACCTCTCCGGCGACACCCTGTACGTCGAGGCGGACCGCCTCCTCGCCTTCGAGGGCACCCTGGAGCAGAGCACGGTGTTCCTCGGCTCACAGGGCGGCGTCATGGGGATGGTGCGGGGCCAGGTGAGCGGGCAGGGGCTGTTCACCACGTCCCTCAGGGGCCACGGCTCGGTGGCGGTGATGGCCCACGGCGGCGTGTTCGAGGTGCCCATCACCCCGCAGCGCCCGGTGCGCGTCGACCCGCAGGCCTACGTCGCCCACCACGGCGACGTGCGCAACAAGCTGTCCACGGCGCTGGGCTGGCGGGACATGGTGGGACGCGGCTCCGGCGAGGCGTTCCAGCTGGAGCTGAGCGGCAGCGGCACGGTGTTCGTCCAGGCGTCGGAGGAGAAGCTGTGAGCACGGTCCACCACGACCCGACGTCGCTGCCGGCCGACGACAACGTCAACGCGTACACCTTCTGCGTGGAGCTGAAGGGGAGCCAGTGGTTCCTGCAGAAGGGGAAGATGATCGCCTACTACGGGACGATCGACTTCAACGGGATCGGGCACGGCCGGCTGGACCGTCTGGTGCGTACGTCCTTCCATTCGCCTCTGCACGCGAGCGACTGGGTCGTGGCGGAGGGCTCGGGCAAGATGCTCCTCGCCGACCGGGCCTTCGACGTGAATTCGTACGACCTGGAGGACGGCAACCTGACCATTCGCTCCGGCAATCTGCTCGCTTTTCAGCCAAGCCTCGCGCTCAAGCAGTCGATCGTGCCGGGCTTCCTGACGCTGATCGGAACCGGAAAGTTCGTGGCCGCGTCGAACGGTCCGGTGGTGTTCGTGGAACCGCCGGTCCGGGTCGACCCGCAGGCCCTGGTCGGCTGGGCCGACTGCCCGTCCCCGTGCCACCACTACGACCACGGGTACATGACCGGCCTACTGGGCGGTCTACGTGCGATGACGGGGCTCGGCGGGGCCTCCGGGGAGGAGCACCAGTTCGAGTTCGTGGGGGCCGGCACGGTGCTGCTCCAGTCGAGCGAGGTACTCATGGCGGAGCAGGCCGTGGGGGCTCCGCCGCAGCAGGCCGGAGTGCCCGGAGGCGGCACCTCCGGTGCGCCGGGAGGCCGGTCGGGGGCACCGGGGCTTCCCGGACAGCTGGGGGACCTCCAGCGCCGCTTCGGGCTGTGAGCGGTAATCTGCGGAGTGTGACATCGAACGCGTGCGCACCGTCACCGTCACGGAAAACCCCTCACTAGTTCACCTTTCAACCTTTTAGGTAGACTTCATTCATGGAGACCGAGACGGCCACTCGCTGGCTGACCGATACGGAGCAGTGTGCCTGGCGCACCCACCTGGAGGTCAACAGGCTGTTGACGCACCAGCTCGAGAAGGACCTGCAGCCGTTCGGCCTGACAATGAACGACTACGAGATCCTGGTGAACCTCTCCGAGTCGGAGGGCGACAGGATGCGGATGAGCGACCTGGCCACCGCCACGATGCAGTCCAAGAGCCGCCTCTCCCACCAGATCACCCGCATGGAGAACGCGAACCTGGTCCGGCGGGAGAACTGCGAGTCCGACCGCCGCGGACTCTTCGCCGTCCTCACCGAGCACGGCCTGGCGACCATGCGGAAGGTCGCGCCGCACCATGTGGCCTCCGTCCGCAGGCACTTCATCGACCTGCTGGCCCCGGAGGACCTGACGGAGCTGGACAAGGCGCTCAAGCCCATCGCGGAACACCTGCGCGGGCAGCGCGGACGTCCCTGACCACGTCCTCGACGGCCGTGGAGGCCTAGGCACCCGGCAGGCGGAGCTCGAACAGGGCGCCGCCTGCCGGTGCGTCGTGCACCGTGAGGGTGCCGCCGTGCCGTACGGCGACGTCGCGGGCGATGGCCAGCCCGAGACCGGCGCCGCCGTCGTCTCGGCTGCGGGCGTCGTCGAGCCGGACGAAGCGCTCGAAGATCCGCTCCCGGTCGGCCGCCGGCACGCCCTCGCCGTCGTCGGCCACCGCGACCACCACCGCGTCCCCGTCCCGCCGTACGGACACCTCCACCGCCGAGCGGGCGTGCCGCTGGGCGTTGTCGAGCAGATTGGCCAGTACCCGCCCCAGCTGCCCCCGCGATCCGGCCACCCGCACCTCGCCCTCGTCCCGCACGCTCACCCCGGTCCGGCCCTCGGCCGCCTCCCGCGCGAGCGCCGCGAGGTCGACCCGGGCGTCCGCGGGCCGCTCCCCCGCGTCCAGCCTGGCCAGCAGCAACAGGTCGGCGGCGAGCCGCTGGAGCCGTACGGTGTCCGCCACGGCGCCCTCCAGGTCGAGCAGCTCCGGATGGGCGGCGGCCACCTCCAGCTGGGTGCGCAGCGACGCGATCGGGCTGCGCAGCTCGTGCGAGGCGTCCGCGACGAAGCCGCGCTGCCGCTCCACCGAGGACTCCAGCGCGGCCAGCGTCTCGTTGGTGGTCGTGGCGAGCCTGGCCACCTCGTCGTGGGTGCCCGGCACGGGGACGCGGCGGGCCAGGTCCTCGCTGGCGGTGATCGCGGCCATCTCCCGCCGGATGCCCTCCACCGGGCGCAGCGCGCGCCGGGTGACCAGCCAGGTCACCCATGCCACGACCGCGAGCAGCAGCGGGAAGCCGATCAGCATCACGGTCAGCGCGGTGTTCACGGCGCCGTGTTCGGCGGCGAGCGGGGCACCGGCGTAGACGGTGAGCTGCTCGCCGCCCCTGGTCTCCACCGGGACGGTGACGAAGCGGTAGTCCTCCGTGTCGCCGTCGACGGTCGCGGTGCCGTCGCCGACGGTGGCCGGCTCGCCGATCTCCCCGGCTTCGAGCGACGCGTCGGAGTCGTCGTCGTCCGCGTCCTCCCCGTCGTCGCGCGTGGCGGCCGGCCGGGGCTGCACCGCGTCGACGCCGGTGCCGGTGATCCGCTCCAGGTCCTCGCTGGCGGCCACCAGGGTGCCCGCCTCGTCGACGACCTGCACCGGGCGGTCGTCGACGTCCAGGTTCAGCTCGGTGTAGCGCGTTCCGACGGCCAGTGCGGTCGCCACGTCCCGCGCCGAGCGCTCCGCCTGGGTGCCCGCCTCGCCGAGCAGGTTGGAGCGCAGGGACAGCAGGACGGCGGTACCGGCCGCGACGAGGGCGACGGCGACCACGAGGGTCGCGGCGAGCGTGGCACGGGCCCGCACCGAGCCGAAGAGGCGGCTCACCGCCCGGTCTCCAGCCGGTAGCCGGCGCCGCGCACGGTCCGGATGAGCCCGGCGCGCAGCTTGCGCCTGAGCGCGCTGACGTACACCTCGACGATGTTCGGGTCGCCGTCGTAGGCGAAGTCCCAGACGTGCTCCAGGATCTCCGCCTTGGACACCACCTCTCCGGCCCGCACCACGAGCTGCTCCAGGACGGCGAACTCCTTGGCGGTGAGGGTGGCCTCGTCCTCGCCGAGGAAGACCCGGCGGGCGGCGGTGTCGACCCGGAGGTCGCCGTGGACGTGCACGGGTGAGGCACCGGCGCCCTGCGCCCGCCGCCGCAGCAGGGCTTTCACGCGGGCGACGAGGACGACGTAGGAGAAGGGCTTGGTGAGGTAGTCGTCCGCGCCGGTGTCCAGGCCCTCGGCCTCGTCGTACTCGCCGTCCTTGGCGGTGAGCATCAGGATCGGCACGTCGTGCCCGGCGGCGCGCAGGGCGGCGCAGACCCGGTAGCCGTTGAGGCCGGGCAGCATGATGTCGAGGATGACGAGGTCGTGCACGCCCTCGCCCGCCCGGTGCAGTCCCTCCAAGCCGTCGTGGACGACGTCCACCGCGTATCCCTCCGCGGTGAGGCCCTTGGCGAGCGACACGGCGAGGCGCTTCTCGTCCTCCACGATCAACAGGCGCATGTGTAGAGGGTCCCAAAACGGAGCTGAAGATCGCTTCAGGCGGCTTCAGCCTGGCCTCAGCGTCGGTCCGCGACAGTGAAGTCACCGAAACCCGCTGGACTCTGGACGACTCGGAGGAAACCTCATGAAGCGCAACATCGTGATCGCCGCCGTCACCGCCGCCGCACTGATCGGAGGCGGTACGGCCACGGCCCTGGCGACGACGGGGGACGACGACCGGGGCACGGCGCCCCGCGCGGACGTGAGCGTGTCGGACGACGGCGGCGTACGGGACGAGGCCGGGGACCGCGACGACGACCGGGGCGACGACCGGCGCGACGACTCCGACGGCGCCGCCTCCCCGAAGGTGACGGCGGCCGGCGCCATCGCCTCCGCCCTCGCGGACACCCCCGGCACCGCCGTCTCCGCCGAGCTGGACGACGAGGACGCCGACGGCGACGACGGCGACGACCGCCGGGAGCGCGCGGCCTGGGAGGTCGACGTGCTCTCCGGCGACGGCACCTGGCACAGCGTCCGGGTCGACCCGGCCACCGGCAAGGTGATGGGCTCGGAGCGGGACGACGACGAGGACGACACAGCCGAGGTGCGCGCGGCCCTCAAGGGTGCCTCCGTCGACGCCGCCGAGGCGGCGAAGGCGGCGGCGGGACACGGGACCGTCACCTCCGTCGAGCTGGACGAGGACGGCCACCACGGCGACGGCAAGACCGCCTGGGACGCCCAGACGCACGCCTCCGGCAAGGGCGAGCAGGACTGGCGGGTCGACCCGGCGACCGGCAAGGTCACGGCCGACCGCTCGGACGACGCGCACGGCTCTCACGACTCGGACGACGCCGACGACGGCTTCGACGACGACTGACCGGCCCCGCCCGACCGGGCGCGACCACGGCGGCGGTACCCCGGCACCAGTGCCGCCGCCGCGGCGACCGCGCCGGACACCGCGAAGCACACCGGCAGGGGCAACCGCTCCACCAGCAGGCCCACCGCGGCGGCGCCGGCCGACATCCCGGCGTTCACGGCGGTGTTGCACCACGCGCCCGCCCGGACCCGGAAACCGGGTGCCACGCTCTCGTCGGCGATCAGGTACGCGGTGGTCAGCGCCGGGGCCACGAACAGGCCCGCGCACATGACGGCCAGGACCAGCGTGCCGAGTCCGGGCGCGAGGCCCGCGGCGGCGAGGCAGAGACCGACCCCGGCCGCGAAGATCGGGAGCCGCGCCCGGGTGGGCGAACTCCAGGCGACGGCGCCGTTGACGAGCCCGCCGACCGCACTGCCCACCGAGAGCGCCGCGAGCACCCAGGCGACCGCGCCGTCCCCGAGGCCGTGTTCCCCCGCGAAGGCCACGACGAGGAGGTCGACGGCGCTCACCGAGACGCCGACGGCCGCCGCGACCACGACGGGCTGCAGCAGTGCCCGGCCCTGCCCTGGGCCGCCCCGACCGGGTGCGGGGCCGTCGCTCTCCCCCCGCCCCGCCGGGCGCAGCGCCGCGGTCGCCGGTGAGGTCACGAAGGCGAGGGTGCCGACCGCCACCAGCACCGCGCTGAGCACGACGCCGACCACCGGCGACGCAACGGCGACGATGCCGCCGACCAGGAGCGGGCCGGAGACGAAGAGCAGTTCCTCGGCGACGCCGTCCACGCTGTAGGCCCGCTGCAACATCCGCCGGTCCGGGAGCAGTTCGGCCCACACCGCGCGCATCACGGGGCCGAGCGGGGGCGTGCAGGCGCCCGCGAGCGCGGCGGTCACCGCGAGGACGGTCTCGGAGGTGCCCGGACGCCGGCAGACCGCCGCCAGCACGCAGAGCAGGACGGCGTAGAGCAGGGCCATGGGCGGCAGGGCCCGGCGCGGACCGTGCCGGTCGACGAGGGATGCGCGCCAGGGGGACAGGAAGACGCTCGTGGCGCCGAAGAGCGCCATGACCAGGCCGGCCACGGCGTAGGACCCGGTGGACCGGGTCAGGGAGAGCATCAGGGAGAGGGAGACCGTGCCGTACGACAGCCGGCCGACGAGGGCGGCCGCGAAGGTGCGGCGGGCATGGGGGACACGGAGCACGGCGGCGTACGAGGGCCGCGGAAGGGGCGTGGACACGCGAAGGGTTCCTCAGCAGGAAGGCAACTAGGGGACGCCGATGCGCGCGACGGCCGGATGCGGCGGTCGCGTGCGGGGCGGGTCCTAGGCCAAGAGGAGGAACACGCGGGTGAGTTTAGCCCGTCCGGCGTTTGAGGACGAGGCCGTTCAGGCCGAAAGGGGGGTCTGGGGGCGCAGCCCCCAGGGACGGGAAGGGGCGGCGGGGACGAAAGAAGCTGTACGCCGGAAAGCCGCCCCGCGCCCACTCAGCCCTCGGTCAGCCCCGCCACCAACTCGTCCGCCGCCCGGTACGGGTCCAGCTCCCCCGCGACGATCCGCTCCGCCAGCGCCCCCAGCCGCCGGTCGCCGTGCAGGTCGCCGATGCGTTCGCGCAGGGTGGTGACGGCGATGGTCTCGACCTCGCGGGCCGCCCGGGCGCGGCGGCGCTCGGTGAGCACGTCCCGTTCCTCCATCCACGCGCGGTGCTTCTCCAGCGCCTCGACGACCTCGTCGACGCCCTCGCCGCGCGCGGCGACCGTCTTGACGATGGGCGGGCGCCAGTCGCCGGCGGCGCGGGCCTCGCCGAGGCCCAGCATGTGGTTCAGCTCGCGGGCGGTGGCGTCGGCGCCGTCGCGGTCCGCCTTGTTGACGACGTAGACGTCGCCGATCTCCAGGATTCCGGCCTTGGCGGCCTGGATGCCGTCGCCCATTCCGGGGGCGAGCAGGACGACGGAGGTGTCGGCCTGGGAGGCGATCTCGACCTCCGACTGGCCGACGCCCACCGTCTCGACCAGGACCACGTCGCAGCCGGCCGCGTCCAGGACGCGGATGGCTTGCGGCGCGGCCCAGGCGAGGCCGCCGAGGTGGCCGCGGGTCGCCATCGAGCGGATGTAGACGCCCGGGTCGGAGGCGTGCTCCGACATCCGCACCCGGTCGCCGAGCAGGGCGCCGCCGGAGAAGGGGGAGGAGGGGTCGACGGCGAGCACGCCGACCCGCCTGCCCTGTTTGCGGTACGCCGTCACCAGCGCCGAGGTGGACGTCGACTTGCCGACGCCCGGGGAGCCGGTCAGGCCGACCACGTAGGCGTTGCCGGTGAGCGGCGCGAGCGCCTCCATGACCTCCCTGAGCTGCGGGGACGCCCCCTCCACCAGGGAGATCAGCCGGGCCACGGCCCGCGGCCGGCCTTCTCGGGCCTGGGCCACCAGTGAGGAGACGTCCTGCATCACAGCTCCGTTCAGCTCCGTTCTGCGAGATCTCGTGTCCCTGCTGAGATCCCGTGTCTGTGGGGTGTCAGGCCCCGGGGACCCGCACGATCAGCGCGTCGCCCTGACCGCCGCCGCCGCACAGTGCCGCCGCGCCGACGCCGCCGCCGCGCCGCTTCAGTTCCAGGGCGAGGTGCAGCACCAGCCGGGCGCCGGACATGCCGATCGGGTGGCCCAGGGCGATGGCACCACCGTTGACGTTCACCTTTTCGGTGGATACGCCGAGGTCCTTCATTGACTGCACGGCGACGGCCGCGAAGGCCTCGTTGATCTCGATGAGGTCGAGGTCGCCGACCTCCAGGCCCTCCTTCTTCAGGGCGTGCCGGATGGCGTTCGACGGCTGCGACTGCAAAGAGTTGTCCGGGCCCGCGACATTGCCGTGGGCGCCGATCTCCGCGATCCACTCCAGGCCCAGCTCCTCGGCCTTGGCCCTGCTCATGACGACCACGGCCGCCGCGCCGTCGGAGATCTGCGAGGAGGAGCCCGCGGTGATGGTGCCGTCCTTGGCGAAGGCGGGGCGGAGCCTGCCGAGCGACTCGGCGGTGGTGTCGCCGCGGATGCCCTCGTCCTTGCTGAACAGCACCGGGTCGCCCTTGCGCTGCGGGATCTCGACCGGGGTGATCTCGGCGTCGAAGACGCCGTTCTTCTGGGCGGCGGCGGCGCGCTGGTGGGACAGGGCGGCGATCTCGTCCTGGGCGGCGCGCTCGATGCCGAGCCGGGTGTTGTGCTTCTCCGTGGACTCGCCCATGGCGATGTTCTCGAAGGAGTCGGTGAGGCCGTCGTGGGCCATGGCGTCGATCATCTGGACCGCGCCGTACTTGTAGCCCTCGCGGGACCCCGGCAGCAGGTGCGGGGCGTTGGTCATGGACTCCTGGCCGCCGGCGACGATCACGTCGAATTCACCCGCGCGAATGAGCTGGTCGGCGAGTGCGATGGCGTCGAGGCCGGAGAGGCAGACCTTGTTGACCGTGAGCGCCGGGACGCTCATGGGGATGCCGGCCTTGACGGCGGCCTGGCGGGCGGGGATCTGCCCGGCGCCCGCCTGGAGCACCTGCCCCATGATCACGTACTGGACCTGGTCGCCGCCGATCCCCGCGCGGTCGAGCGCGGCCTTGATCGCGAATCCGCCGAGGTCGGCCCCGGAGAAGGACTTCAGGGAGCCGAGCAGCCGCCCCATCGGGGTGCGGGCACCCGCGACGATGACGGAAGTCGTGCCGTTCGATGCAGAAGACATGGGCTGCGATCCCCTTTTCCGGCCCGCACAGGCCGAGGAGTGAACGAGGGTTTACTCGAATGTACTGAGCGGTATCCCGCCCGTCACCGGGCTGTCGGTGTGATCGCGCGCACGTTGCGTAACCACCTCCGGAGCGCTGCACTGAAACCATGCTGACGCGAATCGACCACATCGGAATCGCCTGCCACGACCTCGACGCGACCGTCGACTTCTACCGTGCCACCTACGGCTTCGAGGTGTTCCACACCGAGGTCAACGAGGAGCAGGGGGTCCGCGAGGCCATGCTCAAGATCAACGATACGTCGGACGGCGGCGCCTCGTACCTCCAGCTCCTGGAGCCCACCCGCGAGGACTCCGCGGTCGGCAAGTGGCTCGCGAAGAACGGCGAGGGCGTCCACCACATCGCGTTCGGTACGGCGGACGTGGACGCGGACGCCGCGGACATCCGGGGCAAGGGCGTTCGTGTGCTGTACGACGAGCCCCGGCGCGGTTCCATGGGGTCGCGGATCACCTTCCTGCACCCCAAGGACTGCCATGGCGTCCTGACAGAACTGGTCACATCGGCGGCCGTTGAGTCACCTGAGCACTGACCCTCGTACATAGGGGCCGGTAGGGTTGGGTGCGGTCGCCGCTCGATCCAGGGTGACCCGGTCCTGTCATCGTGCGACGACGGGACCGCCGGGGTCGTGTTTCGGGGGGTCGGCGACGGGGCAGCAGCACATGCTCCGCCGTTGATCTGACACCATTCCCCGGGGGCCCCGTCCGGCGGACGGACGGAGCCCGTTCGGGAAGATTTGCGACCAGGGGACGGATGGGACCGCGCAGTGCGGGGCTACGAGAGCCAGGAGCGAGAGCCGGCGGCTGACGTCGACCACCTCTCTCGGTTCGAGGCCGAGATGAAGCGGCTGAAGACCGAGCGGGAAAAGGCGATCCAGCACGCCGAGGACCTCGGCTACCAGGTCGAGGTGCTGCGCGCCAAGCTGCACGAGGCGCGCCGCACCATCATGTCCCGGCCCGCCTTCGACGGCGGCGACATCGGGTACCAGGCCGAGCAGTTGCTGCGCAACGCGCAGACGCAGGCCGACCAGCTGCGCGCCGACGCGGAGCGCGAGCTGAGCCAGGCGCGGGCGCAGACCCAGCGGATCCTCCAGGAGCACGCCGAGCAGGCCGCCCGGCTCCAGGCGGAGCTGCACCAGGAGGCGGTGACCCGCCGCCAGCAGCTGGACCAGGAGCTGGCCGAGCGCCGGCAGACCGTCGAGTCGCACGTCAACGAGAACGTCGCCTGGGCCGAGCAGCTGCGCGCCCGCACCGAGCAGCAGGCCCGGCGCCTGCTCGACGAGTCCCGTGCCGAGGCCGAGCAGGCGATGGCCGCGGCCCGCGCGGAGGCGGAGCGGCTGACCGCCGAGGCCCGTCAGCGGCTGCGCAGCGACGCGGAGAGCGCGCGTGCCGAGGCCGAGCAGATCCTGCGCCGGGCTCGGGCCGACGCCGAGCGGCTGCTGAACGCCGCCTCGACGCAGGCGCAGGAGGCCACCGACCACGCCGAGCAGCTGCGCAGCTCCACCGTCACCGAGTCGGAGTCCACCCGCCGCGAGGTCCAGGAGCTGAGCCGGGCCGCCGAGCAGCGCATGTCGGAGGCCGAGGAGGCGCTGCGCAAGGCGCAGGCCGAGGCCGAGAAGGTGGTCGCCGAGGCCGAGGAGGCCGCGGCCAAGGCGCTGTCGAGCGCCGAGGCCACCAACGAGCAGCGCACCCGTACCGCCAAGGAGCAGGTCGCCCGGCTGGTCGGCGAGGCCACCAAGGACGCGGAGAACACCAGGTCCGAGGCCGAGCAGGTGGTCGCGGACGCCCGTGCCGAGGCCGAGCGGATCGTCGCCGAGGCCGCCGAGAAGGCCCGCACCATCACGGCCGAGGAGTCGGCCACGCAGCTGTCCAAGGCTGCCAAGACCGCCGAGGACGTGCTGAACAAGGCGTCGGAGGACGCCAAGCGGACCACGAAGGCCGCCACCGAGGAGGCCGAGCGGATCCGCACGGAGGCCGAGGCCGAGGCGGACCGGCTGCGCGCCGAGGCGCACGACATCGCCGAGCAGCTCAAGGGCGCGGCGAAGGACGACACCAAGGAGTACCGCGCCAAGACGGTCGAGCTGCAGGAGGAGGCGCGCCGGCTGCGCGGCGAGGCCGAGCAGCTGCGGGCCGAGGCGGTCGCCGAGGGCGAGAAGATCCGCGCCGAGGCCCGCAAGGAGGCCGTGGCGCAGATCGAGGAGGCGGCGAAGACCGCCGAGGAGCTGCTCGCCAAGGCCAAGGCGGACGCGGACGAGCTGCGGCAGTCCGCGACGGCGGACAGCGAGAAGGTCCGCACCGAGGCCATCGAGCGGGCGACGACCCTGCGCCGGCAGGCCGAGGAGACCCTGGAGCGCACCCGTGCGGAGGCCGAGCGGCACCGCGCGGAGGCCGCCGAGCGGGTGGAGGAGCTCCAGGAGGAGGCCGAGCGGGCCGCCCGCGAGCTGCGCGAGGAGACCGAGCGCGCCGTCGAGGCCCGGCAGGCGGAGGCCGCCGAGGAGCTGACGCGGCTGCACACCGAGGCCGAGGAGCGCCGCACCGCCGCCGAGCAGGCGCTGAGCGAGGCCCGCGAGGAGGGCGAGCGGATCCGCCGCGAGGCCGCGGAGGAGAGCGAGCGGCTGCGCACCGAGGCCGCGGAGCGGATCCGTACGCTCCAGCAGCAGGCCGAGACGGAGGCCGAGCGGCTGCGCACCGAGGCCGCCGCGGACGCGTCCGCCTCCCGCGCGGAGGGCGAGGCCGTCGCCGTACGGCTGCGCACGGAGGCCGCGAGCGAGGCGGAGCGGCTGAAGACGGAGGCGCAGGAGAGCGCCGACCGGGTGCGGGCGGAGGCGCAGACCGCCGCCGAGCGCATCGCCGCCGAGGCGTCCGAGGCGCTGGCCGCCGCCCAGGAGGAGGCCGCCCGGCGCCGCCGCGAGGCGGAGGAACTGCTCGGGTCCGCCCGGCAGGAGGCCGACCAGGAGCGCGAGCGGGCCCGCGAGCAGAGCGAGGAGCTGCTGGCCTCGGCGCGCAACCGCGTGGAGGAGGCCCAGGCGGAGGCGGTCCGGCTGGTCGAGGAGGCCGACCGGCGCGCCACCGAGATGGTGTCGGCCGCCGAGCAGCACGCGACGCAGGTGCGGGAGTCGGTCGCCGGGCTGCACGAGCAGGCCCAGGAGGAGATCACCGGCCTGCGCAGCGCCGCCGAGCACGCCGCCGAGCGCACCCGGCGCGAGGCCGAGGAGGAGGCGGACCGGGTCCGCGCCGACGCCTACGCGGAGCGCGAGCGGGCGAGCGAGGACGCCGGGCGGCTCAGGCGTGAGGCGCAGGAGGAGACCGAGGCCGCCAAGACGCTGGCCGAGCGGACCGTGTCCGAGGCCATCACCGAGGCCGACCGGATCCGCGCGGACGTCTCCGAGCACGCCCAGCGGGTACGCACGGAGGCCTCCGACGCCATCGCCGAGGCGGAGCAGTCCGCGGCCCGCACCCGGGCGGACGCCCGCGAGGACGCCAACCGCATCCGGTCCGACGCAGCGACGCAGGCGGACACACTGATCACCGAGGCGCGTTCGGAGGCGGAGCGGCTCACCACGCAGACGGCGGCCGAGACGGAGCGGATCCGCACTCAGACGCTCGCGGAGGCGGAGCGCGTCACCGCCGAGGCGGCGAGCGAGGCCGAGCGGGTACGGACCGAGGCGGCCACCGAGGCGGAGCGGCTGCGCACCGAGACGATCGCCGAGGCCGACCGGGTCAGGGCCGAGGCGAGCGCCCGGGCCGAGCAGCTGGTCTCGGACGCCACCGGGGAGGCGGAGCGGCTGCGGGCCGAGGCCGCCGACACGGTCGGCTCGGCCCAGCAGCACGCCGAGCGGATTCGCACCGAGGCGGACCGGGTCCGCCGCGAGGCGGCCGCGGAGGCCGAGCGGGTCACCACGGCGGCCCGCGAGGAGGCCGAGCGCACCCTCGACGAGGCCCGCAAGGACGCCAACAAACGGCGCTCGGAGGCCGCCGAGCAGGTCGACACGCTCATCACGGAGACCACCGCCGAGGCCGACAAGCTGCTCACCGAGGCGCAGCAGCAGGCGCAGAAGACCACCGCGGACGCCGAGTCGCAGGCCGACACCATGGTCGGCGCGGCCCGCACGGAGGCCGACCGGATCGTCTCGGAGGCGACCGTCGAGGGCAACACCCGGGTGGAGAAGGCCCGTACGGACGCGGACGAGCTGCTGGTCGGCGCCCGCCGGGACGCGACCGCCATAAGGGAGCGCGCGGAGGAGCTGCGCGAGCGCCTCACCTCCGAGATCGAGGAGCTGCACGAGCGGGCCCGCCGCGAGGCCGCCGAGACGATGAAGTCGGCCGGCGACCGCTGCGACGCGCTCGTCAAGGCCGCCGAGGAGCAGCTCGCCAAGGCGGAGGCGAAGGCCAAGGAGCTGGTGTCGGAGGCCAATTCCGAGGCGGGCAAGGTGCGCATCGCCGCCGTCAAGAAGGCCGAGGGGCTGCTCAAGGAGGCCGAGCAGAAGAAGGCCACCCTGGTCCGCGAGGCCGAGGAGCTGAAGGCCGAGGCGGTCCGCGAGGCCCGGCGCACGGTCGACGAGGGCAAGCGCGAGCTGGAGGTGCTGGCCCGGCGCCGCGAGGACATCAACGCGGAGATCTCCCGGGTGCAGGACGTGCTGGAGGCACTGGAGTCGTTCGAGGCGCCCGGGGGCGCGAAGGACAACGGGGTGAAGGCCGGAGCGACGGTGGGCGCCCCACGTTCGGGTGGCAAGTCGTCAGACGGCTAGCATTCGGGGTGATTTGGGTGTCTGCTGGAGATCTTTGGCCGAGTCCCGACGGGACTCCTGCCCGAGGCTTTGGCAAGCCATCCGAGGGTCAGCCACTCAAAAGAGGTGTCATTCTCCGTATCAAACGTGCATCCGCTCGATGACACACCGCATTGGCGCCTAGGATTCCCTCTATCACCTCACCCGGTCTCTTTCGACAGGAACCCCATGAGCGACACTTCCCCCTACGGCTTCGAGCTTGTGCGGCGTGGGTACGACCGCGCTCAGGTGGACGAACGTATCTCCAAGCTCGTCTCCGACCGTGACAGCGCTCTCGCCCGCATCACCGCTCTGGAAAAGCGCATCGAGGAGCTCCACCTCGAGACTCAGAACGCCCAGGCCCAGGTCAACGACGCCGAGCCGTCGTACGCCGGTCTCGGTGCCCGGGTCGAGAAGATCCTGCGGCTCGCCGAGGAAGAGGCGAAGGACCTGCGCGAGGAGGCCCGGCGCGCGGCCGAGCAGCACCGCGAGCTGGCCGAGTCGGCCGCCCAGCAGGTGCGCAACGACGCGGAGTCGTACGCCGCCGAGCGCAAGGCCAAGGCCGAGGACGAGGGCGTCCGGATCGTCGAGAAGGCCAAGAGCGACGCCTCCCAGCTGCGTTCCGAGGCGCAGAAGGACGCGCAGTCCAAGCGCGACGAGGCCGACGCCCTCTTCGAGGAGACCCGCGCCAAGGCCGCGCAGGCCGCCGCCGACTTCGAGACGAACCTCGCCAAGCGCCGCGAGCAGTCCGAGCGGGACCTGGCCTCCCGTCAGGCCAAGGCCGAGAAGCGGCTCGCGGAGATCGAGCACCGCGCGGAGCAGCTGCGCCTGGAGGCGGAGAAGCTGCGCACGGACGCCGAGCGCCGGGCCCGCCAGACCGTGGAGACGGCGCAGCGCCAGTCCGAGGACATCGTGGCCGACGCCAACGCCAAGGCCGACCGGATCCGTTCGGAGTCGGAGCGCGAGCTGGCCGCCCTCACCAACCGCCGCGACTCCATCAACGCGCAGCTGACCAACGTGCGCGAGATGCTGGCGTCCCTCACGGGTGCCGCGGTGGCCGCCGCTCCGTCGGTCGAGGACGAGTCGGTCTCCCGCGGGGTGCCGGCCCAGCAGTCCCGCTGACGCCGTTCCGCCGGCCCGGTTCGGCCCGAGCGGGCGAACGCCTGCTGAATACGTACGAGGAAGGATGAGGCCTTCTGTCACTGGGGTGGCAGTGGGCCTCGTCCCGTTCTAGCGTGGGCGCCATGATCGAGCTCGAGGGGCTGACCAAGCGGTACGGCGAGAAGGTGGCGGTCAACAATCTCTCCTTCACCGTCAGACCCGGCATCATCACGGGCTTCCTCGGCCCGAACGGCGCGGGCAAGTCCACGACCATGCGGATGGTGCTGGGGCTGGACCGCCCGACCGCCGGGGACGTACGGATCGACGGCAAGCGCTACGAGCAGCTCAAGGACCCGCTGACGTACATCGGCGCGCTGCTCGAGGCCAAGGCCTGGCACGGTGGGCGCAGCGCCTACAACCACCTGCTGTGCCTCGCGCAGAGCAACGGCATCCCGGCGAGCCGGGTGCGCGAGGTCCTGGACACGGTCGGGCTGTCGGCGGTCGCCAAGAAGAAGACCAAGGGCTTCTCCCTCGGCATGGGGCAGCGACTGGGCATCGCCGGCGCGCTGCTCGGCGACCCGCGGATCCTGATGTTCGACGAGCCGGTCAACGGCCTGGACCCCGAGGGCATCCACTGGATCCGCAATCTGATGAAGACGCTGGCCTCCCAGGGCCGTACGGTCTTCGTCTCCTCCCACCTGATGAGCGAGATGGCGCTGACCGCCGACCACCTGGTGGTCATCGGCCAGGGGAGGCTGCTGGCGGACACCTCGATGGCCGAGTTCATCGCGGAGAACTCCCGCAGCTACGTCCGGATCCGCACCCCGCAGCGCGAGCAGCTGCTCGACGCGCTGCACGGCGCCGGTGTCACGGTCGTCGAGGCGGGCGACGGGGTGCTGGAAGTGGACGGCGACAAGTCGGAGGCCGTCGGTGAGCTGGCGGCGCGGCAGCAGATCGTGCTGCACGAGCTGAGCCCGCAGCGCGCCTCGCTGGAGGAGGCGTTCATGCAGCTGACCGCGGAGTCCGTGGAGTACCACGCGCACGACGGGCAGCCGCCCGGCGCGGTGCCGCAGCAGCAACAGCCACCGGGGCGGCCTCCGCAGCAGCCGTGGGGCAGCGACTGGAAGAGGGGTTGAGCATGGCGGCGACACAGGTCGTCCGGTCCGAGTGGACCAAGATCCGGTCGGTCGCGTCCACGGTGTGGACGCTGGGCCTCGCCGTGGTCGTCACCATTGCCCTCGGCATGCTGATCTCGGCCCTGTCGAAGAACGAGTTCGGCGACATGAGCCGGCGGGACCAGCTCTCCTTCGACCCGACCTTCATCAGCTTCGCCGGCACCAGCCTCGGCCAGCTGGCGATGATTGTGTTCGGGGTGCTGGTCGTGGGCAACGAGTACAGCTCCGGCATGATCCGCACCTCGCTGGCCGCTGTGCCGAAGCGCGGCACCTTCCTGTTCAGCAAGATCGCGGTGGCCACCGCCCTCGCGCTGATCGTGGCCATGGTCACCAGTTTCGCCACGTTCTTCCTGGGCCAGGCGATGCTCGGCGACCTCAAGGCGTCGATCGGCGACCCGGGCGTGCTCCGCGCGGTGTTCGGCGGCGGCCTCTACATGACCCTCATCGCGATGTTCTCGATGGGTGTCGCCGCGATGCTGCGCTCGCCGATGCTGTCGCTGGGCATCCTGATGCCGTTCTTCTTCCTGATCTCCAACATCCTGGGCAACGTCCCGGCGACCGAGAAGGTCGGCCGGTTCCTGCCGGACCAGGCCGGCAGCAAGATCATGCAGGTGGTCACGCCGATCGACGACGACGTCCCGTACGGACCGTGGGGCGGCCTCGGGATCATGGCGCTGTGGGTGATCGCGGCCCTCCTGGGCGGGTACGCGGTCCTGAAGCGGCGGGACGCCTAGAACGGCTGGGGGCGCCTCCGTAGGGTGTCGGATTTTGCCCGCGCTTGAACGGAACCGTCAGCGCGTGGATATCCTCCTAACCCTTACGGGGGCGTGTGCCCTGCTGTCCCTGAACCTTCCGATGGGTGCGGAGCATGATCGAGGCTGTCGGCCTGACCAAGCAATACGGCGACAAGACCGCTGTGTACAACCTCTCCTTCCAGGTGCGGCCGGGTGCCGTCACCGGCTTCCTGGGGCCCAACGGCTCCGGCAAGTCGACGACGATGCGGATGATCCTGGGCCTGGACAACCCCACGGCGGGGCACGTCACGATCGGCGGACACCCGTACCGCAGGCTGCCGAACGCGGCGCGCCAGGTCGGGGCGCTCCTGGACGCCAAGGCGGTGCACGGCGGCCGGTCCGCCCGCAACCACCTGCTGAGCCTCGCCCAGCTGTCCGGCATCCCGGCCCGGAGGGTGGACGAGGTGCTCGGCGTGGTGGGCCTCCAGGACGTCGCCAAGCGGCGCTCCAAGGGCTTCTCCCTCGGCATGGGCCAGCGGCTCGGGATCGCCGCCGCGCTCCTCGGCGACCCGCAGGTGCTGCTCTTCGACGAGCCGGTCAACGGCCTCGACCCGGAGGGCATCCACTGGGTGCGCAACCTGATGAAGGCGCTCGCGGCGGAGGGCCGCACCGTCTTCGTCTCCTCGCACCTGATGAGCGAGATGGCGCTGACCGCCGACCACCTGATCGTCATCGGGCGCGGCCAGCTGCTCGCCGACATGAGCGTGACGGACTTCATCTCGGCCAACTCCGCCGACTTCGCGCGCGTGCGGACGCCGGACACCGAGCCGCAGCTGCGCGAGAAGCTGACCTCGGCGCTGACCGAGGCGGGTGGCCACGTGCTGCCCGAGCAGGACGGCGCGCTGCGCGTGACCGGGCTCCCCCTCCCCCGGATCAGCGACATCGCGCACGAGTCCGACGTACGGCTGTGGGAGCTGTCGCCGCACCAGGCCTCGCTGGAGGAGGCGTACATGCGGATGACGCAGGGCGCCGTGGACTACCGGTCGACCGCCGACCAGAAGGCCGGGCTCCAGCAGCCGCTGCCGCCCGGCGCGCAGCCGCCGATGCCGGTACCGGGCCAGGGCCAGCCCGGGTGGTACGCCCCGCCGCCGCCCCAGCAGGGCGGTCAGCCCTTCGCCGCGCCGCAGGGCGCGCCGGGCCAGGCTCCGGCGGGCCCGTACGGTGCCCCGGTGGCGCCCGGGCCGGTGCCGGGCGGTCAGCCGGCCAACCCGTACGCGGCGCAGCAGGCTCCCCAGGCCCCGCCGGTGCCGCAGGCTCCCGTCGCGGCCCCGGCGCCGCCCGCGGCCGCCCCCGCACCACCCGCGCCCGCCTCCGCGCCCGTCACCGACCCGACCAAGCCCGAGGACGCCCGATGAGCACGCCCCAGCCCCCGACGCAGCAGGCCGCGCCCGACTGGCACGCGGCGCCCGGTTCGCCGTACCCGACCTACACGTCGCCGATCCCGGTGGTGCGCACGAACCTGGTGCACGCGCTGGCCTCGGAGTGGACGAAGATCAAGTCGGTGCGCTCGACGATGTGGACGCTGGGCGTGTTCGTCCTGCTGGTCCTCGGCATCGGGCTGCTGACCGGCGTGATCGTGGCCAACTCCTCCTCCGACCTGGCCGGTGAGAGCGCGCTGAGCCTCGGCTTCTTCGGACTGCTGCTGGGCAGCATGTGCGTGATCACGCTCGGCGTGCTGACCACCGCCTCGGAGTACGGCACGGGCATGATCCGCACGACGATGACCGCCTGCCCCAGCCGCGGCCGGGTGCTGGCGGCCAAGGGCATCGTGTTCTTCCTGGTGGCGTTCGTGGTGACCCTGGTCTCCGCGACGCTGGTCGGTCTGGCCCACGTGTCCATGCTGGAGGGCAACGGCGCCGAGAACCCGACCGGCGCCGAGTGGCTGAAGGGCACGGTCGGCGTCTCGCTCTACATCGCGCTGCTGGGGCTGCTGTCGCTGGCCATGGGCTCGATCATCCGGCACTCGGCGGGCGCCATCACCATCATGATCGGCGTCCTGCTCGCCCCGCTGGTGATCGCCCTGTTCATGTTCTCGGAGTCGCTCAAGGACGTGCAGCAGGCGCTGTTCGAGTACTCGATCCCGAACCAGATGAGCATCTTCTACGCCAACTCGCTCTCCGAGTCCGGGCCCTCGGGCTGGGACCCGCTGTGGATCGTGCTCGGCGTGACGGCGGCCGCGTTCGCCGCGGCCTTCGCCCTGCTGGAGAAGCGGGACGTGTAGACGGCGTTCAGAACCTCGGCGCGTTTCGGGACCGCTGCACCCGCGTGGTGCGGCGGTCCTTCGCGTTCCAGCACGCCTTGTGCCAGTGCCGGCGGTCGTCGACGCCCGAGTGGGCGGGCCAGGCCACCACGTGCGGGACACCGTCGGGAATGAGCTGGTCGCACCCCGGGCAGCGGTACGACTTGCCCTGCGCGCTCGCGCCCGCCACGTGCCGTACGCTCCACTCCTCGCCCCGCCAGTCCTCCGCGGACTGCCAGCCGCCGTAACGGCCGGAGCCGTCCTCCTCGGCGCTCCGGCCGGACGGACCGGCTCCCTTGGGTCGGTTGCGACGCGGGGACACGGGACACCTCACGGAGCTATACAGGAAGCAGGGCGGCATCAAGCCTACGCGGCACGGACACGGGTACGCGGACGCCGCCGAACACCGCGACTCCCCCGTGCGGGGGTTTCCGTCCCGGGCCCGTGCGCCGTCCCACAACGGCCGATTCTGCAGACAATCCGCAAATCCCCCCGTCCGGCCGTGTCCTCGGCACGTGTCAGGCGGTTATGCCGTGTGGGGGAGCTCCACGTCGGGGCCGAGGAAGTTGGAAAAGGCAATGCGCGTAGGAAGTTTCGTGTTGGGAGCCCAGTTCCCGGGCCAGGGTCAGGGCGAGGCGCTGCACCGCGCGGTCCGCTCGGCCGAGGTCGCCGAGGAGGCCGGGCTCGACACCGCCTGGCTGGCCGAACACCACTTCGTGCCGTACGGCACGTGCCCGTCGGCCGTGACCCTGGCCGCCCTGCTGCTGGGCCGCACCCGGCGCCTGAGGGTCGGCACCGCGGTCAGTGTGCTGCCCACCGTCCACCCCGTGGCGCTCGGCGAGCAGGCCGCGCTGCTGCACCTCACGAGCGGCGGCCGCTTCTCGCTGGGCGTGGGCCGCGGCGGGCCGTGGGTGGACCTGGAGGTGTTCGGCGCGGGTCTGGAGGCGTACGAGAAGGGCTTTCCGGAGTCGCTCGACCTGCTGCTGCGCTGGCTGCGCGAACCGGCCGTCGGCGCCTCGGGGGACCGCTTCCGGTTCCGCGAGGTGCCCGTGGTGCCGCGCCCCTCGGAGTCCCTGGCGGAGGAGCCGGGCCCGGAGGTCGTCGTCGCCTGCACCTCGCCCGCCAGCGTGCGTCTGGCGGCCGAGCGGGGGCTGCCCATGCTCCTCGGGATGCACGTCGGCGACGAGGAGAAGGCGGAGATGGTCGCCCTGTGGCGCCGCCACGCCCGCGCGGCCGGGCGTCCGGCGGCGGAGATCCACGGCGCGGCACACGTCTCGGCCGGCGTCTGCCAGATCGCGGACCGGCGCACCGACGCGGCGGAGATCCTGCTCAAGTCGATGCCGGGCTGGCTGCGGCAGGGCCTGGGCGCCCATGTCACGGTGGACGGCCGGGCCCGGCAGATGCGCGACCCGCACGCGTACACCGAACTGCTCTGCGGGCTGCACCCGGTGGGCACACCCCGGCTGTGCGCGGACCGGCTCGCGGCGACCGCCGAGCGCACCGGCATCTCCCGCTTCGCCCTGCTCGTCGAGGGCTCGGGCGACCTGGCGGCGACCGAGGAGAACGTACGGCGGCTCGGGGCCGAGGTGCTCCCCCAGCTCCGCTGAGCCGGCGGGCGGGGAGCTTGCCGCTCCGGTACAGAACTGCACCTCCCGCGTACGGAGCGGCAAGCGGGCGCTCTAGGGGCCGTCAGCAGTCGCGCAGTTCCGGCGACTGGTTCAGCAACTGGCTGCGCACCGAGGTGAACTTGGTCAGCGTCTCGTCGACAGAGGAGTCCAACGGGAACACCGCCACCCGGTGGCAGTTCTGGAAGGCCAGCCGCACCCCGAAGTGCCGCTGCAGTGCACCGCGTATGGCGTCACTCGCGAGCGCACGCAGGAGCTGACCGCGCGCCTGCTCGTCCGGCGGGGGCGTCTGGTTGTCGGCGAACGCTCCGCCGTCGACCTTCAGCTGTGCCACCAGGGAGCTGACCATCTCCCATGCGTAGGGCAGGGAGGTCCGGACGCAGTCGACGAAGTCTGCTTCGTCGACCTCGCCTCGCTCGGCCTGTTCGAGTAGGGCCGGTGAGACGTCGAGCGACATGGGTTCTCCTCTCGCACCCCCGACCAGCAGGGGTTGCCGGACAGTGAAGGGAGTGCGCGATTCCGAACACGCTGCGTACACAGTTCGCGACCTCCCGTTCAATACCGTAAGCAACCGATCGTGACCGCACCAGGAGAATGCCCAGATGGACACCATCCGGTAGGCCCACAATCGGCCAGTGCGCAAGACGGGGCCAATGGGAGAAGTGGGACAGCGCACGCGGTGCCCGGGTCCGGGCGAATCGCGTCGGGCCGGGCCCGTCGAGTAGCGTTGCCGACCATGCGTCTCGTCATTGCCCGCTGCTCCGTCGACTACGCCGGACGGCTCACCGCCCACCTGCCCTCGGCCCCCCGGCTGATCCTGGTCAAGGCGGACGGCAGCGTCTCGATCCACGCCGACGACCGGGCCTACAAGCCCCTCAACTGGATGTCGCCGCCCTGCACCCTGAAGGAGGGCACGGGCGAGGAGGAGGGCGTCTGGACCGTCGTCAACAAGGCGGGCGAGAAGCTCATCATCACGATGGAGGAGATCCTCCACGACTCCTCGCACGAACTGGGCGTCGATCCGGGCCTGATCAAGGACGGCGTGGAAGCGCACCTCCAGGAGCTGCTCGCCGACCGCATCGACACCCTCGGCGAGGGCTACACCCTCATCCGGCGCGAGTACATGACCGCCATCGGTCCGGTCGACATCCTGTGCCGGGACGCCCAGGGCGGCACCGTCGCGGTCGAGATCAAGCGACGCGGCGAGATCGACGGAGTGGAGCAACTCACCCGCTACCTGGAGCTGTTGAACCGCGATCCGCATCTCGCCCCGGTGCGCGGGGTCTTCGCCGCCCAGGAGATCAAGCCGCAGGCCCGCGTGCTGGCCACGGACCGCGGCATCGGCTGCCAGGTGCTGGACTACGACGCCCTGCGGGGCATCGAGGACGACAAGCTGCGGCTGTTCTGAGGGCGCGTCACGTACGACGTGGGCAGGGCCGGGTCCGTGCGGCGGACCCGGCCCTTCTGTGCTGTCGCCCGTCCGGCGGGGTCAGATGACCTGACCGGCCGCCGGGTCCGAGCCGGCCGGGGAGCCACCGGTCCCGTCCGTGCCCCCGGTCCCGTCCGTGCCCCCGGTGCCGTCCGTGCCCCCGGTGCTGCTCTGCGAGACGGTGGCCGGAGGCGTGTCGGCACCGCTGACGGTGTCGGACGTCTCCGGGGTGGACGGCGAGGTGGTCTGGCTCTCGGAGGGTGCCGGGGAGGTGCCGCCGGTCTCGGTGGGCGTCCCGGGGTTCGTCGGCTCGGTGTCCGTCGGCTTCGGCGACGTCGGCTTCGTCGTCGGCGCACTCGGCGACTTGCTCGGCTGGTCCGGCGAACCGGGGTCGTCCGGGCTCTCGTCGTCACCGGGCTCGGTGGCGTCGCCGGTGCTGCTGGGCGCGTCCGAGGGCCGCCCGGACCGGGTCGGTGCCGGGTCGTCCGAGGTGCCCGGGGTGCCGTCCGGACCGGAGTCGGTCGGGCTGCCGGTCGCGCCCTGGCCCTGCCCGTCGTCCGAGGGCCGGTCCGCGCCCAGGCTGCCGTCGTCGATGCCCTGGCTGGCCGACGGGTTGACGCCGACCTCGTTGGAGGGGTCGCCGGGGTCGTTCTCGGAGGTGGCCCCCAGGGTCACCACCGTGCCGAGCACGGCGACGAGCAGCGCGCCCGCTCCGGCGGCCACCAGGTTGCGCCGCGCAAAGCCCTTGATGCCGCCGGCGACCGTGCGGGAGGGCTCCTCCTCGCTCTCGCGGCGGGTGACGAGGGTGGGGGACTGCGGACGCGGTCTCAGCGGCGGGAAGGGCGCGGGGACGCCCGCGGACGGCGACGCCGACTCCTCGTTGCGGGCGTCGGGCACCTCCTCCCCCACCGTCGGACCGAGCCCGGTGCCGAGGGAACCGGGTCCGGCGGCGGGCGGTGAGGCGACCGCCGCCGCGCCGAACGCGCCCGCGCCGCTGCCCAGGCCCGGCGTGTCCCCGGTGCGGTCGGCGACCAGCGCCAGGGCGCGGCGGCCGGCCACGGCGCCACGCTTGTCGGAGAGCGCGCCGCGCAGCCCGATGGAGGCCTCCAGCTCGGCGCGCGCCCGGTCCAGCCGGCCCTCGCACAGCGCGAGGATGCCGAGCTCGTGGTGGAAGTAGGCCTGTTCGGCGACGTCGCCGGCGAGCCGGGAGGCCTCGGTGCCGCAGCGCAGCGCCCGTTGCCAGGCACTCCAGTGCAGTCCGGCGGCGAACGCGGGCGCCGCGGTGCGGGCCAGCTGGACGGCGGGGCTCTCCGCGTCGTCCGCGGGCGGGGTCGTCGTCGGCACCAGCACGGCGAGGGCGGCCAGGACGGCGTCGGCCTCGGCGCAGACCCGCTCCGGGGTGACCGAGGGGTGCCCGGCCCACCAGGCGTAGTGCTGGGCGGCGGCCAGCGCCCGCTCCCGTACGGCGTCGGCGTACCCGGCGCTCTCCAGCTGGGTGAGCACCCCGGCGGCCAGCCGGTAGCGGGAGCCGACCGGGGAGACCAGTCCGCAGTCGGTCAGCTCGCCGAGGGCGGCGTCCGCGTGGGTGTCGCCGACCAGGGCGGGCAGGTGGGCCTGGTGCGGCACCTCGCCGGCGAGCGCGACGGCGAACTCCAGGGTGGCGCGGGCGGAGGCGCTCAGCCGGGAGGCGAGCAGCGGTGCGGGCGCGGCGGCCTCGCCGAGGGACGGCAGGGGTACGTCGTCGGCCTCGGTGGCGTCGTAGGGGGTGTCGTCGGCCGGGCGGGCGTCGGCGAAGACGCCGAACTCGTCGACGGCGTCGGCGCCGGCCCGCTCCCGGTCCCGGCGGCGCAGCAGGGCACCGGCCTGGACGAAGCGCAGCGGCAGGCCCTCGGACTCGAACCAGAGGTCTCCGGCCCAGTTGGCCTCCTCCTCGGTGAGGGGACGCCCCGCGGCGCGCTCCAGCAGCTCCACGCCGTCCGAGCGGTCCAGGCCGCTGAGGAAGACCTCCTCGACGGCCGAGTCGGCGGAGGGTGCGGCCACCTCCGGGGTGGCGGCGATGAGGAAGGCGCACTCGGGGGTGGCGTCGAGGAGTTCGTCGAGGGCGGTGCCGCCGAAATCGACGTCGTCGAGGACCACGACCGCGCCCACCTCGCGGAGGTACCCGAGCAGTTCCGCCCGGTCCGGGCGGTGCAGGGGGGCGCGGTGGACGGCGTAGAAGAGGTCGTGGAGCAGGTCGTCGGCGGTGCGGTGGTGGCCGCTCAGCCGGACGACGCCGTCCGGCGCGAGGCCCGCGCAGTCCTCGGCGACGACGTCGAGGAGGCTGGTGCGGCCGGAGCCGGCGGGGCCGGTGAGGCGGACGGACCGGCCGCGGGCGAGCAACCGCACCAGGCGCTCGCGTTCGTCCTCGCGGGCCAGCAGGCCCAGGACGGTGCGGACCGGTCCCGGCGGGACGGGCGGCCGCGCGGCGCGCTCCGCCTCGGCGCGTTCGGCCGCGGTGAGCTTCTCGGGCCGGGCGGGCCGCTCCGTGGGCGGGCAGACCTCGATCTCGCTGCCGTCGACGGGGTTGACCGTGAGCAGGAAGTCGCCGGACACCAGCTGCACCGTGCGGGCGAGCGCGGGCGCGTGCTGTCCGAAGTCGGAGGTGATGGGGTCCCGGTGCGGGCGCGGGCGCGGCGCCTGGTGGTCGCCGTCCTGGCCGTACTCCTCAGGGCCCCGGTTGGTCGGGTCCATTGGTTCAAGCCCCCCAAAAGCGTCGTGTGCAGGGCCCCGGCAGGGACCACCCTCCCGGCCTTGCCGCACACCGCGCTGTCGCTTCTGGTCCGGGCCCGCCGGCGGGTTTGCAAAGGCAGCGGGCAGCCAGACCCTAAACCTTCGCCCAGTATCGCCGACAGTCCGGGGTGCCGGACCGCCCGAGAGGTCACGGTCTCGTGAGGATTGCGTGTGTCGGAGGTGTGAACCTTCACTTACACGCGGGGCAGGGTCTCCACACCGATGCCGCCCTCGATGGCGAGGATCCGGTGCAGCCGGGTGGCCACCAGCAGGCGCTGCATCTGCGGCGGTACGTCGCGCAGCACCAGTCGCCGCCCGCAGCGCCCGGCCCGCCGGTGGGCTCCCATGATCACGCCGAGTCCGGTGGCGTCCCAGGAGTCCAGTTCGGACAGGTCCAGCACCAGGTCGCCGACTCCGTCGTCGACGGCCGAGTGCAGGACCGTACGGGCGTCCGCCGCGCTGCGGACGTCGAGGCGGCCCCCGACGACCAGCTCGACGTGGTCGCCCCTGATGTGCATATGCGCTCCCCGGCGTGCGTCTTCTTCGTCGTCTTCTTCGTCTTGAGCGTTGCGTTCCGTGCGGTGTGGTCTCGGCGGTATCAGGTGTTGCACCCTCTGACTGGCCGGAACGACCGGAGGTTGCCGCCTGTAAGCGAACCGATACCGAATTCACCCCGGCGTGTGACGTCTGCCGGGGCTGATGTGACCTCAGTGCTTGTAGAAGCCCTGCCCGCTCTTGCGGCCGATGTCACCGGCGTCCACCATCCGGCGCATCAGCTCCGGCGGGGCGAACTTCTCGTCCTGGGACTCGGTGTAGATGTTGCCCGTGGCGTGCAGCAGGATGTCGACGCCCGTCAGGTCGGCGGTGGCCAGCGGTCCCATGGCGTGGCCGAAGCCCAGCTTGCAGGCGAGGTCGATGTCCTCGGCGGTGGCGACGCCCGACTCGTACAGCTTCGCGGCCTCGACAACGAGGGCGGAGATGAGCCGGGTGGTCACGAAGCCGGCGACGTCGCGGTTGACGACGATGCAGGTCTTGCCGGTGGACTCGGCGAACTCGCGTGCGGTGGCGAGCGTTTCGTCGCTGGTCTTGTAGCCGCGCACCAGCTCGCACAGCTGCATCATCGGGACCGGCGAGAAGAAGTGGGTGCCGACGACCCGCTCGGGGCGCTCCGTCACGGCCGCGATCTTGGTGATCGGGATGGCGGAGGTGTTGGACGCGAGGATCGCCCCGTCCTTCACCAGCTTGTCCAGGGTACGGAAGATCTCGTGCTTGACTTCCAGCTTCTCGAAGACGGCCTCGACGACGACGTCGGCGTCGGCGGCGGCGTCCAGGTCGGTGGTCGCGGTGATGCGCCCGAGGGCGGCCTCGGCGTCGTCGGCGGTGAGCTTGCCCTTGGCGACGAACTTGTCGTAGGAGGCCCTGATGCCGTCGGTGCCGCGCCGCAGCGCCTCGTCGGTGACGTCGCGCAGGACGACGTCCCAGCCCGCCTGCGCGGAGACCTGGGCGATGCCGGACCCCATGAGACCGGCTCCGATGACGGCGAGCTTCCGTGCCACTGTGCGACTCCCCTGATACGCGCTGATTCTCGTCTCTCGGCCGGAGATTAGCGGGCGTGAGGCGCTGTGTGACCGGTTAGTAACGCGCGTCACGTCTCAAATGACGGACGTCACACCGAGGCGTGCCGTCCGGGTGTCACTGCGCGCCTCGTACGGCGTAGTTGAGCACCTTCTCGCTCAACAGCTCCTCCATCTCGTCCAGCAGCAGGAGCACGTCGCGGGAGACCTCGGAGGGCTTGCCCCCGGCGACCATGCGGTGACCGATCTCCATCATCACCGTGCCGTGCAGCCAGTTGATCTGACCGGCCATCAGGGAGGGCAGCGGATCCTCGGCCGGGGTGCCGGTCTCCTCCCTCAGGGTCGTGTCCAGGTTGACGAGGATCTCCTGGCCGATGGCCCACATCCGGGACCGCAGGGCGGGCGACTCGTGCACGACCTTCATGAACTCGGCATATCCGTCCATCAGGCCGACGCGCGGCGACACCGACTCGACCTCCTCGCGCAGCTCGCGCAGGACGGCGTGCGCCGCCGACTCCCCTTCGTGCCGCCCGCGCACCCAGCGCGAGAGCCGGTCGACCACACCCTTGGAGCGGTCGAGGAACAGGTCCTCCTTGGCAGGGAAGTAGTTGTAGACGGTGTTGACGGAGACGTTCGCGGCGTCCGCGACCTCCGCCACCGTCACGGCCTCGAAGCCGCGCTCCAGGAACAGCCCCGTGGCGACATCCGAGATGTACTGCCGGGTCTGCCGCTTCTTCCGTTCCCTGAGTCCCTCGGCCATGTCCGCATCCTAGCCGCGCCGGCACCACTGCCTGGGGCCGCTGAAAACTTGGTGTCGTTGCAAAATTTCAGTGACTCTGTTTTTCTGGGACGCATGGCAATCATCAGTACGGCCGGGCTGGCCCGTACCTTCGCGACCAGGCGCGGTGAGATCGAGGCGGTGCGCGGCATCGACCTCACCGTCCGCGAGGGCGAGATCCTGGGCTTCCTCGGCCCCAACGGCGCCGGCAAGACCACCACCCTGCGGATGCTCACCACCCTGCTCGCCCCCACCGGCGGCGCGGCCACCGTCGCCGGCCACGACCTGGCGGCCGACCCTGCCGGGGTCCGCGCGGCGTGCGGGTACGTGGCGCAGTCGGGCGGGGTGGACACCCAGATCACCGTGCGGGAGGAGCTGGTCACCCAGGGCCGCCTGTACCGGCTGTCCAAGGAGCGGGCCGTCGAGCGCGCCGCCGAGCTGGCCCGCGACCTGGACCTGACCGGGCTGCTCGACCGCAAGTGCGGCGCGCTCTCCGGCGGGCAGCGGCGCCGGCTGGACATCGCGATGGCGTTCACGCACCGCCCGAAGGTGCTCTTCCTGGACGAGCCGACGACCGGCCTGGACCCGGGCAGCCGCGCCGACCTGTGGGAGCTGGTCCGCGGGCTGCGCGACGAGCAGGGCACCACGGTCTTCCTGACCACCCACTACCTCGACGAGGCCGACGCCCTCTCCGACCGCCTGGTGGTCGTGGACGGCGGCGTGGTGGTCGCCGAGGGCACTCCGGCCGCCCTGAAGCTGCAGTACGGCGGCTCGGCCGACGCCTCCCTCCAGGACACCTTCCTGGCCGTCACCGGCCGCAGCGCCGCGCCGGCCGACGCCACCCCCGTAGCCGTCTGAGTCCCGTAGCCGTCCGACACCCCGTAGCCCCGACCTCCCTGGGAACACCGATGCTGCTCCACGACACCGGCCTCGTCTACGGCCGCTATCTGCGCCAGTCCCTGCGCTCCCGCTTCGCGCTGCTCTTCGGCGTGCTGATGCCGCTGCTGTACCTGCTCTTCTTCGGCCCGCTGCTGACCGACCTGCCGCTCGGCGGGCGGGGCAGCTCCTGGCAGGTGCTGGTCCCCGGCCTGCTGCTGCAACTGGGCCTGTTCGGGGCCTCCTTCGCGGGGTTCTCGATCATCATCGAGAACGGTCAGGGGGTGGTCGAGCGGATGCGCGTCACGCCCGTCAGCCGCCTGGCGCTGCTGCTGGGGCGGGTGCTGCGGGACGCCACCGTCTTCGCCTTCCAGGCCGTGCTGCTGGTGCTGGCGGCCGTGCTGATGGGCCTGCGCGCGCCGCTGCCCGGTGTGCTGATCGGCTTCGCCTTCGTCGTCCTGCTCACGGTCTCGCTGGCCTCGCTGTCGTACGCGCTGGCGATGAAGGTGCGCACGCCGCAGGAGTTCGGGCCCACGATCAACGCGCTCACCATGCCGTCGATGCTGCTGTCCGGCCTGATGCTGCCGATGACCCTGGGCCCGGCGTGGCTGGACGTGCTGTCGCACCTGATGCCGTTCCGCTATCTGGTGGACGCGGTGCGGGACGCCTACGTCGGCTCCTACGCGACGGCGCACATGCTGTACGGCGTCCTCGTCGCCCTCGCCTTCACCGCACTGGCCGTGACGGTGGGCACACGCGTCTTCCGGACCGCCGGAGCGTAACTACGCTGGCCCCATGGTCAACCTGACGCGCATCTACACCCGGACCGGAGACCAGGGCACCACCGCCCTCGGCGACATGAGCCGGGTCCCCAAGACCGACCTCAGGATCTCCGCGTACGCCGACGCCAACGAGGCGAACGCGGTGATCGGCACCGCCATCGCGCTGGGCGGCCTGTCCGAGGAGGTCGTCAAGGTCCTCGTCCGCGTCCAGAACGACCTGTTCGACGTGGGCGCGGACCTGTCGACGCCGGTGGTGGAGAACCCGGAGTACCCACCGCTCAGGGTCGAGCAGTTCTACGTCGACAAGCTGGAGGCGGACTGCGACCGCTATCTGGCCGAGGTGGACAAGCTCCGCTCCTTCATCCTCCCCGGCGGCACCCCGGGCGCCGCCCTGCTGCACCAGGCGTGCACGGTGGTCCGCCGGGCCGAGCGCTCCACCTGGGCGGCCCTGGAGGCCCACGGCGAGACGATGAACCCGCTCACCGCGACCTACCTGAACCGGCTCTCCGACCTCCTGTTCATCCTGGCCCGCGTGGCCAACAAGGAGGTCGGAGACGTGCTGTGGGTGCCGGGCGGGGAGCGTTAGAGCGACCGGCGCGCGGCACCGTACAGGCCCCACGCGGTCTGCGCGCCGCCCACGCACATCAGTACGACCCCCGCCTTCGTCAGGGTGACCACCGGAACCTCCACGTCGCCCGTGAACAGCCACAGGGCGAGGCCGGCGAGCAGCGTGACGACGCCTTCCAGCAGGTTCTTCGATGCCCGGTTCACCGGTGTGCCTCCTGCTTGCGCCGGTCGGCCGCGGCCTGCGGCGTGCCCGCCGGGGCCTTCTTCGGCCAGATCAGGTACGTGAGGGCGATCAGGCCGTGGATGGCGACGGCGCGCAGGGCCGTCCACTGGAAGGCGCGCAGCGACGAGACGTCGCCGTCGTCGCCGACGTACCAGACGGCGCCCTGGAGCAGCGCGCAGGCCACGGCGGCACCGAGCAGTGTGCGCAGCCACAGCCGGCCCTCGTGGCGCGCCCGGGGCATACCGTGGCGCGGGGGCTTGGCCGGGGGCGGGCCGCCGGCCAGGCGGTGGGCGGCGTGACCGTCGAGCCAGCGGATCGTGTAGTGGCCGTAGGCGACGGTGTAGCCGATGTACAGCGCGGCCAGGCCGTGCTCCCAGCCGGGCTCGGCGCCGTTCTTGAGGTCCCACGCCGTCACGGCGAACAGCACCAGTTCCAGCACCGGCTCGCACAGCAGCAGGACCACGCTGGTGCGCCGCCACTTCAGCAGGTAGCGGGCGCCCAGGCCGAGGGCCAGCAGGACCCAGAAGCCGACCTCGCAGGCGATGATCAACGCGACGACCACGACGCACTCCCTTCGTTCACCCTTCCAGGCTCCCGTGGGAATCCGCCGCGTTCGTCGTCGGCGGTGACGAACCTCCGGTACATCGAAAGATGCAGCGCGGGACCCTTCCCGGGGATCAGGCGGGCGGGGCGCGGGGCGTGTTGGATGGTGGCATGGCCGCACGACTCCCCCGCCCGCGCCGCTTCGACGCGTACGCCGCGTCTGCGGGGCTCCTGGGCGGGCTGCTGCTGTGGGGCATCGGCCTGGGCGTGCGGCCCGCCGACAACCCGATCGTGCTGTTCGACGGCCGCTGGCCGCTGCTGGTCCCGCTCGCCGTCATGGCGGGCTGCGAGCTGCTGCGCCGGGCGGCGCCGCGCACCGGGCTGCTGATCGGCACGGCCGCGCTGATCGCGGACACGCTCACCCAGGGCAGCCTGGTCACGGTGATCATGTACACCGACCTGATGTACGCCGCCGTGCTGTACGGCTCGCCCGCCTCGGCCCGCCGCATCCCGTGGATCACCGGACTGCTCACCGTGGCCGGCACCGTCGTGCCGTTCGCGCTGTGGCGGGTGCCCGAGGCGCTGCTCATCGGCGTCGCCGTCGGCATCGTGTCCTTCGGGCCCGCCTCCACGGGGCTCATCGTCCGCAACCACCGCGAGGCCGCCGACGCCGCCCTGCTGCGGGCCGAGCAGACCGCGCTGCTCGCCGAGATGGACCGGGTGCAGGCGGTGACGGCGGAGCGCTCCCGGATGGCCCGCGAGCTGCACGACATGGTCGCCAACCATCTCTCCGCGATCGCCATCCACTCCACGGCCGCACTCTCCCTGGACGACGCGGCGACCACCCGGCAGGCGCTCGGTGTGATCCGTGAGAACAGCGTGGCGGGACTGGCCGAGATGCGCCGCCTCATCGGCATCCTGCGGGACAGCGGCGGGGACACCGCACCGGCCCCCGCGCCCACCCTCGACGGGCTCGGCGCGCTGGTCGACGGTGCCCGCGCCAACGGCCTCGACGTCGCCCTGGACGCGGCACCCGGCGACAACCTGCCCGCGCCGGTCGGACTGGCCGCGTACCGGATCGTGCAGGAGTCGCTCACCAACGCGCTCAAGCACGCCTCGCAGGGCACCGTCCGGGTGCGGCTCGACCGGCACGAGGGCGCCCTGCGGGTCGAGGTGACCAGCCCGTACGGCGAGCGGGACACCCCGCGCGTCCCCGGTTCCGGCGCCGGTCTCGTCGGAATGCGGGAGCGGGCCGCGTTGCTGCACGGCACGTTCGAGGCCGGGGCGGTGGCGGACCCCGGCCCGGCGGGCGGCAAGATCTGGGCCGTGCGCGCCACGCTGCCCCTGACCGAAGGAGACCTCGCATGATCCGCGTCCTCGTCGCCGAGGACCAGTCCGCCGTCCGCGCGGGGCTGGTGCTGATCCTGGGCAGCGCACCGGACATCGAGGTGGTGGGCGAGGCAGCCGACGGCGAGCAGGCGGTGGCGCTGGCCCGGGAGCTGCGTCCCGACCTGGTGCTGATGGACGTGCAGATGCCGCGCCTGGACGGCGTGTCGGCGACCCGGATCGTGGTCGGGGAAGGTCTGGCCGACGTGCTGGTGCTGACCACCTTCGACCTGGACGAGTACGTCTTCGGAGCGCTGCGGGCGGGTGCCGCCGGGTTCCTGCTGAAGAACACCGAGGCCAAGGACCTGATCGCGGCCGTGCGCACGGTGGCGGGCGGCGAGGGCATCGTGGCCCCGGCCGTCACCCGGCGGCTGATCGCCGAGTTCGCCGCGAGGCCGGTGCGGGAGCCGGCCGCGGACCCGGCGGTGCTGCGCGACCTGACCCGGCGTGAGCGCGAGGTGCTCTCGTGTCTCGGCGAGGGGCTGTCCAACGCCGCGGTCGCCGAGCGGCTGGACATGGCGGAGGCCACGGTGAAGACACACGTCAGCCGTCTGCTGGGGAAGCTGGGGCTGCGCAGCCGGGTGCAAGCGGCGGTGCTGGCGCAGGAGTTGGGGATCTAGTTTCCCCTCTCGATCACCGTCTCAACCACGCCCCGCCACATTGGTCCAGACCTATTGACCTATGGTCCAGACCTTTCTATTCTCGCGGCACTGCGGACATGAGGCTCAGTCATGCCCACAACAACATCCCCATAAGGAGGCGCACATGCGCTTCAGACACAAAGCCGCGGCACTCGCAGCGACCCTGGCGCTTCCCCTCGCCGGCCTGGTCGGCCTCGCGAGCCCGGCCCAGGCGGCCACGAGCGCGACGGCCACCTTCGCCAAGACCTCGGACTGGGGCACGGGCTTCGGCGGCAGCTGGACGGTGAAGAACACCGGCACCACCTCCCTCAGCTCCTGGGCCGTCGAGTGGGACTTCCCCGCCGGCACCAAAGTCACCTCCGCCTGGGACGCCACCGTCACCAACTCCGGCGACCACTGGACCGCCAAGAACGTCGGCTGGAACGGGACGCTCGCCCCCGGCGCCTCGGTCTCCTTCGGCTTCAACGGCAGCGGTCCCGGCTCCCCGTCCAACTGCAAGCTCAACGGCGGCAGCTGCGACGGCACCTCCGTCCCCGGCGACCAGGCCCCCTCCGCGCCCGGCACGCCCACCGCCTCGAACATCACCGACACCTCGGTGAAGCTGTCCTGGTCGGCGGCCACCGACGACAAGGGCGTCAAGAACTACGACGTCCTGCGGGACGGCGCGAAGGTCGCCACCGTCACCGGCACCACCTACACGGACAACGGCCTCACCAAGGGCACCGCCTACTCGTACAGCGTCAAGGCCCGGGACACCGCCGACCAGACCGGACCGGCCAGCGGCTCCGTGAAGGTCACCACCACCGGCGGCGGGGACGGCGGCAACCCCGGCACCGGTGCCGAGGTCAAGATGGGCTACTTCACCAACTGGGGCGTCTACGGGCGCAACTACCACGTCAAGAACCTGGTCACCTCCGGCTCCGCCGAGAAGATCACGCACATCAACTACGCCTTCGGCAACGTCCAGGGCGGCAAGTGCACCATCGGCGACTCCTACGCCGACTACGACAAGGCGTACACCGCCGACCAGTCCGTCGACGGCGTCGCCGACACCTGGGACCAGCCGCTGCGCGGCAACTTCAACCAGCTGCGCAAGCTGAAGGCCAAGTACCCGCACATCAAGATCCTCTACTCCTTCGGCGGCTGGACCTGGTCCGGCGGCTTCCCCGACGCCGTGAAGAACCCGGCCGCCTTCGCCAAGTCCTGTCACGACCTGGTCGAGGACCCGCGCTGGGCCGACGTCTTCGACGGCATCGACCTGGACTGGGAGTACCCGAACGCCTGTGGTCTCAGCTGTGACGAGACCAGCGCCCCCAACGCCTTCAGCAGCATGATGAAGGCGATGCGCGCCGAGTTCGGCCAGGACTACCTGATCACCGCGGCCGTCACCGCCGACGGCTCGGACGGCGGCAAGATCGACGCCGCCGACTACGGCGAGGCCTCGAAGTACATCGACTGGTACAACGTGATGACGTACGACTTCTTCGGCGCCTGGGCGAAGAACGGTCCGACCGCTCCGCACTCGCCGCTGACCGCGTACGACGGCATCCCGCAGCAGGGCTTCAACACCGCCGACGCGATGGCGAAGTTCAAGTCCAAGGGCGTCCCGGCCGACAAACTGCTGATCGGCATCGGCTTCTACGGCCGCGGCTGGACCGGCGTCACGCAGTCCGCGCCCGGCGGCACCGCCACCGGCCCGGCGACCGGCACGTACGAGGCGGGCATCGAGGACTACAAGGTCCTCAAGAACAGCTGCCCGGCCACCGGTACCGTCGCCGGCACCGCGTACGCCCACTGCGGCTCCAACTGGTGGTCCTACGACACCCCGGCCACCATCAAGTCCAAGATGGACTGGGCCGAGCAGCAGGGCCTCGGCGGCGCCTTCTTCTGGGAGTTCAGCGGCGACACCACGAACGGCGAACTGGTGAGCGCCATCGACAGCGGCCTCAAGTAGGACCGGTCAAGCAACATTGACGCTCCCCCGGACTTCGTCCGGGGGGACCCCCACCCAGCGGGTGAACGCGGCTACGCCACGTTCACCCGCTGTCCGGGCGGGGCTGCTTCCAGCCACGCGAGGAATCCGGTCAGCGCGTCGTCGCTCATCGCCAGCTCCAGCCGTGTGCCCCGGTGCATACAGGCCAGGACCACGGCGTCGGAGAGCAACGCCAGCTCCTCCTCCCCGTCCGGCACCCGGCGGCCGGCCACCTCGATCGCGGAGCGCTCGAGCACGCGGCGCGGGCGGGGGGAGTACGAGAAGACGCGGTACCACTCGACCCGGTCGCCGTTGTAGCGGGCCACCCCGTAGGCCCAGCCCTTGCCGTCGGTGGTGTCGCCCTCCTTGGGGGCGTCCCAGCGCAGGGAGCAGTCGAAGGTGCCGCCCGAGCGCTGGATCAGCCGGCGGCGCAGACCGAAGACGAAGAGGCCGATCACCACCACGGCCACGACGATTCCGCACACAGTCAGAGCGAGGGCCATCGACACCGACCTCCTCGTCTCCTAGGTAACGGAACGGAAAAAACACCCGGATCTGCCTCAGCCGCGGCCGGGTCCGGATGGCTCCGGTCCCAGCCGCGGCTGAGTGACGTCATGGCACGACGCTATCGCACTGTGCTGTGGATCAGCGTCCCGCCGCCGCGCGCAGTCGGACGTCCGCGCGACGCTCGGCGTGGGCGTCGCCCGCCGCCTTCGCCTGTTCGAGCTTCCGCTCGGCGCGGTGGACGTCGATCTCGTCCGACAGCTCGGCGATCTCGGCCAGCAGCGACAGCTTGTTGTCGGCGAACGAGATGAAACCGCCGTGCACCGCGGCGACGACCGTCCCGCCGTCACTCGTACGAATGGTCACCGGGCCCGACTCCAGCACACCGAGCAGCGGCTGGTGACCGGGCATGACGCCGATGTCGCCGGACGTGGTGCGCGCGACGACCAGGGTGGCCTCGCCGGACCAGACCTCTCGGTCGGCCGCGACCAGCGCGACGTGCAGCTCAGCAGCCAAGGTGGCTCCTCGGGTCACCACCCGGCGGGAGAGCCGGGTGTTGGTTACAAGTCTAAGGGGCGTGCCGGAGGGGACGGGACGCGCCCGCCCCCTCCGGGTGGTGAACCGTGCGGCTCACCGCGAGCCGGGGCTCAGGAGACGCCCAGCTCCTTGGCGTTGTTCTTCAGGTCCTCGATGCCACCGCACATGAAGAACGCCTGCTCCGGGAAGTGGTCGTACTCGCCGTCGCAGATCGCGTTGAAGGCCGCGATCGACTCGTCCAGCGGGACGTCCGACCCGTCGACGCCCGTGAACTGCTTGGCGACGTGGGTGTTCTGGGACAGGAAGCGCTCCACGCGACGGGCGCGGTGGACGACGAGCTTGTCCTCTTCGCCCAGCTCGTCGATACCGAGGATCGCGATGATGTCCTGCAGGTCCTTGTACTTCTGCAGGATGTTCTTCACGCGCATCGCGGCCTGGTAGTGGTCCGCCGCGATGTACCGCGGGTCGAGGATGCGGGACGTCGAGTCCAGCGGGTCCACGGCCGGGTAGATGCCCTTCTCGGAGATCGGACGGGAGAGCACCGTCGTCGCGTCGAGGTGGGCGAAGGTGGTGGCCGGGGCCGGGTCGGTCAGGTCGTCCGCGGGGACGTAGATCGCCTGCATCGAGGTGATCGAGTGACCACGGGTCGAGGTGATGCGCTCCTGGAGGAGACCCATCTCGTCGGCCAGGTTCGGCTGGTAGCCCACCGCGGAGGGCATGCGGCCGAGCAGGGTCGACACCTCGGAGCCCGCCTGGGTGAAGCGGAAGATGTTGTCGATGAAGAACAGCACGTCCTGCTTCTGGACGTCACGGAAGTACTCGGCCATGGTCAGGCCGGCCAGCGCGACGCGCAGACGGGTGCCCGGCGGCTCGTCCATCTGACCGAAGACAAGCGCGGTCTTGTCGATGACGCCGGACTCGCTCATCTCGTCGATGAGGTCGTTGCCCTCACGGGTGCGCTCACCGACACCGGCGAACACGGAGACACCGTCGTGGTTGTTGGCGACGCGGTAGATCATCTCCTGGATGAGCACCGTCTTGCCGACGCCGGCGCCGCCGAACAGACCGATCTTGCCGCCCTTGACGTACGGGGTCAGCAGGTCGATGACCTTGACGCCGGTCTCGAACATCTCGGTCTTCGACTCGAGCTCGTCGAAGTTCGGGGCCTTGCGGTGGATCGGCCAGCGCTCACCGGTGTACTGCTCGTCGACGTTCAGCACCTCGCCGAGGGTGTTGAACACCTTGCCCTTGGTGAAGTCGCCGACGGGGACGGAGATGGCCGCGCCCGTGTCGGTCACCGGGGCCTGGCGGACCAGGCCGTCGGTGGGCTGCATGGAGATGGTGCGGACCAGGCCGTCACCCAGGTGCTGGGCGACCTCCAGGGTCAGCGTCTTCAGCTCGCCCGCCTGGGCCGGGTCGGCGACCTCGACGTGGAGGGCGTTGTAGATCTCCGGCATCGCGTCGACGGGGAACTCCACGTCGACGACCGGGCCGATGACCCGGGCGACGCGGCCCGTGGCCGTCGCGGTCTCAACAGTGGTGGTCATTAGTTGTCACTCCCCGCGTTCGCGTCGGCCAGGGCACTGGCGCCACCGACGATCTCGCTGATTTCCTGGGTGATTTCGGCCTGGCGGGCCGCGTTGGCAAGACGGGAGAGCGTGTTGATCAGCTCGCCCGCGTTGTCGGTGGCCGACTTCATCGCGCGCCGCGTCGCGGCGTGCTTGGAAGCGGCCGACTGCAGCAGCGCGTTGTAGATGCGGCTTTCGACGTAGCGAGGCAGCAGGGCGTCGAGGACGTCCTCCGCCGACGGCTCGAAGTCGTACAGCGGAAGGATCTCGTCCTTCGCGCCCGACTCCGCGGCCACCTCTTCGAGACTCAGCGGCAGCAGCCGGGAGTCGACCGCCGTCTGCGTCATCATCGAGACGAACTCGGTGTAGACGATGTGGAGCTCGTCCACGCCGCCTTCCGCCGTGTCCTTCTCGATGGCCTCGATGAGCGGCGCCGCGACCTTCTTGGCGTCCGCGTACGTCGGCTCGTCGGTGAAGCCCGCGAACGACTCCACGACCTTGCGCTCGCGGAAGTTGTAGTGGGCCAGACCGCGTCGGCCGACGATGTACGTGTCGACCTGGCGGCCCTCACGCTCGAGGCGCTCGGTCAGCTGCTCCGCCGCCTTGATGGCGTTGGAGTTGAAGGCGCCGGCCAGACCGCGGTCGCTCGTGAGGAGCAGGACCGCGGCACGGGCCGGGCTGTCCGCCTCCGTGGTGAGCGCGTGCTTCGTGTTCGACCCGGTGCCGACCGCCGTGACCGCGCGGGTGAGCTCCTGCGCGTACGGCGTGGAGGCCGCCACCTTGCGCTGCGCCTTGACGACGCGCGAGGCGGCGATCATCTCCATCGCCTTGGTGATCTTCTTGGTCGCGGTGACGGATCGGATGCGACGCTTGTAGACCCGGAGCTGGGCTCCCATGAGTCAGGTCCCTTCCTTACGTCACTTGGCGACGGACGGGGCGTCCTCGCCGAGCAGCTTGCCGTCCGAGGTCTCGAACTGCTTCTTGAACGCCGCGATCGCCTCGGCGACGGCCTGCAGGGTGTCGTCGGACATCTTGCCGCCCTCGCGGATGGAGGTCATGAGGCCCTGCTCCTGGCGGTGCAGGTACTCCAGCAGCTCCTTCTCGAAGCGGCGGATGTCGGCGACGGGCACCTCGTCCATCTTGCCGGTGGTGCCGGCCCAGACGGAGACGACCTGATCCTCGGTGGCCATCGGCTGGTACTGGTCCTGCTTCAGCAGCTCGACCATGCGCTGACCGCGCTCCAGCTGCGACTTCGACGCGGCGTCCAGGTCGGAACCGAAGGCGGCGAACGCCTCCAGCTCACGGAACTGGGCGAGGTCCACGCGCAGTCGGCCGGAGACCTGCTTCATGGCCTTGTGCTGGGCCGAGCCACCGACGCGGGAGACCGAGATACCGACGTTCAGGGCCGGACGCTGACCGGCGTTGAACAGGTCGGACTCCAGGAAGCACTGGCCGTCGGTGATCGAGATGACGTTGGTCGGGATGAACGCCGACACGTCGTTGGCCTTGGTCTCGACGATCGGCAGACCGGTCATCGAACCCGCGCCCTCGGCGTCGGAGAGCTTCGCGCAGCGCTCCAGCAGACGGGAGTGCAGGTAGAAGACGTCACCCGGGTAGGCCTCGCGGCCCGGCGGGCGGCGCAGCAGCAGCGACACGGCGCGGTAGGCGTCGGCCTGCTTCGACAGGTCGTCGAAGATGATCAGGACGTGCTTGCCCTCGTACATCCACTGCTGGCCGATGGCCGAGCCGGTGTACGGCGCCAGGTACTTGTAGCCGGCCGGGTCGGACGCCGGGGCGGCCACGATGGTCGTGTACTCCAGCGCGCCGTTCTCCTCCAGCGCGCCGCGCACGGACGCGATGGTGGAGCCCTTCTGGCCGATGGCGACGTAGATGCAGCGGACCTGCTTGTTCGGGTCGCCGGTGCGCCAGTTGTCGCGCTGGTTGATGATCGTGTCGACGGCCAGGGCGGTCTTGCCGGTCTGGCGGTCGCCGATGATCAGCTGGCGCTGGCCGCGGCCGATCGGGGTCATGGCGTCGACGGCCTTGTAGCCCGTCTCCATCGGCTCGTGCACCGACTTGCGCTGCATGACCGTGGGGGCCTGCAGTTCGAGGGCGCGGCGACCGGAGGTCTCGATCTCGCCGAGGCCGTCGATCGGGTTGCCGAGGGGGTCGACGACGCGGCCGAGGTAGCCCTCGCCGACGGCCACGGAGAGGACCTCACCGGTACGCGAGACCGGCTGCCCCTCCTCGATGCCGCTGAACTCACCGAGGACGACGCAACCGATCTCGCGCTCCTCGAGGTTGAGGGCGAGGCCGAGGGTGCCGTCCTCGAACTTCAGCAGTTCGTTGGCCATGGCCGAGGGCAGGCCCTCGACCTTCGCGATGCCGTCGCCGGCAAGGGTGACCGTACCGACCTCCTCGCGCGAGGCCGCGTCCGGCTTGTACGACTGGACGAAGTTCTCCAGTGCGTCCCGGATCTCCTCCGGCCGGATCGTGAGCTCCGCCATCTGAGTTCCCTGCTCTCCTTGTTGGGCCCGAAGTTTCACTTGGGGGTATTCCACGAGTCGGGACTCCCCCCAATGAGAGGTGAATCCTCTGCACGGCCCAACCAGGGCCGTCGTAAGTACGTACTGCTACTGCTCTGTTACTGCTCTTGCTGTGCTGTTGTCGCGCGGGAGCGTCAGCTCGCCAGCCGGCGGCCGGCGTCCTCCAGGCGGTCCGCGATGGAGCCGTTGATGACCTCGTCACCGACCTGCACCCGGATTCCGCCGAGGACCTCGGGGTCCACGTCGAGGTTCAGGTGCATCGGACGGCCGTAGACCTTCGCGAGGGCCGCGCCGAGGCGCTGCTTCTGCGCGTCGCTCAGCGGCACCGCCGAGGTGACCACGGCGACCATCCGGTCCCGCCGGTCGGCGGCGAGCTTGGACAGGGACTCGAGTCCCGACTCCAGGCTACGTCCACGGGGCACGGTGACAAGGCGCGTCACCAGACGCTCGGTGGTCGGCTCCGCACGGCCGCCGAGCAGGCTGCGCAGCAGCTCGCTCTTGGCCGCGGTGGTGGCCGACCGGCTGGTGAGCGCGGCCCGCAGCTCGGTGCTGGAGGAGACGATCCGGCCGAACCGGAACAGCTCGTCCTCGACGTTGTCCAGCCGGCCACGCTTCTGGGCGGCGGTGAGGTCGGCGGTGCTCGCCAGCTCCTCCAGCGCGTCCACCAGGTCGCGGGACTGCGACCAGCGGCTGCGCACCATGCCGGCCACCAGGTCGACGGTCGGGCCGCTGACCTGGGTGCCGAGGAGACGCTGGGCGAGCTCGGCCTTGGCCTCGCCGGCCTGCGCCGGGTCGGTGAGGACCCGGCGCAGCGACACCTCGCGGTGCAGCAGCGCCGTGACGGCGGCCAGCTCGTCGGCGAGCGAACCGGCGTCCACGGACGTGGCGTCCGTCAGCGCGTCGAGCCGCTCACGCGCGGCGGCCAGAGCCTCGCGGCTCGCTCCGTGCATCCCACTCATCGGGTTGCCTCTGCCGTCGTCGCCTTGTCGTCCAGCTCGTCCAGGAAGCGGTCGATGACGCGGCTCTGGCGGGCGTGGTCCTCCAGGGACTCGCCGACGAGCTTGCCGGCCAGCTCGGTGGCCAGCTTGCCGACGTCCTGGCGCAGCGCGGACGCGGCGGCCTTGCGGTCGGCCTGGATCTGGGCGTGACCGGCGGCGATGATCTCCTCACGCTGCCGCTGGCCTTCCGCGCGCATCTCGGCGATGAGCGTGGCGCCCTGCTCCTGCGCCTCCTGACGCAGGCGCGCGGCCTCGTGCCGGGCCTCCGCGAGCTGTGCCTTGTACTGCTCGAGGACGCTCTGGGCCTCGGTCTGCGCGGCCTCGGCCTTCTCGATACCGCCCTCGATGGCCTCGCGGCGCTCTTCCAGAACCTTGTTGATGTTCGGGAGGAGCTTCTTGGCGAGGAAGCCGAAGACGATGACGAAGGCGATCAGGCCGATGACGAGCTCCGGCCACGGCGGGATGAGGGGGTTCTCCTTCTCACCCTCAGCCGCCAGGAAAACCAGGGCGGAAGTCACATCAATGCCTTTCGTCGAAAGGGTCGGTCGTCAGTCTTCGTCTTAGTAGACGAAGGGCATGACGAGACCGATGAGGGCGAGCGCCTCACAGAAGGCGAAGCCGAGGATCTGGTTGGCGCGGATCAGGCCGGCCGCCTCGGGCTGGCGGGCGAGGGCCTGGGTGCCGTTGCCGAAGATGATGCCGACGCCGACGCCGGGGCCAATGGCGGCAAGGCCGTAACCAACGGAGCTGAGCGAGCCATCGACGGCAGCAAGGGTCTGGGACATGCCAGTTCTTCCTTTTCTTTACGGACCGGTGGGGGTTGGCCACCGGACGGCTGGGGTGTGAGGCCGGGCGGGGACTCAGTGGTTCTCGGCGAGCGCGCCCTGGATGTAGGTGCAGGTCAGCAGCACGAACACGTACGCCTGCACGGCCTGGATGAAGAGCTCGAAGGCCGTCATGATGAGCGTCATCACGAACGAGACGCCCGCGTAGGCGAATCCGATGCCGTTCAGCAGGTACCAGCTGGCGATCGTGAAGAGCAGCAGCAGCGTGTGGCCGGCGAACATGTTGGCGAAGAGCCGGACGGCGTGCGTGAAGGGGCGGACCAGCAGGTTCGAGAAGAACTCGATGGTCATCGACAGCGGCAGCACCGCACCGAGGGACTTGTCGTAGCCGGTGACGTTCTTGAAGAAGCCGACGAAGCCGTGGCGCTTGAAGGTGAGCGACACCCACACGATGTAGACGATCAGGGCCAGGACCATCGGGTAGGCGATGATCGAGGTGACCGGGAACTGGGCGACCGGGATGATCGACCAGAGGTTCATCATCCAGACGAAGAAGAAGAGCGTCACGACGAGCGGGACGTACTTCTCGCCTTCCTTCTTGCCGATCGTCTCGTAGACCACGCCGCGGCGGATGAAGTCGTAGCCGGCCTCGGCGACCATCTGGAGCTTGCCCGGGACAACCTTCGGCTTGTTGAAGGCGGCCCAGAAGAAGCCCACGATGATGAGCGAGCCGAGGAGAGCCAGCAGCATCGGCTTGTTGAAGTACATGCCGTTGCCGTCTGCGTTGCCCCAGAGCGGCTCGAAGAGGAACGAGTGCAGGCCGGGAGCCGGGAAACCACATCCGTCGAAGATGTGGCAGTCGGTCTCGAAGGCGAGCACCTGCGTCGGGTCAGCACTCACCGCGGGCTCCTTCAGCGTGGCGCATGGATACGGCAACCTCGTTGTGTCGGCGCGGCGCGGGGCCGCTGTTCGGCACGGGACTGGTGTTACGGATGTGGGGGCGGCTGTGGGGCATCTCGCCTCGCGATTCAGCAGGCGTCAGCCGAGATGCCCGCGCCCGCGATGCCGCAGTTGGCACCGGACGATAGCAGGACTTCACATGCCTCTTTATCCCGGCCCTACCCCTCACGACGAGTGGCCCGTCTTTTCGGGCTTTTCGCCCTTCGGATCGGGTTCGACGTAGAGGATCTTGGCCTTCATGTGCGCCCGCGTCTGCGCGGCGATCCACGCGAGCGTGACGGCGACCAAAGTGATCGCGAAGGACCGGGGGTTGAACAGCGTCGTGTTCTTGAACGCGGCGAGGAAGACGAACAGCAGCAGGATCTGTGCCGCGTAGAGCATCAGGCCCATCGCCTGGAAAAGGTGCGGAAGCGATTTGGCGGTGCGCTGCAGGACGTAGAGGCCGATCCCCATGAAGAGCATCGCCACCACGGTCGCGACGACGGCTCCGACCGCGCCCTTGCCACCGGCGACCACGGCGCTGACGACGGCGGCTACAGCGCCGACGGCAGCCGTGGGCACGGCAGCCTGAAGCAGGATCCGGACGTCATTGGACGGCATGGCGGCAACTCCGCTTTCAACACACAGGGGGCAGGTGTCGTCATGGACGAGCGTAGCCCCGGGTCGGACGGTGTCCGCACGTTCAAGAGACCGTCGCACTACGGTCCTTGGGCTCTACCCCGGGAATACTCGTGAACCGTATCACAAACTATTTGATGAGGTCTTTACCTGTGGGTGTGCTTGCTGTCACACGTGAGAGTGACAGTGCGCGTTTGTGCAATTACTGGACCCACTTGTCTGGTAATGCGGGGTTTCATCCCGCTCACCCTTCTCACCTCGCCCGCGTACGGGGCCCGACGGCGGTCGCCCCGTTGACGCCCGAGACGCCGACGGCGACGCGGACCCGCTCGTCGTCCTCGTCCCCGTCCGCCGCCACCGCGGCGTCGCCCTCGGCCGGGGTGGCGGTGGCCGCCCGGCGGCGCCGGTAGCGCGGCGGCACGAAGGCCTCGGCCCAGCGGGGGGCGCGCGGCGTGAAGCGCGGCAGCAGGAGCAGGACCAGGCCGATCGCGCTGAGGAAGACGACGCCCAGCACGATCCACATCGACGCCGCGTTCACCGAGTAGGCGAGCGCGCCGAACGCGATCAGCGCCGAGAAGAAGTACATGATCAGCACCGCGCGGCTGTGCGAGTGGCCGATCTCCAGCAGGCGGTGGTGCAGGTGCCCCCGGTCCGCGGCGAACGGCGACTGGCCGCGCCAGGTGCGGCGCACGATCGCCAGGATCAGGTCGGCGGCGGGGATGGCGATGATGGTCAGCGGCATCAGCAGCGGGATGTAGACCGGCACCATCTGGTGCACGGTGTTGCGCTCGGAGCCGCCGAAGAGGCTGTCCGGGTCCACCTGGCCCGTGATGGAGATCGCGCTCGCCGCCAGGACCAGGCCGATCAGCATCGAGCCCGAGTCGCCCATGAAGATGCGCGCGGGATGGATGTTGTGCGGCAGGAAGCCCAGGCACATGCCCATCAGGATGGCCGCGAACAGCGAGGCGGGCGCCGCGGCCTCGATGCCGTACGAGTACCAGATCCGGTAGGCGTACATGAAGAACGCCGCCGCCGCGATGCACACCACGCCGGCCGCGAGACCGTCGAGGCCGTCCACGAAGTTGACCGCGTTGATGGTCACGACGACCAGCGCCACCGTCAGGAGGGTGCCCTGCCACTGGGTCAGCGCGACCGTGCCCACGGTCGGGATGGGGAGCCACAGGATCGTCAGTCCCTGGACCACCATCACACCGGCGGCGATCATCTGACTGCCCAGCTTGATCAGGGCGTCGATCTCGAACTTGTCGTCCAGGACACCGATCAGCCAGATCAGGGCGGCACCGGAGAGCAGTGCCCGCGGTTCGTTGGACTTCTCGAAGACCTGGTGCAGATTGGTCAGGTGGTCGGCGACCAGCAGACCCGCGCACAGCCCGAAGAACATGGCGATACCGCCGAGCCGCGGAGTGGGTTCCCGGTGCACGTCACGTGCCCGGATCTCCGGCATCGCTCCCGCCACGATCGCGAACTTCCGTACCGGCCCGGTCAGCAGATACGTCACCGCGGCCGTGACGCAGAGCGTCAGCAGGTATTCACGCACGGGCTTCCCCACAGGTCTCGCTGGCCATTCCCGGCCTCACAGCCTAGCGATGCAGGCATATGGATGAGGACTTCCGGGTAGCGACGATGGTTGCACGTGTGGCTGTGCACCCGTGTGCGCCTACCCTGCCTCATTCCGGATACGGGGGAAACTCCGCGACCAGATCCCGTACGTCGTCCCGCGCCGCGGCGGCCTCCGTGTCGCCCCTGAGCACCCCGGCGAGCAGCGTGGCCACCGCCCGCATCTCCCGCTCCCCCATGCCCTGCGTGGTCACCGCTGCCGTGCCCAGGCGCAGGCCGCGGGCGTCGCCGTGCGGCAGCGCGCAGCAGTCCAGGACGATCCCGGCCGCCGCCAGCCGGCCCCGTGCGGCCTTGCCGTCGACGCCGAGCGGGGCGGGGTCGACGGTGAGCAGGTGGGTGTCCGTACCGCCGGTGGTGACGACCAGGCCCTCCGCGGCCAGGTGGGCCGCGAGCGTCCGGGCGTTGGCGACCACCTGGTGGGCGTACGCGGCGAAGGCGGGGGTCGCCGCCTCCCCGAAGGCGACGGCCTTGGCGGCGATGGTGTGCATCTGGGCCCCGCCCTGGGTGAAGGGGAAGACGGCCCGGTCGACCCGCTCGGCCAGTTCGCTTCCGCACAGGATCATGCCGCCGCGGGGCCCGCGCAGCACCTTGTGCGTGGTGGCGCAGACGATGTCGGCGTACGGCACCGGGCTGGGCGCCGCTCCCCCGGCGACCAGGCCGATCGGGTGCGCGGCGTCCGCGATGAGGTAGGCGCCCACCTCGTCGGCGATGGCGCGGAAGGCGGCGTGGTCGAGGTGGCGCGGGTAGGCGATGGAGCCGCACACGATCGCTTTGGGGCGGTGGCTACGGGCCAGGGTGCGCACCTGGTCGTAGTCGATCAGCCCGGTCTCCGCGTCCACGCCGTAGCCGACGAACTCGAACCAGCGGCCGGAGAAGTTCCCCGGCGAGCCGTGGGTGAGGTGGCCGCCGTACGGCAGGCCCAGGGCGAGGACGGTGTCACCGGGGCGCAGCAGCGCGGCGTAGGCGGCCAGCACGGCGGAGGAGCCGGAGTGCGGCTGCACGTTGGCGTGCTCGGCGCCGAACAGCGCCTGCGCCCGTTCCGCGGCGAGCCGCTCGGCGACGTCGACGATCTCGCAGCCGCCGTGGTGGCGGGCGCCCGGGTAGCCCTCGGCGTACTTGTTGGCCAGCGGCGAGCCGAGGGCGGCCAGCACGGCGGGGGACGTGAAGTTCTCGGCGGCGATCAGCTGGAGGGTCGTCGCCTGCCGGCGGCCTTCGGCGAACAGGATCTCGGCCAGCTCGGGGTCCTGGCGCAGCAGGACTCCGAGCGAGCTGTCATCGGCCTCGATGATGTCGTGGGTGACCGACATGGTGCGCTCCGGGCATGCGTCGACGGTGACGTACGACCAATGTAGGCCCGCAAGCCCCACCCCGCCTCACGCCCGCGCCGGAACTCCCGTCAGCGCCGTCACCACGGGGACCCGTCCCCGACGCGCCCCTCGCACCACTCGGCCCCGGCCGGCCTCCCGGCCTTCGCGACGCTGCGGCGGACTCCGTCCACCGACTCACCGCCCCGCAAGCCCCACCCCGCCTCACGCCCGCGCGGGAACCCCTGTCAGCGCCGTCACCACGGGGTCCAGTGCTTGGTGTATCTCGTCGCCGATCGAGCGGAAGAACGTCAGTGGGGCGCCGTAGGGGTCGTACACCTCGTCCGCCTCCACCGTGGGCGCCAGGAGCCACCCGCGTAGCGCCGCGGCAGCGCGGACCAGGGCGCGGGCGCGGGTGACCACGCCGTCCTCCAGGGGAGGGAGCGTCGCCGGGTCGATGGCGTTCACCAGGCGGGTGAACTCCTTCAGGGTGAACGTGCGCAGGCCCGCCGAGTGGCCCATGGAGATGACCTGGGCCCGGTGGTCCCGGGTCGCGGTGAGGACCAGGTCGGCGCGGATCACGTGCTCGTCGAGCAGCTCCCGGCCGGTGAATCCGGCGGGGTCGGCGCCGAAGTCCGTGAGGACCGTCTCGGCGTTCGCCTCCATGGGGGCGCCCTCGTGGCCCCAGGTGCCTGCGCTCTCCACGATCAGGCCGCCGCCGAGCACACCGAGCCGCTCCTGCACCGCGTGCCGGGTCAGCCGCTCGGTGATCGGCGAGCGGCAGACGTTTCCGGTGCTGACGTGGAGGATGCGGAAGCTGTCGCGCGGGAGGCCGACGAACGTGGTCGTGATCTCCGCGGCGCGTTCCCCGTTGCCTATGCCACGCCCCGTCCCAGGGGCCGTCAATTCGCCACCTCGAGGTCGGGTACCACCTTGCGCAGCTCCTCCGCCGACAGCGCGCCCGCGCGCAGCAGGACGGGCACCTCGCGGGTGACGTCGACGATGGACGAGGGGACGATGCCGGGGGTCGGGCCGCCGTCGAGGTAGACGGAGACGGAGTCGCCGAGCATCTGCTGGGCGGCGTCGCAGTCCTCGGGGGCGGGGTGGCCGGTCAGGTTGGCGGAGGAGACGGCCATCGGGCCGACGTCGGTGAGCAGTTCGATGGCGACCGGGTGCAGCGGCATCCGCACGGCGACCGTGCCGCGGGTCTCGCCGAGGTCCCACTGCAGCGACGGCTGGTGCTTGGCGACCAGTGTCAGGGCGCCCGGCCAGAAGGCGTCGACCAGCTCCCAGGCCATCTCGGAGAAGTCCGTGACCAGGCCGTGCAGGGTGTTCGGCGAGCCGATGAGGACCGGGGAGGGCATGTTGCGGCCGCGTCCCTTGGCCTCCAGCAGGTCGCCGACGGCCTCCGCGCTGAAGGCGTCGGCGCCGATGCCGTACACGGTGTCCGTCGGCAGCACCACGAGCTCGCCACGGCGGACGGCGGACGCGGCCTCGCGCAGACCGGTCACTCGGTCGGTCGAGTCGTTGGTGTCGTATCGCCGTGCCATTTAGCGGGCCTCCTCGTACACGTACTGCGGGATCGAAGTCAGCGGGGTGCGGTCGCTCACGGCAGTGCCTTGCGGGCGGTGGCGAACCTGGGGCGGTTGTTGAGGTCGGGGTGGTCGGCCGCGTCGGCCCAGCCCCGCTCCTCGGTGAAGATCCACGGCACCTGGCCGCCCTGGGTGTCGGCGTGCTCGACGACGACCACGCCGCCGGGACGCAGCAGGCGGTGCGCGGTGCGTTCCAGGCCGCGGATCAGGTCGAGGCCGTCCTCGCCGGAGAACAGGGCCAGCTCGGGATCGTGGTCGCGGGCCTCGGGGGCGACGTACTCCCACTCGGTGAGCGGGATGTACGGCGGGTTGGAGACGACCAGGTCGACCTGGCCGTCGAGGTCCGGGAAGGCGGTCAGGGCGTCTCCCTGGCGCAGGTCGACCCTGGACCCCTCCATGTTCTTGCGCGTCCACTTGAGGGCGTCCTCGGACAGCTCCACGGCGTGCACGCGCGAGCGCGGCACCTCCTGGGCGAGCGCGAGCGCGATGGCGCCGGAGCCGGTGCACAGGTCGACGATGCAGGGCTCGACGACGTCCATGGCGCGTACCGCGTCTATGGCCCAGCCGACGACCGACTCGGTCTCGGGGCGGGGCACGAAGACGCCGGGGCCGACCTGGAGCTCCAGGTAGCGGAAGTAGGCGCGGCCGGTGATGTGCTGGAGCGGCTCGCGCGCCTCACGCCGGGCGACCACCTCCCAGTACCGGGCGTCGAAGTCCGCGTCCGGCACGGTGTGCAGCTCGCCCCGCTTGACGCCGTGCAGGTACGCGGCGAGTTCCTCCGCGTCGGTGCGCGGCGAGGGCACGCCGGCGTCGGCCAGCCGCTGGGTGGCCTGGGCCACCTCCGCGAGCAGCAGGTTCACGCTGGTCCTCCGGGGGCTGAGCTGTGGTCCGGTGTGGGTGGTGCGGCGGTGCTTACGCGGCGGCGAGCTTGGCCGCCGAGTCCGCGTCGACGCAGGCCTGGATCACCGAGTCGAGGTCGCCGTCCAGGACCTGGTCCAGGTTGTACGCCTTGAAGCCGACGCGGTGGTCCGAGATGCGGTTCTCCGGGAAGTTGTACGTGCGGATCTTCTCGGAGCGGTCGACGGTGCGGACCTGGCTGCGCCGGGCGTCCGCGGCCTCCTTCTCCGCCTCCTCCTGCGCCGCCGCGAGCAGCCTGGAGCGCAGGATACGCATCGCCTGCTCCTTGTTCTGCAGCTGGCTCTTCTCGTTCTGGCAGGAGGCGACGACTCCGGTCGGCAGGTGCGTGATGCGCACGGCGGAGTCGGTGGTGTTGACGGACTGGCCGCCGGGTCCGGAGGAGCGGTAGACGTCGATGCGGAGGTCGTTGGGGTTGATCTCGACGTCGATCTCCTCGGCCTCGGGCGTGACGAGCACGCCGGCCGCGGAGGTGTGGATCCGGCCCTGGGACTCGGTCGCGGGCACCCGCTGCACGCGGTGCACGCCGCCCTCGTACTTCAGCCGCGCCCAGACGCCCTGGCCGGGCTCGGTGGCGCCCTGGCCGCCCTTGGTCTTCACGGCGACCTGGACGTCCTTGTAGCCGCCCAGCTCGGACTCGGTGGAGTCGATGATCTCGGTCTTCCAGCCGACCCGCTCGGCGTACCGCAGGTACATGCGCAGCAGGTCGCCGGCGAAGAGCGCCGACTCGTCGCCGCCCGCGCCGGCCTTGATCTCGAGGATGACGTCCTTGTCGTCGCTGGGGTCGCGCGGGACGAGCAGCAGCCGCAGCTTCTCGGTGAGCTCCTCGCGCTGCTTGTCCAGCTCCTTGACCTCGGCGGCGAAGTCGGGGTCGTCGGCCGCGAATTCGCGCGCGGTCTCCATGTCGTCGCCGGTCTGCTTCCAGGAGCGGAACGTGGCGACGATCGGGGTCAGCTCGGCGTACCGCTTGTTCAGCTTGCGCGCGTTCGCCTGGTCGGAGTGGACCGACGGGTCGGCGAGCTTCTTCTCCAGGTCGGCGTGCTCGGCGACGAGTTCCTCGACGGCCTCGAACATCTTGGGCTCCTGCTTACTGCTCGGGAAGGGGAAGGCGGGCGACCAAAAACGCCGGTCCCGGCGCTCCCCGGGCAGGGGATGCGGCCGTGGACCGGCGGTTGGGGGCTCGCTACTTCTTGGAGCCGGCGGCAGCCTTGCCGAAGCGGGCCTCGAAGCGGGCCACGCGGCCACCGGTGTCGAGGATCTTCTGCTTGCCCGTGTAGAACGGGTGGCACTCGGAGCAGACCTCGGCCCGGATGGTGCCGGACTGAATGGTGCTGCGGGTGGTGAACGACGCGCCACAGGTGCAGCTGACCTGCGTCTCGACGTACTCGGGGTGGATGTCGCGCTTCAAGGTGTCTCCTACTGTTCCGGGAGGGCGCCGGGTCGCAGCCGCGGGATGCGGGAGCGTGAACCGGAGCCGACGTACCAGTCTGCCAGGACTGGCGCCATCCCCCAAAACCGGGGGGCGGCGTGAACTATTCCCCGGTGTCGACGACGCCCTTCGCCTCGCCGGTCGCCGTGCCCCGGGTGGCCGACTCGGGGATCGGGCGGTCGTTCTTCAGGGCCGTCCAGACCTGCTGGGCCTTGCCCTTCTCGACCAGGACGCGGTTGGCGTCGGCGGGGTCGTAGATCACCGGCATGGTGACCATGTGCATCTTGTCCGGGCCGATGCTCTTCAGGCCGCTCGCGAAGGACATCAGGGAGTTCACCGAGCCCAGGTCGGAGTCGGTGGTCACGGTCTTGGTGGCGGTGTCGGCGACGTCGTACAGCTTCTTGGGGTTGCCGAGCAGGCCGATGTCCTTGACCTGGTCGACCAGGGCCTTGACGAAGGCCTGCTGGAGCTGGATGCGGCCGAGGTCGGAGCCGTCGCCGACGCCGTGCCGGGTGCGGACCAGGCCGAGGGCCTGCTCGCCGTCGAGCCGGTGGGCGCCGGCCGTGAGGTCGAGGTGGCTGTCGGGGTCCTTGATGTCCTCGGTGGTGGTGACCCGGACGCCGCCGAGGTCGTCGATGAGGTTCTGGAAGCCGCTGAAGTCGACCTCGAGGTAGTGGTCCATGCGCAGGCCGCTGACCGACTCGACGGTCTTCACGGCGCAGGCGGCGCCGCCCGTGGAGTACGCGGAGTTGAACATCACGTCGTCGGCGGCGGGGTGCTCGCCGCCGTCGGTGTCGGTGCAGTCGGGGCGGTCGATGAGGGTGTCGCGCGGGATGGAGACCACGCTGGCCTTCTTGTGGCCCTTGTAGACGTGCACGATCATCGCCGTGTCCGAGCGGGCGGTGCCGTCGTCGGTGCCGCCGCCGAGCTTCTTGTTGCCGCCGGAACGGGTGTCGGAGCCGAGGACCAGGATGTTCTCCGAGCCGTTGTCGGCCTTCTTCGGCCGGTCGGCGCCGAGCGCCTGGTCGATGTCGACGCTCGTGAGGTTGCCGTTGAGCTTGAAGTACAGGACTCCCGCTCCGGTGCCGCCGAGGACCACGATTCCGGCGGCGCTCCAGGCCGCGACGAGCAGGGCCTTGCGCCGGCCGGTTCTGGGCCTGCGGCGGCGGCCCTTGCCCCGGTGGCCGGGTCCGGGGGTGCGGGACTGGCCGGGGCCGGGTATCGCGGGATCCGGCGTGCTCTGGGCGGACATGGGCTCCTCGGTGTTCGTCCGGTCGGTTACCCCCTGCGCTCAGGGTCGGGTCGGTCGGCTCCGGCGCGTTCGGCGCCGGTACCTCACCATGGTCCCTCCGTAGCTCAGACGGCGGAACTCGGGACAGGGTTGCACAACCGTCTGTGGCGACCCGGTGGGGAAACGGTGACGGAGCGTGGTCGGCGTGCCCGGGGCGCACCGCGCTGACCTGGGAATCCGCGGGCGACGCCGCGGACCCGCCGGGACACCGGCCGCGCCGCCGCGTGTGGCGAAGCTCGCAGCCGGAGGCCCGCGCACGGCGAAGGGGCCGCCCCCGAAGTGGAGACGGCCCCGCGCCGGGATCGCCGGCTCAGCCGAAGAGGTTGAAGGCGTTCCAGCCTCCGCCGACCCGCACCCGGGTCTTGAACGCGGCCGTGCCCGGCTTGCCGGTGCCCTTGTACAGCCACATCACACCGGAGGTGTCGCGGGCCAGCAGGTCGGGCCTGCCGTCACCGGTGGTGTCACCGGCGGTGGCCAGGGCGCTGTAGGCGTTCCAGCCGCCGCCGACCTTGACCCGGCTGCCGAACGCCGGCGCGGCCTTCCCGGTGCCCGGGTACAGCCACAGGACGCCCGAGCCGTCCCGCGCCAGCAGGTCGGGCCTGCCGTCGCGGTCGTAGTCGCCCTTGCCGGTGATCGTGTACTTGGTCCAGCCGCCGCCGATCCGGACGCGGCTGCCGAACGTGCCGTCGCCCTTGCCCGGGTAGAGCCACAGGACGCCGTCCTTGTCCTTGGCGACCAGGTCGGCCAGGGCGTCGCCGGAGAGGTCGCCGGGGACACGGATGTCGTTCATCGCGTTCCAGCCGCCGCCGACGCGCAACGTCTCGTAGCGGTCGGTCCCGTTGAACGCGAAGGTGTACAGCACCCCGTCCGGGGCGCGGACCACGTAGTCCTGCCAGGAGTCGCGGTCCAGGTCGGCCTGGCGCACCAGGCTCAGGCCGGCCCAGCCGTCGAGCGCGACGCGGTTGCCCAGGTAGGGCGACTGGTCGCCGACGGAGTAGTACTCGTACGCCTCGCCGCCCGGGGTGCGGGCGAAGAGGTCCGCCAGGCCGTCGAAGTCGAGGTCGGTGTCGTCGACGCGGGAGTTGACCTCGCCGACGTAGGAGCTGACCTTGGCGTAGACGCCGTAGGCGCCCGAGGCGACGCAGTCCTTGACGCCCCAGGACACCACACCGGCGATCCGGCCGTTGACCACGAGCGGGCCACCGGAGTCGCCGTTGCACGGGGAGACCGTCCCGGCGTCCTGACCGGAGGCCGGGTCGCCGGCGCAGGCCATCTGACCGGGCACGAAGTCGGCGCCCCAGTACGACGTGCAGGAGGCGTCCGAGCGCATCGGCACGGTCGCCTTCTTCAGCGTCGGCGAGATGTCCTGGCTGGTGGAGCTGGTGCGCCCCCAGCCGTAGACCGTCGCCGGGGCCCCGTTGGTGTAGGAGGCCGTGTCGTCGCTCGTCGTGGGCCGCAGCGTCTTGTACGGCAGCGCCTCGCTCAGCGTGAGCACCGCGAGGTCACCGCCCGAGGTGGTGCTCGGCCGGTACGTGGGGTTGACCCACTGGCTCCACACGCCGACGAACCGGCCGCCGTGCAGGTCGTCGCCGTCGGGGAGCTGGGCGGTGCCGCCGAGGACGGCTCCGTTCTCCCTCCAGTCCAAGCCGTACACGCAGTGCGCGGCGGTCAGGATCTTCGCCGGGGCGACCAGGGTGCCGCCGCAGAAGTAGCCCTCGTCGTCGGCGGGGTCGTCGTTGTCCTTGTCGTCGTAGTAGTGCAGCTGCACCATCCACGGCGCCTCGGAGAGGGTCGCGTCCTTGCCGCCGATGATCTTCGGGTCGACCTTGCCGGACGGGGCCTCGGCGCTGGGCGTGGCCTTCGGCTGCTCGCCGGGGGCGGTGGCGGCGTGGCTCCTGAGGGCGGCCCCGGAGTCCTGGATCCGCTGTGCCAGCTCGGCGGGCGACGCGGGGGCGGGCCGCTCGGTCACGGCCGGCTGGGACGGGACGGGGGCCCCGTCGGACGCCTGGGCGGGGACGGCCGCGAGGACCGCGCCCGACAGGGCGAGTGCGGCGGTGGCCGCGGGAAGAGCCAGCCGGGCTCTTCGAGGGGTAGATGTCACTCAGGTCTCCTGTCGCTGTAGACGCAGGCAGGAGAGAACAGCCCATGGGTGCGGGCCCCTGACGGCAGCACTGACCACCCCGTGGGCGTATCCGAAAATACGTTCCCCCCCACTGCAGTGCGCTGATCCTACAAGCCCCGCAAGCCGGAAGTCCCGCCCGGTCACTCGTGTGACGGGGCGGGACTTCCGTACGGCGTGCCGGCCGGCGGTGGCTCAGTCGCCGTTGCCGGGCGTCGGGGTCGTCTTCTGGATCTGCATCAGGAACTCGGCGTTCGACTTGGTCTGCTTCATCTTGTCGAGGAGCAGTTCGATCGCCTGCTGCTGGTCGAGCGCGTGCAGCACACGGCGCAGCTTCCAGGTGATGGCGAGCTCGTCGCTGCCGAGCAGGATCTCTTCCTTACGGGTACCGGACGCGTCCACGTCCACCGCCGGGAAGATGCGCTTGTCGGCGAGCTTCCGGTCGAGCTTGAGCTCGGCGTTGCCGGTGCCCTTGAACTCCTCGAAGATGACCTCGTCCATGCGGGACCCGGTGTCCACCAGCGCGGTGGCGAGGATGGTCAGCGAACCGCCGTCCTCGATGTTGCGGGCCGCACCGAAGAAGCGCTTCGGCGGGTACAGGGCGGTCGAGTCGACACCACCGGACAGGATGCGGCCGGAGGCCGGGGCGGCGAGGTTGTACGCACGGCCCAGACGCGTGATCGAGTCGAGCAGCACGACGACGTCGTGACCCAGCTCCACCAGGCGCTTGGCGCGCTCGATGGCCAGCTCGGCGACCGTGGTGTGGTCCTCGGCCGGGCGGTCGAAGGTCGAGGAGATGACCTCGCCCTTCACCGACCGCTGCATGTCGGTGACCTCTTCCGGACGCTCGTCGACCAGGACGACCATCAGGTGGCACTCGGGGTTGTTGTGCGTGATCGCGTTGGCGATCGCCTGCATGATCATGGTCTTGCCGGTCTTCGGCGGGGCCACGATCAGACCGCGCTGGCCCTTACCGATCGGCGCGACCAGGTCGATGATGCGGGTGGTGAGCACGCCCGGGTCCGTCTCCAGCCGGAGGCGGTCCTGCGGGTACAGCGGCGTGAGCTTGTTGAACTCCGGCCGACCGCGGCCGTGTTCGGGGGCCATGCCGTTGACGGAGTCCAGCCGCACCAGCGCGTTGAACTTCTCGCGGCGCTCGCCCTCCTTGGGCTGGCGCACGGCACCGGTGAGGTGGTCGCCCTTGCGCAGGCCGTTCTTGCGGACCTGGGCGAGGGAGACGTACACGTCGTTGGGGCCGGGCAGGTAGCCGGAGGTCCGGATGAACGCGTAGTTGTCGAGGATGTCGAGGATGCCGGCGACCGGGATGAGGACGTCGTCCTCGTTGATCTGCGGCTCCTGCTGGATGTCGTCGCGCCCGCGACGGCCCCGGCGGTCCCGGTAGCGGCCGCGACGGCCGCGACGGCCGCTGCCGTCGTCGTCGTAACCGTCGTCGTGCTGCTGGCGGTCCTGGCGTCCGCCGCCCTGCTGCTGGCGGTCCTGACGGCCGCCCTGCTGGTCGTCGCCCTTGTTGCGCCGGTCGCGGCCGCCGCGGTCACCGCGATCGCCACGGTCACCCCGGTCGCCACGGTCACCGCGATCGCCACGGTCACCCCGGTCACGACGGTCGCGACGACGGCCCTCGCCGCCCTCGCCGTCGGAACGGGCGTCGCCCTGGCCCTGCTGGTGGCCCTGCGTCTGCTGCTGCGACTGCTGCGCGGCCGACGCGTCGGCCTTCGGCTCGGCGCGGGTCTCGACGGCCACCGCCTCGGTACCGGCCGACGGGCTGCCCGCGTCGGCGGTGGCCCGGCGACGACGGCGCTCGGAGGGGGCGTCGTCGGCGGGCGCGGCCTGCTCGGCCGGGGCGTTGACCTTGGGGGACGGCTGACCGGGGATGTCGATCTGCTGCTGGGCGGCCTTGTCGGCGGCCGCCTTGTCCGCCTTCTTGTCGGCCTTGCCGGCCTTCTCCGCCTTCTCGGCGGGTGCCTCGTCGCCCGTACGGGTCCGAGAGGTGCTGCGGCGCTTCGGCTTGGTCTCGCCGGCGGTGTCCGCGGCGGACGCGGCCTTGGCGGGGGCACCCCCCGCGGCCTGCGCCTCCTTGATGACCTCGATCAGCTGGCTCTTGCGCATACGCGCCGTGCCCCTGATGCCGAGGCCGGATGCGACCTGCTGCAGCTCGGCCAGCACCATGCCCTCGAGGCCGGTACCGCGGCGCCGCCGGGAGCCGGCACCGGTGGCAGGCGCGGAGGCGTCCGTGGCGGGCGCGGCAGCGGTCTCCTCGACACGTGCGCCCATCAGATCGGTGGTGTCGCTCACGAAGGGTCCTTCCCTGGAGCGGACGTCGGCCTGTCTGGCTCGGCGACCGGTTGTGCTGTCCGGCTTCGGTCCTTGCTGTGCGAACCGTGCCGGGGCGGTGGTCCGCCTGAACGGCGGAAGAGATATCTGGTGATGGCGCTTCCCCTAGCCGTGGCACCCGGTGTCTGTGTCAGGCGGCGTGGTCGCACCGGTTCCGAAACTCCCCCAGAGGGGGTAACCCCCTCTGGCGGGCCGCTCAGTACCCGTGTCGGCCGTACTGATCACGTACGGCATCCACTGCACAATGCGGCTTGGGGGGCTCCCGGAAGAATGTCTGTCCCGGACGGGGACACGAGGCACCTCGCCATGGTGGGGTCGGGTGCAGACTTGAGGTTAACACTACCGGATCCAACAAACATTCCCCCTCTCGAAATCCGGCAACCGTCCGCGTCAGGTGTCACTGGCGGTCGCCAGGGGCAGGACGCTCGCGCCCTGCTGGTCCAGGTCGAGCCGGTTGGCCGCCCAGTCCGCTCCGGCCAGCGCCTCGACCTTGTCGGCCGTGTCGGCGTCGGCCAGGGCCATCACCGTGGGTCCGGCACCCGAGATCACCGCGGGGATGCCGTCACCACGCAGCCGTTCCACCAGTGCCGCGCTCTCCGGCATCGCCGGCGCGCGGTACTCCTGGTGCAGTCGGTCCTCGGTGGCCGGCAGCAGCAGCTCGGGACGCCGGGTGAGGGCCTCGACGAGCAGCGCGGCGCGGCCGGCGTTGGCGGCGGCGTCGACGTGCGGGACGCTGCGCGGGAGCAGTCCGCGCGCGGTCTGGGTCAGCACCGGCTTCCCGGGCACGAAAACCACCGGAACGATGGAATCGGAGGGCTCCATCCTGATCGCCCGGGCGGCGCCGGACTCCATCCAGGACAGGGTGAAGCCGCCCAGCAGACAGGCCGCCACATTGTCGGGGTGGCCCTCGATCTCGGTGGCGAGGTCGAGCAGCGCCGCGTCGTCGAGGCGGGCCTCGCCGCCTATGGTCACCGCGCGCGCGGCGACGATGCCGGCGCAGATGGCGGCGGAGGAGGAGCCGAGGCCGCGGCCGTGCGGGATGCGGTTGGCGCAGACGATCTCCAGGCCGCGCGGCTGCCCGCCGAGCAGGTCGAAGGCGGTGCGCAGGGAGCGGACGAGGAGGTGCTTCTCGTCGCGCGGGAGGGTCTCGCTGCCCTCACCCGCGATGTCGATGTGCAGCCCGGAGTCGGCCACCCGGACGACCACGTCGTCGTAGAGACCCAGCGCGAGGCCGAGGGCGTCGAAGCCCGGACCGAGATTGGCGCTGGTGGCGGGGACGCGCACCCTGACGGCGGCGGCGCGGAAGGCTGGACCGGCCATCGCTCGATGACTCTCCTTGAGCTGCGTGACTGTCGAAGCTGTCGTGACTGTCGTGAGTGTCGAATGACATTCGATGACGATGACGTACCCAACCCTGGGCGCGACCGCGGGGACGGCGCCGCGCCGCGGCATATGCGGCAGGCGGGTTAGGTACAGCCTATCGAAGGAAGGTTCTGTGGCGACATAGGGCGCACAGGAGGCGCACGATGCGTGTCGTAAGCCCCCTGTGCACCCCCCACAAGTGACGTTCCCGGCCGGGCGTCGCTTACGCCCTCTTACGCCGGTCGCGCAGAACGGGCGCGGCGCGCGAGTGCGGCGCGGGTGCGGCGCTCAGACCAGGCCGAGCCGCTCGGCCGCCGTCGCCGCGTCGACCGGGACGGTGACCGGCTGCGGGGCGCCGGCGACGGCCCAGTCCGGGTCCTTGAGGCCGTTGCCGGTGACGGTGCACACGATGCGCTGCCCCGGGTCGACCTTGCCCTGTTCGGCGGCCTTCAGCAGACCGGCCACCGACGCGGCGGACGCGGGCTCCACGAAGACGCCCTCCTGGGAGGCCAACAGCCGGTAGGCGCGCAGGATCTCACGGTCCGTCACCTCGTCGATGGCACCGCCCGACTCGTCCCGCGCGGCGAGCGCGAAGTCCCACGAGGCGGGGTTGCCGATCCGGATGGCGGTGGCGATGGTCGACGGGTCCTTGACGACCTCGCCGCGCACGATCGGGGCGCTGCCGGAGGCCTGGAACCCCCACATGCGGGGCCTCTTGGTGCTCACCCCGTCGGCGGCGTACTCCTGGTACCCCTTCCAGTACGCGGTGATGTTGCCCGCGTTGCCGACCGGGAGGACGTGTATGTCGGGCGCGTCGCCGAGCATGTCCACGATCTCGAAGGCGGCCGTCTTCTGCCCCTCGATACGCACCGGGTTGACCGAATTGACCAGTGCCACCGGGTAGTTGTCGCTGAGCGCACGGGCCAGCGTGAGGCAGTCGTCGAAGTTGCCGTCGACCTGGAGGATCTTCGCGCCGTGGACGAGGGCCTGGCCCATCTTGCCGAGCGCGATCTTGCCCTGCGGCACGAGCACGGCGGAGACCATGCCGGCGCGCACGCCGTAGGCGGCGGCGGAGGCGGAGGTGTTGCCGGTGGACGCGCAGATGACGGCCTGCGCGCCTTCCTCCTTCGCCTTGCTGATGGCCATGGTCATGCCGCGGTCCTTGAAGGACCCGGTCGGGTTCGCCCCTTCGACCTTGAGGTGGACCTCGCAGCCCGTGCGCTCGGAGAGCACCTGCGCGGGCACGAGCGGGGTGCCGCCCTCACGGAGCGTCACGACGGGCGTGCTGTCGGAGACGGGCAGCCGGTCCCGGTACTCCTCGATGATTCCGCGCCACTGGTGGGTCATTGCTCGTTACTCTCCTTCAACCCGCATGATGCTGGCGACACCCCGCACGGTGTCGAGCTTGCGCAGCGCCTCGACCGTACCGCCGAGGGCGGCGTCGGACGCGCGATGGGTGACGACGACGAGGGATGCCTCGCCGTCCTTGCCGGACTGCCGCACGGTGTCGATGGAGACACCGTGCTCCGCGAACACGGTCGCGACCTGGGCGAGCACGCCCGGTTTGTCGGCCACGTCGAGGCTGATGTGGTAGCGCGTGACGACGTCGCCCATCGGCGACACGGGCAGCGCCGCGTACGCGGACTCACCGGGTCCGGTCGCCCCGCCCAGTCGGTTGCGGCACACGGCCACCAGGTCGCCGAGCACGGCGGACGCGGTCGGCGAACCGCCGGCGCCGGGCCCGTAGAACATGAGCTGTCCGGCGGCGTCGGACTCGACGAACACCGCGTTGTACGCCTCGCGCACATTGGCCAGCGGATGGCTGAGCGGGATCATCGCGGGGTGCACACGCGCGGTGACCGATCCCCCGTCCGCTGCCCGCTCGCAGATGGCGAGCAGCTTGATGGTGCAGCCCATCTCCTTGGCGGAGGCGAAGTCGGCGGCGGTGACCTCGGTCATGCCCTCGCGGTAGACGTCGTCGAGGCGCACGCGCGTGTGGAAGGCGATCCCGGCGAGGATGGCGGCCTTGGCGGCGGCGTCGAAGCCCTCGACGTCGGCGGTCGGGTCGGCCTCGGCGTACCCGAGGGCGGTGGCCTCGTCGAGGGCCTCCTGGTACCCGGCGCCCGTCGTGTCCATGGCGTCGAGGATGAAGTTGGTCGTCCCGTTGACGATGCCGAGCACCCGGTTGACCTTGTCGCCGGCCAGCGACTCGCGCAGCGGCCGGATCAGCGGGATGGCACCGGCGACGGCGGCCTCGTAGTAGAGGTCCTTGCCGTGCTCGTCGGCGGCGGCGTGCAGGGCGGCGCCGTCCTGGGCGATGAGCGCCTTGTTGGCGGAAACCACGGAGGCGCCGTGCGCGAAGGCGGTGGTGATGAGCGTCCGCGCGGGCTCGATCCCGCCGATGACCTCGACGACGACGTCGATGTCCCCCCGTTTGACGAGGGCGGTGGCGTCGGTGGTGACGAGGGCGGGGTCGATCCCCTCCCGCACCTTGTCGGGCCGCCGTACGGCGACACCCGCGAGCTCCACCGGGGCCCCGATCCGGGCGGCGAGGTCGGCGGCGTGCGTCGTCATGATGCGCGCCACCTCTGAGCCGACCACTCCACAGCCCAGCAGCGCCACCTTCAGCGGACGCGTACGCATCATCCGACCTCGTTTCCTCTTACCGTCTACGGTTGGACCAGTCTCACGCACCGGACGGGATTTTCTGCCTTTCGTCCGGATCGTGAGACGTTTATTTCATTTTCGGAGGGGCCGCGAGCCGGAAGATCTTCGCCCGACCACTTCTTGGGCCGGGGCCTTCTCCGACCGAGGTGCCCGCGGGCGTCACCCGACGTCGAGACGCAGCAGATCCTCCTCGGTCTCCCGCCGCACGATGACCCGCGCCTCGCCGTCCCGCACGGAGACGACGGGCGGCCGCAGCACGTGGTTGTAGTTGCTGGCCATGGAGCGGCAGTAGGCCCCCGTCGCCGGTACGGCGATCAGGTCACCGGGGGCCAGGTCCCCCGGCAGGAACGCGTCCTTCACCACGATGTCCCCGCTCTCGCAGTGCTTGCCGACGACGCGCACGAGCATCGGCTCGGCGTCCGAGGTGCGGGAGACGAGGGCGACGCTGTACTCGGCGTCGTAGAGCGCGGTGCGGATGTTGTCCGACATCCCGCCGTCCACGGAGACGTACGTCCGCAGCCCGTCCAGCGGCTTGACGGTGCCGACCTCGTACAGCGTGAAGGCGGTGGGCCCCACGATGGCCCGGCCGGGCTCGACGGAGATGCGGGGCGTGCGCAGCCGCGCGCCCTCGCACTCACGCGTCACGATCTCGGTGAGCGCCTTGGCGATCTCGTGCGGCTCGCGGGGATCGTCGTCACTGGTGTACGCGATGCCCAGCCCGCCCCCGAGGTCGATCTCGGGCAGCTCGACGCCGTGCTCGTCGCGGATGTCCTTGAGCAGCCCGACGACCCGGTGCGCGGCGACCTCGAACCCCGACATGTCGAAGATCTGCGACCCGATGTGCGAGTGGATCCCGATGACCTCGAGCCCGTCCAGTTGCAGGGCCCGCCGCACGGCCTCGGCGGCCTGCCCGCCGGCGAGCGGGATGCCGAACTTCTGGTCCTCGTGGGCGGTGGCGATGAACTCGTGCGTGTGCGCCTCGACCCCGACGGTGATGCGGATCTGCACGCGCTGGCGCCTGCCGAGTTCCTGTGCGATGTGGGCGACGCGCACGATCTCCTGGAAGGAGTCGAGCACGATCCGTCCGACCCCGGCCCGGACGGCGCGCTCGATCTCCTGCGTCGACTTGTTGTTGCCGTGGAAGGCGATCCGCTCGGCGGGCATCCCGGCGGAGAGGGCGGTGGCGAGCTCCCCACCGGAACAGACGTCGAGGTTGAGTCCCTCTTCGTGCAGCCACCGCACGACGGCGCGCGACAGGAATGCCTTGCCCGCGTAGAAGACGTCGGCGTCGCTGCCGAAGGCGGTGCGCCAGGCCCGCGCCCGGTCCCGGAAGTCGGCCTCGTCGAGGATGTAGGCGGGGGTGCCGTACTCCTCGGCGAGCTGGGTGACGGGCAGCCCTCCGACGGTGACGACACCGTCCGCGTCCCGCCCGACCGTGTGGGCCCAGACCTTGGGATCGAGGGCGTTCAGATCGTCTGCCGGGGCGGTGTAGTGCCCCTCGGGCAGTACATCGGCGTGCCGGGGCCCGGCGGGGTGTGCGGAACGGCTCATGGCGTCTTCGGTGCTCTCTCAGAGGTGGTCGGGTGCGTCGATGCCGAGGAGGGCCAGGCCGCCGGCCAGCACCGCCCCGACGGCTTCGGCGAGCGCGAGCCGGGCACGGTGGGCGGCCGAGGGTTTCTCCCCGCCGCGCGGCAGCACGGTGGGCAGGAACGGCAGCGCGGCGTCGGCGACGGTGACGAGGTGCCGGGCGAGCCGGTCGGGGGCGCGGTGGTCCGCGGCGGCGGCGAGGACACGGGGGTGGTCGGCGAGCGCGGCGATCAGATCCTGCTCGGCGCTCTCGGTGAGGGGGCCCGGTACGGCGGCGAATCCGAGGTCGGCGGCGTTGCGAGCGGCGGCCCGGGCACGGGCGTGCGCGTACCGCACCCGGAAGAGGGGGTTGCCCTCCCGCTGGACGAGGTGTTCGTCGCCGGTCCGGGGCCGGTCGCGGGCGGCGGGGTGGAGCAGGGCCCAGCGTCCGGCGTCGCGCCCGAGGGCGAGGATGCCGGCGGTGGCGGGCACGGGCCGGACGTTGACGGGCAGCTCGGCGGGAGCGGGCCCGACGGCGTCGACCGTCACTCCGAGGACGGAGGTCCACGCGGCCTCGAACCCCTCGGCGCTCACCCGCACCAGCGCCCCCTGGGATCGCAGGAGCCGCGCCGCGGCCTCGCCGACGACGACGGCACGCAGCTCGTGCGGGCAGTGCAGCCGCACGAGGCGCCCGTCGGCCCCGTCGGCGTACCCGTACCGCTCCCCGCGGCGCAGGATGTCGCCGACGACCTCTACGGCGGAGGCGGCGCGGTCGAGACTGATGTTGAGGAACCCCGGCCCGGTGAGGACGACGTCGGTGATGCCGTCGACTCCGAGGAGGTGGGGCCGCAGCACCTCGGCGACCCGGAGCGGCGTCTGTCCGGCCGACCGGGCCAGCTGGAGGGCGATGTTGGTGGCGTACTCCCCGCACCCTCCGGGCCCCGGCGGCGCGACCACGGCACGCGTCGGGACGGACACGCTCAGCTCCCCCGCGTCGACGGCGAGGCGCACCGCGTGCAGCACGGTGCGGGAGAGCTCTACGGGTGTCACGGGACAAGCGTATGGGAGGAGGGGGGTGGGTGGGCGAACCGATTTGCGGCAGTCCCGGGATATGGACGCGGGCTGGGGAATCCGGAGGTCCCCGCCCTTCCGTTCACGCCTGAGCGGACGCCCCGTTCTCGCCCGCGAGCCCGCGCACCCGCGGCAGCGAGGCCCCGGCCCCGGAGCCCGGTCCGGACGCCCCGTTGACGACGGAACCGCTGATCTTCCGCTCGACCAACTGCCGTACGACACGGATGAGCTCGGCGGGCTCGAAGGGCTTGGACAGAAACGCGTCGGCCCCCGCGGCGAACCCGGCGTCGACCTCGTACTGCGTACAGGCACTGACGATCGCGATCGGCAGATCCCGCGTACGCGGATCGGCACGCAGCCGGGCAGCGGTTCTCAGTCCGTCCAGCCGAGGCATGACCACGTCCAGTGTCACGGCGTCGGGTCGCACCTGATGGACGACTTCCAGACACTCGACACCATCGCCCGCGGTCACGACCTCGAAGCCCTCCAGCTCGAGGTTGACCCTGATCAGCTGCCGGATGACCTTGTTGTCGTCCACAACAAGAATCCGGCCGGACGCCCTAGGCACAACTCGAGAGTAGGTCCGGACCGGCCACCGCGTCCGGGTTTTCCCCACTTCCACCCCCTGCGGGGGACAACGCCCTGCCCGGACCCCCTCACGACCCGCCAAAACCCGTTCATGACCACCCCGGGCGAGCTGGTAGTGTTCTACCCGTCGCCGCGAGCAACACCGACCGCGACGGACACGCCCCCGTAGCTCAGGGGATAGAGCAACGGCCTCCGGAGCCGTGTGCGCAGGTTCGAATCCTGCCGGGGGCACTTCGCAGGGAGTGCCCAAGACCCCGCCATCAGCGAGTTCGCTGAGAACGGGGTCTTCGCGTATGTGCGGGTCTGTGTCGTTCTGGGCGTCCTCAACCGGTGTCCGGCCAGTCCTCGGGACGTGGAAGTTGTGCCGGCGCGTTCTGTCGTTCCGGTCGGCGCGCGTTCTGCCCGCGGAGGGACGTCAACCACTGCCACGGGTCCGGCAGAGGTGGTGCGGGGCAGGCGAGGCGGTGCTCGACGCGGCACCGTTGGGATTGGTCCGGCGGGCCCGCCCCGTGGACCGTCACGCGCCCGTCGGACAGCTCGGTCCACCGGTGCTCCGCCACCCGGTCCTGTGAGAGCCCACAGTCAGGGCACCGGGTCCGCCCACCACTCAGCCGCCGCGGTTTCTTCTCCGATCGCCCCATACTGTGAGGGTCCCTGGGACAGCTGTCCGCCGGCGGTACGAGACGAGTCGCGGCCCCGGTGGCCGGCCGAGCCGGTGGGCCGGGTCTCTCTCAAAGCTCGTAGCCTGGCGTGGTGGAGAGGGTTCTGGTGAGTGCCTGTCTGATGGGCAGGCGGGTGCGTTATGACGGGAGTGCCAAGCCGGTCGGTGGCGAAGTCGTCGGGCGGTGGTGGGACGAGGGGCGGGTGGTTGTCTTCTGCCCGGAGGTGTCCGGCGGGCTGCCCGTGCCGCGGCCGGCGGCGGAGATCGTGGGCGGGGACGGGGCTGATGTCCTGGACGGCAACGCCCGGGTGCTCACCGGGTCCGGGGAGGACGTCACCCGGCACTTCCTTCGCGGGGCCCGTCTCGCGCTGGACGCGGCCCGGGCGGCCGGGGTCCGGGTGGCGTTGTTGAAGGAGTCCAGTCCCTCATGCGGCTCGCTCCGCGTCCATGACGGGCGGTTCGGGGGGACGCGTGTGCCGGGTCAGGGAGTTACGACGGCTCTGTTGAGGCGAGCGGGTGTGCGGGTGTTCGGCGAGGATCGGGTTGCCGAGGCGGACGCCTGCCTGCGTGAGCTGGAGCGCTCCCGCGCGTCGCGCTGAGCGACGGACGGTGCGGTCAGTCCCACTCCCAGGTGTTCTCGCCGCCGGTGCCGTCGGTAATGCGGTACCGGAAGGGCTGGGTCTCGCCGAGGGCCAGGGGGCGGTCGAAGACCAGCTCCACGGCGAGGAGGAGGCCGCCTGATCGCTGCGTACGCGGCCCGGGCGGCACTGCCCGTGCCTCCGTCGGCGCCGACGGCACCGGCCTGGCGCGCTACCAGCGGCTGGTGCACCAGCGGTACGCCGACAAGATGCCGGGGTCCCGGTACGACGAGGGCGGCTAGCTATGCCGGTGGGTACGGCAGCGGGTCCGACCGGACACGGCTCGCCGCGGACGCCCGTGCCGACGCCGGGTCGCCGGACTCCGTTCCGGTCGCCGCCGGGGTGGGTGCCCTCGCGGTGGCCGAGGTGGCTGGTGGGCTGCTGGTCCGCCGACGGCGGTCGCCAGGGGGTGACCGGGTCGTCCTGAGCCATGGGCCCTCGACGCGCGTGCGGCGGGTCGGGGCCCTCGGCGGATCGTCAGTGCGAAGGCTCGGTGATCGCGTCCGTCAGGGGCTTCCGGGTCAGGTCCGGGACCTCGCAGTCGGGGGCCGCGTAGCCGACGGGGAAGAGAATGTAGGGGCGTTCGTTGCCGGGGCGTTCGCAGATGTGGGTGAGGAAGGCCATCGGGTTGGGCGTGTGGGTGAGCGTGCTCAGGCCCATCGTGTGCAGGGCGGTGATGAAGAGGCCGCAGGCGATGCCCACGCTCTCGTTCACGTAGTAGTTCTTGCGCAGCGAACCGTCCGGCATCGCGGTGCTCTTCTCGGCGAAGCAGACCACGATCCACGGCACCACGTCGAGGAAGCTCTTGTCGGCGTCCGTTTCCAGGCGGGCGAGCGCGGCGCGCCATTCGGGCGGGATGCGTCCGCCCTCGTAGTTGACCCGTTCCTCCTCCTCGGCGGCGACCCGGATGCGGTGCTTGGTCTCGGCGTCGCCGATCACGGCGAACTTCCACGGCTGGAAGTGGGCTCCGGAGGGTGCGGTGTTCGCGGCGGCGACGGCGAGGTCGACGCACTCGCGCGGGACCGGCTCGTCGCTGAAGAACCGCACGCTGCGCCTGCGGTCGACGAACGACACGACGTCCCTTCCCCGCCGGATCATCTCGGCCTCGTCGTACCGGTCGGTCCGGTAGGGGATGAACGGATGCGTGTGCTGCCTCACGGGTTTCACGGACCTCACCGGTCTCCTCGTGGACGGGAGCTCATAGAGTGGGGCGCTGAGTGTCCATTGGGCAACAGAGGCGTCTTCTGGTTGCCTATGTGGCAGGAGAAGGAGCTTCAAGGTGCCCTTCGCATGGCAGATCGGCAGGTGCGGTGGCACGACAGGGGCTCGACCGGCTCGACGGCCGGATGCTGCGGCTGCTCCGGCAACGTCCGCGTGAGGGCCTGCTGGAGATCGCCCGACAACTCGGGGTCGCCCGCGGCACCTTGCAGGCCCGGCTCGACCGGCTGACCGGCTCCGGGGTGGTGACCGGTTACGGGCCGGACGTGGACGTCGCCGCCCTCGGGCACGTGGTCCAGGCGTTCACGACGTTCGAGGTGGACCAGCCGGCCCGCGAGGCCATCGCCGCGCGGTTGCGGGCCGTGCCGCAGATCCTGGAGGCGCACGTCGTGACGGGCCCCGGCGACATCTGGTGCCGTATCGCGGGCACGAGCAACCAGCACGTGCAGCAGGTGATCGACCGGGTGCTGGAGGTGCCGGGGGTGCGGCGCAGTACGACGGTCATCGCCCTGAGCGCGGTCGTTCCCTACCGCGTCCAGCCCTTGGTCGACGAGGTGTCGGGGCTGTCGGAGCCCCGGGGCTGACTCCGCGTTCAGCCCCGCCAGATCTCCCCGATGCGTTCCGCGTGGGCAGCGCCCTGGCGTCGGCCCTCGCGCGCCGCGCCGGGGATGCGGGAGGCGTCCAGGGCGTTGCGGCCGAAGGCGCGGCGGGCCTGCCGGTCGGGGGTCAGCAGGGCGACCCTGGCCCCGCGCGAGGAGAGGGTCTCGGCCTGGGTGCGTGCGCTCGGGCTTGCTCCCGCCCCCTTGGGGATCGGAGCCAGCACGACGACGCGGGCGCAGTCGTCGACCAGGTCGGCGTTGGTCGTGGAGCGGACGCCGCCGTCCATCCAGCGGCCCGAGCCGATGGTGATCGGCGGGAAGAGGGGCGGCAGGGCGCAGGTGGCCGACATGGCGTGCAGCAGGTCGGTGCCGCTGTCGGCGTCGAAGGCGGTCGGCTCACCGGTGAGCGCGTCGACGGCGAACATCCGGACGGTCCTGTCGGGCCAGTCACGGACCGGGAGTTGGGCGCCGATGGCGTCGAAGACCGCGGTCTGCGGCACGTCGCGCACGGAGAGCGCGAGCCGCCCGAGGCGCTTCACGACCGTCTCCGGGTCCCGGGAACCGAGCGCGGCCCACAGGTACCTGATCGTCATGCCGAACGTGAAGTCCACCTCCAGCATGGCGCGTTCGCGGTTGAGCTGTTCCTTGTAGAGGTCCGCCGGGGCCGATCCCCTGGCCAGGTCGAGGGCCAGCAGCGAACCCGCCGACGTGCCCGCCAGGACCTCGGCGTCGGTGAGGTCCACCCCGGCGTCGGCCAGGCCCGCCAGGACGCCGATCTGCCATCCGTACGCGGTCAGGCCGCCCCCGCCCAGCACCAGTGCCGTATCCGCCACGTCCGCCCCTTCCCATACTGGGGACCACTCCCCACTTACTGCCGGACGAGACGCTAGCAGGTAAGCGGGGAGTGGTCCACGTTTGGGGTGGCCGGTCGCCTCAGGTGCGGGCCAGTACCGACCCCACCACCTGGCGCAGCATCGCCGCCGGGTCGGGAGCGGGCCCCGGGGAGCGCCAGGCCACGAAGCCGTCGGGGCGGACCAGGACCGCGCCGCCGCGGGTCACCCCGTGGGCGCGCGCCCAGTCGGTCTCCTCGTCGTCCGGGATCAGGTCGGCCCCGGGCGTCCCGCCCACGCGGTACGACTTCAGCGGGACCCGCATCGAGGCGGCCACCTCGGCGGCCGCCTCGTGCCAGCCGGTGGGCTGGGCCGCGTCGCTGAGCAGGACGAGGGAGTCCTCGTAGAGGTCCAGGGTGGACAGGCGGTCCTCGCCCCGGCGGAGCCAGAGGTGGGGAGCCCGGCTGCCGGGCGCTCCGGTGAGGTCGAGGCCCTCCGGGACCACCGGGGTCGCCGGGTCGGCGCCGACCACCGCGCCCCGGGGGTAGCGGTAGCCGAGGGCGACGTTGAGGATCCCGCGCTGCGGACCGCCACCGGGGCGGCCACCACCGGGCGCGCCGCCGGGACCACCGGGCCCGCCCGGACCCGTGGCACCACCCGGCGCACCACCCGGCGCACCCCCCGGTCCGCCGGAACCACCGGGCACGCCCGGACCCCCGACACCACCGGGCGCACCCCCCGGTCCGCCGGCACCACCGGGCCCGCCCGGACCCGTGGCACCACCCGGCGCACCACCGGGCGCACCCCCCGGTACGCCGGAACCACCCGAACCACCGGAACCACCAGACCCACCGGGCACCCCGCCCGGCACCCCGCCTCCCATGACCGGCGGCGGCGCGAACCCCGGGTGACTGTGCTCGACCGAGCGGTGGGCCGCCCGCGCGCTGGTGGCCTCCGCGACCGGGCGCCGTTCCGCGTCGTAGGTGTCCAGCAGACCCTCGCCCGCCCAGCCCTCGATGACCGCGGCCAGCTTCCAGGCGAGGTTGTGGGCGTCCTGGATGCCGGTGTTGGAGCCGAAGGCGCCGGTGGGGGACATCTCGTGGGCCGAGTCGCCGGCCAGCAGGACGCGGCCGGAGCGGTAGCTGCGGGCGACGCGCTGGGCGGCGTGCCAGGGGGCCTTGCCGGTGATCTCGACGTCCAGGTCCGGGTCGCCGACGGCGCGGCGGATGTGGGCGGCGCAGCGCTCGTCGGTGAAGTCCTCGACGGTTTCGCCCTGTTCGGGGTGCCAGGGGGCGTGGAAGACCCAGTTCTCGCGGTTGTCGACGGGCAGGAGGGCACCGTCGGCGTCCTCGTCCGTCAGGTAGCAGACGATGAAGCGGCGGTCGCCCACGACGTCGGCGAGGCGACGGGAGCGGAAGGTGATGCTGACGTTGTGGAAGAGGTCGCCGGGTCCGCTCTGGCCGATGCCGAGCTGCTCGCGGACGGGGCTGCGGGGTCCGTCGGCGGCGACCAGGTAGTCCGCGCGGATGGTGGTGTGCTCGCCGGTCTCCCGGCTCTTCACGATCGCCGTGACGCCGTCGGCGTCGGCCTCGAAGGAGAGCAGTTCGGTGCCGAAGCGCAGGTCGCCGCCGAGGTTGACGGCGTGGGTGAGGAGTTCGGGCTCCAGGTCGTTCTGGCTGCACAGGCACCAGGAGCTGGGGCTGAAGCGGGCCAGTCCGCCACCCGGGTCGATCTGCTTGAACAGCCACTCCCCCGCGTCACCGGCGAGCGTGGGTGCCTGGAGGATGCCGTGGTTGTCGGCCAGGGTGGCGGCGGCCCGGCGGATGTCGGGCTCGGTGCCGGCCACCCGGAAGATCTCCATCGTGCGGACGTTGTTGCCGCGGCCCCTGGGGTGGATGGAGGTGCCGGCGTGGCGCTCCACCAGGGTGTGCCGGACTCCCAAACGTCCCAGGAACACCGAGGTCGACAGGCCCACCAGGGACCCGCCGACGACCAGGACCGGGACACGGTGGGTCCGGTCGCCCCCGGGGGCGGCGCCGCCGGACCGGTCGGCTCTTTCGTTCATGGGTTCGTCCTCCGTTGTGCGACAGACGTGCGACACACGTCCGACAGACGTGCGAGTGGGTCCGACAGGTGTGCGCCGGGGCCTTCATGCATGCCCCGTACGGCCCGTCGAGGCCCGCGGCGGCGCAGGCTTCACCCGCTTAACCCTCCTGGTTCGCGGACCCCGCGGGCACGGCCCACGATCGTGCTTACGCGACCGTCGCACCCCGCCTGCCTGGCGTGCGCCAGCGGCGATCGCCCCAGTCCACGAGGAAGTTCCCGGAGAAGAGGTGGGCCGGATGACGGTCTCTCCCGTCGTAGCGACGGATGCCCCGAGCACGGACGCGACCGATGCCACTGCGACGTCGGGCACGGCGTCGTCGCCCGCCGTGGCGGCGGAAGCGGGTGGCGTGTCGATATCCGCGTTCGACGGATCCCGCGTGCGGGTCGTCCTGATGCTGGACGTCCACGACGGAATGCAGCAGGAGTTCCTGGACGCCTACGAGCGCATCCGCGACCGGGTCGCCGCCGTTCCGGGACACGTCAGCGACCAGCTGTGCCAGTCCCTGGAGAACCCGACCCAGTGGCTGCTGACCAGCGAGTGGGAGAGCGCCGCGCCCTTCCTGGCCTGGGTCAACAGCGACGAGCACCTGGACACCGTGGAGCCGCTGCAGACCTGCGTCCGGGACACCCACTCGCTGCGCTACAGCGTCCTGCGGGAGACCGACGGCGCCCGGCCCGCAGCCGGTGAGCCGCGCTCCGCGCCCCGGATCGGGGGCAACGTCGTACGCCACGCCCTGACCTTCACCGTACGGCCCGGCACCGAGGCCGAGACGGCCCGGCTGCTGTCCGAGTACGTGTCGCCCGACGCCCACGTGGACGGCTCCACGCGGCTGCTGCGGACCTCGCTGTTCATGTCCGGCAACCGGATCGTGCGGGCCGTGGAGGTGCGCGGCGACCTGCAGACCGCGCTGCGCCACGTGGCCCGGCAGCCCGGGGTGCGGGCCGTGGAGGAGGCCCTCAACCCGTATCTGGAGCAGGACCGGGACCTCGCCGACCCGCAGTCGGCCCGGCGCTTCTTCACCCGGGCCGCCATGCCGGCCGTCCACCACGCGGCCTCCCCCGGCCGGCCCGGCACGCGCACCGAGCGGCTCGCGCTGCTCTACCCGGTGCGCGCCGGCGCAGGCAGGGAACTGGCCCGGCTGCTGGCCCGGCGGGACGCCGCCGCCGCGCACGACCGGAACGGCCCGGTGCTCGCGGCCACCGTCTTCCACCGCGACGACCTCGTCGTACGGCTCGTCGACGTGGACGGCGACCCCGAGGCGGCGCCCGCCGCCGTCCTGGGCCTGCACGGGGCCGAGGGTGCCGAGGCCGCCGGGCGGCTGCTGGACACCGCCGCGGTCGGCGTCGACGGGCCGCCGGAGGAGGCCGCCACGTCGGCCCGGCTGCTGACCCGAATCCGGATGACGCCCCTGACCGACCGGCGTTCGGCCGGTTCCTGAGCCACGCTCCCCGCGGCCGCGCGACACCCCGGCCGGGCCCGACGGCGTGCCCGCCCGCCGGTCCGCGCGAACCGCCACCGCTTCACCCCGTTCCGCCCTGCCTCTCCTGGCTCCTCCTGCTTCCCCCCGCTCCTTCCCCCCTTCCTCCCGTCACCCCGGAGTGAACGACATGACAGACCAGCAGGTACGCATCGTCTCGCTCGGCGACATCGCGCCGAACCGCCGCCGCGGCGGAGACCTCCGCGCCCTTCTCACGCCCACCACCGCCGGGTCGACCAGCGGTTTCATGGGCGTGGCCATCGTGCAGCCCGGCGACCGCATCGCCGAGCACTACCACCCGTACTCCGAGGAGTTCGTGTACGTCACGGAGGGCACCCTGGAGGTGGACCTGGACGGGGTGCCGCACTCGCTCGCCACCGGCCAGGGGCTGCTGATCCCGCAGGACATGCGCCACCGCTTCCGCAACGCGGGGGACGTCGAGGCGCGGCTGGTGTTCCACCTGGGGCCGCTGGCCCCGCGCCCGGAGCTGGGCCACGTCGACACCGAGGACGCCGAGGGCAACGCGCTCCCCTGCGACGGAGCGCACGCGCACGCGGGCGGCGCCGGGCACGAGCGTCCCGCCACGGCGGCCGAGGTGGTGTCATGACCCGGCGCCCGGTCGCCGTCACGGGCATAGGCGTCGTCGCCCCGGGCGGGATCGGCGTGCCCCAGTTCTGGGGCCTGCTGTCCGAAGGCCGTACGGCGACGCGCCGCATCTCCCTGTTCGACCCGGCCGGGCTGCGTTCGCAGATCGCCGCCGAGTGCGACTTCGAGCCGTCCGACCACGGGCTCGGCCTCGCCACCGCCCAGCGCTGCGACCGGTACGTGCAGTTCGCGCTGGTGGCCGCCTCGGAGGCGGTCCGGGACGCGAACCTCGACATGAACCGCGAGGACCCCTGGCGGGCCGGTGCCACCCTCGGCACGGCCGTCGGCGGCACCACCCGGCTCGAACACGACTACGTCCTGGTCAGCGAGCGCGGCACCCGCTGGGACGTCGACAACCGGCGGGCCGAGCCGCACCTGGAGCGCGCGTTCACCCCCGCCACCCTCTCCTCCGCGGTCGCCGAGGAGTTCGGGGTGCGCGGGCCGGTGCAGACGGTCTCCACCGGGTGCACCTCCGGCCTCGACGCCGTCGGGTACGCCTACCACGCGGTCGCCGAGGGACGCGTCGACGTGTGCCTGGCAGGTGCGGCGGACTCGCCGATATCGCCGATCACCATGGCCTGCTTCGACGCCATCAAGGCGACCTCGCCGAACAACGACGACCCCGCGCACGCCTCCCGCCCCTTCGACGCCGACCGCAACGGCTTCGTGATGGGCGAGGGCGCGGCGGTGCTGGTCCTGGAGGACCTGGAGCACGCCCGGGCCCGGGGCGCGGACGTGTACTGCGAGATCTCCGGCTACGCCACCTTCGGCAACGCCTACCACATGACCGGGCTCACCAAGGAGGGCCTGGAGATGGCGCGGGCCATCGACACGGCGCTGGACATGGCCCGCCTCGACGGCTCCGCGATCGACTACGTCAACGCGCACGGCTCCGGCACCCAGCAGAACGACCGGCACGAGACCGCGGCCGTCAAGCGCTCACTGGGCGAGCACGCCTACGCGACGCCGATGAGTTCCATCAAGTCCATGGTGGGCCACTCGCTCGGCGCGATCGGCTCGATCGAACTGGCCGCGTGCGTGCTGGCGATGGCCCACCAGGTGGTACCGCCCACGGCCAACTACACCACCCCCGACCCCGAGTGCGACCTGGACTACGTGCCGCGCGAGGCACGCGAGCGGACGCTGCGGCACGTGCTGTCGGTGGGCAGCGGCTTCGGCGGTTTCCAGTCCGCGGTCGTACTCAGCGGCAGTGAAGGAGGGTTGCGATGAGCGGACCACGACGGACCGGCACCGGCGCCGGAAGCCGGCGGGCGGTCGTCACCGGACTCGGTGTGGTGTCGCCGCACGGCACCGGTGCCGAGGCGCACTGGAAGGCGGTCGCCGACGGCACCAGCAGCCTCGGGCCCGTCACCCGGGAGGGCTGCGCGGACCTGCCGCTGCGGGTCGCGGGCGAGGTGCGCGGCTTCGACGCCGCCGAGACGGTCGAGGACCGCTTCCTCGTCCAGACCGACCGGTTCACGCACTTCGCGCTGTCCGCCACTCAGCACGCGCTGGCCGACGCCCGGTTCGGCCGGGCCGACGTCGCCTCGCCGTACTCGGTCGGCGTGGTCACCGCGGCGGGTTCGGGCGGCGGCGAGTTCGGACAGCGGGAGCTGCAGAACCTGTGGGGCCAGGGCTCGCGCCATGTCGGCCCCTACCAGTCGATCGCCTGGTTCTACGCGGCCAGCACCGGCCAGGTCTCCATACGCAACGGCTTCAAGGGTCCCTGCGGGGTCGTCGCGGCCGACGAGGCGGGCGGCCTGGACGCCCTGGCGCACGCGGCGCTGGCCGTGCGCAACGGCACCGACACGGTGGTCTGCGGCGCGACGGAGGCGCCGCTGGCCCCGTACTCGATCGTCTGCCAGCTGGGCTACCCCGAGCTGAGCCGGTCCGCCGAACCCGACCGTGCCTACCGCCCGTTCACCGAAGCGGCCTGCGGGTTCGCGCCGGCCGAGGGCGGTGCCGTACTCGTCGTGGAGGACGAGGCGGCGGCCCGGGAGCGCGGGGCGGACGTGCGGGCGACGGTGGCCGGGCACGCGGCGACCTTCACCGGGCCCGGCCGCTGGGCCGAGTCCCGGGAAGGGCTGGCCCGCGCCATCCGGGGCGCCCTGGCCGAGGCGGGCTGCCGGCCCGAGGACGTCGACGTGGTCTTCGCGGACGCCCTCGGGGTCCCGGAGGCCGACCGGGCCGAGGCACTGGCCCTGGCCGACGCGCTGGGCCCGCACGCCGCGCGGGTGCCGGTCACCGCGCCCAAGACCGGGACCGGGCGGGCGTACTGCGCGGCGCCGGTGCTGGACGTGGCGACGGCGGTGCTCGCGATGGAGCACGGGCTGGTCCCGCCGACCCCGCACGTCTTCGAGGTGTGCCACGACCTGGACCTGGTGACCGGGCGGGCCCGCCCCGCCGAGCCGCGCACCGCACTGGTCCTCGCGCGCGGGCTCATGGGATCGAACTCGGCGCTCGTCCTTCGACGGGGCGCCGTGCCGGCCGAGGGCCGCTGACCCAGGGCCACCGGCGGACGACCTACGACCACGGCCACGGAGGACATCCGTGGCCGGCCAATCCCCAGTCAAGGAGGACACCCATGACCGACCAGCTGGACTACCAGGTGACCATCGAGGAGCTGTCGGCGCTGATGAAGCGCACCGCCGGCGTGCACGTCGACCCGATCACCCTCCAGCAGCAGGCCGACGACGGTTTCGACACCTTCGGCCTGGACTCCCTCGGCCTGCTGGGCATCGTGGCCGAGCTGGAGAAGCGGTACGGACTCGGCCTGCCCGAGCAGGCCGAGCGCTGCAAGACGCCCGCGGATTTCCTCGCGCTGGTCAACGGCGCCCTCAAGACGGGAGTATGACATGGCAGGGCACACCGACAACGAGATCACCATCGCCGCCCCGATGGAGCTGGTCTGGGACATGACCAACGACATCGAGAACTGGCCCCGGCTGTTCAGCGAGTACGCCTCCGTCGAGGTGCTCGACCGCGACGAGGACCGCGTCACGTTCCGGCTCACCATGCACCCGGACGCCGACGGCAAGGTGTGGAGCTGGGTCTCCGAGCGCGTCGCGGACCCCGTCACCCGCACCGTCCGCGCCCAGCGGGTGGAGACCGGCCCCTTCCAGTACATGAACATCGTCTGGGAGTACGCGGAGACCGCCGAGGGCGTCGTCATGCGCTGGACGCAGGACTTCGCGATGAAGCCGGACGCGCCCGTGGACGACACGTGGATGACGGACAACATCAACCGCAACTCCCGTACGCAGATGGCGCTGATCCGGGACCGGATCGAGCAGGCGGCGAGCGAGCGGCGGACCGCGTCGGTGCTCGCCGACTGACAGCGACACCGACCGAGACCGGCGAAGGGCAGCACCCCATGCACCACACACTGATCGTCGCCCGGATGGCACCCGGCGCGGCACCGGACATCGCGAAGGTGTTCGCGGAGTCCGACAGCGGAGAACTGCCGCACCTGGTGGGCGTCAACCGGCGCAGCCTCTTCGAGTTCGGTGACGGCGTGTACCTGCACCTCATCGAGAGCGACGAGGACCCGGCCCCCACCATCGGCAGGCTGACCGGGCACCCGGAGTTCCGCCAGGTCAGCGAGCGGCTGGAGCCGTACGTCTCGGCGTACGACCCGGCGACCTGGCGCGGGCCGAAGGACGCGATGGCGCGCTGCTTCTACCGCTGGGAACGGACGCCCGCCGGCTGACGGCACTCCGTCCCCGTGTGTTGTCGGGGCCGCCCGGTCTCCACCGGGCGGCCCCGACGCACACGTTCCGGGTGAAGACGTCCCGGGGCGTCGAACGGTTGCCCGCACGAACCGAATGTCCGCGTGAGAAGGGACACTTCGGAAACCGTGATGTTTTCGCACGTCCGTCCGCTTGGATCTTGGGGGTACAACAGCACACCGGAGTCCGCTGTGCGCGCCCCACCGACCAGCAGAGAGGACGCACGCCGTGGGCCGAACCACCGCCCGCCGGGCCGGCCGGAGAACCGGGCCGGACGGTGCCGGGGGCAGATCCCCCTCCCGCAGACGCAGACGCCGCGGACCCGCCCGCGCGCTCCTGGCCTGCCTCGCCCTCGGGGCCGTCGTGCTCACCGCGGGCGCCGCCGTCGCGTACTGGCGGGAGACCCGGCCCCCGGTGACGGACGACCAGGTGGCCGACGTCACGGACGCCCTGGGCGCCTCCACCCGTACGCCGTCCCCTTCCTCCTCGCCTTCTTCCTCGCCTTCGGCGTCACCGTCCCCGAAGACCTCCCCGTCGGCCTCGCCCTCCTCCAGCACCATCGCCGTTCCGGCGACCGGACCCGGCACCTTCGTCACCGCCAAGGCCGACGGCACGACCGTGGGCACCGGCAGCCGCGTACGCCGCTACAAGGTCCTGGTCGAGGAGGGCATCGACATCCGGCCGAGCGCCGCCGCCGCCGAGATATCCGACGTGCTCGCCGACCGCCGCGGCTGGACCCAGGACGGGGCCAACTCCTTCCGGCTGGTCAGCAGCGGCTCGTACGACTTCGTGGTGAAGATCGCCACGCCGGGCACCGTCGACCGGATCTGCGGCGCCGCGGGCCTGCTCACCCGGGGCGAGGTCAACTGCAGCGTCGGCACGGACGTCGTGGTGAACCTCAAGCGCTGGGTGCTGGGCTCCCCGGAGTTCGACGGCCCGCTCCACGAGTACCGGGCGCTGATCGTCAACCACGAGGTCGGGCACCGCATCGGCCACGGCCACGAGACCTGCCCCGGCGCCGGCCGGCCCGCTCCGGCGATGATGCAGCAGATCAAGGGCCTCAAGGGATGCGTCGCCAACGCCTGGCCCTACGACGAGGACGGCGCCTATCTGGGCGGCCCCTCGGTGCCCTGAGCACGCCCGGCGCGGCGCGTTCGGCGGACGGTTCGCGGGACAGGACGCGGGGCGGGGGGTGAGGATCGGACCATGACCACCACAGCGCGCTTCGATCCCCGTGCCCTGCTGGCCGGGAGCCGGCTCGGCGTCCTGGCGACGATCAAGTCGGACGGCCGCCCGCAGCTCTCGCCCGTCATGCCCGCCTACGACCCCGACGCGGGCGTCATCCGCGTGTCCACCCGCGACGGCCTCGCCAAGACGGCGAACCTGCGCCGGGACCCGCGGGCCACGCTGGAGGTGACCGCCGCGGACGGCAGGTCCTGGGCCACCGCCGAGGGCGTCGCCACCCTCACCGGGCCGGGCACCGACCCGCACGGACCGGAGGTCGAGGCGCTGGTCGAGTACTACCGCGCCGCGGCCGGGGAACACCCGGACTGGGACGAGTACCGGTCGACGATGGTGTCCGACCGCCGGGTGCTGCTCACCATCACGGTCGAGCGCGTGTACGGCGCCGACCTCGGCTGAAAAGGTGCGGGAGCGGGGCCGGCCCGCTCCGCAAGTTTTGTGCCGGAGCGGTGAAGGATCCGCCCGCCGTTCCCGTACCTCCTGGCGTACCCGTACGAGCACGCGCGTGCACGCGTGCGCGTCCCTCGCGTCAGCCCTGGAGGCACCATGCGCCTGTCCCGCAGCAGGATCGGAGTCGTCGTCCTGTTCGGTGCGATGACCCTGACCCTCACCGCGCTGGCCTTCCCGGCCGTGCTCGGTCTGGACAAGGCCGACGGCAACCAGAACCGGGTGGTGGCCAGTACGAAGTTCGGTCCGCTCACCGAGGCCGACCGCGACTTCGTGGTCAAGGTCCGCGCCGCCGGACTGTGGGAGTATCCGCTGGGCGAGATGGTGATGAAGCGCGGCACGACGAAGGCGATGAAGACGGCCGGCGAGCACCTGGTCGTCGGGCACGCCGGCCTCGACGCGATGTGCCGCGAGATCTCCCCCGAGCTGGGCATCACGCTGCCCAACCGGGCCTCACCGCAGCAGGAGGGCTTCGTGGCCACCGTGGACGCGAAGACCGGCAAGGAGTTCGACTCCTCGGCGGTCAACATCATGCGGGTGACCCACGGTCAGATCTTCCCGGCCATCGCCAAGATCCGGGCCTCCACCAAGAACACCCTCGTGCGGCAGCTGGCGGACCTGGCCAACGACACCGTGCTCGACCACATCACGGTGCTGGAGAACACCGGGCTGGTCGAGTACGACCAGGTCACCTTCCAGCAGACCGGCCCGGCGAAGCTGCCGAGGGAGCGGGTCACCCCGCCCCCGCCGCAGCCGGGTGAGCGGGTGCTGGTGCTCAAGCCGCGCCCCGACCTGAACGTGAACACCGCCTCCCCGACGCCCACTCCGTCCCCGGCGGCCCCCTGAGCACCCGGGTACGGGCACGGTCACGACCCAGTCACGACCGGCGGCGCGGGGAACGGGCCGCCGGTCGCGGACGTTCTCAGAAGGTGGCGGCCGACGGAGTCCGCCGGGCCATGACCATCCGGCGCCGGACCCGGTGGTGGGCGGGCCGACCCCGCCACCCGCCCGCGTCCGTCCGGGGCCGACGACAGGAAGAGCGGGACGGGACCATGACCGCTTCGGGACCGGGCAGCGCGGACGCACCGGGCGGGCCGGACGGCGTGCCGGACGTGCCCGAGGACGTCTGGCGGCTGTTCCTGGAGGACGACGAGCGCGCCATCCGCGCCTCCGCCCCCAGGGAACCCGCCGCACGCGACCGGGTCCCCGGATGGCGACCGGCGGAGCCCGCCGCGGATCACCCGGGTCACCCCGGTCACCCGGGCCGCAGTCGCGGCACCGTCGGCGAGGCGTGGCGCCGGGAGGAGACGTGGGCCGGACCGCGCTGGCGCGAGCTGGACGGCCGGGCCCGGCTGCGGCGGATCGGCCGGGTGGCCGGCACGGCCGCCGCCGTCGCCCTCGCCCTGACCGCGTGGTCGCAGCTGTCCACCGGTCCGGCCACCCCGGGCGGCGGACCGGCCGAGACGACCATCGGGCAGCGCCTGGAGGAGAGCCCCGCCGTGCCCACACCGGCCTCGCTCGCACCGGCCTCCGTCTCCCCGGCGAAGTCCCCTGCGGCGAGCCCCGCCGTCTTCGAACCCGCGCCGTCCGCGATACCCCGGTCGTCCGCGTCGCCCTGGACGGTCAACTGAAGCCCTGGGCGTGCGTGGAGCGCGCCCGCCGGCCGGAGTGAGCGGCACCGCGCTCGTCAGGCGCTGCGCCTGCGGGACGCCGTCTTCTTGGCGGTGCTCTTGGCCGTGGTCTTGTCGCCGCTCCTGGCGCCGCTCTTCGCCGTGGCCTTCTTGGCGGTACTCCTGGCCGCCGTCTTCTTCGCGGACCCCGCAGACCCCGCCGACTTCGCGGTCGACTTCTTCGGCTGCGCCTTCTTGGCCGCCGTCTTCTTCGCCGTCGACGTCGACTTCTTGCCGCCGGTCTCCTTGGGGGCCCGCCGCGAGGACGTCTTGCGCTGCGGCAGGGATCTGACCTCCGCCTCCTCGGCCGGCCCGGCCCCCTCGCCGTCCCGGGACTCCCGCGCCGCCCGCACGCTGCTCTCCAGCGCGGCCATCAGGTCGAGCACCTTCCCGGGTGCCGCCTCCTCACGGACCTCCGGGGGCCGCTCACCGGCCGCCTTGGCGGCGACGACCTCCTCGACGGCCTCCCGGTACTCGTCGTGCAGGTCGTCCAGGTCGATCTCGCCGAGGGTGTCCATGAGGGCGTCCGCGAGGTCCAGTTCCTGGTCGCGCACGGTGACGTCGGCCTCCGGGGCGACGCCCTCGGGGGCGCGCACCTCGTCCGGCCACAGCAGGCCGTGCATCGCGATGGCGTCGCCGACGACCCGGAGCATGCCGAGGCGCTCCCGGCCGCGCAGCGCGAACTTGGCGATCGCGACCCGGTTGCTGCGCTTGAGGGCCTCGCGCAGCAGCGTGTACGGCTTGGCGGCCGGGGCGCCGCTCGCCGCGAGGTAGTAGGCCGAGCCCATCTGGAGCGGGTCGATGCGGTCCTCGGGCACGAAGGCCACGATCTCGATCGTGCGGGCCGTCGGGATCGGCAGCTGGGACAGGTCCTCGTCGGTGATCGGGATCATCGAGCCGTCGGCGTCCTCGTAGGCCTTGCCGATCTCGGCCTGGGTGACCTCGCGGTCCTCCAGTTCGCACACCTTGCGGTAGCGGATACGGCCGCCGTCCTCCGTGTGGATCTGGCGGAAGGAGACCGAGTGGCTCTCGGTCGCGTTCACCAGCTTGATCGGGATGCTGACCAGGCCGAAGGAGATGGCGCCGTTCCAGATGGATCGCACGTGCAGCACCTTTCCTGTCGGGCGACTACCGGACGAGCCCCGGGCGATTTGTCCGGATTTCGTGAGACTCTCATGGTATGGCGCCTATCACGGAAGTGGAGGGGCGGCGGGTGGCCCTCAGCAACCTGGACAAGGTGCTGTATCCCGCGGCCGGCTTCACCAAGGGCGAGCTGCTGCACTACTACGCGACGACCGCCCGGGTGCTGCTGCCGCACCTGCGGGAGCGCGCGGTCTCCTTCCTGCGGTATCCGGACGGCCCGGACGGCCAGGTGTTCTTCACCAAGAACGTGCCGCCGGGTACCCCCGACTGGGTCACCACGGCCGAGGTGCCCCGCTCGGAGGGCCCGGCCCGGATGGTGCTGGTGCAGGACCTGGCGAGCCTGATGTGGGCGGCGAACCTGGTGACCGAGTTCCACACCCACCAGTGGACCGCGGACGACCCCGGCGAGGCCGACCGGCTGGTGTTCGACCTGGACCCGGGGCCGCCCGCGACCGTGGTGCAGTGCTGCGAGGTCGCGCTGTGGCTGCGCGAGCGGCTGGCGGCGGACGGGATCGAGGCGTACGCCAAGACCTCCGGGGCCAAGGGGCTGCACCTGCTGGCGGGGGTGCGGGGCTCGCCCTCGGAACGGGTGTCGGACTACGCGAAGGCGCTCGCGGTGGAGGCGGAGCGGGCGCTGCCGAAGCTGGTGGTGCACCGGATGACGCGCAGCCTGCGGCCGGGGAAGGTGTTCGTGGACTGGAGCCAGAACGCCGCGCGCAAGACCACGGCCGCCCCGTACACCGTGCGCGCCCGCGATGTGCCCGCGGTCTCCACGCCGGTGACCTGGGAGGAGGTCGCCGGGTGCGGGCGGGCGGAACAGTTCGTGTTCCTGGCCCCGGACGTCGGCCCCCGGGTGCAGGATCACGGCGACCTGCTGGCCCCGCTGTTCGACCGGCGCCGGGCGGCGACGCTGCCCTGAGCCGCGACACCCCCGGCGGGCCCTGAGCCGCGACACCACGGCCCTCGGCCGCGGTGCCCCGCCGCGGCCCTCAGAGGCGCTGCCAGGTGGCCCGGTCCCGGGCCATGGCGTGCAGGGCCTCCACGTCCGCCGGTTTCAGCACGCCGCCCGTGTGGGCCAGGTCCGGCAGCTCCCGGTCCGTGAGGACGCGTACCGAGCGGGGCGGGGCGGTGACGGACACGTGGGCCGGCCCGACGAGGACGAGGACCGGGCGGACCTCCGCCGTCAGGGCGTGGGAGGCCCGGTCGGCGTCGGCGCGGACCCGGCGCAGCAGGGGACGCGGCGCGCGGCGGCCCAGCGCCACCAGCGGGTCGGCGACCCGCACCCGCTGTCTGCGGGCGGGCAGCACGTGGAGGGCGAAGAGGCCGCCGGGCCCGATCAGCAGGTGGTGGACGCGGTCGCCGCCGGGCAGCGGGAGGGAGTGCAGGGTGTGCCAGCCGGCGCCGTCGAGACGGTCGAGGGCGGCCCCGGTCGCCTGCTCGGCGGCCAGCGCCCGGCGGCGCGGGTCGGGGCGCAGCCGGTGCGCCGGTGGCGGCTCGCGCTCCAGGGCGATCAGGAGTGCCTCGCCGGGCCGGTTGGGGGCGAGGTCGTCGTCCGGGTGGAGGGTGAGCCGGGCCAGCTCGGCGGGGGTCGGCACCGGGGGCGGGCCGACCGTGACGGGGCCGGTGACGAAGGGGCCGAGGGCCTTGAGGACCTCGTCCCTGCGGTCCTCGCTCAGCAGGTTGACGCGGGCCGCCTCACGGTCGTACCAGGCGACGTTCCCGCCGTCCGGGAGGCAGACGTAGAGCCGTTCCCGGCCGTGGCGCCGGGTCGGCACAACACGCAGTCCGTCCATGCCATCACCACCCCCGTCCATGGGACCAGGCGGGGTACTGCCGGGGCAAGAACCCGGTTACCTTTGGGAGGAGTTGGGCAGGCCCTGGGCTGGACTGGGGAGGCGCCGGTGCGTACCCGTGGGAGAGGCCCCGACGTGCCGGCCCCGGACCGGCCGTGGGACGAGATCGTGCCGGGGCTGTGGATGGGCGGGCACGAGTTCCGGCGGCCGGGCGGGCGACTGGAGTTCGCCGTGGCGCGGGACGAGTTCGACCTCGTGCAGACGCTGCTGCGGCTGCCCGGACACGGGCCGGACGCCGGTGTCGAGCACCATGTCTGGCCGATCCCGGACGGCCCCCTGGACGGCACGCAGCTGGCCGGCGTGATCCGGCTGGCCCGGGCCGCGGAGGAGGCGCTCGACGCGGGCCGCAAGGTGCTCGTCCGCTGCTATCACGGGTACAACCGCTCCGGTCTCGTCGTCGCGCACACGCTGATGCGCCGGGGCAGCGGCGCCGAGGAGGCGATCCGGCTGATCCGGGCCAGGCGCTCGCCGTGGGCGCTGCACAACGACCTGTTCGTGGCCTATCTCCGGGCCGGTCTGGCCACCGTGCGGCAGCTGGAGGAACTGGCCGAGTAGCCCGGCGGGCCGGTGCGCACGCAAAATGGCCTTCCGTACGACGACGCGTGCGGTGCCGCGCTGCCCGCGGTGCCGCCCACTCCCGTGCGGGACCGCCGACGCCGATCACCGACCCCAGGAGTGCAGTGCTCCCGAGCCGCCGCGGGCACCCCGCCCGTGTCCCCGCCGCCCTCGCGCTGCTCCTGGCGACCGCGGCGACCGGCGCGCTGGCGGCCTGCGGGGACACCGGCGGCCTGGAGGACGCCGGGGCGACGCCCGCCGCGCGCGACCCGGCCCGGCTCTGGCCCGGCCTGGCCCCGGCGTCCAGTCCGGCGTACGACATCGGCGAGGTGGAGCACGCGCCGGTGCGGGGCGTCTCCGTGCCCGGTGGCGACATCCGCGGGGTGAACCCGGTGGCCGCGGTGCGGGCCGAGATCGCCGCGCACCCGGACGACTACGCGGGCGCGAAGGCGCCGTACCACGAGACGTCCGTGCGGATGGCGGACTGCGGCACGGGCGGCGCCGGTGACGAGGCCGGCCGCTGTCCGGTGCTGCGGCCGTACTACCGCGACCTGACCGGTGACGGGCGTCCCGAGATGACGCTGGGTTTCCGGCTGCTGCCGGAGAAGCTGACCGCCGTGCGCGTGTACACGGTCGAGAAGGACCGGCTCGTGCGGGTCATGTCCTACGAGGACGCCGTGAGCGCGGTCGAGCTGGCCGGGCGGACGGTGATCGTCCGCTCGCCCTCGGAGGTCGCCGGGTACGAGTACCGCCTGCAGTGGACCTGGGACGCGGACCAGCGGGCCATGCTGCTGACCAGCGACGAGATGCTGCGCACGGACGACGGCGGACAGCACACGAAACGTCCGTCCACCTCGCCGTCCGCCTCGCCGCCGCCCTCGGCGACGTCCTCGCCGTCCCCCTCCGCGTCGTCCTCGGCGAGCGCCCGGTGAGGCTCGCCCTCCCCCGGTGGGCCGGGCCGCTCGCGGTGAAGGCGGCCGTCTTCATCACCGTGATGTGCTGCGGGCTCGCCGCGCTGCTCGGCGTCCTGGTGCACGTCTCGGTGACCGACCAGACCGTCGGCCAGGCGCGTGACGCCGCCCTGGCCCGGCTGCGGGAGGCGACGGAGTCCTACGAGGCGGGGGACCCGATGCGGCGCGGGGCCGGCGTCGATCCGCCGGGGCTGCCGCGGCGGCTGCGTGAGCTGGCCGTGTCGGGGCGGCGCGGCACCATGCTCGCCGAGTTCGCGGGGCGCCCGACGATGTGGGCGGCGGGCCCCGCCGACGGCGGCCGGGCGCTGACGGTGCGGGTCGACCACTCCCAGGGCCAGGCCACCATCGACGGCCTGGACGGGGCGATCGTGTGGTCCTCGGCACTGGCGATCGGGGCGACGCTGCTGGTCGGCGCGTTCGCGGTGACCCGGGTGACGCGGCGGCTGCACGCCACGGCGCGGGTGGCCCGGCGGATCAGCGCGGGCGACCTCGACGCGCGGGTGGGTGATCCGCGCGCCCAGGACCCGACGCGCCCGCAGGACGAGGTGGCGTCGGTCGCCGCCGCGCTGGACTCCATGGCGTCGTCGCTGCAGGGCAAGCTGCTCGCCGAGCAGCGGTTCACCGCGGACGTGGCGCACGAGCTGCGCACCCCGCTCACCGGCCTGCACGCGGCGGCCGAGCTGCTGCCGCCGAGCCGCCCCACCGAGCTGGTGCGGGACCGGGTGGCGGCGCTGCGCACCCTCACCGAGGACCTGCTGGAGATCTCCCGGCTGGAGAGCGGGCGGGAGCTGCCCGCGACGGATCCGGAGGAGCTGGGCGCGCTGGCCCGGCGGGTGGTGCGGGGATCGGGCACCGGCACGCGGGTGGACGTCGTGCGGGACGCGTGGGTGGAGACCGACCGGCGGCGCCTGGAGCGGGTGCTGGGCAACCTGGTCGCGAACGCGCACCGGCACGGGCGGGCGCCGGTGGTGCTGACCGTGGACGGTGCGGTGATCACCGTACGGGACCACGGGGACGGCTATCCGGAGTACCTACTGGCGCACGGGCCGCAGCGGTTCCGTACCGAGGGCGGGACGAAGGGGCACGGCCTGGGGCTGACGATCGCGCTGGGGCAGGCCGAGGTGCTCGGGGCGCGGCTGGAGTTCACCAACCCGCCGGACGGCGGGGCGCTGGCCCGGCTGACGCTGCCTCAGCAGCCCTGACCACGGCACCTTCCCCGATGGCTCAGTGCGGCGGGCGGTGCGCACGGGGCGCTCCTAATGTGGCGGTTAGTCACCTGAAGACCCGTTCGCTCCCGGGAGGTACTCCCATGTCGCCACTGTCCGCACCGGTCTCGCGTTCACCCCTGGTCCGCGGCCTCGCCACCGCCCTCGCGGCCGGCGCGCTCGCCACCGCCGTCGCCGTCACGCCCGCCGTGGCGGACGACGGACGAGGCGGCGACGCCGGCTCCACGTCCGCCGTCACCGGCGGGGAGAACCGCGGCGGGAACGGCGGCGGGGAGTGGGGCGGGGGCGACGGCCGCCAGGAGCAGGGCCGCTACCGGGGCGTCGTGACGGCCGACCGGCTCGCCCTGCGCACCTCGCCGACCCGCGGTTCGGACGTCATCCGCTACGCCCGCCGGGGCGAGGTCGTCTCCATCTACTGCAAGACGCCCGGCGACCGGGTGAAGGGCAACCCCCTCTGGTACCTCCTCACGGACGGCACGTGGGCCTGGGGTGCGGCCCGCTACATCGACAACATCGGCCCCGCGCCGCGCTGGTGCTGAGCCGGACGCCGCGCACACCACACCATTTGGGTAAGTTCCGGACATGACCAAGGCCGGAACCGGAACCGGGATCACCGTGGCACAGGCGGACACCCTCGCTCCCGTCGCCCGTCTCCCCCGGCGCCGGGGCATCGAACTCGCGCTGATCGTCATGGCCGTCCTGCTGTCGGTCTTCGGCTACTGCAACGTCGGCCTCGCCCAGCAGGGCGCCCTGCCGCCCGGCGCCGCCGGTTACGGCGCCGGGCTCGGTGTGCTCGCGCTCCTCGCCCACCTGGCGGTGCGGCTGCGCGCCCCGTACGCCGACCCGCTGCTGCTGCCCATCGGGGTGCTGCTCAACGGCCTCGGCCTGGTGCTGATCTACCGGCTCGACCTGGAGACGCCGGGCGACCGGGCGGCCCCGGCCCAGCTGGTGTGGTCGACGCTGGGTGTCGCGCTGTTCATCGTGGTCGTCCTGCTGCTGCGCGACCACCGGGTGCTGCAGCGCTACGCCTACGTGTGCGTCGCCGCGGCGCTCGCCCTGCTCACCGTGCCGATCTTCTTCCCGGCGGTGAACGGCGCCCGTATCTGGATCCGGATCGAGGACTTCTCCATCCAGCCCGGCGAGTTCGCGAAGGTGCTGCTCGCGGTGTTCTTCGCCGCCTACCTGGCCGCCAACCGCAGCGCGCTGGCGTACGCGGGCCGCCGGGTGTGGCGGCTCCAACTGCCCACCGGCCGGGTACTCGGCCCGATCCTCGCGGTGTGGCTGGTCAGCGTCGGCGTCCTGGTCCTGGAGCGGGACCTCGGCACCTCGCTGCTGTTCTTCGGCCTGTTCGTGGTCCTGCTCTACGTCGCCACCGGCCGCACCGGCTGGATCGCCGTCGGGCTGCTGCTGGCCTCCCTGGGCGCGGTCGCCGTGGGCTGGCTGGAGCCGCACGTGCACGGCAGGGTGGAGGACTGGCTGCACCCCTTCGCGTCCATCGAGGCGGGCGACGGCCCCAACCAGCTGGCCCAGTCCCTCTTCGCGTTCGCGGCGGGCGGCGTGACCGGCACCGGTCTCGGCCTCGGCCACTCGGTCCTGATCGGCTTCGCCGTCAAGTCGGACTTCATCCTGGCGACCGCCGGGGAGGAGCTGGGCTTCCTCGGCCTGACCGCCGTCTTCCTGCTGTACGGGCTGCTGGTGGAGCGGGGCTACCGGGCGGGCCTGGCCGCCCGCGACCCCTTCGGCCGGCTGCTCGCGGTCGGCCTCTCCTCGATCGTGGCGCTCCAGGTGTTCGTCATCGCGGGCGGGGTGACCGGGCTGATCCCGCTGACCGGCATGGCGATGCCGTTCCTGGCGCAGGGCGGGTCCTCGGTCGTCACCAACTGGGCGATCGTGGCGCTGCTGATCCGGGTCAGCCACGCGGCCCGCAGCCAGTCGGGCGCGGACGGGACCGCGGGCGGGGAGCGGCCGAGGTGACCCGCAACATCCGGCACGCGGCCCTCTTCTGCGCCCTGCTGCTGGTCGCCCTGGTGGTCAACGCGGCCCGGGTGCAGATCGTCCAGAAGCCGGAGTACGACGACAACCCGGCCAACCGCCGCCCCGACATCGCCCGCTACCAGCAGCCGCGCGGCGACATCCTGGTCGGCGGCGAGGCGGTCACCGGCTCCCGGGACACCGGCGAGCACCTGCGCTTCGAGAGGACGTACGCCGACGGGCCGATGTACGCGCCGATCACCGGCTTCGCCTCCCAGGCGTACGGGACGACGCTCCTCGAACACGCCGAGGACGGCCTGTTGTCCGGGGCCGACCCGATGCTCGCGCCGCTGCCGCTGTGGAACGACGTCACGGGGGCCCACAACCCGGGCGGCGACGTCGTGACGACGATCGACGGTGCCGCGCAGCGGGCGGCGTTCGAGGGGCTCGGCGGGCGCAAGGGGGCGGTGGCCGCGGTCGAGCCGGCCACGGGCCGCGTCCTGGCCCTGGTCTCCACCCCCTCCTACGACCCGCAGCTGCTGTCCGGGAACAGCGCGGACGCCACCCGGACCTGGCACCGGCTGAACGACGACCCGGACAAGCCGATGCTCAACCGGGCGGTGAGCCGGACCTATCCGCCGGGTTCGACGTTCAAGGTGGTCACCGCGGCGGCGGCACTGGACGCGGGCGTGGTCCGCGACCTGGACGCGCCGACCCGATCCCCCGACCCGTACACCCTGCCCGGGACGCGGACGAAGCTCACGAACGAGGCCGACGGGTGCCGGAACGCCTCGCTGCGGGAGGCGTTCGAGTGGTCCTGCAACACGGTGTTCGCCAAGCTCGGCGTGGACGTGGGCGTGCGCGGCATGACCGCCATGGCGGACGCCTTCGGCTTCAACGACGACGGGCTGCGGATCCCCTTCCCCGTCGCCCGGAGCACCTTCGACACCTCGGTGGACCGGGCGCAGCTCGGGCTGTCGTCGATCGGCCAGTACAACACGCGGGCGACGCCCCTGCAGATGGCGATGGTGGCGGCGGCGGTGGCGGGCGGCGGGCAGGTGCGCTCGCCGTACCTGGTGGAACGGACGCTGCGGGCGGGCGGCAGTCTGGTGGCGGCGGCCGGGTCGCGCCCCTCCCGGGAGGTGATGCGCCCTTCGACGGCGGCGCTGCTCAAGGAGCTGATGACCGGCGTGGTGGACAAGGGCACCGGCGCGAGGGCCGCGATCCCGGGTGCCACCGTGGGCGGCAAGACCGGCACCGCCCAGCACGGCGTCGGCAACTCGGGTAAGCCGTATGCCTGGTTCATCGCCTGGGCGCGGGGCGACGGGGACGTGGAGCCGAAGGTCGCGGTCGCGGTGGTGGTCGAGGGCTCGGCGGCGGACCGCGGGGGCGTCAGCGGGGGCGGTCTGGCGGCGCCGATCGCGCGGGGGGTGATGGAGGCGGTTCTTGGGGGGTGAGGGAGGGGATCACCGGCGACGGTTCACGGCGGTGAGGTCAATGTCGATGAGGAAAGGTACGGTCAGTTTGAGGCGGTTGTGGAAGATGCCGGTCAGACCGTACGCCTGCGTGGCAGGGTCGATCTCGTAGACGTAGACGACCGGCAGCCCGTGATTCTCTTCCACACGCCAGTAGTAAGGAATGCCCGCCCGCGCGTACTTCGGCGGCTTCACCTCCCGGTCCCGGTCTTCCGATTCCTCGGACACGACCTCGACGGCAATCACCACGTCCTCCGGCCGGTACCAAGTCTGCTTCGGTCCGGTGTCGGCATCCGCGTGGAACACGAGAACGTCGGGTTCCGGCCGGTTGCGTTTGTTGAGCTTGATGGTCATCTCGCGGATGACGTCCAGCTCTTCCGGCGCCTGCGCCAACAGGGCGTTGTCCAGCAGTCGGATGACACGTGAGTGGAAATTGGTCTGCGGACTCACGAAGACAAGGCTCCCGTCGATCAGCTCCGTGTGCGGAGGCAGGTTGGGAAGCTCGTCGAGGTCGTCCGCCGTCCAGCCGCCCTTCGGCGGACGGGGCCACTCGTAGTCGTCGTCCAGCCCGTAGTCACGCGCGGCGCTCATGATCGCTCCCATGTACCGGAGTCAGACGGACACGGCCAGCGTACCCAGGACGAACGCCGACGGGGCGCTCCATCGAGTGGTCCCGCGCCGAGGCGTTGGCGCCGCCCCACCTTTACTCGCGGTCAACAAGTTCCGCGCAGGGGATTGACGAGCTTGCTGACACGCAGTCTCATAAGACGCAGCACGCTGGAGTGACCGCGGGTAACACGATCGTTCGACGAGGTGGGACACAGCCATGACGACGCTGACGGAAGCCGACGCGCTCGAGGGCCTGCGCGACGCGCTCGGCCTGCTCAAGGACCGGGAGCAGGTGGCCGAACGGCTGCTCGACTCGTCCGCCAAGCACTCCTTCGACCCGGACAAGGAGCTGGACTGGGACGCGCCGTTCGAGGACGGCAAGTGGTTCTGGCCGCCGGAGCTGGTGTCGCTGTACGACACCCCGATGTGGAAGCGGATGAGCGAGGAGCAGCGCATCCTGCTCTCCCAGCACGAGGCCGCCGCGCTCGCCTCGCTCGGCATCTGGTTCGAGCTGATCCTGATGCAGCTGCTGGTCCGGCACATCTACGACAAGGCGGCGACGAGCGCCCACGTGCGCTACGCGCTGACCGAGATCGAGGACGAGTGCCGGCACTCGAAGATGTTCGCCCGGCTGATATCCCGCGGCGAGACGCCGTGGTACCCGGTGAGCCCGGTCCACCAGCACCTGGGGCGCCTGTTCAAGACGATCTCCACCACGCCCGGCTCCTTCACCGCCACGCTCCTCGGCGAGGAGGTCCTGGACTGGATGCAGCGGCTGACCTTCCCGGACGAGCGGGTCCAGCCGCTGATCCGGGGCGTCACGCGCATCCACGTCGTGGAAGAGGCCCGGCACGTGCGGTACGCCCGTGAGGAGCTGCGCCGGCAGATGGTGACGGCCCCGAAGTGGTCGCAGGAGTTCACCCGGGTCACCTCCGGAGAGTTCGCCCGCGTCTTCTCCATCGCCTTCATCAACCCGGAGGTGTACACGAACGTCGGCCTCGACAAGCGCGAGGCCCTGGCCCAGGTCAAGGCCAGCGGCCACCGCAAGGAGATCATGCAGACCGGCGCGAAGCGCCTCACGGACTTCCTGGACGACATCGGCGTACTGCGCGGTGTCGGCCGGAAGCTGTGGCGGTCGTCGGGACTGCTGGCGTAGTCCGGCCGGTCAGCGCCGCTGACGTGGGTGGGCGCCCGGCCGTGCGGGTTACGCTGCGGTTCATGACCCCGCAGGCCTCCACCCCCGCCTACCGCCGCCTCAGCGTCGAGGAGCGCCGCGTCCAGCTGCTGGAGGCGGCGCTCGCCCTCTTCGCGCACCGGCCCCCGGAGGAGGTCTCCCTGGACGACGTGGCCGAGCAGGCCGGGGTCTCGCGGCCGCTGGTGTACCGGTACTTCCCCGGCGGCAAGCAGCAGCTGTACGAGGCCGCGCTCAGGTCCGCCGCCGACGAGCTGCGGCTCTGCTTCGACGAGCCCCGAGAGGGTCCGCTGCTGGCCCGGCTCTCCCGCGCCCTGGACCGCTACCTCGCCTTCGTCGACCAGCACGACACCGGCTTCAGCGCCCTGCTGCGCGGCGGCAGCGTGGTCGAGACCTCGCGGACCTCGGGCATCGTGGACGGGGTGCGCCGGGCCGCCGCCGACCACATCATGCGCCACCTGGACGTCGCCGAGCCCGGCCCCCGGCTGCGGATGACCGTCCGGATGTGGATCACGGCGGTGGAGGCGGCCTCGCTGATCTGGCTGGACGAGGACAAGCAGCCGCCCCTCGATGAGCTGCGGGACTGGCTGGTGGAGCAGTTCCTCGCGGTGCTGACGGTCACCGCCCGCCGCGACCCGCAGACCGCCACGCTGGTCGAGGCGCTGGCGGCGGACCTCTGACCGGGCCCGTGCGCCGGGCTCGGGCAGCGGTGCGCCGATCACCGACACTGGTGCCGTGAAGAGCGAAGACACCCCCTTCGAGGGCGGCCCCATGGACGGACGCGTGCTGCCCGTCCTGGTCGGCATGACCGGGCACCCGCCGAAGACGTACCGCATCCCTGTCCCGGACCCGGACGGCGGCCCGCCCACCGTGCTCGTGTACCGGCGCGTGCCCCGGGACGCCCGGGGCGGGCTGCGGTTCGCCCGGTGGAAGTACGCGTACGCCCCCGAGGGGGAGCAGGGCTCCGGCCGGAAGTGGCCCTGGTCGAGACCGGGCCGCCCGGCCGCCGCCGATCCAGACGCCACGCCGCGCGGCAAGCCGGACGACGCGGACGGGTGACCCCGTTGCGCCGAACCGCGCACACTCGGCGCGCGAAGTCCCACCGGGCGCCACATGCTCACCGTGCGGAGCGGACCCGCCGCCCCGCACCGGAGGTGATGGCGTGTCAGAAAGGCTTCTGCGTCTGGTGTGTACGGCGGCGCTCGCGGCCGGGATCGTCCTCGCGCCCGTGCCCGCCGCGGCCGAACCCGGCCCCGGCCCGGCCGAGGGGCCGGCCGAAGGGCGCACCGTGGCCGAACTGCTGACGGACCTTCAGCGGCTGTACCGGGAGGCGGAGCGGGCCACCGAGACCTACAACGGCACCGAGGAGCGGCTGAAGGAGCAGCGTGCCCGGGTGCTGCGGCTGAACGCCGAGCTGACCCGGACCCGGCTGTCGCTGCGGGACAGCCGGGGCGCGGCCGGGCGGCTGGCCCGGCAGCAGTACCAGAGCAGCAGCAACCTCTCCCCCTACCTACGGCTGCTGCTGGCCCGCGATCCGCAGCACGCCCTCGACCAGGGGCATGTGATCGGCCGGCTGTCCAAGGAGCGGGCCGAGACGGTGGGGCGGCTGACCGGCGACACGAAGAGGGCCGACGAGCTGGCCGGGCGGGCCCGGGCGGCGCTGGCCCGGCAGGCCGCCCTCGCCGAGCGCCAGGAGAAGGAACGGGACGGGGTGCGCCAACGCCTGCGCGCCGTCGAGGAACTGCTCGCCTCGCTCACCCCGGAGCAGCTGGCCGCGCTGGCGGAGCTGGAGAAGAGCGGGGTCGACGAGGAGCAGGAGCGGTTGCTGGCGTCCGGCGCGCTCGGCGACGACGCCAAGCCGTCCGCCGGGGGCGAGAGCGCTGTGCGCTTCGCGGTGGAGCAGCTGGGCAAGCCGTACGAGTGGGGTGCCGAGGGCCCGGCGTCGTACGACTGCTCGGGGCTGACCTCCGTGGCCTGGGAGCGGGCCGGGACGCCGATCCCGCGGACCAGCCAGGAGCAGTGGGCGCGCCTGGACCACGTGCCGCTGGACGAACTGCGCCCCGGTGACCTGGTCGTCTACTTCCCCGAGGCCACCCATGTGGCGATGTACCTCGGTGACGGCGTGGTCATCCAGGCGCCCCGCCCCGGCGCCGACGTCAAGGTCTCGCCGATCGCCGCCAACCCGGTCCTGGGCGCCGTACGCCCCGACCCCGGCGGGGAGCCCGTACCGCACTACACGCCGCCACGGCTCCCCGCGGGGTCGACGGACGGGTCGGACGAGGGGTACGCGGCCGCGGGGCCCGCCCGCTGAGTTCCGGACGCCACGTACCGGACGGCCGTGCCACGCGGCGTCCGCCCCGACCGCCGGGAGAGCGGGGGCCCCGACGGCCGAGGTGCGTGTCCGCCGGGTGGATTTTCCGCCCTGACCGCCGGAGGCCCTACGCGCCCGCGGCGCCGGAGACCTCGGCCAGGTAGCCCTCGGTCTTCGCCGGGTCGTAGAAGAAGTTCTCGAAGTCGGCCGGGTCGTTGAAGCCGTTGGCGAAGCGGTCGGCGACCGGCTGGAGCTGACCGGCGGCGCCGATCAGGTTCAGGACGTGCTCCGGCGGCGGGGCCAGCATGGCGTTGGTCCACTTGGTGACGTGCTGGGCCGTCTGCCAGTAGCGGTCGAAGGTCTGCTGCATCCAGGCCTCGTCGAACTCCTTCTCCCCCTGCTCCAGGATGGAGGCGAGGTAGGAGGCGGCGCACTTGGACGCGGAGTTGGAGCCCTGTCCGGTGATCGGGTCGTTGGCGACGACCACGTCGGCCACGCCGAGGACGAGACCGCCGCCGGGAAGGCGGCCGATCGGGTTGCGGACGGTCGGGGCGTAGCGGCCGGCCAGGGTGCCGCCGGCGTCGGTCAGTTCGACCTTGGTGGCCCGCGCGTACTCCCAGGGGAGGAACTTCTCCATGAGTTCCAGGGTCAGGGAGAGGTGCTCCGAGGGGTCCTTGACGTCCTTGAAGGCGTCGAGCGGGCCGCCGGGTATGCCCTCCCAGAAGAGGATGTCGGCGCGGCCCGAGGTGGTGAACGTCGGCATGATGAACATCTCGCCGACGCCCGGCACCAGGTTGCAGCGCACGGCCTCCGTGTCCGGGTGCTCGGGGCGCGGGCCCATCCCGTGGACGTAGGCGACGGCGAGGGCGCGCTGCGGCTCGCCGTACGGGGAGCGGGAGGCGTCGCGGCCGAACATCTGGACCAGCTCGCCCTTGCCCGCCGAGACCAGGACGAGGTCGTAGGCGCGGGAGAAGTAGTCCAGGTCGCCGACGGCCGCGCCGTGGATGACCAGCTGGCCGCCGCGCTGGGCGAAGGTCTCCATCCAGCCCGCCATCTTCACCCGCTGGTCGACCGACTGCGCGTAGCCGTCCAGGTGCCCCAGCCAGTCGATCGCGCGCTGCGAGGGGCCCGGGTCGAAGGAGCCGGGGGCCGCCACCGAGACGCCGAGTCCCTCGATCTTCGGGGCCTGGGACTCCCAGAAGTTCAGCTGGAGATCGCGCTCGTGCTGGAGTGCCGTGTGGAACATGCACTGCGTCGACATGACCCGGCCGGTGCGGATCTCGTCCGCGGTCCGGTTGGACATCAGGGTGACCTCGTAGCCGTGCGACTGGAGGCCGAGGGCGAGCTGGAGACCGGACTGGCCGGCTCCGACGACGAGTATCTTCCGCATGCGGTTTTCTGTCTCCTACTCGGGTGTTTCGTCGAGCGCGTGGCCCACGAGGGACAAGAGGGTCTCGATGGCCGAGATCCGACGGCGCGCATCCATGATCATTACAGGTATGTGCGCCGGGATCGTCAACGCCTCCCGCACGTCCTCCGCCTCGAACAGCTCACTGCCGTCGAAGTGGTTGACCGCCACGACGTACGGCAGTCCGCAGCTCTCGAAGTAGTCCAGCGCCGGCCAGCAGTCCTTCAGGCGCCGGGTGTCGGCCAGCACGACGGCACCGATCGCGCCGCGCACCAGGTCGTCCCACATGAACCAGAACCGCTGCTGGCCCGGGGTGCCGAACAGGTAGAGCACCAGGTCGTCGTCGAGCGTGATGCGGCCGAAGTCCATGGCCACGGTGGTGGTGAGCTTGCCCGGGGTGGCGGTGAGGTCGTCGGTCTCCTCGCTCGCCTCGGTCATCAGCGCCTCGGTCTGCAGCGGCGTGATCTCCGAGACGGCGGTGACCAGTGTGGTCTTGCCGACGCCGAACCCTCCGGCGACGACGATCTTCGTGGCGACCGGCGCCCGGGTGGGATCCGTCTGCCAGGGCTGCACGGGCCCGTCGGTGTCGACGAGCGGGGGGACGCCGAACGCGGCGGCGTCAGAGACGACGGAGTCCACTGAGCACCCTTTCGAGCAGAGCGCGGTCCGGGCGGCCCGTGCCGTGGCCGGTCCCGGTGCCGTACACACGGATCTTTCCCTGGTCCGCCAGGTCGCTGAGGAGCACGCGGACCACGCCGAGCGGCATCTTCAGCAGCGCGGCGATCTCGGCCACCGTACGCATGCGGCGGCACAGTTCGACGATGGCCCGCATCTCCGGCATCACGCGGGAGGTGAGGCCGCCGTTCGTCAGTTCCTTGCGCTCCTCGGCGGCTTCGAGCGCAGCGGTGCCGGCCGTGGCGCCGACGAACGTCTCGACGAGCAGCACGTGACCGAAGCGGGTGCGGCCGCCGGTGAGCGAGTACGGGCGTACGCGGGCGGGTTTGCGGTCGGCGCCGCGCACGGGGAGGTGCCCCTGGCCGTTCTTTCCGGGTTTTCTGGGACTGCTGCTCATCGGGCGCTCCCCGTCGGCTCGGACTCCAGGGACTTCCGCAGCTCGCTGCGGAGTTCGGGGGTCAGGACGTGGCCGGCGCGGCCGACGAAGAGCGCCATGTGGTACGCCACGACGCTCATGTCGCAGTCCGCGGAGCCGTGCACGCCGAGCAGCGAGCCGTCGCTGATCGACATCACGAACAGGCTGCCCTCGTCCATGGCGACCATCGTGTGCTTCACGGTGCCGAAGTCCATCAGCCGGGCGGCGCCGATGGTGAGGCTGCCGACGCCGGAGACGACGGTGGCGAGGTCGGCGGCGGAGCCGCGCGGGCCCGCCCGGGGCGACTCGCGGACCTGCCGGGCCTCCTCGTTGCGGCCGGGATCGGAGGACAGGAGCAGGAGCCCGTCGGAGGAGACCACGGCGACCGACTGGATGCCGGGAACCTCCTCGACGAGGTTGGTCAGCAGCCAGTGGAGATTGCGGGCTTCACTGCTCAGTCCGAAGGTACTGGGCGCGGTCAACTGCTTGCCTCCTCGACAGTGCCCCCCGTGGCTTCTTCGGTTGTGTCCGCGTCGACCGGCGCGTGGTGCGGTCCGGTGCGGTCCGCGATCTCCGCCTCGACGTCGCGGCGGCCCGCCTCCGCCCCCCGGCGGAATCCGCCCAGGCGGCGGCGGAGCGCGTCGGCGTCGACGGAACCCGCCGGGCGCGGCCGTGGGGCCGCCGCGGGCGTGGTGAGCTTCGGGGTCCGCTTGGGCAGCCCCTTCTCGGTGACGGGCTCGGCGGGCTCGGAGCCCTCGGTGTCGGTGTCCCCGGCCCGTCCGGCACCCTCGTCCGGAGTTCGGTCGTGGGCGTCGGGACCGATGTCGTAGGGCCCGGCGGCGCGGGGACCGGGGATCCGGGCGGCGCCGGTCTCCGGCGAGGACTGTTCCGGTGCCGGTGGGGGCGCCGGGGCCTCGGACGGGTCCGGGGGGCGCGGGGGCAGCAGGAGCGCCATCGTGGCGTCGTCGGGGAGGTCGTGGCCGGGGGCCTTCGCGGCCTCGGGGGCCGGCGTCTCCTCCGCGGGCTCCTGATCCGCCGCCGTGCTCGTGCCGGGGCGCGGGTCCGTGCGGGTGTCCGGGTGCGTGCCGGTTTCCGGTGCCTGGTCGGCGTCCGGTCGCGACCACCGCTCCGGGACGGAGTCCGAGTCAGCGTCCCGGGAGGTGCCCTGCGGGGCCCCGGGTGCCGGGTCCGCGACGGGCTCCGGTGCCAGGGGCGTCGTGGAGGTCGGGACAGCGGCCTGCTCCGGGCGCTCCACCCCGCCGCTCGGGGCGGAAGCGGAGCCCGCCTCGGCCGCTGGGCCCGCGTCCGGCTCGGCGACCGTCTCTGCCCCGGAGCCCGCGTCAAGCCCGGCGCTCGCGTCGGCCCCGGAGCCCACCCCGGGTCCGGAGCCCGGGTCGGACTCGACGAGCCCATCGGACCCGGAGGCCGCCTCGGATCCGACGAGCCCATCGGACCCGGAGGCCGCCTCGGATCCGGAGCCCACGGCCCCAGGACCGGCAAGCCCCTCGGGCCCGGGGCCCACCTCGGACCCACGACCCGAATCAGACCCGGAACCCAAGACCCCAGGACCGGCAAGCCCCTCGGACCCGGAACCCACCTCGGACCCACGACCCGAATCAGACCCAGAGCCCAAGACCCCAGGACCGGCAAGCCCCTCGGACCCACGACCCGAATCAGACCGGGAGCCCTCTCCGAGCCCGGAGCCGGGCTCGGCCGTGAGGCCCGGGCCGGCTTCGGAGCCCTTCTCGGGTTCGGTGGCCGGCTCGGTCCCGGAGCCGGCCCGGGGCTCGGCGACCGCCTCGGACTCGGCCCGGCGTACCGCCCGTTCCGCCGAGGCGACCAGCGGGTCCCCGTGCTCCTGGGTGCCCTTCTCCGCGCGGCCGTGCAGGACGTTGGAGTTGGCCTCCGCGTCGGCGCCGGGCAGGGAGAAGGAACCCGTGCCGTCGGACACCGGCACGGTCGGGGCCAGCGCGGCGGGCGGTGCGGCGGCCAGCAGCGGGCTCGGGAGGACGACGACGGCCGCGACACCGCCCTGCTTCTGCTCCCGCAGCCGTACCCGCGCACCGTGCCGGTGGGCGAGCCGGGCGACGACGTAGAGGCCGAGCCCGAGACCGTCCTCGCCCTCCTGGTCGTACGGAGCGTCCGGGTCGAAGTCGGTGAGGCGGGCGTTGAGCCGCTGGAGGCGTTCGGTGGCCATGCCGATGCCCTCGTCCTGGACGGAGAGCATCACCTCGCCGTTCTCCAGGAGCCAGCCGGAGACCTCGACGGGCAGGTCCGGCGGCGAGAAGGAGGTGGCGTTCTCCATCAGTTCGGCCAGCAGATGGGAGAGGTCGTCGGCGGCGAACCCGGCCACGTGCGCGTGCGGCGGCAGCGCGGCGATGCGCACCCGCTCGTACCGCTCGATCTCGCTGACCGCGGCCCGGACCACGTCGACCAGCGGCACCGGTGAGGCGCTGTGCTGGACGTGGTCGGTGCCGGCGAGGACGAGGAGGTTCTCGCTGTGCCGGCGCATGACCGTGGCGAAGTGGTCGAGCTTGAACAGGGTGGCGAGCCGGTCCGGGTCCTGCTCGCGCTCCTCCAGGCTCTCGATGACTGCGAGTTGCCGCTCGACCAGGCCGAGGGTGCGCAGCGCCAGGTTGACGAAGGTGGAGCCGATGCTCTTGCGCACCACCTCCAGCTGCGCGGCGGACTCGGCGAGTTCGGCGCGCAGTTCCTCGCGGGCGTCGGCCATCTTCTGCCGCTGGCCGACCAGGTGCTTGCGGTCGGACTCCAGCGTGGCGACCCGCCCGGCGAGGGTCGCGGCGTGCGTGTGCAGGGCGTTGACGGAGCGGACGACCTGCGCGAACTCGTCGTTGCGCCCGGTGAAGGCGACCGGCTCCTCCGCCGTCGGGTCCTCCGCCCCGGCCAGCCGGGCCGAGCCGCGGCGCAGCACCGACAGCGGGCGGGTGAGGGTGCGGGCCAGGGCGGTGGCGATGCCGACGGCGAGCAGGATCAGGGCGCCGAGGACGGCGATCCGGATCTCCAGCGCGGTGACGTCGTCGTCGCGCAGCTGCTCCAGGGCCTGGACACGCTTCTCGTACAGGGCGGACTCGGCACCGCGCATCGCGTCGACGCGGGCGGAGAGCGCGGCGTCCAGCCGCTTGGTGCTGGTGCGCAGGTCGCCGTCGGAGAGGGTCGGCTCGTCGGTGAGGCCGGCGAGGTACTTCTCGGCCGAGTTGACCTCGGGCCCGGCGACGGTGGCGTCGAAGCTGCTCCGCGCCTCCTTGGGGGCGCCCTCGCGGAAGTCGGCGAGGGCCGCGTCGGAGCGCACCCGGGCCTGCTGGGCGGCGGCGGCGAGGGCGTCGCGCTGCTCCGCGTCGGCGTCCGAGGTGGTGGACGTCTCGGTCGGCAGGCCGGTGACCGGGTCGATGACGGTCTCGGTGCTGCTCGGCACGTTCAGGGCGGCGAGCAGCAGACCGCGGGTGGCGGCGGCCTGCTGGACGGCGGTGTCCAGCTCCGCGAGGGCGTACGCGCCGGAGCCCGCGCGGGGCGGCATCTCCTCGCCCAGCTTCTCGGCCAGGGCGTGGAGTTCGGTGATGGCCTGCGAGTACGCCTCGTGCGCTTCCAGCGCGGCGCTCTTGCCGGTGAGGGCGGCGCGGCGCAGCGCCGCGACGGCGTCGAGGTCCTCGCGCAGGGAGGCGGGCGTGTCGGGATCGGCGCGCAGCTCCTCCACCTGCCGGTCGACGCGGGCGCTGCGCTGCTCGGAGGGCGCCTTGGACTTCGGGCGTCCGGCCGCGATGTACGGGGTGACCTCGTCGCGCTCGTCGGCGAGGGAGTGGGCGAGGGTCAGCGCGCCCTGGGTCTGCTCGGCGAGCGTCACCAGTTCCTGGGAGTCGTGCAGTTGCCCGGAGGCGGCCACGACCGACGGGGCGCCGGCCCCGGCGACGGCGGCTGCCACGACCGCCACCGCGACGATGAGGCGGTTGCGTACATGGGTGGGACGGCCCTTGCCGACGGGGGCCTCCGGCGGCTGCGGAGGGGTGGAGGTGCCGGGGGTGCGCTCCGCGCTCCCCGCGGGGGCCGTCTGCTTGCCTGTGCGACGAGGCCGCGTCTTCTGCACCGGTGCTCGCATTCCTGACTCGTGTACCCGTGGGCCCGGGTGGCGCTCCGTCAACTGGCCGGCCGGGGGCGCGTGCACCCTCCGCCGGGCGCTGGGCTGTTCCCCGGCCGCCGACAGCACGTCGGGCGGGGACACCGCGTGAGCGGGGCAGTCCCCCCACTGGTCCCCGACCCTCCCAGTGCCGGTGGGCGGTGAGCGCGCATCATCCGACCCGCCACCCGAAGGAGTGAACCCCGGAGGGGAGTTGAGGAGCAAGTTCCCCTGGCTCGTGCCGCACGGTTGCCCGGCGAGCCGGTTGGACGTCTGCGACGGGCGGTGGCACTATGTGCCGCCACGCGCCGCCGGAGGACGGAATTCCACCCCAAATCCGGCGTCTGACCTGCGCGACTGCCCCGGTTCCGGGAGAACCGGAGGAAGGTGCCAGCCTTTTGCGAACGCTGTGAAGGCCTCGTGCAGACTGGCTGGATGCGTACGGAACTCGTCTCGGAACCAGGCCTCGCCGACCGGCCCAACGAGGACTTCGCGAGCGTCGGACTACCGGCCTCGGGACAGGGGGGCTCACTCGTCCTCCTGGACGGCGTGACACCGCCACGGACGGCGACGGGCTGTCTGCATTCCGTGCCCTGGTTCACGGCGCGCCTCGGTGGGGCGCTGACCGAACTGACCGTTTCACTCCCGGATCTTCCCCTCGCCGAGGCCCTGTCCCGCGCAATCGCTCGTACCGCGGCGGCACACGCGGAAACCTGTGACCTTTCTCACCCGCGCACGCCGCAGGCAACCGTGGTTCTCGCCCGCTGGTCCCCGGCCGCGTTCGAGTACCTGGTCCTGTCCGACTCGGCCCTGCTGCTGGAGGCCCCCGACGGTGCCCTGACCCCCGTCCTGGACGACCGGCTGTCCCGGCTGCCCCGCTCGGCCCTCGTGAGCGACGCGGTGATCGACGCCGAGCTGCGCAACAAGGAGGGCGGCTTCTTCACAGCCGCCGCCGACCCCGGGGTGGCGGCGCGTGCCGTCACGGGGGTGCTGCCGCGCGCCGGGGTGCGGACGCTGGCGGCGCTGACCGACGGGGCCGCGCGGTGGGTGGAGAAGTTCCGGGAGGGCGACTGGGCGGACTGCCTGGCGCTGGTGCGCAAGCAGGGCGCGCGGGCACTGGTGGACCGGGTGCGGGAGCTGGAGAGCGCGGACGCGGCCGGTGACCGGGCGTTCCTCGGCCGCAGCAAGACGCACGACGACGCGACGGTGGTCTACGCCGAGTTGTGAGCCGGACGGGCGGGGCCGGTCCTACTTCTCCATCCCGCGGTTGAGTTCGTGCAGCAGCCGGGCCAGTTCCGTCACCTCGCGCGGGTCCCAGTCGGCGAGCCGGCGGGCGTACCGGGCACGGCGGGCCTCCCGGACCCGGCCGACGCGCTCCTGGCCCTCCGGGGTCAGGGTGACCAGCCAGGCCCGGCCGTCCGCGGGGTCCGGCTCGCGGGCGACGAGTCCCAGTTCCTCCAGGGCGCGCAGCTGGCGTGACATCGTCGCCTTGCCGACGCCGATGTAGGCGGCGAGGTCGGTGGCGCGCTGGCCGCCGCACTCGCCGAGCCGGACGAGAAGGCCGTACGCGGACGACTCCAGGTCGGGGTGGACCTCCCGGGCCATCTCCCCCTGGTTGGCCCGGGCCCGTCGCAGCAGGAAGGTCAACTCCCGTTCCAGGGCGAGGAACTCGGGTTGGTTCACGCCACCGCCGGACAGGCGGGATTCGCCTGCCCGACCGCCGCCGTTCCCGTCTTCGTGCACGTCAGCCCCTGCCTCGCTTTTTCCGGTTTTCACGGTCCTGAAAGTTTCCGCCACGGGCTGCCATCGCCGCAGCTCGCCAAGTATTTCGCAGGCGTAGACCAACGGCGGCTCCCAGTCCTCTTCCACCCGCCGTTTCTACGTGCGTAGAGTCTTCACCGGACCTTCCGATGGCATGCGCACGCCATACAGGGGTCCTCCCCACCAGCGCATCCCCCACCGAGCACCACCGAGCCAGCGGAGGCACGTCATGCTCGTGCACAGATCCGGATCGGCCCGCGGGCGGCGGTTCGCCGTCACCGGGATCCTGCTCGCCGCGTTCTCCCTCGTGTTCACCCTTCCCGCGGACGCCGCCTCGTCCGCGGACGTCCCGCCGCGCGGCTCCGCCCACATGGGCATGGGCGTCGCGGCCCACGACGGCGAACACGGCACCCCCGTCCCCGGCCGCGCGGCTCAGACGGAGGGCGTCGACGTCTCCAGCCACCAGGGCAACGTCGCCTGGTCGACCCTGTGGAACAGCGGCGTCAGGTGGGCCTACGCCAAGGCCACCGAGGGGACGTACTACACCAACCCCTACTTCGCCCAGCAGTACAACGGCTCCTACAACGTCGGCATGGTCCGGGGCGCGTACCACTTCGCCACCCCGGACACGACGAGCGGCGCCGCCCAGGCCAACTACTTCGTCGACCACGGCGGCGGCTGGTCCAGGGACGGCAAGACGCTGCCGGGCGCGCTCGACATCGAGTGGAACCCGTACGGCGCCGCCTGCTACGGCAAGTCGCAGAGCGCGATGGTCTCCTGGATCAGCGACTTCCTGAACACGTACAAGGCCCGCACCGGCCGGGACGCCGTGATCTACACCGCCACCAGCTGGTGGACCCAGTGCACCGGCAACTACGGCGGCTTCGCCGCGTACAACCCGCTGTGGATCGCCCGGTACGCCTCGACGGTGGGCACGCTCCCGGCCGGCTGGGGCTACTACACGATGTGGCAGTACACGTCGTCCGGTCCGACGGTCGGCGACCACAACAAGTTCAACGGCGCGCTGGACCGCGTGGTCGCGCTGGCCAACGGCTGACGGCCCCTCCCCCGCGTACGGAGCGGAGGCCCGGACCCCCTCACGGGACCCGGGCCTCCGCCTCTTGCGGTACGCGTCGCTCACGCCGCGACCGGAACCTCGCGCTGCGCACCGTTGGTCGCCGGTGCGAGCGCCAGTTCCAGGACCTGACGGACGTCGGTGACGGCGTGGACGTCGAGCTTGTCCAGCACCTGGGCCGGGACGTCGTCCAGGTCGGGCTCGTTGCGCTTGGGGATGATCACCGTGGTGATCCCCGCCCGGTGCGCGGCGAGCAGCTTCTGCTTGACCCCGCCGATCGGCAGCACCCGCCCGGTCAGCGAGACCTCGCCGGTCATCGCCACGTCGGTACGGACCAGCCGGCCCGAGAGCAGCGAGGCGAGGGCCGTGGTCATGGTGACGCCGGCGCTCGGGCCGTCCTTGGGGACCGCGCCCGCCGGGAAGTGGATGTGCGCTCCCCGGTCCTTCAGGTCACCCACCGGCAGCTCCAGCTCCGCGCCGTGGCTGCGCAGGAAGCTCAGCGCGATCTGCGCCGACTCCTTCATCACGTCGCCCAGCTGGCCGGTCAGGGTCAGCCCCGCCGCGCCCGTCTCCGGGTCGGCCAGCGACGCCTCGACGTACAGGACGTCGCCGCCCGCTCCGGTGACCGCGAGGCCGGTGGCCACGCCGGGCACCGCGGTGCGCCGCTCGGCCGGGTCCTGGGCGGACTCGGGCACGTGGTGCGGCCGTCCGATCAGGTCGCGCAGGTCGGCGTCGGTGACGGTGAACGGCAGCTCCCGCTCGCCCAGTTCGTGCTGGGCCGCCACCTTGCGCAGCAGCCGTGCGATGGACCGCTCCAGGGTGCGCACGCCCGCCTCGCGGGTGTACTCGCCGGCCAGCTTGCGCAGCGCGCCCTCGTCGACGGTGACCTCGTCCGCGTCCAGTCCGGCCCGCTCCAGCTGGCGCGGGAGCAGGTGGTCACGGGCGATGACGACCTTCTCGTCCTCGGTGTAGCCGTCGAGCCGGACCAGCTCCATGCGGTCCAGCAGGGCCTCGGGGATGGCCTCCAGGACGTTGGCGGTGGCGAGGAAGACCACGTCGGACAGGTCCAGCTCGACCTCCAGGTAGTGGTCCCGGAAGGTGTGGTTCTGGGCCGGGTCCAGGACTTCGAGGAGGGCGGCGGCCGGGTCGCCCCGGAAGTCGGAGCCCACCTTGTCGATCTCGTCGAGCAGGACGACCGGGTTCATCGACCCCGCCTCCTTGATCGCCCGCACGATCCGGCCGGGCAGCGCGCCGACGTACGTACGCCGGTGGCCGCGGATCTCGGCCTCGTCGCGCACGCCGCCGAGGGCGACGCGGACGAACTTGCGGCCCATCGCGTGGGCGACGGACTCGCCGAGGCTGGTCTTGCCGACGCCGGGCGGACCCACCAGGGCCAGTACGGCACCGCCGCGCCGGCCGCCGACCACGCCGAGACCACGGTCGCCGCGCCGTTTGCGCACGGCCAGGTACTCGGTGATGCGCTCCTTCACGTCCTCCAGGCCCGCGTGCTCGGCGTCGAGCACGGCCTGGGCGCCCCGGATGTCGTAGGCGTCCTCGGTGCGCTCGTTCCACGGCATCTCCAGGACCGTGTCGAGCCAGGTGCGGATCCAGGAACCCTCGGGCGACTGGTCGGAGGACCGCTCCAGCTTGTCGACCTCCTTGAGCGCGGCCTCGCGGACCTTCTCGGGCAGGTCGGCGGCCTCCACCCGGGCGCGGTAGTCGTCGGACTCCTCGCCCTCCTGCTCGCCGTTGATCTCGCGCAGCTCCTTGCGGACCGCTTCGAGCTGGCGCCGCAGCAGGAACTCGCGCTGCTGCTTGTCGACGCCCTCCTGGACGTCCTTGGCGATGGTCTCGGCGACGTCCTGCTCGGCGAGGTGGTCGCGCAGCTGCTGCGTGGCGAGCTTCAGACGGGCGACCGGGTCGGTGGTCTCCAGCAGCTCGACCTTCTGCTCGGTGGAGAGGAAGGGCGAGTATCCGGAGTTGTCGGCGAGCGCGGACACGTCGTCGATGGCCTGCACCCGGTCGACCACCTGCCAGGCGCCGCGCTTGCGCAGCCACGCGGTGGCGAGGGCCTTGTACTCCTTCACCAGCTCGGCCACCTGGCCGGGCAGCGGATCGGGCACGGTCTCGTCGACCCGGGTGCCCTCGACCCAGAGCGCGGCGCCGGGACCGGTGGTGCCGGCGCCGATGCGCACCCGGCCCCGGCCGCGGATCAGGGCGCCGGGGTCGCCGTCGGCCAGGCGGCCGACCTGCTCGACCGTGCCGAGCACGCCGGTGGCGGCGTGGGTGCCGTCGATACGTGGGACGAGGAGGACGCGGGGCTTGCCGGGCTCGGACCTGGCGGCGGCCTGGGCGGCCTCCACCGCGGCCCGTACCTCGGCGTCGCTCAGGTCCAGGGGGACGACCATGCCGGGCAGGACCACTTCGTCGTCGAGCGGCAGCACGGGCAGGGTGAGCGGTGTGAAGGCGGCGGACTCAGCAGCCATGATCTCCCCTTCGGCAGTCAAGTTGAGTTACATCGACTCAATGAAAGGGAGTCCCCGATTGTTCCCCAAGGCTTGTTCGCTGTGAGCGATCAAGCCCCACGGGGCATTTCCCGCCTCTGGGACAGCACCGCCGCACCGGTCGGCATTCCTCCGCCGGGACGGGTGCCAGGATGGGCCGATGCCCCTCACTACCCACGACTCCCCCGAGGCCTTCGAGACCCCCGAGGTGCTGGACCGTCGCGAGGGCCCGTACGGCGAAGTGGTCCTGCGCCGGCACGGGACGTTGCTCCAGATCATCGCGAACGGCTGCTTCCTGATGGACACCTCGGACGGGCGCTCGGAGCGGCGCCTGGTCGACGCGGCGGCCGACGCGCTGGCCGCCTCCGGCGGGCGGACCGCGCCGCACCTGCTGATCGGCGGACTCGGCGTCGGCTTCTCCCTCGCACACGCGGCCGCCGACCCCCGCTGGGGCCGGATCGCGGTCGTCGAGCGCGAGGGCGCCATCATCGACTGGCACCGCGCCGGACCGCTGGCCGCGCTCTCCGCCGGGGCGCTGGCCGACCCCCGCGCACGGATCGTCGAGGCGGACCTGGTCGAGTACGTCAATGAGACATCCGACACGTACGACGCCCTGTGCCTGGACATCGACAACGGCCCCGGCTGGACCGTCACGGAGGGCAACGACGGGCTGTACACGCCGTCCGGACTGGCGGGCTGCGCACGGCTGTTGAGGCCCGGCGGGGTGCTCGCCGTATGGTCCGCGCAGCCCTCTCCGGAATTCGAAGAAACCTTGCGTAATGCCGGTTTCCAACAGGTGCGTACCGAAGAGATCCCCGTTGCCCGGGGCGTTCCGGACGTCGTGCACATCGGCGTCGGGCCTGGATAGCAAAGGCGTGGTGACTCCCCGTACGCTGCTGCCCTGACGCGGATCATTCAAGCGTCAAGCGCAGTCATGGGATCACCCCACGGATTCCGGAAAGCACACCTCAGGGGCGGGCGATGGAGCAGACACAGACCTCCCACAACGGCACGGCCACCCAGGGCGCACAGCGTCGGGTGCTGGTGGTCGAGGACGATCAGACGATCGTGGACGCCATCGCGACCCGGCTGCGCGCCGAGGGGTTCCTGGTGCAAACGGCGGGCGACGGACCGTCCGCCGTCGACACGGCCGAGGCATGGCAGCCCGACCTGCTGATCCTCGACATCATGCTGCCCGGCTTCGACGGCCTGGAGGTCTGCCGGCGCGTGCAGGCCCAGCGGCCGGTGCCGGTGCTGATGCTCACCGCGCGCGACGACGAGACGGACATGCTGGTCGGCCTCGGCGTGGGCGCCGACGACTACATGACCAAGCCGTTCTCGATGCGCGAGCTGGCCGCCCGCGTGCACGTGCTGCTGCGGCGGGTCGAGCGGGCCGTGGTGGCCGCCTCGACGCCGCGCAGCGGCATCCTGCGCCTGGGCGAGCTGGAGATCGACCACGCGCAGCGCCGGGTGCGGGTGCGCAGCGAGGACGTCCACCTCACGCCCACCGAGTTCGACCTGCTGGTCTGCCTGGCGAACACCCCGCGCGCGGTGCTCTCCCGCGAGCAGCTGCTCGCCGAGGTGTGGGACTGGGCGGACGCCTCCGGCACCCGCACCGTGGACAGCCACATCAAGGCGCTCCGCCGGAAGATCGGCGCCGAGCGCATCCGCACCGTCCACGGCGTGGGCTACGCCCTGGAGACGCCGACGCCATGAGCCGAGGACGGGAAGCCGCACGGAGGAGCCCCGGCCCTCGAATCTCCGGGGAGCCCTGGGGCGGCGTACGCCCGTTCTCGATCAAGACCAAGCTGGGCGCGCTCGTCGTCACATCGGTACTGATCACCACCGGCCTGTCGGTGATCGCGGTGCACACCAAGACGGAGCTGCGCTTCATCACGGTGTTCTCGATGATCGCCACGCTGCTGATCACGCAGTTCGTGGCGCACTCGCTGACCGCGCCGCTGGACGAGATGAACGCGGTGGCCCGGTCCATCTCGCACGGCGACTACACCCGCCGGGTGCGCGAGAACCGCCGCGACGAGCTGGGCGACCTGGCCGTCACCATCAATCGCATGGCCGACGACCTGGAGGCCCAGGACCTCCAGCGCAAGGAGCTGGTGGCGAACGTCTCGCACGAGCTGCGCACCCCGATCGCGGGCCTGCGCGCGGTGCTGGAGAACATCGTCGACGGCGTCACCGAGGCCGACCCGGAGACGATGCGTACGGCGCTCGGCCAGACCGAGCGGCTCGGCCGGCTGGTGGAGACGCTGCTGGACCTCTCCCGCCTGGACAACGGCGTCATACCGCTGCGCAAGCGGCGCTTCGAGGTGTGGCCCTACCTGTCGGGCGTGCTGAAGGAGGCCAACATGGTCGCCTCCGCGCGCGCGGGCATCGCCTCCGGTTCCGGCAGCCACACCCGCACCGACGTGCACCTGGCGCTGGACGTCTTCCCGCCGGAGCTGACCGCCCACGCCGACCCCGAGCGCATCCACCAGGTCGTCGCCAACCTCATCGACAACGCCGTCAAGCACAGCCCGCCGCACGGCCGGGTGACGGTCAGGGCGCGGCGCGGGGAGCTGCCCGAGTCCCTGGAACTGGAGGTTCTCGACGAGGGACCCGGCATTCCGCGCTCGGAGTGGCGCCGGGTGTTCGAGCGGTTCAACCGGGGTTCGGTGTCGCGGCCGCACGGTCCGGGCAGCGACGGCGGCACCGGTCTGGGCCTCGCGATCGCGCGCTGGGCGGTGGATCTGCACGGCGGCCGGATCGGGGTGGCCGAATCCGAGCGGGGCTGCCGGATTCTCATCACTCTTCCGGGCCTGCCGTCGACGTCCGGTTGACGTAGGGTTCGAAGCGGAACATCAAGATCCACTGTGTCCGCGCTGGCGGACACGTGTGATCAGGCACGGACCCGCGTTCTCCAGGCGCCGGGTCCCGCTCTCCCGATCCCTCACGCAACAGAACCTCGCTTGTTTCCCGCCATTTCCAGCGCCGAAACGCGGTCCGCGATGTGACTTACGCGACGATGGACCGGCCCAGTCTGACCTTCGGGGGCCGGTAGGCGTAGCCTTGATTCCCGCTGTCCACCATCTTGTGAAGCGGAAGAGGGCGGTTCTCGCCGTGTCGCCACAGTCCCCCAGTAACTCGAGCATCTCGACCGACACCGACCAAGCGAACAACGCGGGAAAGAACCCCGCGGCCGCGTTCGGTGCCAATGAGTGGCTCGTCGACGAGATCTATCAGCAGTACCTCCAGGACCCGAACTCCGTGGACCGAGCCTGGTGGGACTTCTTCGCCGACTACAAGCCCGGAGCGGCGGCGCAGCCGGCGTCCGCCGCGGTGACCACGGACACCGGCAGCACGCCACCGGCCGCCCCCGCCCCGCAGGCGCAGGCTCCCGCCCCGGCCCAGCCGAAGGCGGCGGCGCCCGCTCCCGCGCAGCCCGCCGCGCCCGCCCCCGCCGCTCCGGCCGCGAAGCCCGCCGCCGCGCCCGCGCCGGCCAAGCCCGCCGCCAAGCCGCAGGCGAAGGCCGCCGCGCCCGCCAAGGACGCCGGCGCCGCCCCGGAGGGGCCCGAGCTGGTGACCCTGCGCGGCCCGGCCGCCGCGGTCGCGAAGAACATGAACGCCTCGCTGGAGCTGCCCACGGCCACGTCCGTGCGCGCGGTCCCGGTGAAGCTGCTGTTCGACAACCGCATCGTCATCAACAACCACCTCAAGCGCGCCCGGGGCGGGAAGATCTCCTTCACGCACCTGATCGGCTACGCGATGGTGCAGGCCATCAAGGCCATGCCGTCGATGAACCACTCCTTCGGTGAGAAGGACGGCAAGCCGACCCTGGTCAAGCCGGCCCACATCAACCTGGGCCTCGCCATCGACCTGGTCAAGCCCAACGGCGACCGCCAGCTGGTCGTCGCGGCGATCAAGAAGGCCGAGACGCTGAACTTCTTCGAGTTCTGGCAGGCCTACGAGGACATCGTCCGTCGCGCCCGCGACAACAAGCTGACGATGGACGACTTCACCGGCGTCACCGTCTCCCTGACCAACCCCGGCGGCCTCGGCACCGTGCACTCCGTGCCGCGTCTGATGCCCGGCCAGTCGGTCATCCTGGGCGTCGGCTCGATGGACTACCCGGCGGAGTTCCAGGGCACCAGCCAGGACACCCTGAACAAGCTCGGCATCTCGAAGGTCATGACGCTCACGTCGACCTACGACCACCGGGTCATCCAGGGCGCCGCCTCCGGCGAGTTCCTGCGCCAGGTCGCCAACCTGCTGCTCGGCGAGAACGGCTTCTACGACGAGATCTTCAAGGCGCTGCGCATCCCCTACGAGCCGGTCCGCTGGCTCAAGGACATCGACGCCTCGCACGACGACGACGTCACCAAGGCCGCCCGCGTCTTCGAGCTGATCCACTCCTACCGGGTCCGCGGCCACGTCATGGCCGACACCGACCCGCTGGAGTACCAGCAGCGCAAGCACCCCGACCTGGACATCACCGAGCACGGGCTCACCCTGTGGGACCTGGAGCGCGAGTTCGCGGTCGGCGGCTTCGCCGGCAAGTCCCTGATGAAGCTGCGCGACATCCTCGGCGTGCTGCGCGACTCGTACTGCCGCACCACGGGCGTCGAGTTCATGCACATCCAGGACCCGAAGCAGCGCAAGTGGATCCAGGACCGCATCGAGCGCTCGCACACCAAGCCGGAGCGCGAGGAGCAGCTGCGCATCCTGCGCCGGCTGAACGCGGCGGAGGCCTTCGAGACCTTCCTGCAGACCAAGTACGTCGGCCAGAAGCGGTTCTCCCTGGAGGGCGGCGAGTCCGTCATCCCGCTGCTGGACGCGGTCATCGACTCGGCGGCCGAGTCCCGCCTGGACGAGGTCGTCATCGGCATGGCCCACCGCGGCCGGCTGAACGTGCTGGCCAACGTGGTCGGCAAGTCCTACGCGCAGATCTTCCGCGAGTTCGAGGGCAACCTCGACCCGAAGTCGATGCACGGCTCCGGCGACGTGAAGTACCACCTGGGCGCCGAGGGCACCTTCACCGGCCTGGACGGCGAGCAGATCAAGGTCTCGCTGGTCGCCAACCCCTCGCACCTGGAGGCGGTGGACCCGGTCCTGGAGGGCGTCTCGCGCGCCAAGCAGGACATCATCAACAAGGGCGGCACGGACTTCACCGTCCTGCCGGTGGCGATCCACGGCGACGCCGCCTTCGCGGGCCAGGGCGTCGTGGCCGAGACCCTGAACATGTCGCAGCTGCGCGGCTACCGCACCGGCGGCACGGTCCACGTCGTCATCAACAACCAGGTCGGCTTCACCGCGGCCCCCGAGTCCTCGCGTTCGTCCATGTACGCGACGGACGTGGCCCGCATGATCGAGGCCCCGATCTTCCACGTGAACGGCGACGACCCGGAGGCCGTGGTCCGCGTCGCGCGGCTCGCCTTCGAGTTCCGCCAGGCGTTCAACAAGGACGTGGTGATCGACCTCATCTGCTACCGCCGCCGGGGTCACAACGAGTCGGACAACCCGGCCTTCACCCAGCCGCTGATGTACGACCTGATCGACAAGAAGCGCTCGGTGCGCAAGCTCTACACCGAGTCCCTCATCGGTCGCGGCGACATCACCCTGGAAGAGGCCGAGCAGGCGCTGCAGGACTACCAGGGGCAGCTGGAGAAGGTCTTCACCGAGGTCCGCGAGGCCGTCTCGCAGCCGACCGCCGCGGAGCCCTCGGACCCGCAGGCCGAGTTCCCGGTCGCCGTGAACACCGCGGTCAGCGCCGAGACCGTCAAGCGGATCGCCGAGTCCCAGGTCAACATCCCCGACCACGTCACCATCCACCCGCGGCTGCTGCCGCAGCTGCAGCGCCGCGCGGCGATGGTCGAGGACGGCACGATCGACTGGGGCATGGGCGAGACCCTCGCCGTCGGCTCCCTCCTCCTGGAGGGCGTTCCGGTCCGGCTGACGGGCCAGGACTCGCAGCGCGGCACCTTCGGCCAGCGCCACGCGGTCGTCATCGACCGGGAGACGGGCGACGAGTTCACCCCGCTGCTGTACCTGTCCGAGGACCAGGCCCGGTACAACGTCTACAACTCCCTGCTCTCCGAGTACGCGGTGATGGGCTTCGAGTACGGCTACTCGCTGGCCCGCCCGGACGCGCTGGTGATGTGGGAGGCGCAGTTCGGCGACTTCGTCAACGGCGCGCAGACGGTCGTGGACGAGTTCATCTCCTCGGCCGAGCAGAAGTGGAACCAGACCTCCGGCGTCACCCTCCTGCTCCCCCACGGCTACGAGGGCCAGGGCCCGGACCACTCCTCGGCCCGCCCGGAGCGCTTCCTGCAGCTGTGCGCGCAGAACAACATGACGGTCGCCATGCCGACCCTGCCGTCGAACTACTTCCACCTTCTGCGGTGGCAGGTGCACAACCCGCACCACAAGCCGCTGGTGGTCTTCACCCCGAAGTCGATGCTGCGCCTGAAGGCCGCGGCCTCGAAGGCGGAGGAGTTCACGACGGGCCAGTTCCGCCCCGTCATCGGCGACGACTCGGTCGACCCGGCCGCCGTCAGGAAGGTCGTCTTCACCGCCGGCAAGGTCTACTACGACCTCGACGCCGAGCGGAAGAAGCGCGGCCTGACGGACACGGCGATCATCCGCATCGAGCGCCTGTACCCGCTGCCGGGTGCCGAGCTCCAGGCGGAGATCGCCAAGTACCCGAACGCCGAGAAGTACCTGTGGGCCCAGGAGGAGCCGGCGAACCAGGGTGCCTGGCCGTTCATCGCGCTCAACCTGATCGACCACCTGGACCTGGCGGTCGGCGCCGACGTCCCGCACGGCGAGCGCCTGCGCCGCATCTCGCGGCCGCACAGCTCGTCCCCGGCCGTCGGCTCGGCCAAGCGGCACCAGGCGGAGCAGGAGCAGCTGGTGCGTGAGGTCTTCGAGGCCTGATACCCGGGGCTTCGGCCCCGCCGCGCGACCGAAGAGGCCGGCCCCGTTCCCCGGGGCCGGCCTCTTGGCGTTCGCCCGGCGCCGCCCGGCCGAGGCAGGGCTGGAAGCCGCGCGTGGTCCTACTCCTCGTCCTCGTCCTCGTCGTCCAGCCGGGCGAGCCAGGTGGCGAGGCGCTCGACGGGCACCTCGAAGTCCGGGTTGAGGTCGACGAACGTACGCAGCTGTTCGGCGAGCCACTCGAAGGTGACCTCTTCCTCGCCGCGCCGCTTCTCCAGTTCCTCGATGCCGCGGTCGGTGAAGTACATGTGATGTTCTCCTGCGTGCGTCCGTGTTCCGAATCCGCCCCCAAGACTATGCAAACGGCGCCGCGCGGGTGCCGGGGCGGGCGAGGAGTGACGTGCCGTGGGCGGCCAGCAGGGCGCCCACCGTGATCCGGCCGGCGCTGCGGTGCCGCGCGCCCCGGACCAGGAGTGCCGCCCCGGCCACCGCCTCGGCCAGTCCGAAGGCCCGTCCGGCCGGTCCGTACGCGCCGGGCTGCCGGACCGCGAGGCGGGCGGCGTCGCGTCCTCGCGCCGCCCCGGCGGTCCATCGGACGTCGGGCAGGGAGCGGGCGCGCTCGCGGAGGCGGTCGGCGGGTGTGCCCGGGTCGAGTCCCTCCGCAAGCACCACTCCCGCGCGCGTGAGGACCGCGAGCAGGCCCCGCATCCTCGCACGGGCGTCGGCCTCCGGGTCGGGCCTCGTCAGCCGGTCCAGCGACTGCACGTCCAGGACCGGGTCCAGGCCCAGGCGGGCGGCGAAGGTGCGCATCGCCTCGTCCTCGCCGGCCGGCGTGCCGTTCGCGAGCCACACGTATCCCACCGGGCGGCGGAATCCGGACGCGAGGGTGTATCCGGCCCGGTCGGCGTCCCACCACAGGGCGAGTACGGGCCAGGGGGCTCCGACGGCGAGCGCCGCGGCCCAGCCGGTGACGACACGGTCGACCGGCTCGCCCCCGTCCCGCCAGGGCCCGCCCTCCGGCACGAGCACGCTCCACTGGGCACCGGCCCGGACCAGCGGCATCCGTTCGCCCAGCAGGGGAGCCACGACGGCGACGGAGTCCGGCTCGGCGCGGCAGAGCAGCAGAGCACCGGGACCTGGCGCGGGCACGGACTCTTCCGTTGACATAGTGACAAGTTAGGGCATATCGACCCGAGCGGCCGATCCTTGATCACCAGAACGGGTGCCTTGACTTTCCGTGTCCGCGATATATCGTGAATCGAGAGGGACGCGATATGGCGCGTTCGGTCGAGGAGGTCTGCACCATGTCCGAGTGGTCCGTCGCGGAGCCCAGGAAGCTCACCTTCGACGAGTCCGTGAGCCGGCTCCACGTACGCATTGTCGGTGGAACGGTGAACGTGGTGGGCACGGACGAAGGTTCCGCCCGCCTGGAGGTCTCCGAGATCGAGGGGCCACCTCTGATCGTGACCCACCGGGACGGCGTGCTCACGGTGGCCTATGAGGACCTGCCCTGGAAGGGCTTCCTCAAGTGGCTGGACCGCAAGGGATGGCGCCGCAGTGCGGTGGTCTCCCTCGCGGTGCCGACCGGCACCCGGGTGGAGGTGGGCGCGGTCAGCGCCACGGCCGTGGTCTCCGGCCTCGACGGACCCGCCGAGGTCAAGGGCGTCTCCGGGGACACCACCCTGGTGAGCCTCGCGGGCCCCGTCCGCGCGGACACCGTCTCGGGGAACGTGGAGGCCCAGGCCCTCACCGGCGACCTGCGTTTCAACTCCGTCTCCGGCGACCTGACGGTGGTGGAGGCGGGCTCCTCCGTGCGGGCCGACTCGGTGAGCGGGTCGATGATCGTCGACCTGGACCCGGCCGGTGGCCCCACCGACATCGGCCTGAACAGCGTCTCGGGCGAGATCGCCATCCGGCTGCCCCAGCCGGCCGACGCCCGCGTCGAGGCGAACACGGCCAGCGGCGTGGTCAGCAGCGCCTTCGAGGACCTCCGGGTGGGCGGCCAGTGGGGGGCCAAGCGCATCACCGGCCGCCTCGGCGCGGGCAACGGCCGGCTGAAGGCCACCACGGTCTCCGGCTCCATCGCCCTGCTCCGCCGTCCGACGGCGGAGGACACGGTGTGGGAGCGGGAGCCGGAGGACTCCGACCCGGCGGGCCGGGCGCAGGGCGCCCCGGGGGACAATTCCGCTTCCGTCCGGGACCAGGGCGCCACCGACGCCCCTTCCGACGGCACGACCGACAAGAAGGTGCTCTGACATGCCCCCCGTCTTCGCCCACGGCCGCCTCCGCCTCTACCTCCTCAAGCTCCTGGACGAGGCCCCGCGCCACGGTTACGAGGTGATCCGGCTCCTCGAAGAACGCTTCCAGGGCCTGTACGCCCCGTCCGCGGGCACGGTGTACCCGCGTCTGGCCAAGCTGGAGGCGGAGGGTCTGGTCACCCACACCACCGAGGGCGGCCGCAAGGTGTACGCCATCACGGACGCCGGGCGCGCCGAGCTGGCCGACCGCAGCGGTGAGCTGGCCGACCTGGAGCTGGAGATCCGCGAGTCGGTCGCCGAGCTGGCCGCCGAGATCCGGGCCGACGTGCGGGGCGCGGCCGGTGATCTGCGGCGTGAGATGCGGGCCGCGGCCACCGCGGCCCGTCGGGGCACCTCCGGGGCTCAGGACGAGGGGAGCGGCTCCGCCGCCGGTGCCGGGGACGACACCGACGAGAAGGAGGCCTGGCAGGCCGCCAAGGAGGAGATGCGGCGGGTCAAGCAGGAGTGGAAGGAGCAGGCCCGCCGCGCCAAGGACGAGAGCCGCCGCGCCCGTGACGAGGCCCAGCGGGCCCGGCGCCAGGCCAAGGAGGCCCAGGAGCGGGCCCGGGCCCAGGCGCAGGAAGAGGTCCAGCGCATCGCCCAGCGCGTGCAGGAGCAGGTGCAGGACCACTTCGCGCGGGGCGACTGGCCGACGGGACTGCGCGAGGGACTGAGCGAACTGGCCAAGGAGGTCGGTGACTTCGGCAAGGACTTCGGGAAGGAGTTCGGCAAGGACTGGGGCTTCGGCCGCACCGACACCGGGAGCACCGCCCACCGGCCCGAGTACACCGTCACACCCGAGGACTTCCCCGCCGGATATGCGCCCAGCTGGGCCCACGAGGACGCCGCGGAGTCGACCGGCGACCCCGCCCGCGACCTGGACCGGCTGCTCGACCGCTTCCGGGACGACATCCGCGACGCGGCCCGGGACCACGGTGTGACAGCCGACCAGGTGCGCGACACCCGCCGTCGGCTGTCGGAGGCGGCGGCCCACATCGGGGCGATCCTGCGCCCGCCGAAGGCCTGAGCCCGGCGGGGCACGGCGCGGCGGCCCTCATTTCCCTCAGGGGCGCCGCGCGCCGGTGAAACGCCGGTCAGGCACAGACCTCCCCGGCCCCGTCGCCCAGCACCCTGGTCAGCGACGCGTGGGTCACCCCGTGGTCGGCGAGCACTTCGGCGGGCACACCGGGGCGCAGGACCAGGGCGAGGAGGAGATGCTCGTCCCCGATGCGCCGGTCGCGGCGGGCGACGGCGACCCGGAGCGCCTTCTCCAGGACCTCCTTGGCGCCCCGGCTGAAGCTCCGGTGTCCGGACCACCGGCGCCCGCCCCTCCGGTCGTCGACGGACATCGCCCCCACGCCATGGGCCTCCTCGACCTTGGCGACGATCTCCGTGACGTCGATCCCCAGTCCGGCGAGGGCGTCCGTCTCGGACTTCGACAGACCGGCGCGACGCCGTGCGTCCCGCAATGCCTGGCGTACCGCGTCCCGGTGCTCCTCGGCGCCCAGTGCCGCCAGCGCGAAGGCGGCACGACTGCCCTCCCGGTCCAGCAGGGCGAGCAGCAGGTGCTCGGGCTCGACGGTCCCCGCCCCCGCCTCCTCGGCGTGTCCGACCGCCCCCTGCACGACCGCGCGGGCGTCCTTCGTGAACCGCTCGAACATCAATGCCTCCCGTACTTCTTGTGCACGGCCTGCCTGCTGACTCCGAGTTCCGTGGCGATCTCCTGCCACGACCATCCCTGCCCGCGGGCACTGCGCACCTGTACGGCTTCCAGCTGCTCCACCAGCTTCCGCAGGGCGGCGACGGCCCGCAGCCCGACCCGGGGATCGCGGTCCCCCGCCCGCGTGGCGAGATCCGTTGCTTCACTCATACCGTCAACTTAGGTTGACAGAGCCTACGCGTCAACCGTGGTTGACAAACAGGCCGGAGTCGCCGGGGCTCCGGGACGCGCGAACGGCGGGCCCGGAGAACCGGACCCGCCGCACGTGCCATATATGCCGTATGTGCCGTATGTGCCGTATACGGGGAAAGGCGTCAGGAGTTGCTGAGCACGATCTTGCCGAACTGCCCGCCGGAGGCCATCCGCTCGAACCCCTCACGGGCCCGGTCCATCGGGAGCACGTCGTCGATGACGGGCCGCACACCGGTGTCGGCGCAGAAGGACAGCAGGTCCTCCAGCTCGTCCTTGGACCCCATCGTGGAGCCGACGACCTTGAGCTCCAGGAAGAAGATCCGGGTCAGCTCGGCGTGGGAGGGCCGGTCGCCGCTGGTGGCACCGGAGATGACCAGCGTGCCGCCCGGCCTGAGCGACTTGATCGAGTGCGACCAGGTCGCGGCGCCCACCGTCTCGATCACGGCGTCCACCCGCTGTGGCAGCCGCGCCCCGGTCTCGACGGCCTCCACCGCACCGAGTTCCAGGGCCCGCTTGCGCTTGGCCTCGTCGCGGCTGGTCGCGAAGACCCGCAGCCCCGCCGCCTTGCCGAGCACGATGGCGGCCGTGGCGACCCCGCCGCCGGCGCCCTGCACCAGCACCGAGTCACCGGGGCGCACCCCCGCGTTGGTGAACAGCATCCGGTACGCCGTCAGCCAGGCGGTCGGCAGACAGGCGGCCTCCTCGAAGGAGAGCTCCTTGGGCTTGGGCAGGACGTTCCAGGTCGGCACGGCGACCTGCTCGGCGAACGTCCCCGGGTAGCGCTCGGTGAGGATGGACCGGGGCTCCTCGGGGCCGACCCCGTGGCCGGTCTGGCCGATCACGGAATGCAGGACGACCTCGTTGCCGTCGGCGTCGATCCCGGCGGCGTCGCAGCCGAGGATCATCGGCAGCCGGTCCTCGGGGAGGCCGACGCCGCGCAGGGACCACAGGTCGTGATGGTTGAGGGAGGCGGCCCTGACATCGACGACACTCCAGCCGGGCCGGGCCTCGGGAGCGGGAAGCTCTCCCAACTCCAGGCCCGCCAAGGGCTCGTCGCGGTCGATTCGGGCGGCGTAGACAGCGAACATGACCTTGACGATAGGTTCCCCACCGCCCGACGGGAACCACAGCACCGTGTGACACACCCCCTCTTGCGCGCCCCGTACCGCCGGGCAGCGCACCCCGGCCCGCCACTCACACACCCGCACCCGCACCCAATAGGCAAGCGGCCCCGCCCACCAAGGACGAGGCCGCTCACCACACGCCACACGCAGGGGCTCACGCCGTCACCGGCGCGCAACCCCCTCCGCACGGGCCGCCGCCGCCACCGCCGCCGTGACGGCCGGCGCGACCCGCTCGTCGAACGGCGACGGAATGACGTAGTCCGCGGCGAGGTCGTCCCCCACCACGGCGGCCAGCGCCTCGGCCGCCGCGAGCTTCATGCCCTCGGTGATCCGCGGCGCCCGCACCTGGAGCGCGCCCGCGAAGATGCCCGGGAACGCCAGCACGTTGTTGATCTGGTTCGGGAAGTCCGAGCGCCCCGTCGCGACGACCGCCGCGTACTTGTGGGCGACCTCCGGATGCACCTCGGGGTTCGGGTTGGCCATCGCGAAGACGAAGGCGCCCTCGGCCATCGAGGCCACCGCCGGCTCCGGCACCGTACCGCCGGACACGCCGATGAAGACGTCGGCACCCGCGAGGGCCGCCTCCAGCGGGCCGGACAGCCCGGCCTTGTTGGTGAAGGAGGCCAGTTCCTGCTTCACCGGCGTCAGGTCGTCCCGGTCGGCCGAGACGACGCCCTTGCGGTCGGCGACCGCGACATCCCCGATGCCGGCCTCCACCAGCATCTTGGCGATGGCGACACCGGCCGCGCCCGCGCCCGAGATCACCGCCCGCAGCTCACCCAGCGTCCGCCCGCTCAGCCGCGCCGCGTTCCGCAGTGCCGCCAGCGTCACCACGGCCGTGCCGTGCTGGTCGTCGTGGAAGACCGGGATGTCCAGGCGCTCCTGGAGCTTGCGCTCGATCTCGAAGCACCGCGGCGCCGAGATGTCCTCCAGGTTGACGCCGCCGAACGAGGGCGCGAGCCGGACCACGGTCTCGACGATCTCGTCGGCGTCCGTGCAGTTCAGGGCGATCGGGACCGCGTCCACTCCGCCGAACTGCTTGAAGAGGATGGCCTTGCCCTCCATCACCGGGAGGGAGGCCTCGGGCCCGATGTCACCGAGTCCCAGCACCGCCGTGCCGTCCGTCACGACCGCGACGACCGACGACTTCCAGGTGTAGTCGTGGACGAGGTCGGGCTGCTCGGCGATCGCGCTGCACACTTTCGCGACGCCGGGCGTGTACGCCAGGGACAGGTCGTCCTTGTCGCGGACCGGCACGGTGGCCTGCACGGCCATCTTGCCGCCGCGGTGCAGCGCGAACGCGGGGTCGAAGGAGTCGAGCGGCTCGGCGCCCTCCCCCTGCTCCGCACCGGCTTCGCTGTCGCTGCGAGGATTGACGATCTCCGCTGCCACTTTGTCTTACCCCTTAAGAGTTCATGGTTTGAGGGTTTGTCCACTCCTGGTGAGGAATGGGCGGGCACCGCGCAGGGAGATGGCTGTCTGGGCCACGCGGACCCCTGCGCGACGGGCGCGCCGCACACGCGCCCTGAGCCCCTGATGAGGGGTGTAAAGAACCTTCTTACCCGACGGACGCCTCCCGCGACGAGTCCGATAAGCGCAAGCTCACATGCCGGACCCCGAACGCCGCATGTCGGTGACATGGCTCATAGCCAGGCTTCCGGACAACCTCCCGGCACCTCTTGACAGAGCCGCGAGCGCCACCTTCAACAGCCCCGCCCGCCCGCGATCCATGCCCGGATAACGAGAAATTCCGCAGATCTTCCGGCCGGAGGGGCAGATTCCCGTAAAGGTTCGGTCGGGATGTACCGACCTGGTGCGGTTCGGGGGCTGACCCGTTATCCGATTTTGACATGACGGCCCCCCTGAATGGCCGAGTCCGAATGGCAAGATGCCGTAATCACACGAGGTCGCGGCACTCGAAGGTGTGTGCTCTCGTCGACCCACGGCACCGGCCGGTCCCCCGGCCGGCGTCCCGTCCCATCGGCAACTCCCTCATCCGCCGGAGGAACCACCATGACCGCACGCTCCACCCGTCGTACGACCGCCGCGCACTCCCGGCTAGCAGCGGTCGGTGCGATCGCGGTCGCCGGCGCCCTGCTGCTCACCGGATGCGGCGACCAGACCGAGAACAGCGACTCCGGCAGCAGCGACAACCAGTCGGCGAGCGGGGCCCCGCTCGCCGACAAGCTGCCGCAGTCGATCCGCGACAAGGGCACCGTCAAGGTCGGCTCCGACATCGCGTACGCCCCGGTCGAGTTCAAGGACGGCTCCGGCAAGACCGTCGGTATCGACCCGGACCTCGCCGACGCCCTCGGCAAGCAGCTCGGGGTGAAGTTCGAGTTCGAGAACGGCACGTTCGACACCCTGATCACCGGTCTGCGCTCCAAGCGGTACGACATCGCCATGTCCGCGATGACCGACACCAAGGACCGCCAGGAGGGCATCGACTCCGACACCGGCAAGAAGGTCGGCCAGGGCGTCGACTTCGTCGACTACTTCACCGCCGGTGTCTCGATCTACACCAAGAAGGGCGACGACCAGGGCATCAAGACCTGGTCCGACCTGTGCGGCAAGAAGCTCGTGCTCCAGCGCGGCACGGTCTCCGAGGACCTCGCCAAGGCCGAGAACGAGAAGTGCCCGGCCGGCAAGAAGATCTCCATGGAGGCCTTCGACAACGACCAGCAGGCCCAGACCCGTCTGCGCGCGGGCGGCGCGGACGCCGGCTCCTCCGACTTCCCGGTGGCGGCGTACGCGGTGAAGACCTCCGGCGGCGGCAAGGACTTCGAGCTCGTCGGCGAGCAGGTCGAGGCCGCGCCGTACGGCATCGCGGTCGCCAAGGACAACGCGCAGCTGCGCGACGCCCTGAAGGCGGCGCTGGACGCGGTGATCGCGAACGGCGAGTACAAGAAGATCATGGACAAGTGGGGCGTGGCGGAAGGCGCCGTCACCGAGGCCACCGTCAACGGCGGCAAGTGACCGCGCGGCGGGCGCTGAAAGGCAACATCCGTGACTGTTGACATCGACAAGACGGCGGGCGGCCCGGCCGGTACGCCGCCGACCCCGCCGGAGGCCATCAAGGCCATCCCGGTCCGGCACTACGGGCGGTACGTCTCCGCGGTCGTCGCGATCGCGCTGCTGGCCGCGGTCGTCTACGCGTTCTCCCAGGGCAAGATCAACTGGGGTGCGATCCCGGACTACTTCTTCGACGACCGCGTCCTGACCGGCATGGGCAAGACGCTGCTGATCACCGTCCTCGCGATGCTGATCGGCATCGTCGGCGGCATCCTGCTCGCCGTGATGCGGCTGTCGAAGAACCCGGTGACCTCGTCCATCTCGTGGTTCTACATCTGGTTCTTCCGCGGCACGCCGGTCCTGGTGCAGCTCGTCGTCTGGTTCAACCTCGGCCTGGTCTTCGAGTACATCAACCTCGGTCCGTTCTACCGCGACGAGTGGTCGGACTTCATGACGCCGTTCCTGACGGCGCTGCTCGGTCTCGGTCTCAACGAGGCCGCGTACATGGCGGAGATCTGCCGTGCCGGTCTGCTCGCGGTCGACGAGGGCCAGACGGAGGCGGCACACGCGCTGGGCATGAGCCACGCCAAGACGCTGCGCCGGATCGTGGTCCCGCAGGCGATGCGCGTGATCGTGCCGCCGACCGGCAACGAGGTCATCAACATGCTGAAGACGACCTCCCTGGTGTCGGTCGTCCAGTACGCCGAGTTGTTCCGGGTCGCCCAGGACATCGGCCAGACCTCGGGCGCCCCGGCCGAGATGCTGTTCCTGGCGGCGGCCTGGTACCTGCTGCTGACCTCGGTCTTCAGCGTCGGCCAGTACTACCTGGAGCGCTACTACGCCCGCGGCTCCAGCCGCAGCCTGCCGCCGACCCCGCTGCAGAAGATCAGGGCGAACCTGTTCTCCCTGTCGAACCGCTCCAGCACGACGGGAGGTGCGGCATGACCGCCATGGTCAAGGCCGAGGGCGTCCACAAGTCCTTCGGTGCCGTCGAGGTCCTCAAGGGGATCGACCTGGAGGTGAAGCAGGGCGAGGTGTTCTGCCTCATCGGCCCCTCCGGCTCCGGCAAGTCCACCTTCCTCAGGTGTATCAACCACCTCGAGAAGATCAACGCAGGGCGTCTGTACGTCGACGGCGAGCTGGTCGGCTACCGCCAGAAGGGTGACAAGCTCTACGAGCTGAAGGACAGCGAGGTCGCCCTCAAGCGCCGGGACATCGGCATGGTCTTCCAGCGCTTCAACCTGTTCCCGCACATGACGGCCGTGGAGAACGTCATGGAGGCGCCGGTCCAGGTCAAGGGCGTGAGCAGGTCCCAGGCGAGGGACCGGGCACGGGCGCTGCTGGAGCGCGTGGGCCTGGCCGACAAGGCCGGCAACTACCCCTCGCAGCTCTCCGGCGGCCAGCAGCAGCGGGTCGCCATCGCACGAGCCCTGGCGATGGACCCGAAGCTGATGCTGTTCGACGAGCCGACCTCGGCGCTCGACCCCGAGCTGGTCGGCGACGTCCTCGACGTCATGCGCGACCTCGCGGAGTCCGGCATGACGATGGTCGTCGTCACCCACGAGATGGGCTTCGCCCGCGAGGTCGGCGACAGCCTGGTCTTCATGGACGACGGCGTGGTCGTCGAGTCGGGCAACCCGCGCGACGTGCTGACCGACCCCCAGCACGACCGGACGAAGGCGTTCCTGTCCAAGGTCCTCTGAGGCCGCGAGCAGAGGCCAGGGGCGGTACGGATCTCCGTACCGCCCCTTCCTGCCGTCATGGGCTCACTTCACGGCCAGCAGCAGGGTGTCCGACGGCGAGCACCACACCGGCCGGGCCTCGCCGAAGCCCTTCTCGCGCAGCACGCGCGCGTGCCAGGCCGCCGAGGGCATCTCGCCGTCGGCGTGCTCCCCGTAGATCTCGAAGCGGCGGGCGGTGGGCCCGGCGAGTGCCGGGTCCTTGGCGGCGAGCTGCCACCACTCGGCCCAGTCCAGGGCGCCCTCGCCCTTGGCGGCGTCCATCCGCGCGTGCCGCTGCGCGCGCTCGGCCGCGTTGATCCTGGGCGTCGTGTCGTCGATCATGTGGTCCGCGTTCATGAAGACACCACCGTCGCGGACCAGCCCCGCGACCCGCCCGTAGAGATCCGCGAGGGGTTCGGCGTGGAACCAGTGCAGGGCCGTAGCGGTCAGCACGGCGTCGTAGGCGTCGTACGGCAGCTTCGACGGCCAGTCGGGGTCCTTGAGGTCGGCGGTGACGAAGGAGACCCGCTGGTCGCCCGCGAAGGTGCCCTCGGCGATGGTGAGGAGCGCGGGATCGAGGTCCACGCCGGTGCTGGTGGCGTCCGGGAACCGGTCGAGCAGCCGGGCCGTGATGGTGCCGGTGCCGCAGGCCAGGTCCAGGACGCGCGGCGCGGGGCCGACGAGCGCCTCGACCATGTCGAGCATGATCCGGAACCGTTCCTCGCGGTCCGGCATGTACCACTCCTGCTGCCGGTCCCAGCTCCGCTGCCAGGCCTGCCAGTCGGCACCCGCCGCGGTCGTCGCGGTGGCGGTCGTCGTGGTCGTGGTCGTCGTGGTGGTGTCCGCGTTCGTCATCGAGCCCCTCCGTGCTGCGTCGCGTAATACCCTGGAAGCACGGTCAGCTGTTACCTGACCGCAGGCACGACCCTAGAGCCCCTTCGTAAGGACTACAAGTGGAACTGGCCTATTACTCGGATTACGCCGTTCGTCTCGTCAACACCGAGGAACCGTCGCGGGGGCAGGACTCCCTGACCTCGGTGGAGGCCGTCCGTGAGCTGTTCGGCGCCAACCAGTCGGCGGCCCGGCGCGCGTCCGACGCCGACGTGACCCGGTTCCGTTCGGTTCGGGGGCGGCTGCGCGCGGTCTTCGAGGCGGCCGACGGCGGCGACGAGACCCTCGCGGTGGACCTGCTGAACTCACTGCTCCTGGAGTTCCCGGTGAGCCCGCAGATCTCCGGCCACGACCACCGTGCTGAGGACGGCAGCCCGCTGTGGCACATGCACCTGGCGGACCACCCCTCCAACGCGACCGCCGGTTTCGCGGCCATCGCGGCGATGGGACTGGCCTTCCACCTCACCGAGTACGGCGTGGACCGGCTGGGCCTGTGCGAGGCGGCCCCCTGCCGCAACGCCTACCTGGACACCTCCACCAACCGCTCCCGGCGCTACTGCTCCGACCGCTGCGCCACCCGCGCCAACGTGGCGGCCTACCGCGCCCGCAAGCGCCTGGAGGCGGACCGGTCGGCCAGCACCGGCCTGACCGCCGACAGCGCCCAGCGGACCACGGCGAGCGGCGAACGCTGACCCGGCCGCGGCGGCCGGTACCGGAACCGGACCCTGCCCAGCACGAGGTCCTGCGGGACCACCCCGTAGTCGGTACTGTCCCCGCCCGCGAACGCGTTGTCCCCGAGCACCCACCAGCCGGCCCCGCGCCGCTCGGCCGCCCGCTTGACGACGAGCAGGTCCTGCTGGAAGGGATGCCGCAGTACGACCACGTCCCCCGGCCGGACCCGCGCCCCCCAATGCACGAGCAGCACGTCACCGTGGTGCAGCGTGGGCACCATCGACGGCCCGGTCACCTCGGCCGGCCCGAAGGGCAGCGCTCCTCTCGCGCGCTCGGTCTCCTGCGACAGTTGCTCCGGCATCACCCGGCACCTCCCCGGTCTTTCCTCCACCAGTCTCAGTCTCACCCCGGACTTTTGTCCTAAGCCCACGGGGGCACTCGCGAAATCGGGCCTCCCAGGGAGTAATGTCCCCCCTGAGAAGACGATCACGAGGAAGGAACGCTTCATGCTTTCCCGCCTGTTTGCCCCCAAGGTCACGGTCAGCGCCCACTGCGACCTGCCCTGCGGCGTGTACGACCCGGCCCAGGCCCGCATCGAGGCGGAGTCGGTGAAGGCCGTCCAGGAGAAGATGGCCGGCAACGACGACCCGCACTTCCAGACGCGCGCCACGGTCATCAAGGAGCAGCGCGCCGAGCTGGCGAAGCACCACGTCTCCGTGCTGTGGAGCGACTACTTCAAGCCCCCGCACTTCGAGAAGTACCCGGAGCTGCACCAGCTGGTCAACGACACCCTCAAGGCCCTGTCGGCCGCCAAGGGCTCGAAGGACCCGGCGACCGGTCAGAAGGCCCTGGACTACATCGCCCAGATCGACAAGATCTTCTGGGAGACCAAGAAGGCCTGACGAACGTCAGCATCCCCGGGGCCGGCGATCGGTGCACCATCGCAGGCCGCCAGGACAGCCCGAAGGGGCCCGGCCGTCATCACGGCCGGTCCCCTTCGGCATTGCCGGGGCAAGGGACCGGGTGCCGCTGCCCCCAGGCCCGGGTAAGGGCGGGCGGCGGCTCAGCGCTTTCGGTGGTACGTGCGCACCACGACGCCGTTGCCGAAGGTCCGCACCGAGTCCGGCACGAACTCGGCGACCTCGAAACCGGAGGCGAACATCGGCATGCCGGTGCCGAGCACCACCGGGTAGGTCTTGACGACCAGTTCGTCGACCTCGTCGACCAGCTCGCCGGCGACGGCCGATCCGCCGCACAGGTAGATGTCGAAGGCACTGTCCTCCGCCTTCAGCTCCCTGACCCTGCCGACCAGATCCGCCGAGACGATCTCGACGTTCGGATCGGGCGACTCGGTGAGCGTGCGCGAGGCGACGTACTCGCGCAGATGCGCGTACGGGCTGGTGACGCCCTCCTTGAGGGCAAGGTCGTAGCTGGCCCTCCCCTGGACGACCGTGTCGAACCGCTTGTTCCGCAGGTCGTCGAGACCGAGCGCCCGACGGCCCTGGGTGGCCATCGTCTCCGGATACTCCGCCTTCAGGAACTCGAGGAACTCCTCGTCGACGAACGGGAACATGAACGACGCATCGCCGTCCGGACCGCCGATGAAGCCGTCGATCGAGCAGGCGATGAAGTACGTGAGTTTGCGCAAACCGTTCTCCCCTTTGCCTTGACCACTACGGTCACAGTACTCCATGCGTAGTTGTCAGGGGAGCGGATTATGAGGTTACCGAGTCCGCGGCTCGCGCCACATCGGCCACATCCGGGGGCCGTCCGGGAGGTCCAGAGCCCGGCCGGTGAACTCGAAGCCGAGGCGCTCGTACAGCACCTTGCCGCGGGCACTGCTCGCCTCCAGGTAGGCGGGCAGTCCCTCGCGGTCCAAGCGGTCGAGGACGCTCTCGATCAGCGCGGTGCCCAGCCCCTCGCCCTGCCGCCCGGGGACCACGCCGATCATCCAGAGGTACTCGTGGGCCCGCCCGGTGGGGTGGATGGCGTCCGTGAGCCGGGCTATCAGCTCCACGCGCGCGTTCTCCGGGTCGACGGCCTCGCGGACCTGTGCGGGACCGTCCTCGGCGCCCTCGCCGATCCGGTCGTCCGGCTCGGCGCCCGCGTGCCCGTCCGCCGGGACGGGCAACCACAGCGCGCAGGCGGCGCCGTCCTCGGTGAGGTCGATGCGCCCGTCGGCGAAGACGGCGTCGGCGAACGCGGCCATGAGCCGGTGGTGCGTCCGGCGCCGGTACTCCTCGCCGGGAAAGACCCAACTGCTCACCGGGTCGTCCTGGAAGGCCTCGTCCAGCAACCGGACGACCAGATCCCGGTCGTCCTCCCCCGCCGTCCGGATCACCACACCCATGCCTCGCCCCTCCGACTCGACACCGACGACTCGATGCCGCGGCCTCGGTGCCGCTGACTCAACGTCGCTCGTCTGTACGGCGGTTGAGCCTAGCCGGTGGGTACGTGGGGGGTGGGTGGGTCACTGCGTCCCGCTTGCGCGGGAGGAAGGGGGCGGGCCCCGCACACCGTGGGGAAGTGCGGGACCCGCCGGACCGGAGCCGTCGGCGGTGCGGCCGTACGTCGGTCAGGTGCCGTACGGCCCTGCACAGGCTCCGGGGTCTTGCGTGGCGGCGCTCAGGTGCTGCGCCGGGTCACGAACTCGGCCAGCGCGAGCAGGCCGCCCGCCGCCTCCGGCTCGGGCACGGCACGGGCCAACTCCTGCATGGCCCGCGCCATCCGGTCGGCCGCCTGGGCCTGCGCCCAGTCCCGGCCGCCGGCCCGCTCCACGGCCAGGGCGGTGCGCTCCAGGTCCTCCTTGTCCTTGTCGTACGGCACCGCGTACAGCTCGGCCAGTTCGGCGGCGGCCGGGGTGCCGGAGGTCAGGGCGGCGACCACCGGCAGTGACTTCTTGCGGGCGGCCAGGTCCGCACCGGCAGGCTTGCCGGTGTGGCGTGGGTCGCCCCATATGCCGATGACGTCGTCGATGAGCTGGAAGGCAAGCCCGGCCTCACGGCCGAACGCGTCCAGGGCCTCGACGTCCTCCCTGGCCGCACCCGCGTACAGCGCGCCGAGGGCGCAGGCGCAGCCCAGCAGCGCGCCCGTCTTGGCCTCGGCCATGGCGAGCGTCTCGTCGAGCGTGACCTCGCCCGGCGGGCGCCGCTCCATGGCCGTGTCCGCGTGCTGGCCCTCGCACAGCTCCATGACGCAGTCGGCGAGCCGGGTGGCCGCCGCCGCGGACGCCGGGTGCGGGTCCGCGGCCAGCAGCCGCAGGGCGAGCGCCTGAAGCGCGTCCCCGGCCAGGATCGCGTCGGCGTCGCCGAACACGGTCCACGCGGTCGGCCGGTGACGCCGGGTGGCGTCCCGGTCCATCACGTCGTCGTGCAGCAGGGTGAAGTTGTGGATCAGCTCCACCGCCGCGGCGGCACGGCCGGCAGTCGCGCGGGCCGCCGGTCCGCCGAGCGCGCTCGCCGCGGTGAGGACGAGCGCGGGGCGGATCGCCTTGCCCGCGTTGCCCGCCGCGGGTGTGCCGTCCGCGTGCTGCCAGCCGAAGTGGTAGAGCGCGATGCGGCGCATCGACTCGGGCAGCGATGCGATGGCGGACCGCAGTTCGGGGTCGACCGAGGCCCGTGACTCACTCAGGAGTACAGCTGCCTCGTGCCCTTCGGCCACCGCCTGTCCCGGCCCGTCGGACAACTCCCCCGGCTCCTTCTCGCGCTGTGTGCCGATGGGACCGTGCCTTTCCGGCGTTCCGGTGGGACGGCGCGTCGCGGTGGCGCCGCGCCGGGTCTCCGTCATGGACTCACCTTCCCCCTGGGCCCGTCCGTACCTCGGGGGTGTACCCGCCCGGGAGGGCGGGAACACGGCGTTCGGGACGGTGGCGTCACCGCCAGCGGCCGATCTCGACGTTCTCCAGGACGCCGAGCGCGTCCGGTACCAGCACCGCGGCCGAGTAGTAGGCCGTGACCAGGTACTTGATGATGGCCTGCTCATTGATGCCCATGAAGCGCACCGACAGACTCGGCTCGATCTCGTCCGGGATGCCGGTGGCCCGCAGACCGATGACTCCCTGGTCCTGCTCGCCGGTACGCATCGCGATGATCGACGACGTACGGGCCTCGGTGACCGGGATCTTGTTGCACGGGTAGATGGGCACACCGCGCCAGGTCGGGATGCGGTTCCCGGCGACGTCGATCGTCTCGGGGACGAGACCGCGCTTGTTGAGCTCGCGGCCGATGGCGGCGATGGCGCGCGGGTGCGCGAGGAGCAGCTTGGTGCCGCGCCGGCGGCTCAGCAGTTCGTCGAGGTCATCCGGACCGGGCACGCCGTCGTGCGGCTGGATGCGCTGGTCGTACTCGCAGTTGTGCAGCAGGCCGAACTCGCGGTTGTTGATGAGTTCGTGCTCCTGGCGCTCTTTCAGCGCTTCGACCGTCAGCCTGATCTGCTGCTCGGTCTGGTTCATCGGCTGGTTGTACAGGTCGGCCACGCGCGAGTGGATGCGCAGCACGGTCTGGGCGACGCTCAGTTCGTACTCACGGGGCCGGGCCTCGTAGTCGACGAAGGTGTGCGGGATGTCCGGCTCCCCGCTGTGGCCGGCCGAGAGGTCGATCTCCTTCTCACCGTGCTTGTTGGTGCGCTGCTCCGGGATCGAGCGCCGCTGCTCCAGGTGCTCGCGCAGGGAGTCCGCCCGCTCCGCGACCTGCTCCACCTCCTGGCGGGGCAGTACCAGCACCGTGCAGGCGGTGACCGTGCGGGCGGTGAACTCCCAGATGGCGTCCCCGTCCAGGAGCGCCTGGTCGCCGAAGTAGGCGCCGTCTGCGAGGACGCCGAGGACCGCGTCGTCGCCGTAGGGACCGGTGCCGATCTTCTCGATCTTGCCGTGCGCCAGCAGGTACACCTCGTCGGCCCGGCCGCCGAACGAGGCGATGACCTCGCCGGGGCCGAACTCCCGCTGCTCACAGCGCTGCGCGAGTTCCGACAGGACCTCGTCGTCCTCGTACGACCGCAGGGCCGGCAGCTCGCCCAGCTCCGCGGGGATGACCTCGACGCGGTCGCCGGTCTTCACGAACGTCACGCGACCGTCGCCGACGGCGAAGGTCAGGCGCCGGTTGACCCGGTACGTGCCGCCCTGGATGTCCACCCAGGGGAGCGAGCGCAGCAGCCAGCGCGAGCTGATCTCCTGCATCTGAGGAACGGACTTGGTCGTGGTGGCCAGGTTCCGCGCGGCCGCCGTGCCGAGGCTCTGCTGCGGCCTGGTCTGCTCGGTGCGGACCTCTTCGCCTACCGACATAAGGTATTGCCCTCCCGGTCATGCCGGACGGCTACGCCCGGCATCGATGTGCGTGCACCAGCCTTCCTCACGGAGCGTGCCGGTGCTATTACACGAAAGAGCGGGAATGGATCACTCACGTGCGGGGCAGACATGGGGGCTTGTTCGGCGTCTCGGCGACTTGCCCGGCTCCGTCTCGGCCCTGTTCGTCGCCACTGGCCGGGACGAGATTGTCCGAAACGATTCGCACACGCTCCGGGCAAGTAATAGGAAGCGCTCCGTTTCGGTACAAGCTCCGTACGAGGCGGTCGCGTCGGGCGGTCGTCGCGCAGCGTGAAGGAGCCGGCCGTGGCCTCACCCATGTCCGCGAGCAGTTTCCTCAAGGCACTGAAGGCGGAGGGCCTCACCGTCGTCGAGGTCGGCGACTGGCGCGACCACAACCGCAACCACAAGGGCGCCTGGGGCCCCGTGCACGGTGTGATGATCCACCACACGGTCACCAGGGGCAGCGCGCGGACGGTGGACATCTGCCGCAAGGGGCACGAGAGTCTGCCCGGCCCCCTGTGCCACGGGGTCGTCACCAAGGACGGCAAGGTCCACCTCGTCGGGTACGGCAGGGCCAACCACGCCGGTCTCGGCGACGACGACGTCCTGCGCGCGGTGATCGCGGAGAAGGCCCTGCCCCGGGACAACGAGGCGAACACCGACGGCAACCGGCACTTCTACGGCTTCGAGTGCGAGAACCTCGGCGACGGCGACGACCCCTGGCCGGCGGTGCAGCTGGATGCCATCGAGCGGGCCGCCGCGGCCGTGTGCCGCTACCACGGCTGGAACGAGCGGTCCGTCATCGGTCACCTGGAGTGGCAGCCGGGGAAGGTGGACCCGCGCGGGTTCACGATGGCGTCGATGCGGGAGCGGATCCGGGACCGGCTCAAGTGACCCGGGGCCGGCCGGAGTGACCCGGGGCCGGCCGAAGCGAGGTGTCCGCCGCGCGGCGGCGCGACAATGGCGGGGTGACCGGCACCGACACCCGCGACCTCGCCGCCCTGCGGCCCCGTCTGCCCTCTCCGCTGCACGAGGTGGCCGACGCACGGTTCGAGCGGCACGGTGTCCGGTTGCTGCTCAAGCGGGACGATCTGATCCACCCCGAGCTGGTCGGCAACAAATGGCGCAAGCTGGCACCGGTTCTCGCCACGGCGGGCGGCCGTGCCCTCGTCACGTTCGGCGGCGCCTACTCCAACCACCTGCGGGCCGCGGCCGCCGCGGGCCGTCTGCTCGGTCTGCCCACGGTGGGCGTGGTCCGCGGGCAGGAACTGGCCGGCCGGCCGCTCAACCCGTCGCTGGCCAGGTGTGCCGCCGACGGGATGCGGCTGCACTTCGTCGACCGCTCGACGTACCGGCGCAAGTCCGAACCGGAGACCCTGGCGGCTCTCCTGCGTGCGGTGGACGCGGAGGACGCCCTCGTCGTCCCCGAGGGCGGCAGCAACGCGGAGGCGGTCCGCGGCTGCCGCGCCCTGGGCGAGGAACTGGGCGAACACGCCGACGTGTCCGCCATCGCCTGCGGCACCGGCGGCACCCTCGCCGGACTGGCCGCCGGGCTTCCCCGGGGGCGGCGGGCCCTCGGCGTACCCGTGCTCAGGGGCGGCTTCCTGGAGGGCGACATACGGCGGCTCCAGGACCGCGCGTTCGGCGGGCCGCGCGGTGCCTGGAGGCTGGACGACCGCTTCCACCACGGCGGCTACGCCCGCACGACGCCCGAGCTGGACGCCTTCTCCGAGGACTTCGAACACCGCCACGGCCTCCCCGTGGAGCGCGTCTACGTCGCCAAGATGCTGTACGCCCTGCTCGCCCTCACCGAGGAGGGCGCCTTCCCGCGCGGAACGACCCTGGCCGCGGTCGTCACCGGCCGCCCCTTCTCCTGAGCGGGACGGGGCCACCGCCCCGACGCGCCCGCGCACGTGCGTCGCTCACGTGGTCTCGCGGTACGCGGCGGCCTCCTCAAGGTCCAGCCGGCGCAGCAGTGTCCGGAGCATCTCGTCGTCGATGTAGCGGCCGTCCCGCAGCCGGACGAAGACCTCGCGCTCGGCGCCGATCATCTCCCGGGAGAGCCGCCGGTAGGTGTCGTCGACGGTCTCGCCGGTGATGGGGTTGACCTGGCCGAGCCGTTCCCAGACGGCGTTGCGGCGGCGCTCCAGGACCGTGCGGAGGCGGTCGGCGAGCGGACCCGGCAGGGCGTTGCGCTCGTCGGCCAGGAGGTCGTCCAGGCGCCGTTCCGCGGCCCGCGAGGCCTGTGCCTGCGCGTTGGCCTCCGCCAGGGTCTCGGCCTGCACGTCGTGCGGGGGGAACTTCAGCAGCCGGATCAGCGGCGGCAGGCTGACACCCTGCACGACCAGCGTGCCGATGACGGTCGTGAAGGTGAGGAACAGGATGAGGTTGCGCTCGGGAAAGGGCTCGCCGCCGTGCACCGTGAGCGGGACGGAGAAGGCGATGGCCAGGGAGACCACGCCCCGCATCCCGGCCCAGCCGATGACGAACGGCCCTTTCCAGGAGAGGTCGCCCTCGCGCGCGCGTACGCGTGCCGACAGCCGGGGCAGGAAGGTCGCCGGGTACACCCATGCGAACCTCGCCACGGCGACCACCAGGAAGACGGCGAGGGCGTACCAGGCGGCGTCGATCCCCTCGTACTCCCCCAAGCCCTTGAGGACGACGGGCAGCTGGAGTCCGATGAGGGCGAACACGGCCGACTCCAGGACGAAGGCGACCATCTTCCACACCGCCTCCTCCTGGAGCCGGGTGGCGAAGTCGACCTCCCACGCGCGGTGCCCGAGGTAGAGCGCGACGACGACCACCGCGAGCACCCCCGAGGCGTGCACCTGCTCGGCGACCGCGTAGGCGACGAACGGGATCAGCAGGGAGAGCGCGTTCTGCAGCAGCGCCTCCTTCAGGTGGGTGCGCAGCCAGTGCAGCGGCACCATCAGGACCAGTCCGACGCCGACGCCGCCCACCGCCGCGATCAGGAACTCGCCGATTCCCCCGGCCCAGGTCGCGCCCTCGCCGACGGCCGCCGCGAGCGCCACCTTGAAGGCGGTGATGGCGGTGGCGTCATTCACCAGGGACTCGCCCTGGAGGATCGTGGTGATCCGGGAGGGCAGCCCCACGCGGCGGGCGACCGCCGTGGCCGCGACGGCGTCCGGGGGCGCCACCACCGCGCCGAGCACCAGGGCCGCGGTCAGCGGCAGGCCCGGCACGATGAGGTAGGCGGCGCAGCCGACGACGAAGGTGGCGAACAGGACGTAGCCCACGGACAGCAGCGCCACGGGCCGCGCCTGCGCCCTCAGGTCCAGGTACGAGCTGTCGGTGGCCGCCGTGTGCAGCAGCGGGGGCAGGAGCAGGGGCAGGACGATGTGCGGGTCGAGGGTGTAGTCGGGCACGCCGGGCACATAACTCACCGCCAGGCCCGCCGCGACCAGCAGCAGCGGCACCGGCACCGGCACACGCCGTCCCGCCGCGGCGATCGCGGCGCTGCCCGCCACCAGCAACAGCAGCGGCATCACGTCCATCGTCCTCGCCCGCCCTCGTAATCCGCGCGGTCTTCCGCACACCCGTCGTAACCTGGCAATCATGAAACAGTGCACGCACGCCGACGCGCTGCCGCACCCGGAACCCGAGCCGTGCGGCGAGACCTGTCCGGAGTGCCTGGCCGAGGGCACGGACCCGGTGCAGCTGAGGCTGTGCCTCATCTGCGGCCATGTCGGCTGCTGCGACTCCTCGCCGAAGCAGCACGCGACGGCGCATTACAAGGAGACCGGTCACCCGGTGATGCGGACCTTCGAGCCCGGGGAGAGCTGGCGCTGGTGCTTCGTCGATCACGTCCTCGTATGACCTCTGTCCGGGACGGTTCGACCGTCTGACGCCTGGGTACGTCAACCCGGCGCACGCTCTTCCGATTTGAGCCCGCCAACCCTCTAGCCACTGTGCGTGTTCACGTGTTTACTATGAGTGACAGCATGGGGTTGGGGTCTCGGGGACAGGAAACTTCGGAGCGCGATAACGTCACCGCTGAACCACGTATCGCGTTATCCCGAGGGGCGTTCCTCGGCCCTGTAACGCTTGTACCACCTTGGAGGTGAGGGTGTCCCAGATCGCAGGCGAGCCCGCGACCCAGGACTTCGTCGAAGTCCGGCTGCCGGCCGCGGGTGCCTACCTGTCGGTGCTGCGTACGGCGACGGCCGGCCTCGCAGCTCGTTTGGACTTCACCCTCGACGAGATCGAGGACCTGCGCATCGCAGTCGACGAGGCCTGCGCGATCCTGCTGCAGCAGGCCGTGCCCGGCTCGGTGCTCAGTTGTGTCTTCCGCCTCGTCGACGACTCGCTCGAAGTCACCGTCTCGGCGCCGACCACGGACGGCCACGCCCCCTCCCGGGACACGTTCGCCTGGACGGTGCTCTCCGCCCTCGCGGGCAAGGTCTCCTCCGCTGTGGACGAGGACAAAACCGTTTCGATCAGCCTCTACAAACAGCGCGGCGCGGGACCCGGGCCGACGTGAGGGACGGGGACGGGCCGGTGCGGGACGAAGAGCGCGGTACACGGGAGCTGCCGGCCGAGGGCACACGTTCTCCGAACGAGGCGCGACGCACGGCGGACGGCATCGACGGCATCCCCGAGCAGGCCCGGCCGCATCCGGAGGACGAGACCTCGCCCGAGGCCGTCGTTCCGGGCGACGGGCAGCGGACCGGGGAGACCCCCGTCCGGCCCGTCCGAGCGGAGGCAAGGGCTCGGGAAAGGGCAACGGGCGGGACGATGAGCGAGCACGAGCGACACTCCGAGGGCCACACGCCGGGCGCACGGGGCGCGCAGGGCACACGGCACGACCCGCAGGACCGCAGCGGCGCGCGCCTCCTGTTCGCCGAGCTGCGCACGCTGACGAAGGACAGTCCGGAGTACGCGGAGCTGCGCAATCGGCTGGTCCGCATGCATCTGCCGCTGGTCGAGCACCTCGCACGCCGCTTCCGCAACCGCGGCGAGCCCCTGGACGACCTCACCCAGGTCGCCACCATCGGGCTGATCAAGTCGGTGGACCGCTTCGACCCCGACCGCGGGGTGGAGTTCTCCACCTACGCGACCCCGACGGTCGTCGGCGAGATCAAGCGGCACTTCCGGGACAAGGGCTGGGCGGTGCGTGTCCCGCGCCGGCTCCAGGAGCTGAGGCTGGCCCTGACGACGGCCACGGCGGAACTCTCCCAGCTGCACGGCCGCTCGCCGACGGTCCACGAGCTGGCCGAGAAGCTGGCGATCTCGGAGGAGGAGGTCCTGGAGGGCCTGGAGTCGGCCAACGCGTACTCCACGCTGTCGCTGGACGTCCCGGACACCGACGACGAGTCCCCGGCGGTCGCCGACACCCTCGGCGCCGAGGACGAGGCCCTCGAAGGCGTCGAGTACCGGGAGTCGCTCAAGCCACTCCTCGAAGACCTGCCCCCGCGCGAGAAGCGCATCCTGCTCCTGCGCTTCTTCGGCAACATGACCCAGTCCCAGATCGCGCAAGAGGTCGGGATCTCGCAGATGCACGTCTCCCGCCTGCTGGCCCGCACGCTGGCACAGCTGCGGGAGAAGCTGCTGGTCGAGGAGTAGCCGCCGGGTCGCGTACCGCTGGGGCGCCGTCATCGGGCGCCCCGGAGCTACTTCCCGGCGCTCCCGGGCCCCCGGATGCCCAGGGCCTGGGTGGTGGTGGGATTGACGAGCAGCACCAGCGCTGCGACGGCCACGACCCCGAGCACGACGCCCGCCGGGACGGCCAGGCTGTCGGCCCGCGCCATGTTGTAGGCGACGGGCAGCGCCATGATCTGCGTGATCACGGCGGGCCCCCGGCTCCAGCCCTTCCGGCCGATCAGTCCGCGGGCGGCGAGCAGCGGCAGCAGGGCCAGGACGATCAGGGTGACGCCGCCGGTGACGGCCGAGGTCCGGTCGTCGGGATGCCCGGTGAGGCCCTCGACGAGCATCCAGACACCGCCGGCGACGAGCGCCAGCCCCTCCAGCGCGGCGAGGGCGGCCGCGGCGGTCAGCCGGCCGGGGCGGGGGCCGGCCTCTTCGGTGGCCGCGGAGGTGGGGGTGGGGGTCTGCTCACTGCTCACCCCTGAAGGGTAGCCCTCGGGGTGTGCGCGCCCGCCCGGGTGTCGGGCGTATCACGCGCACGGTGGGCCGGTGGGGATCTCCACCTCGCTCTGGGCCGAGTACCACCCAGTAGGTACCCTGCACACCATGCGTGCACTTCTCGTGGTCAACCCGGCGGCAACCACCACGAGCGCGCGCACGCGCGACGTGCTGATCCACGCGCTCGCGAGCGAGATGAAGCTGGAAGCGGTCACCACCGAGTACCGCGGACATGCGCGCGACCTCGGCCGGCAGGCGGCGCAGAGCGACGACGTCGACCTGGTGGTGGCCCTCGGCGGCGACGGCACGGTGAACGAGGTCGTCAACGGTCTGCTGCACGCGGGACCCGACCCCGACCACCTGCCCGGCCTCGCGGTGGTCCCCGGCGGTTCCACCAACGTCTTCGCGCGCGCCCTCGGTCTGCCCAATCACGCGGTGGAGGCCACCGGAGCCCTGCTGGACGCCCTGCGCGAAGGCCGCGAACGGACCGTCGGTCTGGGCCTGGCGTCGGGTACGCCGGGCTCGGAGGACGAGGCGGTCCCGGCCCGCTGGTTCACCTTCAACGCCGGCCTGGGGTTCGACGCAGGCGTGGTCGGCCGTGTCGAGCAGCACCGCGAGCGCGGCAAGAAGTCGACACACGCCCTCTACGTCCGCCAGGTGGTGCGCCAGCTCATCGGCGAGCCGCACCGGCGCAGCGGGACCATCACTCTGGAGCGGGCCGGCGAGGACCCGGTCACCGATCTGGTGCTCTCCATAGTCTCGAACACCTGCCCGTGGACGTTCCTCGGCAACCGCCCGATCTACGCCTCTCCCGAGGCGTCGTTCGACACCGCGCTCGACGTCTTCGGCCTCAGCCGGCTGTCGACGGCCGCGGTTGCCCGGTATGGCACCCAGTTGCTCACTTCGTCCCCCGAGCGCGGGCCGCGCGGTCGGCACGCGGTCTCCCTGCACGACCTGACCGACTTCACCTTGCATTCGAAGGTGCCCCTGCCCCTCCAGATGGACGGTGACCACCTGGGGTTGCGAACCAGCGTGGCGTTCACAGGCGTACGCCGTGCACTGCGTGTGATTGTGTGAGCAGAAGGGGCGAAAGTCCTTTCACTCGAACGTTTAGACCAGGGTCCACCCCATGGAAGTACGGCTGTGACCTAGTCGACACCGAAGAATCAAAAAAAACTTTCCGGAAGGGGTTGTATCCGCCGCCGAGGTTTGCGAGTCTCTTCTTGGCGATCGGGACAGCCCGCAGGACCGGCATCCACAGATCACCGGAACCCCTCTTCAAACCACAGGACCACGCCAGGGAACCTGGCTGTAGGCCCTTCCCTTGTTGAGGGATTCGTGAAAGCGTTCACATTCACAAGCATCCCAGCATGTAATACCAAGGAGAGGTAGCAGCCATGGACTGGCGTCACCGCGCCGTTTGCCGCGAGGAAGACCCCGAGCTCTTCTTCCCCATCGGCAACACCGGTCCCGCGCTGCTGCAGATCGAGGAAGCCAAGGCCGTCTGCCGTCGCTGCCCCGTCATGGAGCAGTGCCTGCAGTGGGCGCTCGAGTCCGGCCAGGACTCCGGCGTCTGGGGTGGTCTCAGCGAGGACGAGCGCCGCGCAATGAAGCGCCGTGCCGCCCGCAACCGGGCTCGTCAGGCCTCCGCCTGACAACCCACCCCTACTGACAGCCTCAGCTTGGCGGCGCGTACAGCGAGTACGCATCCCCCGCTCCCGAGCCGCAGCGCGCAGTACCCCCGATGCGCATCGGACGATGTAGCGCACGAGCACTGGCCTCGGACCTTCACAGGTCCGGGGCTTTTTGCTGTGCCCACGTCCCACACCCCGATGTCCGTGCTGCGTGACCGCGCTACTTCTCGGCGGGCACCGGGATGTCGAGGATGACCCGGGTGCCGCGCTCCGAGGCGGGGACCATGTCGAAGGTGCCGCCCAGCTCGCCCTCCACCAGGGTGCGGACGATCTGCAGGCCGAGATTGCCGGAGCGGTGCGGGTCGAAGTCCGCGGGCAGGCCGACGCCGTCGTCCTGGACGGTGACCAGCAGCCGGGCCTCCTTCGTCGTACCGCCGCGGACCGCGGAGACCTCGACCGTGCCGGTGTCGCCGTCCCGGAAGCCGTGTTCCAGGGCGTTCTGCAGCACCTCGGTCAGGACCATGGACAGCGGGGTGGCGACCTCTGCGTCGAGGATGCCGAAGCGTCCGGTGCGCCGGCCGGTGACCTTGCCCGGTGAGATCTCCGCCACCATCGCGAGCACGCGGTCGGCGATCTCGTCGAACTCCACGCGCTCGTCCAGGTTCTGGGAGAGCGTCTCGTGCACGATCGCGATCGAGCCCACCCGGCGGACGGCCTCCTCCAGTGCCTCGCGGCCCCGGTCGGACTCGATGCGCCGGGCCTGCAGCCGCAACAGGGCCGCCACGGTCTGGAGGTTGTTCTTCACCCGGTGGTGGATCTCCCGGATGGTGGCGTCCTTGGTGATCAACTCGCGTTCACGGCGGCGCAGTTCCGTCACGTCCCTCAGGAGCACCAGTGAACCGATGCGGGTGCCCTTGGGCTTGAGCGGGATGGCGCGGAACTGGATCACCCCGTCGTGCGCCTCGATCTCGAACTCGCGCGGCGCCCAGCCGCTGGCGACCTTGGCCAGGGCCTCGTCCACCGGACCGCGGGACGGGGCGAGTTCGGCCGTGGTGCGGCCGAGGTGATGCCCCACCAGGTCGGCGGCGAGCCCCATGCGGTGGTAGGCCGACAGGGCGTTCGGGGAGGCGTACTGGACGATGCCGTCGCCGTCGACCCGGATCAGGCCGTCGCCGACCCGGGGCGAGGCGTCCATGTCGACCTGCTGGTTCTCGAACGGGAAGGCGCCGGCCGCGATCATCTGGGCGAGGTCCGAGGCGCTCTGCAGGTAGGTCAGCTCCAGGCGGCTCGGGGTGCGCACAGTGAGCAGGTTGGTGTTGCGGGCGATGACCCCGAGGACGCGGCCCTGGCGGCGTACGGGGATGGACTCGACGCGGACCGGGACCTCCTCGCGCCACTCGGGGTCGCCCTCGCGCACGATGCGGCCCTCGTCCAGGGCGGCGTCCAGCATGGGGCGCCGGCCGCGCGGGACGAGGTGGCCGACCATGTCGTCCTGGTACGAGGTGGGGCCCGTGTTGGGCCGCATCTGGGCGACGGAGACGTAGCGCGTGCCGTCCCGGGTGGGGACCCACAGGACCAGGTCGGCGAAGGAGAGGTCGGAGAGAAGCTGCCACTCCGAGACCAGCAGATGGAGCCACTCGAGGTCGGAGTCGTCGAGCGCGGTGTGCTGGCGTACGAGTTCGTTCATGGAGGGCACGGGGCTGAGCGTACCTGGCGGTACGGACAGCGATCGAAACCAGCCACTCCGCACTGCTCCCCCGCTCCCGGACGCGGCCCGCAAGGCCCCCGGAAACACCCGCGGGCCGCGGCGCCTGGGAGGGACCCTCAACCCTCCCGGCACCGCAGCCCGGAGCAACATCGGCCGTGGGGTGTGCGGTCCCGGTCGGCCGAAGGATGAGGAGCCGGGGCAGTCAGGGCAGAGAGCTCCGGTTCCTCGGTCCGTCCTCCTGTGCGGGGAGGACGGAAGCCTGACGATCACCTTGCGTGAGCGACACGGTCGGTGCCTCGCTGACCATTGTGGACTAGACCACTAACCGTGTCCATGCGGTGAACGCCGTTTGTTACTGGTGGCTTCTGCGACCGCACCGCCGTCCGGGCAGCCGCCGCCAGAAGCCTAACCCTGATGGCTCAACCTCGGGGCCAGACCGACAGGGCAATTTCCGCGAGCGCCTCCAGCTCCGTCCGGCCGGCGCCGTCGCGCGCCTGCTGGGACATGCCCTGGATCATCGCGCCGGTGTACCGGGCGAGGGCGGCGGCGTCGGTGTCCGGCGGCAGCAGACCCGCGTCCACGTCGGCGCCGATCCGGCGTTCGATGGCGGCGATGTTGGCGTTGCGCCGCTCCCGCAGGGACTCCTCGACCTCGGCGGTCGAGCAGTTGGCCGCGGCGTGGATGACGAGGCAGCCGTGCGGCCGGCCGGGGGCCGTGTACTCGACGGCGGCCTCGCGCAGCATCCTCTCTATACCCGCGCGCGCGGTCGGCTCCTCGGCGAGGGCACGGTCGCCGAAGGCGCCGTACCGCACGCCGTACTCCTGGACGACCTCCTCGAAGAGCGAGCGCTTGTCGCCGAAGGCGGCATAGAGGCTCGGGGCGCCGATGTCCATGACCCGCGTCAGATCGGAGACGGACGTGGCCTCGTAACCGTGCTCCCAGAACGCCAGCAGCGCGGCCTCCAGCGCCGTCGCCCGGTCGAAGGAACGCGGACGCCCGCGGGTCCTGGCCGCACCACTGCGAGCAGGCGCCCCGGGCCGTTCACTCTTCTCACCGCTCACCATGGAGTGCATTTTATAGCGGCCACTAGAAAAAGGCTGCCGGGCTGCTGTACGGTCATTTCTGTAGCGACCACTAGTGAAAGCGAAGGGGGCGTCGGGATGAGCGTGCTTGCGGGCAGGACGGCACTCGTCACGGGGGCGAGCAGGGGCATCGGGCGGGGCATCGCGGAGCGGCTGGGCAGCGACGGCGCCCGGGTCGCGGTGCACTACGGGCGGAACGAGGCGGCGGCGAAGGAGACCGTCGCCGCGATCGAGGCCGCGGGCGGCTCGGCGTTCACGGTCAAGGCGGATCTCGCCGCTCCGGGCGCCGCCGAGACGCTGTGGGAGGAGTTCGACAGACACGCCGACGGCCTGGACGTCCTGGTGAACAACGCGGGGATCGGCAACACGCGCCCCATCGGGGAGATAGGGGAGGCGGAGTACGACGCGGTCTTCACGGTCAACGTGAAGGCGCCGTTCTTCATCCTCAAGCACGGCATGGGCCGGCTGCGCGACGGCGGCCGGGTCGTCAACATCTCGTCGGGTCTGGCCCGCACGGCGGCGATGCCGGACAACATGGCGTACGCGATGACGAAGGGCGCGCTGGACGTGTTCTCGCGCGACCTCTCCAAGGTGCTGGGCGCCCGCGGCATCACGGTGAACTCGGTGGCACCCGGCATCATCGACACGGACAACACGGCCGACCTGCTGCACGGGAGCGCGGACGGCTGGGAGCAGGCGGCGGCGTTCTCCGCGCTGGGCGGGGTGGGGACGGCCGCCGAGGTGGCCGACGTGGTCGCGTTCCTCGCCTCGCACGGGGGCCGGTGGGTCACGGGAAGCTGGGTGGACGCCACGGGAGGTTCACTGACCTGACACCACCGCCGGCACACCACCACTCGCCTGACCGTTTCAGCGCGACCGCGGGACCCCGCTCTGTTAGATTGGTCTAAACCACATAGCCAGTCCCGGGCCCCGGGTGAGTCCTCTCTTCGAAACGGCAGGCCAGCGTGGAAGTTGTCATCGTTCCCGATGCCAAGGCGGGCGGCGAACTCATAGCCGAAGCCATGGCACAGCTGCTCCGGCGCAAGCCCGACGCCCTGCTCGGGGTGGCCACCGGCTCGACGCCGCTGCCCGTGTACGAGGCGCTGGCGGCCAAGGTGCGCTCGGGTGCCGTGGACACCGGGCGGGCTCGGATCGCCCAGCTCGACGAGTACGTGGGGCTGCCCGCAGAGCACCCGGAGTCGTACCGCTCGGTGCTGCGGCGCGAGGTGCTGGAGCCGCTGGGCATCGGCATGGACGCCTTCATGGGCCCCGACGGCACGGCCGCGGACGTGCAGGCGGCGTGCGAGGCCTACGACGCGGCGCTGGGCGGGGCCGGTGGTGTCGACCTGCAGTTGCTGGGCATCGGTACCGACGGGCACATCGGTTTCAACGAGCCGTGCTCCTCGCTCGCCTCGCGGACCCGGATCAAGACCCTGACCGAGCAGACCCGGGTCGACAACGCGCGCTTCTTCGACGGCGACATCGAGCAGGTCCCGCACCACGTCATCACCCAGGGCATCGGCACCATCCTGGAGGCCCGGCACGTGGTGCTGCTCGCCACCGGCGAGGGCAAGGCCGACGCGGTCGCCGCGAGCGTCGAGGGCCCGGTCGCGGCCGTGTGCCCGGCCTCCGCGCTGCAGTTGCACCCGCACGCCACGGTCGTCGTCGACGAGGCCGCCGCCTCCAAGCTGAAGCTCGCCGACTACTTCCGTCACACCTACGCCCACAAGCCGGACTGGCAGGGCATCTGACCTGCCCCGCCCCTCCCCCGCCCCTCCCCTGCCCCTCCCCGTCCCGCGCGGCGGAGCCTCGCGGGACGGACACCCACGTACGAAGGCGCCGGATCCCCACGGGGACCCGGCGCCTTCGCGCATCCCTGCCCACGCCCACCACGAGCGCGACCACGCCCACGCCCGTGCCACGCCGCCACCCACGCCGAAGGCGCTGCCCCCGCCACGGGACCGGCGCCTTCAGTGTGTTCGACAGGGTGTGCGTCAGACGCCCGCGATGGCCTCCGCCGCCGCTCGGCCGCAGACGCGGGCCGCGCCATGGGTGGCGAGGTGGACGGCGCCGCGGGGCTTCGCACGAGGGACGCCCATCTCCACGACGATGGTGTCCGGCCGGGCCGCCAGCAGGACGTCGAGGGCCGCCGCCATCCACGGGTGGCGGTGCTCGTCACGCACGACGGCGACGATGCGGCGGGAGCCCGCGGCGGCCAGCGCCTCGCGACCGGCGTCGGCCCCGTTGAAGCTGCCGGTCTCGGTGCCCGGCAACAGGCGGCGCAGCTCGGCGGCCACGCCCCACGGGGTCTCGTCGCCGACCGCGATGTTCGCCACCGGAGTGAGCGCGGCGACGTACGGCGGCTCGGTGAGCGGGGCCGAGTCCACGGCGGCGGTGACGCGCAGCGCGCGGCGGGCCGCACGCAGGCCCACGTCGCCGTCGGCGGTGTCCGCGGCCCCGTCGGCGGGACGGTTCGCCGCGGCCCAGCGGGACAGGGCCCGGACGCGTTCCGCCGCGTCGGCCAGGCGCTCCTCGGGCAGTTCGCCCGCGCGGACGGCCTCGACCAGCGCGTCGCTCAGCCGCCGTACGGTGCCCTCGTCGTGCAGGCCGCCGCCCACGCAGATCGCGTCGGCGCCGGCCGCGATGGCCAGGACGGTGCCGCGTTCGATGCCGTACGCGCCCGCGATGGCCTTCATCTCGATGCCGTCGGTGACGATGAGCCCGTCGTAACCCAGCTCCCCCCGGAGCAGGTCGGTCAGGATGCGGCGGGACAACGTTGCCGGGCGGTCCGCATCCAGGGCCGGGACCAGGATGTGGGCGCTCATCACCGCGCGGCTGCCGGCCGCGACGGCCGCGCGGAAGGGGACCAGGTCGCGCTCGGCCAGCACGTCGGCCCCCACGTCGATGCGCGGCATGGCGTGGTGGGAGTCGATGCCCGTGTCGCCGTGGCCCGGGAAGTGCTTGGCGCAGGTGGCGACGCCCGCGGACTGCATCCCGGTGATGTAGGCCGCGGTGTGCCGGGCGACCAGGTCGGTGTCGGCGCCGAAGGCGCGCACGCCGATGACCGGGTTGTCCGGGTTGGAGTTCACGTCTGCGGAGGGCGCCCAGTTGAAGTTCACGCCCGCGGCGGCGAGCCGGCGGCCCAGTTCCGCGGCCACCGCCCGGGTGAGCCCGACGTCGTCCACCGCGCCGAGGGCGTGGTTGCCGGGGAAGGAGGAGCCGGTGCGCACTTCGAGCCGGGTGACGTCACCGCCCTCCTCGTCGATCGCGACCAGCAGGTCCTCGCGCTCGGCGCGCAGCTGCGCGGTCAGGGCCGCCACCTGCTCGGGCGAGGTGACGTTGCGCCCGAACAGGGCGACGGAGGCCAGCCCTTCGCCGATGCGGCGCAGCAGCCAGTCGGGGGCGGTGGTGCCGGCGAAGCCGGGCTGGAGGACGGTGAGCGCGTCGCGCGTGAGGGTGTCGGTGGCCCTCGCGAGGGTCGTCATCGGTGGTGCTATCCCTTCACGGCGCCGGCGGTCAGGCCGCTGACGGCCCTGCGCTGGAGGTAGACGAAGAGGATCAGGATCGGGATGGCGAACAGGGAGGAGGCGGCCATGGTCGCCCCCCAGTCGTCGCCGAAGACGGTCTGGAAGCTGGTCAGCCACAGCGGCAGGGTCTGGGACTCCGCCTCCTTGTTGACGACCAGGACGAGGGGCAGCTCGTTCCAGGCGGTGATGAAGCCGAACATCGAGGTGGACATCAGGCCCGGCGCGAGCAGCGGCAGGATGACGCGGCGGAAGGCCTGCATCCGGGTGCAGCCGTCGACCATCGCCGACTCCTCCAGCTCCTTCGGCACGGCGGCGACGAAGCCGCGCAGCGTCAGGATGGTGAAGGGCAGGATCATCATCATGTAGAAGAGGGTGAGCGGCACCAGGCTGTTCAGCATCGACGCGTCGCGCACGATCATGTAGATCGCGATGACCATGACTTCCCAGGGCGCCATCTGGGCGAGCATGAAGCCGACGATGAAGCCCCGCCGTCCCCTGAACCGCATCCGCGCCAGGGCGAAGGACCCGGCCAGGGCGATGATCAGCGAGAAGACGACCGCGCAGACGGTGACGATGAAGGAGTTGCCGACGTACGTCCAGAAGTGGTCGGCCTCGGTCGCGGTCTTGAAGTGCTGGAAGGTGACGTCGGTCGGGAACCAGACCGGGTCCTCCGAGATGATGTCACCGGTCGGCTTGAAGGCCGTGGTGAACATCCAGTAGACGGGGAAGACGAGGCCGATGAACAGGACGACGGCCGTGACGTTGGGCCACAGGCGGCCGAAGAGCGAGCGCTTCACAGCTCGTCCTCCTCTTGCTTGAGCACGATCCTGAGGTAGTACGCGGTCAGGCCGAGCAGGATCAGGATGGTCAGGACCGCGATCGCCGCGCCCATGCCGTAGTGCTGGTTGCCGACGCCCTCGATGTAGGCGTACACGGGCAGGATCTCGGTGAGACGGTCCGGTCCGCCGCCGTTGAACGTGTAGACCTGGACGAACGCCTTGAAGATCCAGATGATCTCCAGGAACGTCGTGGCGTAGAGGAACGGGCGCAGGAACGGCAGGGTGACGGAGGTGAAGCTGCGCCACGTGCCGGCCCCGTCGAGGGCGGCGGCCTCGTACAGCTCGCCGGGGATGGTGGTGGTCGCCGCGTACAGGTTGATGGCGACGAACGGGACGGACATCCAGACGATCAGCACGGTGACGACGAAGAAGGTCGAGAACTGGCTGCCGGTCCAGCTGAAGTCGGCCATGGAGTGCCAGCCGAGCTTGTCGAGCACCCAGTTGACGACACCGAAGCGCTCGGCGAAGAGCCACTGGTAGACGGTGGTCGCGGCGACCACGGGCATGGCCCACGCCAGCACCAGGCCGATCATCAGCACGAGCCGCATCACCCTGGCGAGCCGGGCGAGCAGCAGGCCGATCAGTCCGCCCACCACCATGGTGAGGACGACGTTGACCGCGGTGAAGATGATGGAACGGAGGGTGACGCGCCAGAAGTCCTCGCCGGTGAGGACCTCCTTGTAGTTGTCGAAACCGGTCCACTCGGTGACGTGCTGGATCAGCTGCGCCATGTTGAGGTTCTGGAAGGACAGCAGGGCGTCCTTCACCAGCGGCCAGCCGAGCAGCAGCACGGTGGCCGCGGCGGCGGGCAGCAGCAGCAGATACGGGGCCAGCGCGCCGGCGCGCGACGCCGCTCTCGCTCTCGGCCCGCCGGTTCCCCCACCGTCCGCCTTGCGGACGTCCGACGGGCCTGAGGGCGGCCGTTCGGTCTGCACGGTCATGCTCGGGGTCTCTCTCTTCTCGACCTGTTCACCTCGACGCCGGGGCGGGGGCCGTCGTGTGTCAGCCCCCGCCCCGGCTCACCCGGTGCTACTGCTGCTGCGCCAGGCGCTTGTTGAACTCGCCCTCGACCTGCTTGGCGGCCTCGGCCGGGGACTTCCCCTTCATGACGGCCGTCAGGTACGTCTTGATCGGGTTCGGGTCGTTCTCGACCGCGGCCCACTCGGGGATCAGCGGCGTGGTGTCACCGGTCCCGGCGGCCGGTGCGGCGGCCTCGGCGGCGGCGTTGCCCTTCAGGTTGCTCTGCAGCGCCTCCTTGTTGGGGATGACGCCGTTGGCCTTGGCCAGCCCGCCCTCGAACTTGTCGGAGAGCGCGATCTTCAGGAACTCCTTGGCGAGCTCCTGCTTCTTGCTGCCCGCGGCGACGGCCAGGTTGGAGCCGCCGAGGAAGACGCCCTCGGGCTTGTCCGCCGCGGGGCCCGGGATGGTGAAGTAGCCGAGGTCCTTCTCGATCGCCGGGTTGGTGGCGATCGCCGTGGCGCCCTCCCAGCCCATGCCGATGAAGGAGCCGGTCTTGCCCTTGGCGAAGATCTCGCCCTGCTGCGGGGTGGCCTCGTCCTTGTCCTTGGGCGCCTTGGAGAGGGCCTGGAACTTCTTGTAGGTCTCGGTGGCGGCGGCGACCTTCGGGTCGGACAGGTTGGAGACGTACTTGTCGCCGTCCTTCTTGACCAGCTCGCCGCCCTCGCCGATGACCAGGCCCACGAAGTGGTACCAGTTCTGGCCGGGCAGGTAGATCGGCTCGGCGTCGGTCTTGTCGCCGATCGTCTTGAGGTCGTTGTAGAACTCGTCGCGGGTCTTGGGCAGTTCCTTGATGCCCGCGTCCGCCCAGATCTTCTTGTTGTAGACGACGACGCGGTTGACCACGAACCATGGGGCCGCGTACTGCTTGCCGTCGAACACGGCGGACTTGTTGAGGGACTCGGACCAGTCGGTGCCGATCTCGCCCTTGAGGTCACTCAGGTCCGCGAGGCCGCCGGTCTTGGCGTAGGCGGGGGTCTGGGTGTTGCCGATCTCGAAGACGTCGGGCGGGTTCTCCTCGGAGAGGGCGGTGGTCAGCTTCTGCTGGATGCCGTTCCACTTCTGGATCTCGAACTTGACCTTGGCCTTGGTCTTCGCCTCGAACTCCTTGGCGAGGTCCGCCTGCCAGTCGTCGGGCGAGGAGCCGTCCATCACCCACACGGTGAGCGTCTCGCCGGCGTAGCCGTCGGCGCCGGCCTTCTTGCCGTCGTCGTCGCTGTCGCCCCCGCACGCGGCGATCGAGACCATCATGCCCGCGATACCGATCGCGGCTATAAGCTTGCGCTTCACGCCAACCCTCCTCAGGGATGCCACACAACCCCCCTGCCTCCCCGCGGTTGCTCGTCGACGCGGACCGCCCATGGGGCCGGGACCTGGACCAATGGTGTAGACCAGTACGGGGAGCTTGGCCCAGACCAATAGGACTGTCAAGGGTGTTCAAACTCCGCCCCCGCGTCCGTGATGGGACCGAGATATGCAGGGACCTTTCATTGCGCAAGCGACAGATCGGGCGGACCGGGACCGGGTGTACCACCCCCCACCGAATGACGTGCGGGGACAGCCCCGAACGCGCGTACCAGCGGCCTCTGACGCACCTGTGGACTAGACCAAGGGTGTTCCCGCGGGTATACAGAAGGGATCACGGAGCGTGCGGGGGCCATCCCGGCACGAAGCCGTGCCACGATGTGAGCCGTGGCCGACAGGGATAGCGGTCGCTTCGGCACCCGGAGCCGGGAAGGCAGAGCATGAGCACCGACGTCAGCAGTGCGGAGAACGAGGGTGGGGCGACCGTCCGTACCGCGCGCGTGCCCAAGTACTACCGCTTGAAGAAGCACCTGCTCGACATGACCCGGACCCAGACCCCGGGCACACCGGTCCCGCCGGAGCGCACCCTGGCCGCCGAGTTCGACACCTCGCGCACGACCGTTCGCCAGGCCCTGCAGGAGCTGGTCGTCGAGGGCCGCCTGGAGCGCATCCAGGGCAAGGGCACCTTCGTCGCCAAGCCCAAGGTGTCGCAGGCACTGCAACTGACCTCGTACACCGAGGACATGCGGGCCCAGGGCCTCGAACCCACCTCGCAGCTGCTGGACATCGGCTACATCACCGCCGACGACCGGCTCGCCGGACTGCTGGACATCACCGCCGGCGGCCGGGTGCTGCGCATCGAGCGGCTGCGCATGGCCAACGGCGAGCCGATGGCGATCGAGACCACCCACCTCAGCGCGAAGCGCTTCCCGGCCCTGCGCCGCTCCCTGGTGAAGTACACGTCCCTCTACACCGCGCTGGCCGAGGTGTACGACGTCCATCTCGCCGAGGCCGAGGAGACCATCGAGACCTCGCTGGCCACCCCGCGCGAGGCCGGCCTGCTCGGCACCGACGTGGGCCTGCCCATGCTGATGCTCTCCCGGCACTCGCAGGACCGCACCGGCCAGCCGGTGGAATGGGTGCGTTCGGTGTACCGGGGCGACCGCTACAAGTTCGTGGCCCGCCTCAAGCGGCCGCAGGACTAGGGCCCCGTCCCGGCGCATAACCGGCATAGTTCCCCGCGCGCGGGCGCGAAGTTGCGGTTGAGGACCGATATACGGACGAGGTCTTCCGCTGTCTTGACACCGTCACCTACATTTCGTGCGCACTGCACGAGGTGATCAGCGAGGGGACGGAGCCGCGCATGTCAGAAGACACAGAAGTGAGCAGAGAGCCGGTGGTGACGCCGGTGCGCGTCGTCATCGGGCTCTGTCTCGTCGCACCGTTCGTCGCCATGCTGTGGGTCGGTTCGTACGCGAAGGCGGACCCGACCTTCATCGGCATCCCGTTCTTCTACTGGTACCAGATGGCGTGGGTGCTGATCTCCACCCTGCTGACGGTGGCCGCGTACAAGCTGTGGCAGCACGACCAGCGCGGACGCGCCGGCCGCTCCGCCGCCGGCCGCCCCGTCCCCTCCACCCCCTCCGCGCCGAAGGGTGGTGAGTCGCGATGAACGACGGCGTGAACGGCGTCGCACTCGCCGTCTTCATCTTCTTCTTCGTGCTCGTCACCGCCATGGGCTTCCTGGCCGCCCGCTGGCGCCGTGCCGAGAACGAGCACAGCCTCGACGAGTGGGGCCTCGGCGGCCGCTCGTTCGGCACCTGGGTCACCTGGTTCCTGCTGGGCGGCGACCTCTACACCGCGTACACCTTCGTGGCCGTCCCGGCGGCGATCTACGCGGCGGGCGCGTCCGGCTTCTTCGCGGTGCCGTACACGATCCTGGTCTACCCGCTGATCTTCACCTTCCTGCCCCGCCTGTGGTCGGTCTCGCACAAGCACGGTTACGTGACGACCTCGGACTTCGTGCGCGGCCGGTTCGGCTCCAAGGGCCTGTCGCTGGCGGTCGCCGTAACCGGCATCCTGGCGACCATGCCGTACATCGCGCTCCAGCTGGTCGGCATCCAGGCCGTCCTCGACGTGATGGGCGTCGGCGGCGGCGAGGACACCAACTGGTTCGTCAAGGACCTGCCGCTGCTGATCGCCTTCGGTGTGCTGGCGGCGTACACCTACTCGTCGGGGCTGCGCGCGCCCGCGCTGATCGCGTTCGTGAAGGACACGCTGATCTACATCGTCATCGCGGTGGCGATCATCTACATCCCGATCAAGCTGGGCGGGTTCGACGACATCTTCGCGTCGGCGAGCGACAAGTTCACCGAGGCGGGCAAGGGCGGAGTGGTGCCGGACGCGGGGGGCCAGTGGACGTACGCGACCCTCGCGCTCGGCTCGGCCCTCGCACTCTTCATGTATCCGCACTCGATCACCGCCACGCTGTCCTCGCGCAGCCGTGAGGTGATCCGCCGCAACACCACGATCCTGCCGCTGTACTCGCTGATGCTGGGCCTGCTCGCGCTGCTGGGCTTCATGGCCATCGCGGCCGGGGTCAAGGTGGACAACGGCCAGCTGGCGATCCCGCAGCTGTTCGAGAACATGTTCCCGGACTGGTTCGCGGGCGTGGCCTTCGCGGCGATCGGCATCGGCGCCCTGGTCCCGGCGGCGATCATGTCGATCGCGGCCGCGAACCTGTTCACCCGCAACATCTACAAGGACTTCATCAAGCCGGACGCCACGCCGCAACAGGAGACGAAGGTCTCCAAGCTGGTGTCGCTGCTGGTGAAGGTGGGCGCGCTGATCTTCGTCCTGGGCATGGACAAGACCGTCGCGATCAACTTCCAGCTGCTGGGCGGCATCTGGATCCTGCAGACCTTCCCGGCCCTGGTCGGCGGCCTGTTCACCCGCTGGTTCCACCGCTGGGCGCTGCTCGGCGGCTGGGCGGTCGGCATGGTCTACGGCACGGTCGCCGCCTACGGTGTGGCCTCGCCGACGCAGAAGCACTTCGGCGGCTCCTCCGACGAGATCCCCGGCATCGGCGAGATCGGCTACATCGGTCTCACCGCCTTCGTGCTGAACGTGCTGGTCACCGTGGTCCTGACCTTCGTCCTGAGGGCGGTCAAGGCGCCCGACGGCATCGACGAGACCAAGCCGAGCGACTACACGGCGGACGCCGGCGACCCCGGCGTCCAGGTGGAACTGCCGCCGGCCACGGCGGGCAGCTCGCACTGATCCCCGGAGCGCGAACGCGGCGGGCCGTCGGAGAAATCCGGCGGCCCGTTGTCGTACCCGTCGGGCACACTCGGCGTCATGGACTTCGTGATCCGACGTGCGACGGCCGAGGAGTACGACACCCTCGGCGAGATCACCGCGCAGGCCTACCTGCGCGACGGCCTCCTCGACTTCGGGGAGAGCGACTCGTACCTGGACGAGCTGCGCGACGTGGCCAAGCGGGCGGCGGCGGCCGAGGTGCTGGTCGCCGCGGCGGACGGCCGGGTGCTCGGCGGCGTGACCTTCGTGCCGTCCGGCGGTCCCATGGCGGACATCGCGCGCCCCGGCGAGGCCGAGATACGCATGCTCGCCGTCGCCCGCGAGGCGCGTGGCCGCGGGGCGGGCGAGGCGCTCGTACGGGCCTGTGTCGACCGCGCCAGGACGGTGGCCGGTTGCACGGGCGTCGTGCTGTCGACCCAGACCGCCATGCGCACCGCCCACCGCCTCTACGAGCGCCTGGGCTTCGTCCGCACGCCCGACCGCGACTGGAACCCCCTGCCGGAGCTGGACGACATCATGCTGCTCACTTACGAACTGACGCTCTGACGCTCTGGCACCGACCCGAAGCGGGCCCGACGCTACACCCTGACACGGAAGCCAGACACAACATCTGGGGGTGCTGGCGGAGCCCGGCACAAGATGTATGCTCGTGCTCGCTGTCGCCGCAGGGGAATCCGGTGCGAATCCGGAACTGTCCCGCAACGGTGTACTCGTGTGCATCCGTACGTCTTCGCACGTGCGCGCACGCCTGGTCAGTCCGAGGACCTGCCGACAGTGCGCCCGGCCGCCTTGGCCCGGGTGCCATGACGTCCGGGCCTCGTGGAGTGGGCCGGTGGACGCGACGCCGCGTGCGCTCGTGAGCTGCCCCCTGCCCTCCCTCCGCCAGGCCCCGTGCCGAGCGAGGGAGTGCTCCACGTGACCATCGCGCCAGCCGATCCGGCTTCAGCGACCCCGGTGACGGCGACCGGGGAACCCGACGGACCCGGTGCCGCCCTGCTGCGGACCCTGACCGGGCTGACCGCCGACCTCCCCGGCGCCGACCCGGGCCGGGTGGCCGCCGCCGCGCTGCGGGGCCGGTCCGCGCACGCCGACGAGGCCGAGCTGCGGGAGCTGGCCACCGAGGCGGCCGCCGGTCTGATCTCCGAGGACCCGGTCTACTCCCGGCTGGCCGCCCGGCTGCTGACCGTCGGCATCCGCGCCGAGGCCGCCTCCCAGGGCGTCGTCACCTTCACCGACTCCGTCGCCACCGGCCACCGCGAGGGTCTGATCGCCGACCGCACGGCCGCGTTCGTCCGGCTGCACGCGGCCCGCCTCGACGCGCTGATCGACCCGGCCGCCGACGACCGCTTCGGCTACTTCGGACTGCGCACCCTGTACAGCCGCTACCTGCTCCGCCACCCGATCACCCGCAAGACCGTCGAGACGCCCCAGCACTTCCTGCTGCGGGTCGCCGCCGGCCTCGCCGAGGACGACACGGTCCGCGCGGTGGACGAGGTCGCCGCCCTGTACGGCCTGATGAGCCGTCTGGACTACCTGCCCTCCTCCCCCACCCTCTTCAACTCCGGTACTAGGCACGCCCAGATGTCGTCCTGCTACCTCCTGGACTCCCCCAAGGACGAGCTGGACTCCCTCTACGACCGCCTCCACCAGGTCGCCCGCCTCTCCAAGCACGCCGGCGGCATCGGCATCGCCTACTCCCGCGTCCGCGCCCGGGGTTCGCTGATCCGCGGCACCAACGGGCACTCCAACGGCATCGTCCCGTTCCTGAAGACGCTGGACGCCTCGGTCGCCGCCGTGAACCAGGGCGGCCGGCGCAAGGGCGCGGCGGCGGTCTACCTGGAGACCTGGCACGCGGACGTCGAGGAGTTCCTGGAGCTGCGGGACAACACCGGTGAGGACGCCCGCCGTACGCACAACCTGAACCTCGCGCACTGGGTGCCGGACGAGTTCATGCGCCGGGTGGACACCGACGGGACCTGGTCGCTGTTCTCCCCCTCCGACGTCCCGGAGCTGACCGACCTGTGGGGCGAGGAGTTCGACGCGGCGTACCGCAGGGCGGAGGAGGCGGGGCTCGCCCGCAGGACGCTGCCCGCCCGTGAGCTGTACGGCCGCATGATGCGCACCCTCGCGCAGACCGGCAACGGCTGGATGACCTTCAAGGACACCGCCAACCGCACGGCGAACCAGACGGCGACCCCCGGCCACGTCGTCCACTCCTCCAACCTCTGCACGGAGATCCTGGAGGTCACCGACGACGGGGAGACGGCGGTCTGCAACCTGGGCTCGGTCAACCTCGGCGCCTTCGTCGACCCCGCGAGCGGCGACATGGACTGGGACCGGCTGGACGCCACCGTCCGCACCGCCGTCACCTTCCTGGACCGGGTCGTCGACATCAACTTCTACCCGACCGAGCAGGCGGGCCGCTCCAACGCCCGCTGGCGTCCGGTCGGCCTCGGCGCGATGGGCCTCCAGGACGTCTTCTTCCGGCTCCGTCTGCCTTTCGACTCCCCCGAGGCGAAGGCCCTGTCCACCCGTATCGCCGAGCGGATCATGCTCGCCGCGTACGAGACCTCCGCCGACCTGGCCGAGCGCAACGGCCCCGCGCCGGCCTGGGAGAAGACCCGTACCGCCCGGGGCGTGCTGCACCCCGACCACTACGGCGTCGAGCACACGTGGCCGGAGCGCTGGGCCGCGCTGCGCGCGCGCATGGCGGCGACCGGGCTGCGCAACTCCCTGCTGCTGGCCATCGCGCCGACCGCGACCATCGCCTCCATCGCCGGTGCCTACGAGTGCATCGAGCCGCAGGTCTCCAACCTGTTCAAGCGCGAGACGCTGTCCGGTGAATTCCTCCAGGTCAACTCCTACCTGGTGGACGACCTCAAGCGGCTCGGCGTGTGGGACGCCCGCACCCGTGAGGCGCTGCGCGAGGCGAACGGCTCGGTGCAGGGCTTCTCCTGGATCCCCGAGGACGTGCGCGCGCTGTACCGCACCGCCTGGGAGATCCCGCAGCGCGGCCTGATCGACATGGCCGCCGCCCGCACGCCGTACCTCGACCAGGCCCAGTCGCTGAACCTGTTCCTGGAGACGCCGACCATCGGGAAGCTCTCCTCGATGTACGCGTACGCCTGGAAGCAGGGCCTGAAGACCACGTACTACCTGCGCTCGCGCCCGGCGACCCGGATCGCCCGCGCCGCGGCCCGCGCCACCCCCGTCCCCGTGCAGGCGGCCCCGGACCCCGAAGCGGTCGCCTGCTCCCTGGAGAACCCCGAGTCCTGCGAGGCCTGCCAGTAATGACCACCGAGACCCCCGCGAACCCCGCCACGAAGAACCTGCTCGACCCCGGCTTCGAGCTGACCCTGCGCCCCATGCGCTACCCCGACTTCTACGAGCGCTACCGGGACGCGATCAAGAACACCTGGCACGTCGAGGAGGTCGACCTCCACTCGGACGTCGCCGACCTCGCGAAGCTCAGCCCCGAGGAGCAGCACCTGATCGGCCGGCTGGTGGCCTTCTTCGCCACCGGTGACTCGATCGTCGCGAACAACCTGGTACTGACCCTCTACAAGCACATCAACTCCCCCGAGGCGCGGCTGTACCTGAGCCGCCAGCTCTTCGAGGAGGCCGTCCACGTCCAGTTCTATCTGACGCTCCTCGACACCTACCTGCCCGACCCGGAGGACCGCGCCGCCGCCTTCGCGGCCGTGGAGAACATCCCGTCCATCCGGGAGAAGGCCGAGTTCTGCTTCAGGTGGATGGACTCGGTCGAGTCGATCGACCGCCTGGAGACCCGGGCCGACCGCCGTCGCTTCCTGCTCAACCTGATCTGCTTCGCGGCGTGCATCGAGGGCCTGTTCTTCTACGGCGCCTTCGCCTACGTCTACTGGTTCCGCAGCCGGGGGCTGCTGCACGGCCTCGCCACCGGCACCAACTGGGTGTTCCGGGACGAGACCATGCACATGTCCTTCGCGTTCGACGTCGTCGACACCGTGCGCAAGGAGGAGCCGGAGCTGTTCGACGACCAGCTCCGGCAGCAGGTCACCGACATGCTGCGGGAGGCCGTCGAGGCCGAGCTGCAGTTCGCGCGCGACCTGTGCGGCGACGGCCTCCCGGGCATGAACACCGACTCGATGCGGCAGTACCTGGAGTGCGTGGCCGACCAGCGCCTGACGCGCCTCGGCTTCGCCCCGGTGTACGGCTCGGAGAACCCCTTCTCCTTCATGGAGCTGCAGGGGGTTCAGGAGTTGACCAACTTCTTCGAGCGGCGTCCCTCGGCGTACCAGGTGGCGGTGGAGGGCACCGTCGACCTGGACGAGGACTTCTGAGTCGCCCGGCTCTCCTCCCCCCTGTCCTTCCGGGCCTCCCTGATCTCGCGGTCGATGCGCCGGTCGCGCATGATGCCGATCACCGACGGGAGGACCATCAGGACGAGGAGTCCGAAGGTGGCGAGCATTCCGATCAGGCCTTCTATCTGGTTTCCGTTCATGACACCACTGTCGCGCCGGATACTCCTTACCGGGAGTGGCAGGACTGCCGTAGGGCCTCGATTTCCTGCCACTTCCGGGGCACACTGGCACCATGCTGCAGAACGTGGCCGCCGTCCTGCTGGACGGCGTGCATCCCTTCGAACTGGGCGTCGTCTGCGAGGTCTTCGGCATCGACCGGACCGACGAGGGCCTGCCGAAGTACGACTTCGCGGTGGTCTCGGCGGAGGGCCCGGCACTGAGCACCCATGTGGGCGGGCTCTCCGTCACCACGCCGTACGGTCTCGACCGGCTGGAGGAGGCCGACCTGATCACCGTGCCGGCCGGCAGCGACTTCGTCCGCCGGGAGTACCCGCCCGAGCTGCTGGACGCCCTGCGCAGGGCGACGGACCGGGGCACACGCGTGCTGAGCGTGTGCTCCGGCGTCTTCGTGCTGGGCGCCGCCGGACTGCTGGACGGGCGGCGGTGCGCGGTGCACTGGCACCACGCGGCCGAGCTGGCCCGGCAGTATCCGCGGGCCCAGGTCGCGCCGGACGTGCTCTACGTCGACGAGGACCCGGTGATCACCTCCGCCGGGACCGCCGCCGGCATCGACGCCTGTCTGCACATCGTGCGCAAGGAGCAGGGGACGGAGGTCGCCAACCGGATCGCCCGGCGCATGGTGGTGCCGCCGCACCGGGACGGCGGGCAGGCGCAGTACATCGAACGGCCGCTGCCGCGCTCCTCCTGCGACACCGTCGGCGAGGTGCTGGCCTGGATGGAGCAGCACCTCGACGAGGAGGTCACCGTCGAACAGCTGGCGGCCCGGGCGCACATGTCCCCGCGCACCTTCGCCCGCCGCTTCCAGCAGGAGACCGGGACGACCCCCTACCGCTGGATCCTGCGCCAGCGCGTCCTGCTGGCCCAGCGTCTCCTGGAGGCGACGGACGAGACGATGGACACGATCGCCTGGCGCGCCGGTTTCGGCACGGCGGCGGCCCTCAGGCACCAGTTCACCAGGGCCCTGGGCACCACCCCGCACGCCTACCGGCGCACGTTCCGTGGCCCGGAGGCCGCCGCCTGAGCCGTCGGGGCCGTCACCGCGCCACGGGTCTGACCAGCAGGTCGTGCGGGCGCAGCGTGATGCCGACCCGGACCGCGTCGTTGGAGCCCGCCACCTGTTCGAAGCGGAACCTGGTGGCGAGCGCGGCCGTGATCAGCGTGAGCTGGGCCATCGAGAAGTGGTCACTGGGGCACTTCCGCTTGCCCGCGCTGAACGGCTTCATGGCGTATTTCGGCACATTCTTCGCGCGTTCCGGGAGCCATCGGTCGGGGTCGAACTCCAGGTTGTCGTCGTACGACTTCGGATCGCGTTGGATTGCGTACGGACTGTAGATGATGTCCGCACCGGCCGGAATGCGATAGCCACCGAGTTCACTCTCGGCCACCGCGCGCCGCGTCAATACCCATACGGCGGGGCGCAAACGCATGGCTTCCACGATGACATTGCCGGTGTGCGTGAGCCTGCGGACGTCCTCGAATGCCACGGGGCGCCCGCCGGTGACCGCTTCGACTTCGTCGCGTATGCGGTCGGCATGTTCCGGATGGTCGGCAAGTGCCTGGAGCAACCACATGATCGTGGACGCGATGGTTTCACTGCCGGGGGTGAGTATCGCGACCACCTGGTCGTGGATCTCCTGTTCCCCGATCGGGTCGCCATTGTCGTCCTTCGCCTCCAGCAATGCCGTGAGCAAATCGTCCGGCTTTTGACCGGATGCGCGGCGCTCGGCGATGATCTCGTCGACCAGCAGATGCAGATCGGCCAACGCGTTGTTGAATTGGCGGTTGGCCGGAAGCGGCAGCCGGTACAGCGGCCCGAGCGGGACCACCATGCGCCGGTACATGCCCCGGAAGACGGTGGCGAGCGCGACGCACAGCCGCTCGGCCCGCTCGTCCATGTACTGCCCGCGCAGCAGGCAGCGGGCCGCGACGCGCACCGCGACCCGGAAGGACTCGGAGGTGGCGTCGACGGTCCGGCCCGGCTGCCAGCGCTCGGTGAGCGCGTGCGCCTCCTCCTCCATGATCGGCCCGTAGGCGGGGATGGCGTCGAGCCGGAACGCCGGCTGAATGGTGCGCCGCTGGCGGCGGTGGAGCGGACCGTTGGCGGTCGCCACGCCCTCCTTGCCGAGCAGGCCCTCCAGCGACTCCCACAGCGGGCCCGCTATGTGGTAGTCGGGGCTCAGGGCGAGGGCACCGGTCAACTCCGGGTCCGTGACCGCGTAGACGGTCTTCGGGCCGAGCTTGATGCGCACGATGTCGCCGTGGTCACGCAGTTGGGACATGAAGGCCAGCGGGTCGCGGGCCAGCCGCCAGCCGTGGCCGAGCAGCGGTACGCCGCCGCCCGCGACGGGCGGTTCGCGCAGTTCCGGTGCCGTCTGCGCGTGGATCTCGGGGTTGACGGACTCGACGGTCATTTCTCACCTGCCGCTTCGTTGTTGACGTACGGGGGCGTGGACCGGTCGTCCCAGCTGTCGACCATGTACCGGCCTGACTCGTGGTGGAACCAGTAGACGGAACTGAACCAGTTCCGCATATTGCCGACGTTGGCTCGCACGGCGCCGCTCAGTTCCTTTCCGCGTACGGTTCCGTCGGCCAGCGAGTCGGCGAACCGTAAGGCGTCCTGCTCCACGGCGAGGAATTCGGTGATGCATTCCTCGACGCGCCGCCGGACTTCTCCGATGGCTTCTTCCAGCGTGAGTGAATGATGGGTTATGAGACTGATACCGAGATTGTGGACCTCGTCTCCCGCTATTTCCTTGGGCAGCGAGCAGAGGTCGTTGTACCAGGCGGCGAATTCCTGACTCAGCAGCGCCGCCCGGCGATATACCGGGTGTTTGCGTACGGCGTCGGGGAGTTCGCAGCCGGAACTCGGCTCCAGCAGGTCGGTCCAGATCCAGTGCGCGAAGGTGAGCCGCCGCAGTTCGAGGTACTCCTCCACGCCGGGCACGATTCCGCGCGTCCGGTTGTGGAATTCCCGGTCGTACGCCTCGATCACCGCGTGGAAGTGCCGGGCGAACCGGGCGTTCCAGGTGCCCGGCAGGAAGGCGTAGAGCCGCCGCACGCTGTCGGCGAACCCGGCCACCAGCGTGTCCTCGTGGTGCAGGTGGTCCCCGGGTGAGTCGAGTGCCGTGTGCAGCCGGCCACGCAGTCGCCGCCAGGCGCCGGGACGGCCGTGGACGATGTCACGGTCGTGCCGGTCGTCCCAGACGAAGAACCACGCGCTGTAGTCCGCTATCGCCTGCATGACCTCGTCGGGGGCGCCCAGGTAGTAGCCCGCCATGAGGTCCGTGTAGCACAGGCCATCGGCATATTCCTGGACCTTGTCCGCCGGCATGAGCCGCTTTTCGAGCAGCCAGGTGCGGGTTGTCTCCTGAAGCCTGGGCCAATACGGGTGCAGTTGCCGGGGAAATGCCGCCTCGATCACCGGGAGGCGCAGCGATGGCGGTACTGCGATCGCGGTCGGTGTCGCTGTGGTGCCGTGTGGGAAAGCATGCACGAACAAACCCCTCTCAGCCGCCGGTGGCGCACTCCTCTCACTGAGCGGGGCGTGCGCCGTTGCGTATCCCCGCACTTCCCATTCAGCACCACAACTGACCGTTCTGGGAACGGATTTGCTCCATTCACTACCCCGCGATGCCGGAATTCTCCTGTTGTGTGGCGGCTTTCCACACACGAACGGCGCCCGCTCGGGGAAGACCCGAACAGGCGCCGTGCGCAAGGGGGATGTGTGGCCCGTGAGGCGGTGTCAGTCGTTCGCGACCACGGGGTAGCGCGGCTCGTTCTCGGCCATCTGCCGCAGCGCGTCCTTGCGCTCGCGCTTGGAGAGCCGGTCGATGTACAGGTACCCGTACAGGTGGTCCGTCTCGTGCTGGAGGCACCGGGCGAAGTACCCGGTGCCGCGCACCTTGACGGGGTTGCCCTTCTCGTCCTGCCCGGTCACCTCGGCGTAGTCGGGTCGGGCGAGCGGCGCGTAGGCGGTCGGCACGGACAGGCAGCCCTCGTTGCTGTCGTCCAGGCGGCGGCGGTCGGCCGGCAGTTCGACCAGCCTGGGGTTGCAGACGACGCCGACGTGGCGGACGCCCTCGTCGTCGGGGCAGTCGTAGACGAAGACCTTCTTGGAGACGCCGATCTGGTTGGCGGCCAGGCCCACGCCCTCGGCGGTGCGCTGGCTGGCGAACATGTCGGCCACCAGCTGCTGGAACTCCTCGCCGAAGTCGGTGACGTCCTCGCACTCCTTGTGCAGCACCGGGTTGCCGACCACCGTGATCGGGCGCGAGGTGCCGCGCCCGCGCCAGTCGGCCTCACGCTCCTCGCAGTCCTGGGTGTCGACGACGAATCCCTCGTCGTCCACGGGGAGCACGCCCGGGTGCTGCTGATCGGTGTCCTGCTGGGCCATGACCGACGTATGCCTTCCTCGTACAACCAAGGGTGGTGCTGATGGTGACTGCTGCTGGAGCGTCCTGACAAAGACTACGGGGCGGCTCAGCAGACCTCTTCCAGGTCCCGCCAGTCACGTGAGTCCGGGCTGTCGGCCACCCACCCGTCCAGCAACCCCTTCACCAGCCCGGCCGGCGCGGCCACCCCGCACTCCCGCTCCGGCACCCACAGCTGCCCGTCGGTGCGGTGCCCCAGCGGCCCGGGGTGTCCGGGTTCGCTGTGGTCGTGCGGGTCGAGGTGCTCGCCCTCGCCCTCGTCGGACGGCATCCGGGACTCCGAGCACATCCGGCACAGCAGCCGCACGGAGGACGACCAGTCCTCGGCGGCGAACCCGGCGTCGGCGGCCAGCTGCTCCAGCGCGTCGCGGTCGGACTCGGTGGCGGCCTCCAGGAGGACGACCCAGGTGGGCACGGGCGAGGGCGCCCACAGCTCGATCTCGTCGAAGACGGGGTAGGAGTGCCCGGCGCTGGTGGTCCGCTCCCCGTGCGGTACGCCGTCGTGCAGGACGACCTCGCCCCAGCGCCGCCCGGACGACGGCAGCGGGATGGACAGCACCTCGACGCGGGCGGGGTCGAGCCGCCGCCCCCACACCACCTCGGCCTCGCCCTCCGGCGACAGCCGTACGGCAGCGCTGCCGAGGTCCATGCCGAGCGGCTCACCGGCGTCGGTGGCCTCCCCGGGGGTGCGCAGCCCGTAGGCCTGCCAGGCCCGGCGGGCCAGCGGCCAGTCCTGCAGGGCGGTCGCGGCGATGCCGACGTTCCACCAGTCGGGGGCGCCGGTGTCCCGGTCGAGCAGCGCGACGGCCCGCAGGCCCGCCGCCCTGGCCTGCTCCCAGTCGTGCCGGAACTTGTGCAGCAGCGCCAGGTTGAACCAGGACTCCGACAGCCAGGGCTCCAGGTCCGCCGCCCGGGTCAGCAGCGCACCCGCGTCCTCGTAGCGACCGTCGCCGATCAGCGTGAACGCGCGGTCGGTGGCCTGCCGCCAGGAGGCGGAGGGCCGGTGCCGTGCCTTGCCGAAGATCCTCACGATTCCCGCCTGCCAGTTCCGTTCTGTGGGCTGGCTGTGCCTTTCGCGCCCCCGGACACCCTCTCCCGGGCATCAAACCACGTACGGCTGTAGAGGCGCTCATTACCCATGGGTTACCCAGCCGCGGGCTCGGTAAGGCTGCTCCGGGAAAGGACCCGGGCCAGTGCCTCCACCACTTCCGGAGCGTAGTCGCCGGCGGTGGCCAGGCGCAGCTCCTCCAGTGCGGTCAGGACGCCGCCCGGGCCCGCGTCCCGCGCCTTCTCCTCGTAGGCGTTCACGACCCGCACGATCCGCGCGGCGACCGGCTGCTCCCGGCAGGGGTCGGCCTGCCGCTCCACCACCACGGCGACCGCCGCGTCGACGCCGGTCTGACGCACGACGGCCCCGCCGAGCAGCGCGATCCGCCGCTGCTCGGTGGCGGGCAGGTCCGCGGTGGCTCCCGCCGGGACCGGGTCGACCAGGCTGAGCTGGCCGATGTCGTGCATCAGCGCCGCGTACTCCAGCACGGTCAGCTCGGCCCCGGACAGCCCCAGGTCCCGCCCGACGGCCACGCCGAGTCCGGCGACCCGGCGGGCGTGCCCGGCCGGGGTGTATCCGGCGATCTCGGTGGCGCGGGCCAGGGAGGCGATGGTCTGCCGGTAGGTGGCCCGGACGGCCTCGTACCGGCGGTAGGAGAGCTGGGCGAGCAGCAGGGGCACGCTGAAGACGGGCAGCGCCCACAGTCCCGCGACGCTCACCGCCAGCGCCATCACCGCGCCGGTCGCGCACACCGCCGACGTGATCCCGACCATGCCGCGCAGTTCCTCGCGCAGCAGCGGTCCGAAGGGCCAGCCGGTGCGCGCGTGGGCGGGTGCCGCGGCGAGTACGGCGTCGCACAGCGTGGTCAGGGCCAGCAGCGCGAGCAGCAGCAGGGCGTCGGCGGGTCCGCTCCAGTCGTCGAAGGTGCCCTGGCCGGCCAGCGGCCGGAAGCACACGGCGGCGAAGCCGACGGTGAGCACCCGCCGCGCCAGGTGGCCGAGGACGGGCCCGCTGCCGCGGGCGACGTAGGGCACGCTGCCGAGCAGCGAGGCGGCGAGCACGACGGTGACGGTCTGGGCGACACCGTGGTGCGCCGGCTGCCCGGCGACGTCTCCGAGCAGCGCGTACGCCAGCGCGCCCGCCGCCCCGAGCGGGGCGGCCTCCCGGGCCTCGGCACCGGTGCGCCGGGTCAGCTCACCGAGGACGACCAGACCGCCGAAGGCGAGCGCGACGGGCCGCTGCACGGGCCCGGACACCACCACGGAGGCGAGGCACCCGAGCGCGAGGAGCCCGGCACAGCCGGGCACGAGGAGCAGCGTCGCCGGGGCCGGGAGCGCGGGCCCGCGCCTGGCTCCGGGGCCCGCGACCGGGACCGCTGCGGGAGACGGGACCCATGGCCGGAAGGGCGTCATGGGCTGCCCCCGTCCACGCGGCCACCGCGCACCGCGGCGCGGGGCGCCGCCGCGAGCCACCCGCCCGCACGCTCCCCCGGCCCGGTGGGGGCGCGGACGGCGGGCACCGCCGGGGCCACCGTGCACGGCACCCGGCCTCGCCCCGGCCGGCCGGGGCGAGGCGAACGGCACGCGTGAGGCGGGCAGGGGGCCATCGCCGGCTCCGGCTCCCTCATGGCGCGCCCCTGCCGACACTGTCCCGCACACCCTCGCCCCGGCCCCCTGCCGCTTCGGCGGCGGGGCCGGGCGAACCGTCCGCCGTCACCGACGGACGCCAGCCGTGGCGGCGGAGGGCGTGGACCAGCGCCCGCACCATCCGTGGGTCGAACTGTCTCCCGGCACAGCGCTGGAGCTCCTCCAGGGCCACTGCGACGGGGCGGGCCCTGCTGTAGGAGCGTGTGGACGTCATAGCGTCGAAGGCGTCGGCGACGGCCACCACCCGGGCCGACTCGGGGATCCGGTCGCCGGCCAGTCCGTAGGGGTAGCCGCTGCCGTCCAGCCGTTCGTGGTGGTGGAGGACCGCGGCGCGGGCCTCTCCCAGGAAGCGGATGCCGCGCACCATCTCGTGCCCGTACTCGGGGTGCAGCTCGATCACCCGGCGTTCCTCGGGCGTCAGCGGCCCGTCCTTGCGCAGCAGCCGGGTGGGCACGCCGAGCTTGCCCACGTCGTGCAGGATCCCGGCGAAGCGCAGGGTCTCGACGCGCTCGTCGTCCATGCCCAGCTCGCGGGCGATCATCATGGAGGCCTGGCCGACGCGTTCGCTGTGGCCGCGCGTGTAGCCGTCCTTGATGTCGACGGCCTGCACCAGGGCGCGGATGGTCGCCTGGTGCGCGGCCCGCTCGCGGTGGTACTGGGCGAAGGCCCACCAGGCCACGCACATCGGCAGCAGGACGAGCAGCGCGGCCACCGGACCGTACTCGCTGCGCCACAGGACGGCCATCATCAGCCCGGCGAGCCCGTGCACGGCGATCGGCGCGAGCGACCGGGAGAGCAGGCCTCGCCACGCCCGGCCCGGCGGCACGTGGTCGGCGAGGGTGAGGATGCCGCCGTCCAGCACCGTGAGCACCAGGCAGAAGGCGAGTACGGCGGCCCCGGCCGGCACGAGGGCGTACGGGAAGGCGGGCTCGACGACCGCGTCCCGGCCGCCGAGCCGCCAGTGGACACAGGCGGCGGCCCACACGGCGAGGGTCAGCTGGGCGGCCCGCCAGACGCGCCGCAGACCGAAGGGGCGGCGCGGCACCGGGGACAGCAGCGCTCCGGGCAGTGCCACGAGCGCGGCGGCGGGCGGCGGCAGCAGGAAGGCCCCGGCGAGCAGGACGGGGTAGCAGGTCCCGACGAGGCGGGTCCGGGCGACGAGTTCGGAGCCCGCGTACAGTCCGGTGAGCAGCAGCACCGCCCACCAGGGCGCGTGCACCGACGGCAGCGGCCGCAGGCACAGCAGGGCGGCGAGGGTGACGCCGGTCACGTACGCACGCGCCCGCGCCGGTACCGCGTCCATGAGCCCCCTCCCCGGCCACGTCTTTCAGGCTCCGGAGCCTAGGACGGCGGGGGGAGTCCGCGGGCAGATAACCCGCGGATTAGCACGTACGAGTGACTTCTGAACGACTCAGGGCGCTGGCACCGGCCCGGAGACCGGCTCAGGACTCCTGCGGAGCCGACGACGGCGAGGCTGTGACGTCGTGTTCGGGCACGGACTGCCCGGACCGGATCAGGTCCAGCCGCCCCATGACCTTGGCGCGCAGGTCACCCGGCACGTCGTCCTGTCCGCAGCACCGCTTGACCAGCTTCTTCACGGCCTGCTCCAGCCCGTACTTCTCCAGGCAGGGCGAGCACTCCTCGAAGTGGTGCTCGAACTTCACGCAGTCCGAGTCCGGCATCTCTTTGTCGAGAAACTCGTAGAGATGATCGAGGATTTCGCTGCAATCCGTCTCGTGCGGCTCTCCGCAGCTCATGACCCCGAGCCTTTCGCTTCGTTCGACTCTCCGGCGCCGGCGGGGACGAGGCCGCGGTCACGGGCGTAGTCCTCCAGCATGCCGCGCAGCTGACGGCGTCCACGGTGCAGCCGGGACATCACCGTACCGATGGGTGTCCCCATGATGTCTGCGATCTCCTTGTAGGCAAAGCCCTCGACGTCCGCCAGATACACGGCGATACGGAATTCCTCGGGGATCGCCTGGAGCGCCTGCTTCACGTCCGAGTCGGGCAGGTGGTCGAGCGCCTGCGACTCCGCGGAGCGCAGACCCGTCGACATGTGCGACTCGGCACGCGCGAGCTGCCAGTCCTCGATCTCCTCGGCCGCGCTGCGCTGGGGTTCGCGCTGCTTCTTGCGGTACGAGTTGATGAAGGTGTTGGTGAGGATGCGGTACAGCCACGCCTTGAGGTTGGTGCCCTCGCGGAACTGGTGGAAGGACGCGTACGCCTTGGCGTAGGTCTCCTGCACCAGGTCCTCGGCGTCGGCCGGATTACGTGTCATGCGCAGCGCGGCCGAGTACATCTGGTCGAGGAACTCCAGCGCGTCCCGCTCGAAGCGCGCGCTGCGCTCCGCGGTCGACTCCGCGCCCGTACCCCGGCCCTCGGGCTGCTCCGCCTGGCCGTGTTCGGTCCCTGCGTCGGTCCCAGTGACCGGACCCACCTCCTCCAGTGACGTCGTGAAACCGAGAGCGGTCTCACTCGAATCGGAGGATAGACGACGATCCGGTCCGCCCGCCGCCCGAATGGGGGCGGTCTTCGCCGCGTGCAGCACAGTCCAGTCCAGGTCGGACCGGCTGCTGCGGCTCGGGCAGAAGGCTGAACCCATGCGGCGGACTTCCTCTCCTACGGCGTCGGCGCTGATTCTCAGCAACGTACGCACCGCACAACAGCGGCCGCCCGCCGGTCATTCCCGGGCGTTCAGCCGAGTGAGCCGGTCCACTTCAGGACGCCGTCGGTGATCAGCTCCAGCGCCTCCTCCTGGCCGATCGCCGCCCGTTTGGGCACCGCGAAGCCGTGGTCGCCGTACGGCACCTCGATCAGGTCGTAGGTCCCCGCGGGCGCCTCGGGGAACTCCTGCGGTCTGCCGAAGGGGTCGTTGCCGCCCTGGACGACGAGGGTGGGCACCCCGGCCCCGAGCAGCTCGTCGGCGCGGGACTTCTCCGGCTTGCCCGGCGGGTGCAGCGGGAAGCTGAGGGCGAGGACGGCGTGGGCGCCCAGTTCGCGGGCGGTGCGGCAGGCGACGCGGGCACCGGCGCTGCGGCCGCCCGCGATCACCGGCAGGCCGGGCGCGGCGAGCGCGGGCCAGACGCCCCGCCAGCCGGTGTCCAGGGTCTTCGGAGCGGGCGCCAGCTTCTTGCCGGCCACCCGCCACGGCTGCTCGACGAGGGCGACGCTCACCCCGTGGGCGGGCAGTGCGGCCGCCAGCGCCCTCAGGTCGCGCGCCTCGATGCCGCCGCCGGCGCCGTGGCTCACGGCAAGGACGAGCCGGGGCCGCTTCGCCGGGTGCCAGGTGATGCGGGCGGGACCCGCATCGGTGTCGGTGATCTCGGTGGTCTCGGTGGTGTCGCTGGTCACGTCAGAAGAGTGTGCCCTCTTCCGGAGCCTGAAGCTCCTTGAGCAGCTCCGGCCCGTTGTTGCGGACGTTGCTCACGGCCGTGGAGACGGGGAAGGCGCGCATCAGCCCGGCGGGCGGGGGCGCCAGCAGGGAGGTCAGCTCGTCGGGGTCGGTGCGTGCCGGGTCGAGCCAGTCGTCCCAGCGGTCCGGCGTCAGCATCAGCGGCATCCGCGGGTGGATGTCGGCCAGGGCGTGCGGGCCGTCGGCCGGGGCGACCGCGAGCGGCTCGGTCTCGGCCTCGGTGGTGATCACCGAGCACGTCACCCACCATGCCAGCGGGTGGTCGTCGGGGAGCGTCTTGTCCCGCCAGAACTCGTAGAGCCCGGCCATGGCGAACACGGAGCCGTCCGCGGGGGTCACGAAGTACGGCTGCTTGCGGGGCCGCTTCCTGCGCCCCTCGACCTCCAGGTCCCGCTCCTGCTTGCCGGTGACCCACTCGTAGTAGCCGTCGGCGGGCAGGATGCAGCGCCGGGTGCTGAAGGCGCGGCGGTAGGAGGGCTTCTCGTGGACGGTCTCCGCGCGGGCGTTGATCATCCGGGCGCCGCCCTCGGGCGACTTGGACCAGGAGGGGACGAGGCCCCACTTCAGCTTGCGCAGCTGGCGAACCGGCTTCGGGTCCTCGACGTCTTTCAGGGGACGGTCCAGGACGGCGTAGACCTCCTTGGTGGGGGCCACGTTGTAGTCGGGCTCCAGGCTCTCCTCGGGCTCCCACTTCTCGATTTCAAAGATTCCCGCGAGATCCTCGGGTCGACGACTCGCCGCATACCGTCCGCACATACGTGCCACACTGCCAGGCCCGCCCTCCTCCCGGCCACCACCCCGCAACGAGGCGCTTCGCGCCGCACCCGCCCGACCGTCACCACGAGGAGCCCTCCCCGAACATGGACCACCTCGCAACGGCCTCGCTCACCTCCCTGTGGGACGAGGTCTCCGGCACCCAGCCCGATCCCGACCTGTGGGTGGTGATCGCGACCCTGGTGGTCGCGCTCGCCGTGGTCGTGACCCGCGGGTCGTGGCGGATAGCGCGCAACGCGATCACCATCGCCCACGAGGGCGGCCACGGCCTGGTGGCCCTGCTGACGGGCCGCACCCTGACCGGGATCACCCTGCACTCGGACACCAGCGGCCTGACCGTCAGCCGGGGCAAGCCGCACGGTGCCGGGATGATCCTCACCGCGGTCGCCGGCTACACCGCTCCCCCGCTGCTGGGCCTCGGCGGCGCCGCGCTGCTGGCCGCGGGACGCATCACCCTGCTGCTCTGGCTGGCGACGGCGCTGCTCGTCGCCCTGCTGGTGATGGTCCGCAACGCCTACGGGGTGCTGACGGTGGTGGTCACCGGCGGCACGTTCGTCCTGGTGTCCTGGCTGGCCGGGCCGCAGGTGCAGGCGGCGTTCGCGTACGCGGTGGTGTGGTTCCTGCTGCTCGGCGGGGTGCGCCCGGCCTTCGAACTGCAGGCCAAGCGGTCGCGGGGCGGCGCCGGGGACTCGGACGCGGACCAGCTGGCGCGGCTGACGCACGCGCCGGCGGGGGTGTGGTTCTTCCTGTTCCACGCGGTGTCGCTGTGTTCGCTGATCGGTGGAGCGCGCTGGCTTCTGGAGCTGTGAGGACCCGGGCGCCGTCCGCACGCCCCGCATATATGCACGGCAAGTGCACTGTTGCGTTTTCGGTCAGGTTTCGCCGCTTTTGATCAAGATCTCCGATCGTCCTCAGCCATTAAAGTGGGCCTCATGACCGTGAACCCCGCGTACACCGCCCTCTGGCCCGCCCCGCATGCGAGCGGAGCCGTCGACGCGACCGTCCACGTGCCCGGGTCCAAGTCGGTCACCAACCGTGCCCTGGTGCTGGCCGCCCTCGCCTCCGAGCCCGGCTGGCTGCGCCGCCCGCTGCGCTCCCGCGACACCCTGCTGATGGCCGAGGCCCTGCGCACGATGGGCGTCGAGATCGAGGAGGGCGTCGGCCCCGAGGGCACCGGCGAGTTCTGGCGGGTCATCCCGGCCGGTCTGCGCGGCCCGGCCACGGTCGACGTCGGCAACGCCGGCACGGTCATGCGCTTCCTGCCGCCGGTCGCCGCGCTGGCCGACGGCGCCGTCCGCTTCGACGGCGACCCGCGGTCGTACGAGCGTCCGCTGCACGGCGTGATCGACGCGCTGCGCGTCCTGGGCGCCCGGGTCGACGACGACGGGCGCGGCGCGCTGCCGCTGACCGTGCACGGCGGCGGCGCCCTGGAGGGCGGGCCGGTCGACATCGACGCCTCGTCCTCCTCCCAGTTCGTCAGCGCCCTGCTGCTGTCCGGACCGCGCTTCAACCAGGGCGTCGAGGTGCGCCACACCGGTTCCGCGCTGCCCTCCATGCCGCACATCCGTATGACGGTCGACATGCTGCGCGCGGTCGGTGCCCAGGTCGACACCCCCGAGTCGGGCGGCGAGCCGAACGTCTGGCGGGTCACGCCGGGCGCGCTGCTCGGCCGGGACCTCACGATCGAGCCGGACCTGTCCAACGCCCAGCCCTTCCTCGCGGCGGCGCTGGTGACCGGCGGCAAGGTGGTGATCCCGGACTGGCCGTCCCGCACCACCCAGCCCGGTGACCGGCTGCGTGAGATCTTCACCGAAATGGGCGGTTCCTGCGAACTGGCCGACTACGGTCTCGTCTTCACCGGATCCGGCGCCGTCCACGGCATCGACGTCGACCTGGGCGAGGTCGGCGAGCTGACTCCGGCCATCGCGGCCGTCGCCGCCCTCGCGGACTCCCCCTCCACCCTGCGCGGTGTGGCCCATCTGCGGCTGCACGAGACGGACCGCCTGGCCGCGCTCACCAAGGAGATCAACGAACTCGGCGGTGACGTCACCGAGACCGCCGACGGCCTGCACATCCGCCCGCGCCGGCTGCACGGCGGCGTCTTCCACACCTACGAGGACCACCGCATGGCCACCGCCGGCGCGATCATCGGCCTCGCGGTCGAGGGCGTGCAGATCGAGAACGTGGCGACGACCGCCAAGACCCTGCCCGACTTCCCCGACCTGTGGACCGGGATGCTCGGGGCGTAGGGAAGGTTCGCCATGCGCCGCTACGGCAAGAACACCGACGAGGACGACATCCGCTCCCGCCCCAACCGCAAGGGCAACCGGCCGCGCACCCACATCCGGCCCAAGCACGAGGACGCCGCCGAGGGCCTGGTCCTCACCGTGGACCGCGGCCGGCTGACCTGCCTCGTCGACGACCGGATCGTCATGGCGATGAAGGCCCGCGAACTGGGCCGCAAGGCGGCGATCGTCGGCGACCGGGTGGCCCTGGTCGGCGACCTGTCCGGCAAGAAGGACACCCTCGCCCGCATCGTCCGCATCGAGGAACGCACCTCGGTCCTGCGCCGCACGGCCGACGACGACGACCCCTACGAGCGGGTGGTCGTCGCCAACGCCGACCAGCTCGCCGTCGTCACCGCCCTCGCCGACCCCGAGCCGCGCCCCCGCCTCATCGACCGCTGCCTGGTCGCCGCGTTCGACGGCGGCCTCACCCCGCTGCTGGTGATGACCAAGTCGGACCTGGCGCCGCCGGACGAACTGCTGGAGCTGTACGGCGCGTTGGACATCCCGTACGTCGTCACCAGCCGCGAGGAGCTGGAGAACGGCGCGGCCGCGGACCTCGTGCGCGAGCACCTGGACGGGAAGATCACCGCCTTCGTCGGCCACTCCGGCGTCGGCAAGACGACCCTCGTCAACACCCTGGTGCCGGAGGACCGCCGCCGGATGACGGGTCATGTGAACGCGGTGACGGGGCGCGGCCGGCACACCACGACCTCCGCCCTCGCCCTGCCGCTGTCCTCCGCGGAGGGCGGCTGGGTCGTCGACACCCCGGGCGTGCGGTCGTTCGGGCTGGCGCACGTCGACCCGTCCCGGGTGATCAACGCCTTCCCCGACCTGGTGCCCGGCACGGAGGGCTGCCCGCGGGCGTGCAGCCACGACGAGCCCGACTGCGCGCTGGACGCCTGGGTCGCCGAGGGACACGCCGACCCGGCCCGGCTGTACTCGCTGCGCCGGCTGCTGTCGACACGGGAACGCAAGGAAGGGGACTGACCCCCGCGTTGTTTGCCGTGCCGTGCAGGCGGTAAGTGCATAATCGCACCAAGCCGGAACCAAGACTGAGCAAAGCCGGACGAAGTCGCTGTCGGGCGACGCCACTGATCGACACCGACGCAGCGGTCGCGGTAGGGGACCACGGGAGGACAACACATGGCGTGGCTGCTGGTCATAGTGGCAGGAGTGCTCGAAACCGGCTTCGCCGTCTGTCTGAAGCTCTCGCACGGCTTCACCCGGCTCTGGCCCACCATCGCCTTCTGCGCCTTCGCGCTGGGCAGTTTCGGCCTGCTGACGATGTCCCTGAAGAAGCTCGACGTCGGCCCCGCGTACGCGGTGTGGACCGGCATCGGCGCGGCGGGCACCGCCATCTACGGCATGGTCTTCCTCGGCGACCTGGTCTCGACCCTGAAGATCGTCTCGATCAGCTTCGTCATCATCGGCGTGATCGGCCTGCAGTTGTCGGGCTCGGCGCACTAAGGACCTGACCGGGTCCCGTGGGCCACTACGCCGTCAACCGGCGCGGCAGGGCGGTGCGCAGGAGGTCGGCCACCCCGCCCTCGGCGGGCGGCGCGGCGACGCAGGAGAGGGCGAGCCGCACGGCAAGTTCGCAGGAGCGGGCCAGATCGGCGGCGTCCGTCGGCGGAAAGGACGCGGCACCGCCCAGGACGGCCACGGCACGGTCGCGGACAAGGCCCACGAAGTCGCCGGGCGAGGGCAGCGGACCGTCGGCCCGCCGCTGCGCCGGCAGGGCGGAGGAGGAGGGCACCGCAGTCAGGGCCGGCGAGGGCAGCCGCTCGCTCCAGCAGCCGGTGAGCATGGCCCGGACCAGGGCGTTGTCGTGGGCCGCCGACATCATCCACTCGGCGGTGGCGGTGAGTCGTTCGCGCGGGTCGCTGGACCCGGACAGCGCACGCTCCACCCCTGCCAGATAGCCGTCGGCCTCCCGCCGCACGAGCGCCCGGGCGAGGCCGTCCTTGCTGCCGAACTCGTTGTAGAGGGTCTGCCGGGACACCCCGGCGGAAGCCGCCACGTCCACCATCCGCACGGCGGACCACGGCCGGCGCGCGAGCGCCGCGGAAGCGGCATCGAGCAGGGACTCCCGGGCTGCAGGCACCCTCGCCTCCCTCGGCCGAGCGACTTCCTGCCAGATTTGACGGGCACGGGGGCACTGTCAAGGGTCCTCGCGCCGCCTGCCCGGGCCCGCCACGCCCGCCAAAGCCCTGGTGGCCCCGCCCGGCCCGCGACAGATAGCGTGACGGCATGCCCGACTACCTCGACGACCTCCGCCTCGCCCACGTCCTCGCGGACGCCGCCGACGCCGCCACGATGGACCGCTTCAAGGCCCTCGACCTCAAGGTCGAGACGAAGCCGGACATGACCCCGGTGAGCGAGGCGGACAAGGCCGCCGAGGAACTCATCCGCAACCACCTCGCCCGCGCCCGCCCCCGCGACGCCGTCCTCGGCGAGGAGTACGGCGTCGAAGGCACCGGGCCCCGGCGCTGGGTGATCGACCCGATCGACGGCACCAAGAACTACGTGCGCGGCGTCCCCGTGTGGGCCACCCTCATCGCCCTGATGGAGGCCAAGGAGGGCGGCTACCAGCCGGTCGTCGGCCTCGTCTCGGCGCCCGCCCTCGGCCGGCGCTGGTGGGCGGTGCAGGACCACGGCGCGTTCACCGGCCGCAGCCTGACCTCCGCCCATCGGCTCCACGTCTCCCAGGTCTCCACGCTCTCCGACGCGTCCTTCGCGTACTCCTCGCTGAGCGGCTGGGAGGAGCAGGGCCGCCTCGACGGCTTCCTGGACCTGACCCGCGAGGTGTGGCGCACGCGCGCGTACGGCGACTTCTGGCCGTACATGATGGTCGCCGAGGGCTCGGTGGACATCTGCGCCGAACCGGAGCTCTCCCTCTGGGACATGGCCGCCAACGCGATCATCGTCACGGAGGCCGGGGGCACCTTCACCGGCCTCGACGGCCGGCCCGGCCCGCACAGCGGGAACGCGGCCGCGTCGAACGGCCGGCTCCACGACGAGCTGCTCGGGTATCTCAACCAGCGCTACTGAGCGCCCGCCGACTCGCCCCCCGCGCCCCCTTGTTGACCCGTGCTTTACCTGCCACTCTGAGAGTTCCCCACTTGTGAACTTGTGAATCCATGAACCAACTCATGGATCACCGGCAGGAGGTGGCTCCACCCATGCTCGTCCGCGAAGTCATGAGCACGGTAGTCCTCACCATCGGTCCCGCCCACACACTCCGCCAGGCCGCCGCACTGATGTCCGCACGGCGCGTCGGCGCGGCCGTGGTGCACGACCCCGACGCCGGCGGCATCGGGATCCTCACCGAACGCGACGTCCTCGTCTCCGTGGGCCGGGGCCAGGACCCGGACACCGAGCGCGCGCACGGCCACACCACCACCGACGTCGTCTTCGCCGCCCCGACCTGGACCGTGGAGGAGGCGGCGGGCGCGATGGCGCACGGCGGCTTCCGCCACCTCATCGTCCTGGACGGCGGCGAGCCCGTCGGCATCGTCTCGGTGCGCGACATCATCCGCCGCTGGGCGCCGGAGCGCGCCCCGCACAACGCGCCGGTGGTGACCACCTGACGGAACGTGCGGGGCAGGGGCAGGGGCCGGGACGAGTGCGGCCGGTATGACGAACGGGCCGGACCCCCGTCCCCGGGGGTCCGGCCCGCCGCTACGGCAAGCGGTAGGTGCTGGATGTCAGCCGCGCAGGGCCTGGACCGCGGCCTCCAGCCGCTTGCCGAAGTCACCGTCGGCCTGACGGAAGTTGTCGACCGCGCGCTCGACGATGTCGTCGCGCGAGACGCCGGACAGGGCGCCGGCCAGGTTGCCGATCAGCCGCTCCCGCTCCGCTTCCGTCATCAGCCGGTAGAGGTTGCCCGCCTGGACGAAGTCGTTGTCCTCGGCGTGCGACGGGGCCTCGGTCTCGCCGGTGACGCCGGAGACCGCGACCGGCTGCCACAGGGCACGGTCCGTCTGGAACGGGCCGGCGAAGCTGTTCGGCTCGTAGTTCTTCGCGCCCTTGTGGCGGCCGTCGTACAGGTGGCCGTCACGGGAGTTGGTGCGCGCCACGGTGGCGTGCGGGCGGTTCACCGGCAGTTGGTCGGCATTGATGCCGACGCGGTAGCGGTGCGCGTCGCCGTAGGCGAAGAGGCGGCCCTGGAGCATCTTGTCCGGGGACGGCCCGATGCCGGGCACGAAGTGCGCCGGGGAGAAGACCGACTGCTCGACCTCGGCGAAGATGTTCTCCGGGTTGCGGTTGAGCTCCAGCTTCCCGAACCAGACGATCGGGTAGTCCGCATGCGGCCACACCTTGGTCAGGTCGAACGGGTTGAAGCGGTACGTCGCCGCCTCGGCCACGGGCATGATCTGCACGCCGACGGTCCAGGACGGGAAGTCGCCGCGCTCGATGGCCTCACGCAGGTCGCGCTGGTGCGAGTCGGGGTCCTCACCGGCGAGCTTGTCGGCCTCGGCCTGGGTGAGGTTCTTGATGCCCTGGTCGGTCTTGAAGTGGTACTTGACCCAGAAGGCCTCGCCCGCCTCGTTGTTCCACTGGTAGGTGTGCGAGCCGAAGCCGTCCATGTGGCGGTACGACGCCGGGATGCCGCGGTCGCCGAACAGCCAGGTGACCTGGTGCGTCGACTCCGGCGACAGGCTCCAGAAGTCCCAGACGTTGTCCATCTCGGTCGAACCCGTGTAGGGGTCGCGCTTCTGGGTGTGGATGAAGTCGGGGAACTTGATGGCGTCCTTGATGAAGAACACCGGGGTGTTGTTGCCGACGAGGTCGTAGTTGCCCTCCTCGGTGTAGAACTTCAGCGAGAAGCCGCGCGGGTCGCGGACGGCGTCCGCCGCACCCAGGTTGCCGGCCACGGTGGAGAAGCGGAGGAAGGTCTCCGTCTCCTTGCCGACCTCGGAGAGGAAGGCCGCGCGCGTGTACCGGGTGACGTCGGCGGTGACCGTGAAGGTGCCATAGGCGCCGGCGCCGCGGGCGTGCACGACGCGCTCCGGGATGCGCTCACGGTTGAAGTGGGCCAGCTTCTCCAGAAGGAGCTGGTCCTGGACGAGCACGGGGCCGCCGACGCCCGCCGTCTCACTGTTCTGGTTGTCGGCTACGGGGGCGCCTGTCTCCGTAGTGAGCGGTCCCTGAGTCACGGACTCCTCCTGTGCTGGTCCTGTCGCTTGGCTAATGCCGTTCTCGATCCTACAATAGACAATGTCTAAGTCAAGCAAGATTCCAAAGTCACATCCGTTCGGGACCTGGTCCCCCTGCCTGTTAGGCTGATGTGTATGAGTGACCTTCTGGAACGGCTGCGCGGGCGCGGTTGGCGCATGACCGCGCAGCGGCGCGTGGTGGCCGAGGTCCTCGACGGCGAACACGTCCACCTGACGGCCGACGAGGTGCATTCCCGCGCCGTGGACAGGCTCCCCGAGATCTCCCGGGCGACCGTCTACAACACCCTGGGCGAGCTGGTCTCGCTCGGCGAGGTGCTGGAGGTCGCGACGGACAAGCGCGCCAAGCGCTACGACCCGAACGCGCACCGGCCGCACCACCACCTGGTCTGCGCCCAGTGCGGGGCGATCCGCGACGTCCACCCGACCGGCAATCCGCTGGCCGACCTCCCCGACTCGGAGCGCTTCGGCTTCACGGTGTCGGACGTCGAGGTGACGTACCGCGGCACCTGCCCGAACTGCGCGGCGGCGTGAGCGGGATTTGCTTCTCGTCTTCGTGTTGACGTACTGTTCCATTCATCGACGCGGGGTGGAGCAGCTCGGTAGCTCGCTGGGCTCATAACCCAGAGGTCGCAGGTTCAAATCCTGTCCCCGCTACTGAAGGCTTGGGGCCGGAATCCGAACGGATTCCGGCCCCAAGTGCGTCCACCCCAGCTGCGGGCATCCGGCAGGCGCCGGCCCGCGTCCCACCCGCCCAGCCGGCCCCCGGGCACCTTCAAACGGCACCGAAGCGCAGCGTCACGCGTCACGCCGACAGCTCCTGCCGCAACGCGTCCCGCAACCGCGCCGCCCGCTCCCCCACCTCAGCCGGCCCCAGCGACACCGCCAGGTCCGCCCACCGCTGCCCCTCCGCCAGCTCACCCCGCCGCGCGAACACCAGCGCCAGCCTCAGCGCCGCCCGCCCGTGCCCGGCGTCGGCCGCCCGGCGCCACCACACGACGGCCTCGGGCTCGCTCCCCTCGCGGGCCAGCAGCAGCCCCAGGTTGAACGCGCCGTTGCGCGACCCGGCCTCGGCCGCCTCGCGGTACCACCGCGCCGCCTCCACCACGTCGCCCCGCGCCGCGGCGAGCATCCCGACCCGCACCTGGGCCCGCCGGTGCCCCTGGGAGGCCGCCCGCTCGTACCACTCCTCGCACTCGGACTTCTCGTGCGCCGGCTCCCCCAGTTCGTGCGCGGGCGCGGGCGGCCGGCGCGCGTCCAGCACCGTCGCCAGCCGGTACGCCGCCTCCGCGCTGCCGCCCCCCGCCGCACAGCGCAGGAAGCGCTCCGCCTCGCGCTCGTCCCCGTCGCGCAGCCGGGCCATCCCGACCTGGAGCGCCGCCTCGGTGTGCCCGGCCGCGGCGGCCCGCTCGTACCAGCGCAGCGCCGCCCGCTCCTCGCCCCGTCCGGCGTGCAGGATCCCGAGGTTGAAGGCGGCGTCGACGCTGCCCGCCTCCGCGGCCTTGGAGAACCACGGTTCGGCGCCGCTCTCGTCCCCGGCGCGCAGCAGCAGGATGGCCAGCGCGTTGGAGGCCTCCCGGTGACCGGCGTACGCCGCCCGCCGGTACCACTGCTCGGCCTGCGTGGTGCGCCCCTGCTCGGCGCAGAGCAGCCCGAGGTTGTACGCCCCGTTGTCGTCACCGGCGTCCATCGCGGCCCGGTACCAGCGTTCCGCGGTCTGGGTCTCGCCGCGCTCGGCGTGCAGTGCGCCCAGGGCGTTGGCGGCGTTGCCGTCGCCGTCCTGGGCGGCGCGCAGCCACCACACGGCGGCGCTCTCGGTGTCCCCGGCGTCCCGCAGCAGGAAGCCGAGCGCGCAGGCGGCGCGGGCCTCGCCGTCCTTGGCGGACGTGAGGTACCAGCGGCCGGCCTCCTTGAGCTCGCCGCGCTTCTCCAGGATCGTCCCGAGGTGCAGCGCGCCCCGACGGTGCCCACGCGCGGCGGCCTGCCGGTACCACTGCTCGGCCTCGTCGGCCGCGCGTGCGGCGGCCTTGTCGTCGCCGGCCTGCCCGGCCCGCCGGTCCACCGTCCGGGCCAGCCGGTACGCCGCTTCCCGGTGTCCGCGCTCGGCCGCGGCCCGCATCCACCGCTCGGACCCGGTGTCGTCACCGCGGTGTTCCAGCAGGTCGGCGAGCGCGTAGGCGCCCAGTACGTGGCCCTGTTCCGCGGACTGGCACAGCCAGTACTCGGCGGCGGGCTCGTCCCCGCGCTCGCGGAAGTGCCGGCCCAGCGCGTGCGCGGCGGCGGCGGATCCGGCGACGGCGGCGATGCGCCACCATCCGGCGGCCTCGTCGGCGTATCCGCGCTGGTGCAGCAGCACGCCCAGGTTGTTGGCGGCGGCCCGGTCGCCGGCCGCGGTGGCGGCACGCAGGTGGGACTCGGCTCCGTCGAAGTCGCCGCGGCGCAGCAGCATCGCGCCGAGCACGCTCATCGCCTCGACGTCACCACCGTCGACGGCGAGCCGCAGACGCACTTCCTCGGCGGCCTCGTCGGCGGCCTCCTGGGCCTCGTCCGTGGCCTCCTCCTGACCGGACGGCTGCGCAAAACGCCCTGTCCCGAACAGATTTGCCATGTCCCCCATAACGTTCATCGTCGCACCACCCGCAACCTCGGTACATCCGGTATACCGCAGTCAGTGAGGTCACTTCAGCGTTTTGTCGACATGCCCACAGGGAGACAAGTCAAACACAGATCTGCCCAACTCCCCTTGGCGGCGCGGCCGTCGAGTCCGCCGGTACATGCGTTCGCACATCACGAAGGCCCGGATTCCTTGTGGAATCCGGGCCTTCGTGGTCGCTCGCACGTAGCTGACGACTTCAGTAGCGGGGACAGGATTTGAACCTGCGACCTCTGGGTTATGAGCCCAGCGAGCTACCGAGCTGCTCCACCCCGCGCCGTTGTGTTCACAACCCTAGCACGGCGCGGGATGGGCTTTGACCAGCCTGAACGCCCGGCGCGAACGCCCGGCGCGAGGCCTGTGGTCAGCCGGTGTCCGATCCTCCCCCGGCATCACCGGTCGGTTTCGCGTCCGGACTGGCCTTGTCGTCCGTGGCCTTGTCACCGCTGTTCTTGTCACCGGTGTTCTCGTCGTCGCCGTTCTTGCCGCCGGCGCTCTGATCGGCCTTGGCCTGTGCGTCCTCGGCCCGCTGGAGCGCTTCCTCAAGGTCCTTCTGCGCCTCGGCGTACGCGGCAAGGTCCTTCTTCTCCAGGGCCTTCTGCCCGGCGTCGAAGGCCTTCTGCGCGTCGCTCAGCGCTTCCCGGACCGTGGGGTTGGTGGACGTCGGCGGTTCCGTCGTGTCGTCCCCCTCGTCCGGTGGCTGCTCGTTCTCGGCGGCCTGGGCTCCGAAGACCTTGTTCAGCGCCGCGTCGAGCGTGTTCTCGAAGGCGGTGTTGCCCCCGTAACTCACCAGGACCTTGCGCAACAAGGGGTACTTGAGGTCGCCGCCGCGTACGTAGACGGGTTCGACGTACAACAGCCCGCCGTCGAGCGGCACCGTCAGCAGGTTGCCGTACTCCACCTCCGAGTCGCCGCCTCTCAGCAGCCTGATGGACTCGGCGATGTCCTGTTCGGAGTTGAACTGGCTCTGCACCTGTTTGGGTCCGTCGACGGTCGTGCTCGTCGGCAGCTTCAGGATTCTGATCTTGCCGTAGTCACTGGTGCCCGCCTCGGCGTCGACCGCCATGAACGCGCTGAGGTTGTCGCGTCCGTTGGGTGTGAACGTCGTCGTCAGCGAGAACGCCTGGGCCTTCTGGTCCGGCATCTTCATGCTCAGGTAGTACGGCGGCACCGCGTCGCCCGACTTGTTGGTCGGGTCGTCCGGCACCTGCCACACCTCGCTGCCGCTGAGGAAGGTGTTGGCGTCCTTCACGTGGTAGCGCGTGAGCAGCTCGCGCTGGACCTTGAACAGGTCCTGCGGATAGCGCAGGTGCGCCATTAGCTCCTTGGAGATCTCGCTCTTGTCCTGCACCGTGTCCGGGAACGCCTTCATCCAGGTCTTCAGGATCGGATCCTGGGTGTCCCACTGGTAGAGCTTCACGTCACCGCTGTACGCGTCGACGGTCGCCTTCACGGAATTGCGGATGTAGTTGACCTGGTTCTGCTGGGCCACCACCGCCCGCGAGTTGTTGTTGGCGGTCAGCGAGTCCGCGGTGGTGTCGCCGAGCGTCGTACGGGAGGCGTACGGATAGCCGTTGGTCGTCGTGTAGGCGTCGACGATCCACTGGATACGGCCGTCCACCACCGCCGGATAGGCGTCGCCGTCGATGGTCAGCCAGGGCGCGACCGCCTCGACGCGCTCCTTGGGCGTTCGGTTGTACAGGATCCGCGAGCCGTCGCCGATGGCACCGGAGTAGAGGATCTGCGGCTCGCTGAACGCGGCCGCGTACGCCGCCCGGTTGATCGGGCTGGACAGGTCGACCCCGCCGTCGCCCTTGTAGCTGAACGTCTTCTCCCCAGTGTCGTCGGAGTAGTCGATCTCCTTCTGGGGACCGCCGACGATCGAGTAGGTGGTGGTCTTCTCGCCGTAGTAGACGCGCTGCTCGTACGTGCCAAGGTCGCCCTCGGACGGCAGGTTGGACTCGGTGAAGACCGGGCGCCCCTCGGAGTCGACCTGGGTGCCCTTCGCCGCGACCACGCCGTAGCCGTGGGTGTAGCGGAAGTGGTTGTTGATCCAGTTCTTCTTCGGGATGCCCGCCAGGTTCAGCTCGCGCAGACCGATGACCGTGTCCTGGTCCTTGCCGTCCTTGGCGTAGCGGTCGACGTCCAGGTTGGTCGGGAACGCGTAGTAGTTACGCATCTGCTGGAGCTGCTGGAACGTCGGTGAGATGATGTTGGGGTCCATGATCCGGACGGACGCGGCGGCGTCCGCGTCGTCACGGAGCTTGGTCTTGTCCTTGGTCTCGCTCTTGCCCGGGTACTCGGTGACCTGGGTGCCCTCGATGCCGTAGGCGTCGCGCGTGGCCGCGAGGTTCTTCTCGACGTACGGCGCCTCCTTGGCCTGCTCGTTGGGCTGGACCTGGAACTTCTGGACCAGCGCCGGGTACAGGCCGCCGATGAGGATCGCGGAGAGCACCATCAGGCCGAAGCCGATCACGGGCAGCTGCCAGGTGCGCCGCCACAGGGTGGCGAAGAACAGCAGGGCGCAGATGACCGCGATGCAGAACAGGATCGTCTTGGCCGGCAGGTAGGCGTTGGCGTCGACGTACCTGAGGCCCGTCCAGTTGTCGGTCGCCTTGAAGTCGCTGGACTTCACCGCGAGGCCGTACCGGTCGAGCCAGTAGGCGACCGCCTTGAGGGCGACGAAGACGCCGATGAGCACCGAGAGGTGCCCGGTGGCCGCCGCCGTGGCGCGCGCGCCGGGGCTGGTGACGCGGAGCCCGCCGTACAGGTAGTGGGTGAGCGCGGCGGCGATCACGGAGATGATCACGGCTGCGAAGCCGAAGCCCAGCAGGAACCGGTACCAGGGCAGGTCGAAGGCGTAGAAGGAGACGTCCAGCTTGAACTGGGGGTCCTTCTGCCCGAAGGGCACGCCGTTGACCCACATCAGCCAGGTCCGCCACTGGCCGGACGCCGAGGCGCCGGCGATCAGGCCGACCAGGGCGGTGATGCCGAGCAGCAGCCACTTCTTGTACGGGGCGATGCCCATCCGGTACCGGTCGAGGTTCTGCTGCTCCATCGACATGGCGCTCAGCGGCGGGCGCAGGCGGTGGGCCAACCAGATGTTGAACCCGACGGCGAGCGCCATCAGCAGGCCGAAGACGAAGAAGAGCCCGATCTTGGTCCACAGGGTCGTCGTGAACACCGACGAGTAGTGGACCGACCGGTACCAGAGCCAGTCCGTCCAGAATCCCGCGAACATGGTGAACGCCATGGCGAGCACGGCCAGGACACCAAGTGTCAGCAGCAGGGTTCGGACACGCCGGGACGGGCGGCCCACTCTGATCCGCGGCCCCGTCGGGGGGCCTCCGCCGCGGTCCGGCATCTGGAAAGCCAAGGTGCGCACCTCGAAGTTCGCTGTTGATCCGTCAGGCCCTCGGGTTCGCGGGCCCCCCGTGCGCCCCCGTGATCGCGGGCACACACTTATGCAACTTACTCATCGTTTACTCGGTTCCCGATTCGGGCCATGAACGAGGCAGGATTGTGACCATGTCCAACACCCCCATGGCAGCGAGCCCCCTCACCCGGGCCGTACTCGAGATCGACGAGTACGTCTCCGGCCTCGGCTGGGACCAGCCCGCACGCCTCTTCGCACTTGTCGACACCGCACGGCTGAAGGCCGACCAGCCCTCCCTCGCGGACCGGCTCGGTCTGCAGGACGAGCCGGAGACCTCCGGCCTGACCCCGATCGAGCAGGACGAGATTCCAACGGACCAGGCGCTCGACGAGTTCCTGGGCACCATCGCCTGGCCCGACGCCGTGGCCGGCTGCGCACTCGTCGTGGAGCGCCTGATGCTGCCGCCCTCGGCCGAGGCACAGGTGCCCTCGGGTCTCAACGAGGCGAAGCTCGCGCAGTGGGTGGCGGAGCACCCGGACCGGCAGGAGGTCCGCATGACGGTCGGCGTCCTGCGCGACGGCGCCCGCGACTCGGCCCTGCGGCTGCGGGAGAAGGACACGGCCACGGAGGTCCTCACGGGCTCCGACCTGGTGCCGGGTCTGGCCGAGGCGCTGACGGCGACCTTCGAGGAGTAGCCCCACCGGACGCCGGCCGCCGGCGCGGCTGCGCGGGTGGGTCAGCCCTGCGTGCACTTCGGCAGGTCGGCGGTCTTTCCGGAACGGATGTCCTTCAGCGCGCCGAGGGCGTCGTCGATGGTGTCGACCTTCACCAGGGTGAGCCCGTCGGGGGTGTCCGCGGCGGCCGCCGCGCAGTTGTCCGCGGGCGTCAGGAAGTACTGGGCGCCCTTGTCGTGCGCGCCGATCGTCTTCATGCCGATGCCGCCGATCGGGCCGACCTTGCCGTTGTCGTCGATCGTCCCGGTGCCGGCGACGAACTTGCCGCCGGTGAGGTCGCCGGGGGTCAGCTTGTCGTAGATGCCGAGGGCGAACATCAGACCGGCGCTCGGGCCGCCGACGTCGGCCAGCTTGATGTCGATGTCGAACGGGAACGTGTGGTCGGTTCCGGCGGAGATCCCGACGACGGCACGCTTCTCGCCGGCGTCGTCGGAGGTCTCGGTGGTGATCGTGACCTTCCGCGTCTTCGTCGCCGTCCGGCGCTCCTTCTCCGCGGCGGCCTGCTCCTTGGCGGGCACGATCGTGAAGACGGCGTCCTCGCCCGGCTCGTGCTTGGTCACCAGCTCGGCGACGTCCGTGGGCTTCTTGACGGTCGTGCCGTCCACGGCCTTGATCACGTCACCGGCGTGCAGCCTGCCCTCGGACGGGGAGTCCTTGACGACCGTGGAGACGACCACCCAGGACTTCACCGGGATGTCGAGCGCCTTCAGGGCGGCCACCTTCGCGGTCTCCTGGGACTGGCTGAACTCCTCCGCGTTCTCCTGGGTGGCCTCTTCCTCGGTCTTGCCGTCCGGGTAGAGCGTGTCGTGCGGCACCACGCTGTTGTCGTGCGCCAGCCAGCCGTAGACGGCCTCCACGAGGTTCATCTTGTACTCGGCGCTGGTGACCCGGACGGTGGTCATGTTCAGATGCCCGCTCGCCTCGTAGGTCTTGTGACCGGAGATCTGGAGCACCGGCTCACCGTCGTGGTCCCCCAGGGTGTTCACCGTCGGCCCGGGTGACATCTCCGAGTACGGCACGGGGATGAACACACCCGCGCACAGGAGCGCGATCAGCATCAGGGTGGAGGCGAGCATCGTCGCGGTGCGGCGTGGCATGGCACGACAGTACGGGACGCGGCTGTCGGAACACCGTCAGGGCGGGGGCCCTTCAGGCGTCCGTTCAGGCACCCGTGCGGGGCTTCTCCATGGCCTCACGGAACCGGGCGTACCCGTCCAGTTCGGGACCGTCGCTCCGTGCCTTGCGGGTCCGGTTGGCCCAACTGCCCCACAGGCCCGCACCGACAGCGGCCACCAGCGGAATGAGCAACCAGGCAAGCGCTGCCATGCCGACCTCCCAACCCCATGAGCGTCCGCGACTGACTGATCAGCAGATTAACCATTCGCAGTGACAACGCTCACGCCGGGGGGCGGGTTACGCAACCGGAGCCACGGGCGCGACGCCGCGTCCGCCACCAGGGCGAAGGCGTTAGGCGCCCACCCATTCCTCGGTGCCGTCGGAGAACGTCTGGTGCTTCCAGATGGGCACCTCGTGCTTCAGGTCGTCGATCAGCTTCCGGCAGGCGTCGAAGGCCTCGCCCCGGTGCGGGCAGGACACGGCGACGACCACCGCGAGGTCCCCGACCTCCAGGTCCCCCACACGGTGCAGCGCCGCGAGCGCCCGTACGGGGTACTCCGCGACGACCTTCTCGGCGATCCGCCGCATCTCGGCCTCGGCGCTCGGGTGGCACGAGTACCCGAGCCGGTCGACGTCGGTGCCCCCGTCGTGGTTGCGCACGGTCCCCACGAACAGCGCGGTACCGCCCGACGCGTCGTCCCCGACCGCGCGGAAGACCTCGTCCACGGACAGGGGCGTCTCGCGGATGCCGATCAGCTTGACGGGGTCCGCTGCGGCCAGCTCACCGGGGTGGTCGTTCGTGGTTGCCATACGCCCATCGTGCCCCACGGCACGGACAGCGCGGAATAGCGTGATCGCCCGGCACGCGCGCGTGGGGCGTTGGAGTCTCCTACGGAGACCGCCGGCCTACCGGTGCCCCTCAGATGCGGCGCCGGGCCTTGCGCGCGCGACGCACCACCGCGGCCGCGCCCAGCAGCGCCACCGTCGCGCCCGCGGCCCCCGCCGCCGTCGCGTCCTTGCGCCCCAGGCGCCGGCCGGCGACCGTGTGCCGCCCCGAGACCTCCTCCAGCAGCTCCGCCAGGACTTCCTCGTTCGTGTGCTTGGGACGCCATCCGGCATCGTGCAGACGGCTGCCGCTCACGACCCAGGGGTACATCGTGTACGCCAGGTCCCCCGCGGGGGAGGGCGTCAGTCCGATCCGGTGCAGCCGGGCCGCCGCGCCGAGCGCGACCGCGGAGGGCAGCTCCATGCGCCGGATGCCGCTGAGCTCCTCGACCTCCTCCTGCTCCAGCCAGCCGTCGCACCCGACGGCGAGCTCACCGTCGGCCTTCTCCAGGACGGCGTACTCCAGGGCGCTGCACAGGTCGTCGACGTGGCAGAACTGCCAGGCGGGCCGCGAGCCTGCCACGACCAGCAGCCGGGGCGACTCGAAGTACCTGGTCAGCGCGGTGTCCATGCCTCCGACCAGCACGGCGGGCCGCACCACGGTCACGTTCAGGCCGGGATGCGCCCGGGGGGCGCGCCGGGCGAGCCGCTCGATCTCCAGCAGGTCCCCGACGCCCGTGGCCTCGGCCGTGGCGCGCAGCTCGGCGTCCTCGGACAGCGGCAGCTCATTGTCCGGGAGGGCGCCGTAGACCATCGCGGAGGTGCACAGCACCACCCGGTGCACGCCGGCCGCCGCCGCGGCGGTCAGCACGGTCTGCGTCCCCCGGACGTTGTAAGCCGTACGCGCGGCCGCGTCGGTCTCCAGGTCGAGGTCGAGCGCCAGGTGCACCACGACGTCCGCACCACGCAGTTTCTCGGCGATGGCCGGGTCCCGTACGTCCAGGATCTGCCACTGCGCCGCCTCGCACCCCCCGCGCCGTTCGTCGATGGCCACGACCTGTCTGACCTCGTCGGACGCGGCGAGCCGCGCGGTGAGCAGGGCCCCGACCCCGGACGCGGCACCGGTGACCGCGACGACGGGTCCGCGCGCGGGGCGGGCGGAACTGGTTGACTGGTTTCGCGCTGCGCGAACCTGCGGATCTGGGGAACTCACCGGGCGTCTCCAGAGGTTGTCTTCAGTACGAGCGCTAGCGACGCGTGCGTACCAGGTGGCATCCATCCTGCCGCAGGCCGTCAGTCGGCGAAGCACCGAGGCCCGAACGGCTTCGGGTGTCTACGCTGGGTGGTGAAGTCGGGCAGCCGTGCCGCCGGAAAGAACCGGCGGCCTTACCAGCCGAGGAACCCCGTGAGTGACACCCCATTCGGATTCGGCCTTCCGCCGGAGGAGCCGGACGACGGCGACGAAGGCAAGAAGAAGGACCAGCAGAGCGGCGGGGGGCAGGGACCGGCCAACCCGTTCGGTTTCGGGATGTCCGGAGCCGGAGGCCTGGGCGGCCCCGGCGCGGACAACCCGTTCGCTGCCATGTTCGGTTCCATGAACCCCAACGACCTGGGCGCCGCGTTCCAGCAGCTGGGCCAGATGCTCTCCTACGAGGGCGGCCCGGTGAACTGGGACATGGCCAAGCAGATCGCCCGCCAGACGGTCTCCCAGGGCACCCCTGACGGCCGCAAGGACGCCAGCGTCGGTCCCGCCGAGCGCAATGCCGTGCAGGAGGCCGTGCGCCTGGCCGACCTGTGGCTGGACGACGCGACGGCCCTGCCGTCGGGCGCGGGCACCGCCGTGGCCTGGAGCCGCGCGGAGTGGGTCGAGGCGACCCTGCCCGCCTGGCGCGAGCTGGTCGACCCGGTCGCCGAGCGCGTCGGCAACGCCATGGGCGACGTCCTGCCGGAGGAGATGCAGGCCATGGCCGGCCCGCTGATCGGCATGATGCGGTCCATGGGCGGCGCGATGTTCGGCACGCAGATCGGGCAGGCCGTCGGCGTGCTCGCCGGCGAGGTCGTCGGCTCGACCGACGTGGGCCTGCCGCTCGGCCCGGCCGGCAAGGCCGCGCTGCTCCCCGGCAACATCGAGTCGTTCGGCAAGGACCTCGGCGTGCCGCAGGAGGAGGTGCGGCTGTACCTGGCCCTGCGCGAGGCCGCCCACCAGCGCCTCTTCGCGCACGTGCCCTGGCTGCGCTCGCACCTGTTCGGCGCCGTCGAGGGCTACGCCCGTGGCATCAAGGTCGACACCGCCAAGCTGGAGGACGTGGTCGGCCAGTTCGACCCGCAGAACCCCGAGCAGTTGCAGGAGGCTCTCCAGCAGGGCATGTTCCAGCCGGAGGACACCCCGGAGCAGAAGGCGGCCCTGGCCCGTCTGGAGACGGCCCTGGCGCTCGTCGAGGGCTGGGTGGACGCGGTGGTGCACACCGCCGCCAAGCCGCGCCTGTCCTCCGCCGACGCGCTGCGCGAGACGCTGCGCCGCCGTCGCGCCTCGGGCGGTCCCGCGGAGCAGACGTTCGCGACGCTGATCGGCCTGGAGCTGCGTCCGCGCCGGCTGCGCGACGCCTCCCGGCTGTGGGCGTCCCTGACGGACGCGCGCGGTGTCGACGGCCGGGACGGCCTGTGGGCCCACCCGGACATGCTGCCGACCGCTACCGACCTGGACGACCCGGACGGCTTCGTGCACCGCGAGCAGCTGGACTTCTCCGAGCTGGACAAGATGCTCGGCGAGGCGGCGGGCAAGCCGGACCTGAAGAAGAAGGACCAGGGCGAGAGCCGGGACGACGGCCGGGACGAGACCAAGGGCGACGACGGCGAGTGAGCCTCCACGACGACGCGGTCCTGGTCCTGAAGGCGTACGAGGGCCAGGACGAGCTGCGTCAGGTCTACCTGGACCATCTCGCGACACATCCCGACGGGATGTGGAAGGCCTGCGCCGACGGGCACGTCACGGCGAGCGCCATGGTGATCGACCCCTCGCGCGAGCGGGTTCTGCTGACCCTGCACAAGAAGCTGCGCATGTGGCTGCAGATGGGCGGTCACTGCGAACCGGCCGACGAGACGCTGGCCCGGGCGGCCCTGCGCGAGGGCACGGAGGAGTCGGGCATCGCCGGACTGACCCTGCTGTCCGGCGGCCCCGTGCGGCTGGACCGCCACCACACACCCTGTGCCTGGCACCTGGACGTCCAGTACGCGGCCGTGGCTCCCGAGGGGGCCGTGGAAGCAATCAGCGACGAGTCCCTCGACCTGCGTTGGTTCCCGTACACCGAGGTCGCGGACGTGGCCGACGAGTCGGTCGTGCGCCTGCTGGAGGCGACCCGCGCGCGCCTGTGACCGGTAAGGGGTGACCGCCCTGGCGATCACCCCTTACCGAACTGCGGCCGTGCGGGCGCTCAGCTCCAGACGTTGCCCTGGTTCTGACCGCGGGCCCCGTGCTGCCCCATGCCGTACTGCGCGGCGACCCCCTGCCCGACCTGGGCGTTCTGCGGCGGCAGCAGCTCGCTGGGCTGGACGAGCGCGAAGCCGCTGCCCATGAAGCTCAGCTCCCAGCCCTCGCCGGTGTTGCCGCGGCGCCGCCACACCCCGGAGGAGTGCGTCTGGGCCTGCATCTGCACACGCAGGCCGGTGGACCAGGCGACGATCGCGTCGGCGTCGCAGTTGACGTACTTGTCGGGCGTCACCTGCAAGAACAGCGGGGAACCCGACGTGATCAGGGCGACCTTCCCCCGCCCGGTGATGTTGAGCTGGTACTTGCCCGAGCCGGAGATGCCGTACAGGCTGTCCACCGCGATGACCTCGTGGTGCAGGGACGAGTCCATCGCGAGCACATAGCTGCTGTCGACGGTGAGTCCGTCCTGGTCGACGTCCACCACGTGGACGCACTGGGCGAGGTTGCCGAAGTAGACCGTGCCCTGCCCGTGGCAGCGCATCAGGTCCAGGCCCTCGCCGGTGTGCGCACGCGAGCGCGACTGGCTGTTGCTCTGGTACTCGGCGTCGAACTCGACGAGCCCCTGGTAGGCGACCATCGTGCCCTTGCGGGCGAGCACGTCGTCGTGACCCGTCAGGGCGACCCGGAGCATGTGCTTGTTCTGCAGGCTCCAGGCTTCCTGGGTCTGCTGGTCGTTGTAGGCGAAAATCGGGCTCTGCATGATGTTCTGGCTCCCCCTCAGCCCCGGACCCGGAGGCGGTCGGTGCTGTCCTCGCTGGGCTGGACGACGACGATGCCCTGACCGGAGAAGGCCATCTGGAAGGCCTCGCCGCTGCCGCGGCCGATCAGGGACTGCGCCTTGAAGCTGCGCTTGCCCTTCACCTTGAGGTTCGGGGACCAGGCGACGAGCGCGTCGGGGTCGACGTAGGTCTCGTCCTCGCCGCCGCCGCAGTCGACCACGATCGGCTTGCCCCGGGAGGTGAGCGCGACCCAGCCCTGTCCGGAGATCTTGGTGTTCCACAGGCCCTGCCCGGCGAACTTCGCCAGGCCCTTGACCCGCTCCACGCCCCAGGTGAGGTGGGCGTCGAAGGCGAGGAGGTTGGTGGCGTTGACGGAGATCCCGTCGCCGTTGAGGTTGATGACGACGACGTTGGCTCCGTAGTCGGCGAGGTAGAGCAGTCCGTCGCCGGAGCACTTCATCAGGGGCGCGCCCTCGCCGGTCATCCAGTCCTTGGCGATCTGCCGGACGGCCGGCGGGTTCGGCTCGTACTGGACGAAGCCCTCGTAGGCGACCATCGAGCCCACGCGCGCGAGGAGGTCGTTTCCGGTCTGCATGGCGACCTTCAGCATGTGGTTGCCGTGGTTCTCCATGCGGGCGCCGACGGGTGCGGGAGCGTAGCCCGCGAGCGGCTGGTTCATGTCGGGCTCTCCCTCAGATCTCGTACGGCTGGACGACGACGAAGCTGCCGGGCGCCGCCCGGAACTGCAGGTTGACGCTCTCGCCGGTGTCGCCCGCATAGGCGTTGCGGCGCATCCGCACCTGGCTGGAGACGACCACCTGGGCGGCGGCGGACCAGGCGACGACGGCGTTGCAGTCGGCGAAGGTCGTGGGCGTGACCGGCAGCACCACGGGCACACCGCGTGTCTTCACGACGATCGTGCCGGTGCCCTGGAACTGCATGGTGAACAGCGCGCCGCCCGGAATGCCGTGCCCCTCGATGCGGCGGACCTCGTACTGGAGGCTCTCGTCGAAGGCCAGGACGTTCTCCGCGGAGACGCACACGGCGTCGCCCTGGAGCTCGATGGGGTGCAGCATCGCGGAGTTGTCCGCGAGGAAGACCTGTCCCTTGCCGGTGCAGCGCATCAGCTGCATCTCCTGACCGGTCGCGTTGCCCACGACCCGGCCGGCGAATCCGGCGCCCTTGTAGCTGAAGTCGACCTTGCCCTGGTAGAGCACCATGCTGCCCTGCCGGGCGAGCACGGGCTGGCCCTCCGCCCCGAGGTCGACGCGGACCAGCTTCTTGTTCTGCTGCGTCCAGCGCTGCCCGGGCGCGGTCTCCCGGAACTGCTGGAGCGCCGCGGTCACACCGGCGCCCTGCGGCGCTCCCTGGGGCATGCCCTGCGGTGCGCCCTGGGGCGGCTGCTGGCCGTAGCCCGGCGGGGGCGTCGGCTGTCCGTAGCCCGGGGGCGGGGCCGGCTGGCCGTAGCCGGGAGGCGCGGTCGGCTGCCCGTATCCAGGCGGCGGGGCCGGAGCCTGGGGGGCCTGGGGCTGGCCGTAGCCGGGGGGCGGCGGCGCGGTCTGGCCGGGGACCTGGCCGTACGGCGGCTGCTGACCTGGCTGGCCGTACGGCGCGGGCGCCGGGGCGGGGGGCGGCACCGGGGCACCGCCGGGCGGCGTGTTCATGGGCGCGACGATGGTCTGCGCGGCATGCACGTCCGGGCCGGGCGCCGGTGCGGGGGCCGGTGGCGGCGTGGCGGCGGGCGGCGGAGCGAAGCCCTGCGGGGTGGGCTGCGGCACGGGAGCCGGGGCCGGCGCGGACGCGGCGGGCGCGCCGAAGGCGGGCGGCGCCGAGGCCTGGGCGGGCGGGGCGAAGCCCGGGGCGGCGCCGGACTGCGGCTGCTGGGCCTGCTGCGGGGCGGGCGCCTCGTCCTCGGCCACCTCACCGCCGAAGTTCCTCAGCAGCGCGTCGAGACCGCCGTCGAAGCCCTGTCCCACGGCGGCGAACCGCCACACGTCCTTGAGGTAGAAGTCGCCCAGCATCACGGCGCGCTCGGTGGAGAACTCGGAGCCGCTGAACGGGTACCGGGCCACCTCCTCGCCGCCCGCGACGATCCGGATGTACCCGGGACCCACCTGCGACATCTGTCCCGCGCCGTCGATCGTCGCGGTGAAGGACAGCTTCTGGATCTGCTGCGGGATCCGGTCCAGGGTGACCCGGAAGGACTCCGTGTCACCCGCCTGCGCACCCAGGAGCTGGATGGACTCCTCCGGGGTCTTCGGTTGGTTGAAGAAGACGAAGTACCGGTCGTCCGACAACCGCTCGTCGGCGTCGAGACCGAAGCAGCTGATGTCGAAGCTCAGCCCGGGGCCGGAGATCTGCACGCCTACGTACAGATCCGTGCCCGCGGTGAGGTCACTGATCCTGGCCTTGTGGCCGCGTTGAAATTCCCTGGCCATGCGTTACGACCGTCCCCCATCCGAATGTGAGTGCGTCGCGACAGGCTAACGGCAAACACGGACACCGGAGGAAGCCGGTACAGACCCGGTACGAAACCCGTGCGGGGCCGTGGCGGACGCCCGCCCGGGCAGCGCCCGCTACTCGCTGCGGGCGCCGGGTACGTGCGGCAGCCGTTCCGCGGCGACCACACCCTCCAGGTAGCCCCTGGCGCGTTCGGTCCGCGGATAGGCCTCCAGGAGCCGCCAGAACCGGGGGCCGTGCCCGGGGACCAGCAGATGCGCCAGTTCGTGCAGGAGGACGTAGTCGACGACGTACTCGGGCATGCCCTGGAGGCGGTGCGACAGCCGGATGCTTCCCTCGGACGGGGTACACGAGCCCCAGCGGGTGTTCTGGTTGGTGACCCAGCGGACCGAGGCGGGCCGGGCCCGGCCCTCGAAGTACTGCCCCGACAGGCGCTCCGCGCGCTCGGCCAGCTCGGCGTCGCCGAGGAGGCGCTTGCTCTCCTGGGCGGCCAGCTTGTCCAGCATGACGCTCACCCAGCGTTGCTCCTCGGCCTCGGACATCCGGGCGGGGATCAGCACGACGGTGCGATCGCCCTCGCGGTACGCGGATACCGTCCGGCGTCGCCGGGTGCTCCTGCGCACCTCGATCGCGCTCGTCCCCGAGCCGCTCGGCGGCGGATTCGTCGGTGTGCGCGGGGGCACCCCGGCGCGGTGCAGTGGGTCGGCGGACACGCCACGACGTTACCCGCTGCACACGGGGAAGTCCCGGCTCCGGACGCATCGGTGCCGATCCACCACTCGTCCTGGGAGCTGCGCGGTTGATTCGTACGACGAATACCCACTGCCTGTGGACAACTTTCGACGCCCCTGAGCGCATCCGGGCATGCTGGCACTCGCGGACGGATTCGCGACCGGATACCGAAGCGCAGGAACACGCAGGAACACGCGGGAAGACACGGCAGAACACGGCAAGACGCCGCAGGATCAACGGGGGACCTGGCATGCATCCGATGGTGAAACCCGCGCTCAGGCGCGGCTGGCGCGATCTCAACACCGTCCAGTTCGGGATGACACCGGCGCACGCGCTGACGTTGGCACCGGTGGACACGGCGACGGGCAGTTTCCTCGAACTGCTCAACGGCACCCGTGGCCCGGCGCTCCTGCGGGAGGCGGCGCACCGTATGGACCTGCCGGACGGGCATGTCGACCGGGTCGTGGAGCGACTGGCGCGGGCCGGTCTCCTCGACGACGCCCGGGGCGGCGGGCCGGCCGCCGACGCCCTGCGGGAGAAGAAGGAGGTCCTCGACAGGCTCCGTCCCGACCTGGCCTCACTGTCCCTGACCACCTCGGAACCGGGCGACGCGATCAGACACCTGGCCGCCCGACGCGCCCTGCGGGTGGGCGTGAGGGGTGCGGGACGGGTGGGCGCGGTGCTGGCGGGACTGTTGTCGGGCGCGGGCGTCGGAGAGATCGACGTCCGCGACGGTGGACGCGTCGAGCCGTGGGACGTCGCTCCGGGCGGCCTGCCCGCCGAGTCCGTCGGCGACCGCCGGGACGAGACGGCCCGCCGGGTCGTCCGCCGGGCCGCCCCCGACCGCCCACCACGTCGGGGCCCGACGACACCAGCCGAGGAGGACGCCCCGGGCCTCTCCCTGATGGTCGTCGCCCCGCGCGACGATGTCGCGGTGCACACACCCGACCCCGCCGCCGCGGAGTCCCTGATGGCCTCCGGCACGCCCCACCTGTACGCCGGTGTGGTGGAGGGAACCGGCGTCGTCGGCCCCCTCGTCCTGCCCGGTGAGACGGGGTGCGCCGGATGTCTGCACGCCGATCGCACCGACCGGGACCCGGCCTGGCCGCGACTCGTGGCGCAGTGGCGCTCCGGCCGGCAGCGCCGGGTTCCGCCCTGTGACCTCACCCTCGCCACGACCGTCGCCGCCTTCGCGGCGGCTCACGCGCTCGCCTTCCTGGACGGCCGGACGCCGTCGAGCACCGGCGCACGCTGGGAGGTCACGCTGCCCGGTCTGCGATGGCATGTGCGGCCGATCCGGCCGCACCCCGGGTGCCCCTGCGGAGCGGCCGGGAAAGGTAAGCAGGAACACATCACCGAGTACGGGGAGCGGCGCGCGACAATGGCTGGGCAAGGGCCGTCGACGGAAGTGCGCCACGAGGCGGAACCGACACGGCCGGCTGGGACTTGGAGGGCGCATGTCTGATCTTCCGCGCAAGGCGGTCACCCGGACCGCCAAGCTCGCCGCGCTTCCGCTCGGTTTCGCCGGGCGGGCCACCTGGGGGCTGGGCAAGCGAATCGTGGGCGAGTCCGCGGAGATCGTCGGCCAGCAACTGCAGCAGCGCACCGCGGACCAGCTGTTCAAGGTGCTGGGCGAGCTCAAGGGCGGGGCGATGAAGTTCGGGCAGGCCCTGTCCGTGTTCGAGTCTGCGCTGCCCGAGGAGGTCGCAGGCCCCTACCGGGCCGCGCTGACCAAGCTGCAGGAGGCGGCACCGCCGATGCCGACGCGCACCGTGCACTCCGTGCTCGCGGAGCGGCTCGGCGAGGACTGGCAGGACCTGTTCGTGGAGTTCGAGGACAAGCCCGCCGCGGCCGCCTCGATCGGCCAGGTGCACCGTGGGGTGTGGCACGACGGCCGTGAGGTGGCGGTCAAAGTGCAGTACCCGGGCGCCGGCGAGGCCCTGCTGTCCGATTTGAACCAGCTCAGCCGCTTCGCCCGTCTGCTCGGCCCGCTGGTCCCCGGCATGGACATCAAGCCGCTGATCACAGAGCTGAAGGACCGGGTCTCGGAGGAGCTGGACTACGACCTGGAGGCACAGGCCCAGCGGACACATGCCGAGGTCTTCGACGACGACCCGGACATCGTGGTGCCGGACGTCGTCCACCAGTGCGAGCAGGTGCTGATCACCGAGTGGATCGACGGCATCCCGATGTCGGAGATCATCTCGAACGGTACGCAGGAGCAGCGCGACCGGGCCGGCCAGCTGCTGGCCCACTTCCTGTTCTCCGGTCCCGCGCGCACCGGGCTCCTGCACGCCGACCCGCATCCGGGCAACTTCCGTCTGCTGCCCGGCGGACCACAGGGCGAGGACGACTGGCGCCTTGGCGTCCTGGACTTCGGCACGGTCGACCGCCTCCCGGACGGCCTGCCCGAGCCCATCGGCGAGGCCCTGCGCATGACGCTGGACGGCGAGGCGGAGGCCGTCTACGAGATGCTCTGCGAGGAGGGCTTCGTCAAGGAGTCGATAGAGCTGGACCCCGACGCCGTTCTCGACTACCTCCTGCCGATCATCGAGCCGGCCAGGGCCGACGCGTTCACCTTCACCCGCGGCTGGATGCGGAGCCAGGCCGCCCGCATCGGTGACCCGCGCTCCCCCGCGTACCAGCTGGCCAAGCAGCTCAACCTGCCGCCGGCGTACCTCCTGATCCATCGCGTGACCCTGAGCACCATCGGTGTGCTGTGCCAACTGGGGGCCACCGTGCGGCTGCGCGACGAGCTGGAGGAGTGGCTGGTCGGGTTCCTCGCCGAGGACGAGGGCGAGGAAACGGACGAGGACGCCGCCGACGGCGAGGACGTGTACGAGGCGGAGGAGACGGCCGCGGAGGCCTGATCCAGCGGGGCCGAACACGCCGTGGGGGCCGGCCCGTTCGGACGGACCGGCCCCCGTGTGCGGAGCTTCGTCTCCCGCCGGGAGACCACCGCTTCAGGTGTGTCGGTTACTGCATGACCGCCATGGCCAGCGCACGCCGGGCGCGCAGCGAGGCGCGCTCCGCCCGGCGCTGCATCCGGCGAGCGGTCGCCAGGCGCAGTGCCCGGCGTTCCTGCTCGGCCTCGTGCAGGCGGTCGTGCATATGCGCACGTGCCAGGGCTTCTGGGATGAGTTGCATCTCGCGGGTCCTGTTCTGACGCGAGTCCTTCGCGCCGCTGGTGGTGAAGTCTTCAGGCACGGTGCCTGCGATGTCGTGGGTGGACGGCTTCATCGGGGCCTGCTTCTGGGGGTCGTACGTGAGGGGGCGGTCGATCGTTCCTGTGGTGTTCATGCCGAAACCGGGTTCTTGCGCGGGCGGCCACGGGGCCGCTTCCGGGCGACGACGACACCCTGGACGAACAGCTCTCCACCCCAGACGCCCCAGGGCTCACGCCGCTCCTTGGCCCCGGCGAGGCAGGCCTCCATCAGCGGGCAGGTGCGGCAGAGGGACTTGGCGTACTCCACGTCCGCCGGCGACTCGGCGAAGAAGACCTCCGGGTCGTAGGAGCGGCAGGGGACGGGCACGCCGAGGTTCTCGATGGCGTCGTCGAGCGCGGTGAGCGCGGTGAGCGGGGTCAAGGTGGAGTCCTCCGTGGAACAGGGCTTGGGGATCGTGTCGGAAGGCGGTACGGACGGGGCGTGCGCTTCGAGTTGCACGGGTGGTCTTCCTCGTCTGTTCGTTCCGGCCGGTTGACCGGGTGGCGGCTTGGTACCGGGTTCTTTTCTTGTCCCGAGGCTCCTTCGTGCTGTCGCCCCCGTTCGGGAACAAACAGAAGGGCCGCGGATCCCGGGTGGGGTTCCGCGGCCCTGAAGGCGCCGGCCTGATCGACGATCAGGCTGGATCACTCCAGGGTTCTGGCCCACGGAAGGCCCACATCAGGTGGTGCTGCGTCGTCTGCTTCCGGAATCCGGCACCGGTCGCCGTAAAGGCATAGGCCTGCGCCTGTGCCTCTACTGCTGCTTCCAGTGCCTTGGTCGGTCGCTCATTGCGCTCACGGACGGGAAGGCCCGCGGGGGCAGCGGCGGCAGCGGCCGGACGCGCGGCACGAATGCCGGACAGACCGGTGCCCGAGTGAGAAGCGCCGAGCATGCACAGGGAGACGGCCGAGCGATCGGTCATTTTGGCGGTGGAGCTGACGACGAAGCTGCTGTTGATGCTGATCACTGGACTCGCCTCCTCTCGGCGTCTCGGGGGACTGGGACGAACCAGTCCGCGGATATGCAAGTACAACACGGATTCAGGGCCTCCGGGAAGGCCGCTGTTCCCGTGACCAAGAACCTATGGGGATTCCCGGGGCATGCGCAAACTATTTTTTCGACGAGTTTGTATCAGTCGCCCTCGTCAAGCCCCACACCTTCCTGGCCTGCGCAGATGGCCAGGACATCGGCCCCGTAGCGGTTGAGCTTGCGGGCCCCGACTCCTGGGATCCGGGCCAGCTCCCGCTCGTCCTCCGGGACGGACTCGGCGATCGCCATCAGCGTCTTGTCGGTGAAGACGCAGAACGCGGGCTGTCCGCTGCGTCCCGCCTGCACCGCCCGCCACTCGCGCAGCCGCTCGTAGACGCCCTCGTCCATGTCGGACGGGCAGCCCTCGCAGCGCATCAGCTTCATCTCACCGGCGTCGGTGAGTGTGCGTCCGCAGACCCGGCAGCGGGCCGGCGTCCGTTGGGTCCGTCTCGGCGCGGCGGCCTCGGCACCGCCACGGCCGCCGCGGACCCCGCGCTCCACGCCTCCGGCGCCCCCGGCGGCCGCTCGCCCGCCCGCCGTGCCCGAACCGGGTCGCAGCCCCTTGAGGAAGCGGCTGGGTCTGCGGCTGGGCCGCCCGCCGGGCGACCTGGCCAGCGCCCAGGACAGGTGCAGGCGTTCACGCGCGCGGGTGACACCGACATAGAGGAGGCGGCGCTCCTCCTCGATCTGCTCGTCGGTCTTTGCGTAGGTGATCGGCATCACGCCCTCGGCGACGCCGACCAGGAACACGACGTCCCATTCCAGCCCCTTGGCCGAGTGCAGGGAGGCGAGGGTGACGCCCTGCACCGTCGGGGCGTGCTGGGCGCCCGCCCGCTCGTCGAGTTCCACGACCAGATCGCTCAGGGTGGCTCCCGCTCTGGCGGCGGCGAAGTCCTGGGCCAGACCGACCAGGGCGGCCAGCGACTCCCAGCGCTCCCGCACGGCACCCGACCCGGCCGGGGGCTGGGTCGTCCAGCCCTCCCCGGACAGCACCGCGCGCACCTGCGAGGGCAGGTCGACGACGTCGTCGAGGAGGGAGTCGTTGCCGCCGAAGCGCGCCGCGGCCCGCAGGGCGCTGCCGGCCTTGCGCACCTCGGGCCGGTCGAAGAAGCGCTCCGCGCCCCGCAGCTGGTACGGCACCCCGGCATCGGCGAGCGCCTGCTCATAGGTCTCGGACTGGGAGTTGGTGCGGAACAGGACGGCGATCTCGGCGGCCGGGACACCCGAGTCGATGAGCTCGCGGATACGGCGGGCCGCGCCCTCGGCCTCGGCCGGCTCGTCGGCGTACTCGGTGTAGACGGGCTCGGGGCCCGCGGGGCGCTGGGAGACCAGCTCCAGTCGGTGGTCGGCGGCCCGCCCCCGGGCCTGGGCCAGCAGACCGTTGGCCAGGTGGACGACCTGAGGGGTGGACCGGTAGTCGCGGACCAGCTTGACGACGGTGGCGCCGGGGTGGCGGCCGCGGAAGTCGAGCAGATGATCGGGGGTTGCTCCCGTGAACGAATAGATCGTCTGGCTGGCGTCGCCGACCACGCACAGGTCGTCGCGGTCCCCGAGCCACAGCTCCAGCAGACGCTGCTGCAGGGGGCTGACGTCCTGGTACTCGTCGACCACGAAGTGCTGGTACTGGGCGCGGACCTGCTCGGCGACGTCGTGCCGGTCCTGGAGGACGGCCACCGTCAGCAGCAGGACGTCCTCGAAGTCGATGACCGAGCGTGCGCGCTTGAGGTCCTCGTAGGCGGCGTACAGCTGCGCGATCTCCGCCGGGTCGCGGGGCGCCTGACGGCCGGCCTTGGCCGCCGCCAGGGCGTAGTCGGCGGGGACGGTCTGGGTCACCTTGGACCACTCGATCTCCGCGGTGGCATCGCGCAGCTCGCCCCGGTCGAGGCGGATGCGGCAGGCGGCGGCCGCGTCGGCGACGAGCTGGATCTTGCGGTCGACGAGCCTGGGCAGGGAGCCGCCGATCGCTTTCGGCCAGAAGTACTGAAGCTGCCGCAGCGCCGCCGAGTGGAAGGTGCGGGCCTGTACACCGCCGGCGCCGAGCTGGCGCAGCCGGCCGCGCATCTCACCGGCCGCCCGGTTGGTGAAGGTGACGGCGAGCACGCTGGAGGGCTGGAGGATCCCGGCCCGCACCCCGTAGGCGATGCGATGGGTGATCGCCCGGGTCTTGCCCGTACCGGCTCCCGCCAGCACACACACCGGGCCGCGCAGGGCGGTCGCCACCTCGCGCTGCTCGGGGTCGAGCCCTTCGAGCACCGCGTCGGCCGAGTCCGGTACCTGCGGGAAGAGGGTGGAGTGCGTTGCTGCTGTCACACCGCCATGCTGCCAGGTCTCGCGAGACGGGTGAGTCGGTTGTCCACAGGCACGCACCGATAGTCGTACCGGTGCGACGGGTATCACGCGACGGCAAGGGTGGCGGGAATGGTCGCGCCGCCACGGACGTTCACCTCCTGCGACCTCATCCACGAGCCGCCGCTTCCCCGAGTCGCCGAAGGAGCACGAGAGACATGCCGGGCACTGTGACGATGTACAGCACCACGTGGTGCGGCTACTGCCGTCGGCTGAAGAGCCAGATGGACCGCGAGGGCATCGCGTACACCGAGGTCAACATCGAGCAGGACCCGGAGTCCGCCGCGTTCGTGGAGAAGGCGAATGGCGGAAACCAGACGGTGCCGACCGTGCTCTTCCCCGACGGCTCGACGCTGACGAACCCGTCGCTGGCGCAGGTGAAGCAGAAGATCGGCGCGTAGCCGGCAGGCCGGGACACAGCCGGCCGCAGAAGTCGTAGAGGGGCGGTCCTTTCCCGAAACGGGAGGGGGCCGCCCCCTTTGTGACGTCGGGCTCAGAAGGCGCTGCGCGTCGGCAGGGGCCTGCCGTACCAGAGCTCGATGAGGCGGGCCGCGATCGAGATGCCGTAGGGCGGCAGCACCTCTCCGGAGTCGAAGGCGGCGCCCAGTTCCTCGCGGGAGAACCAGCGGGCCTCGTGGATCTCGTCCCCGTCGACGTTGATCTCGGTCGACGTGGCATGGGCCATGAACCCGAGCATCAGGCTGGACGGGAAGGGCCACGGCTGGCTCGCGACGTACTCGACCGGACCGACGGTGACGCCGACCTCCTCCTGGACCTCGCGGCGCACCGACTGCTCGATGGACTCCCCGGGCTCCACGAAACCGGCCAGGGTCGAGAAGCGGCCCTCGGGCCAGTGCACCTGCCGGCCGAGCAGGATCCGGTCCTCCTCGTCCGTGACCGCCATGATCACGGCCGGGTCGGTGCGCGGGTAGTGCTCGGCACCGCAGGCGGGGCACCGGCGGATGTGTCCGGCCGCGGCGATGACGGTGCGCTCGCCGCAGCGGGAGCAGAACCGGTGCAGGCGCTGCCAGTTCTCCAGGGCGACCGCGTGGGCCATCAGTCCCGCGTCCCGGGGCGACAGGAGCAGGCCCGCCTCGCGCAGGCCCGCGGGGCGGGCGGACTGGTCCATGCGGCCGGGCAGGGAGTCCTTCTGGAGGGCGAAGTAGCTGGTCCCGTCCTCGTCGGTGCCGAGGAAGTAGCGGTGCGCCTCGGTGAGCGGGGCCTCGAAGGAGGGGGTCATGACGAGTTCGGTGGCCCCGTCGGGGGTCTCGTCGATCAGGACCTGGCCGCCGGAGACCACGAAGCAGCGCGTCGAGGGGTGGCTCCACGCCGCCGCGAGCCAGGCCTCGTCGAGGCGGTGGTGGGCGGCGCGGTCGATGCCGCTGGGAGCGGTGAGCGAGATGGGACGGTCGGCGGTGTGGTCGGTCCAGGTGGTCACGGGTGCTTCCAACTCCCCCGGTGAGCGGTTCAGGTTCGGCAGGCGGGTTCAGCGGTTCGTACGGCGGGCGGTGACCGGGTCCGGGAGGGCTCGGCGGTGCGGGGCGGCCTTTCCAGTGTGCCGCGCGCGACGCCGGTCGGGTCCCGGACCGTGCGCGGTGCTCAGGGTGCGTGACGCCAGTGCTCCGCCAGATCGCCCCACAGGTGGGCGGAGGTCTCGACGCCCTTGAGGAGCAGATCCAGTTCCACCTTCTCGTCGGGGGCGTGCCAGCCGTCGGACGGGACGGAGATGCCGAGGAAGAGCACCGGCACTCCGAGGACCTCCTGGAGGTCGGCGGCCGGTCCTGAGCCGCCCTCGCGGGTGAAGCGGACCGGTTCGCCGAAGGCCCGGCCCATGGCGCGGACCACGGACCGCAGGGCGGGGTGGTCCAGCGGCGTCAGGCACGGGCGGGTGGCGGAGCCGAAGGTGATCTCGCAGCGGATGCCCGGCGGGACCCGGTCGGCGGCCCAGGCGCGGACTGCCTTCTCGACGTGGTCCGGGTCCTGGCCCGCGACGAGGCGGAAGGAGAGCTTCACCATGGCGGACGACGGGATGACGGTCTTGCTGCCGGGGCCCTGGTAGCCGCCGCCGATGCCGTTGACCTCGGCGGTGGGGCGGGCCCAGACGCGCTCCAGGGTGGTGTGTCCGGCTTCGCCGTGGGCGGCGTACGACTTGGCCGTGCGCAGCCACTGCCGCTCGTCGAAGGGCAGCTCGGCGAAGAGCTCGCGTTCGCGGTCGGTGAGGTCGGCCACCCCGTCGTAGAAGCCGGGGATCGCCACGCGCGCGTGCTCGTCGTGCAGGGCGGCCACGAGGCGGGCGACGGCGGTGGCCGGATTGGGGACCGCGCCGCCGAAGGAGCCCGAGTGGATGTCCTGATCCGGCCCGTACAGGTGGATCTCGCACTCGGCGAGGCCCCGCATGCCGGTGCAGACGGTGGGGGTGTCCTCGGACCACATGCCGGTGTCGGAGACGACCACCGCGTCGGCGGTGAGCCGCTCGGCGCGCTCCTCGACGAGGGCCCGGAAGTGCGGGGAGCCGGACTCCTCCTCGCCCTCGATCAGCAGCTTGAGGTTGACCGCGGGGGCGGTGCGGCCGGTGGCGGCGAGATGGGCGCGGACACCGAGTGTGTGGAAGAACACCTGCCCCTTGTCGTCGGCCGCCCCGCGCGCGTAGAGACGGTTCTCGCGGACGACGGGGTCGAAGGGGTCGCTGTGCCAGCCGTCCTCGCGGGCGGCGGGCTGTACGTCGTGGTGGCCGTAGACGAGGACCGTCGGCGCCTGCGGGTCCCCGGAGGGCCACTCGGCGAAGACCGCGGGGGCGCCGGGGGTGGGCCAGACCTCGGCGGTCGGGAAGCCGGTCTCCTTCAGTTTGGCGGCGAGCCAGTCGGCGCTGCGGCGCACATCGGACGCGTGATCGGGCTGGGCCGACACGGACGGGATGCGCAGCCAGTCGACGAGGTCGTCGAGGAAGGCGGCGCGGTGCTGTTCGATGTACGTGCGGACAGCGCTGACAGCATTGTCAACGGGGTGGCTCATGCTTACGAGCCTATCGGCCCGCGCGGACACCCCGATCGTGCGGTTCGTCACCGACCGGCTCGGCCAGCAGGAGCTTCTCCAGCGCCGCCCGGTCCGGCAGCCCCTTTGGCCGTACGACCTCGCCGGTGCGCACGTACAGGAAGGCCGCCGTCACCGAGGCGGGCGGCACGTGCTGCTGCTCGGCCCAGGCGATGCGGTAGAGCGCGAGCTGGAGCGGGTCGGCGGTGGCGGCGCGGTTCGTCTTCCAGTCGACGATCTCGTACGTCGCGGTGTCCCCGTCGCCCTGCTTGTAGACGGCGTCGATGCGGCCGCGGACGACCCGGCCGGCGAGCGAGAGCTGGAAGGGCGCCTCGACGCGGAAGGGCGTGCGGCGGGCGTACTCGGTGCGCTCGAAGGCGTCCTTGAGGAACTCCAGGTCCTGTTCGTCGGCGATCTCGGCGTCGCCGCCGGGCAGCTCCTCCGGTTCCAGCAGGGGGAGCGTCAGAGGTTCGAACCGGGCCTCGACCCAGGCGTGGAAGCGGGTGCCGCGACGGGCGGCGGGCTGCGGGGGGCGGGGCATGGGGCGGGCCAGCTCCTGGGCGAAGCCGTCCGGGTCGGCGGCCAGGCTCAGCAGCTGGGAGGCGGTCAGCGACGCCGGAAGGTGCACTTCGGTGACGCTCTCGCGGGCGCGCAGGAGCTCGCCGGTGAGCGCGTCGAGGTCGCGGTCCCAGGAGGCGACGGTGCGGGCCTCCTCCGGCGTGAGGCGAGCGGGGACGTGTGCGGGGAAGGCGGGTGCGGGTGCGGCGCCCGGCGGCTGTTCGGGGGGCGCCGCCTGGTGCGGGACCGTGGGGCTCAGCTGCGGGGTGACGGGGCGGTCCGTGGTCCAGGTGTCCCAGTCGGCGGGGTCCCCCGCCCGGTCGGGGTCCGCTTCCTCCGCGAGTGCCCCGTCGTCCTCCGGGGGCGGTGGCCAGTCCGGGTCGGCGTAGGTGTCGGGGTCGGGGTCGGGGTCGGAGGGGAGGCCGCCTTCCCCGGAGGCGAGGGCGTCCAGGTGGGCGAGGACCGTCTCGGCTGCGGCCCGGCGCCGGGCGAGTGCCTCGTCGTCCAGGGGCAGGGGCCAGACCTCGTCGACGGTCGCCCGGTGCAGGGCCGGGTTCTCCTCGTCCTCGGCGGGTTCGTCCGCCCAGGCCTCGATCTCGCCGTGTCCGGCGGCGCAGTGCTCGTACAGGGCGGTGAGGAAGTCCGAGGGGCCGCGGCGCTTCTTCTGGCTGGGCCCCCACCAGTGGCCGGAGCCGAGGAGCAGGGAGCGGGGGCGGGTGAAGGTGACGTAGCCGAGGCGGAGCTCCTCGGTGTGCTGGTGGTCCTTCATGGCCTCGTGGAAGGCCTTCAGACCGCGGGAGTCCCAGGAGGCGACGTCGGGCAGGGTCTCGGCGTCGCCGCGCAGGCCGTGCGGCAGCACCTTGCCCTGGGCGGTCCACTTCTCGCGGCCCTGGCCACTGGGGAAGGTGCCGGTGACGAGGCCGGGCACGGCGACGACGTCCCACTCGAGGCCCTTGGACTTGTGCGCGGTGAGCACCTTGACGGTGTTCTCGCCGCCGGGCAGCGCGTTGTCCAGGCCCTTCTCGTACTGCGCGGCGGTGCGCAGGAAACCGAGGAAGGCGAGCAGGGTGGCCTCGCCGTCGCTCGCCGCGAAGGACGCGGCGACGTCGAGGAAGTTGGACAGGGTCTCGCGACGGCGCGCCGCCAGGGCGTGCGGGGACGCCGACAGCTCGACCTCCAGGCCGGTGACGGCGAGGACGCGGTACAGGACGTCCATGAGCGGGTCGGACAGGGCCCGGCGCAGTTCGCGCAGTTCGGTGGCCAGCCGGGCGAAGCGGACGCGCGCGTCCGGCGAGAAGGGCAGCCCGTCGTCGTCCCCGGTGCCGTCCAGCGGCGTCTCCAGGAAGGTGTCCAGGGCGTCCGCCAGCGATATCACCTCGGACGGGTCGACTCCCTCGACGGCCTCGGCGAGCCTCCGGTCGGGATCGTCGTCGCCCTCCACGCGCGCGTGGCTCACCAGCAGCCGGGCGCGGCGGCCCAGGAGGGCCAGGTCGCGCGGGCCGATGCGCCAGCGCGGTCCGGAGAGCAGCCGGACCAGGGAGGCGTTGGCGCCCGGGTCCTGGAGGACCTCGCAGACGGCGACCAGGTCGGCGACCTCGGGAAGGTGCAGCAGCCCCGAGAGGCCGACGACCTCGACGGGGACGTCGCGGGCCACCAGCGCGCTCTGGATCTCGGCGAAGTCGCTCGCCGTGCGGCACAGGACGGCGATCTCAGCGGGTGCCGTGCCGGTGCGCACGAGGTGGGCGACGGAGTCGGCGATCCAGTCGATCTCCTCGGCGTGGGTGCGCAGCAGGGCGCAGCGGACCATGCCGTCGCGCTCGGCGCCCGGTGCGGGCCGCAGGGCCTCCACGCCCGCGTGCATGGCGCGCAGCGGCTCGGCGAGGCCGTTGGCGAGGTCGAGGAGCCGGCCGCCGCTGCGGCGGTTCTCGCTGAGCGCCTGACGGGCCGCGGGCCGTCCGTCCGCGTGGGCGAAGTGCTCGGGGAAGTCGTCGAGGTTGGCGACGGAGGCGCCGCGCCAGCCGTAGATCGCCTGACAGGGATCGCCCACGGCGGTCACGGGATGGCCGGTGCCGCCGCCGAACAGGCCCGCCAGGAGGATGCGCTGGGCCACGGAGGTGTCCTGGTACTCGTCGAGCAGTACGACCCGGTACTCGTCGCGCAGCACGCGGCCCACCTCGGGGACTCCGGCGAGCTGGGCGGACAGGGCGATCTGGTCGCCGAAGTCGAGCAGGTCCCGCTCGCGTTTGGCGGCCCGGTAGCGGATGACCAGGTCGGCCAGTTCACGGCGGGCGGCGGCGGCCTCGGGGACCTTGCGCAGCTCGGCGTTGCTGAGCCGGACGCCCTCCAGGGTGTCCAGGAGGCCGGCGTCCCAGGTGCGCAGCTCTTCGGGGCGTACGAGGTGCTCGGCGAGTTCGGCGTCGAGCGCGAGGAGGTCGCTGACCAGGTCGGCGAAGGACCGGGTGAGCGCCGGATAGGGCCCGGGGGCCTCGCGCAGGACCCGCGCGGCGAGCTGGTAGCGGGTGGCGTCGGCGAGCAGACGGGACGTCGGTTCCAGCCCGAGGCGCAGGCCGTGGTCGGTCAGGAGGCGGCCGGCGAAGGCGTGGTACGTCGAGATCGCCGGCTCGCCCGGCGGGTGGTCCGGGTCGATCACGTCGGGGTCGGTCACGCCCGCTCTGATCAGGGCCTTGCGGACGCGTTCGGCGAGTTCGCCGGCCGCCTTGTTGGTGAAGGTGAGGCCCAGGACCTGTTCCGGGGCGACCTGGCCGGTGCCCACCAGCCACACCACGCGGGCCGCCATCACCGTGGTCTTGCCCGACCCGGCTCCGGCCACGATCACCTGCGGTGCGGGCGGCGCGACGATACAGGCCGTCTGCTCCGGGGTGAAGGGGATGCCGAGGAGCTCCTTGAGCTGCTCGGGATCGGTGATGTGGGCGGGCACGTCTCAGAGGCTAGCGGCGCGCACTGACAGCGGGTGCCGGATGTCCTCCCGGGTCGAAGGAAGCGCAGGTCAGCCCGTGTGGTGCGACGTGTCACACCGGCCGCTCGGCTGCGGCGGCCCCGGGCCGGTCCCATGCTCCGGTCCCCGGCTCCCGTCGCTCACTCCACGACTTGTCGCCCCTCGGGCCGCGCGCTGCACGACGCGCGGAAGGCGCAGTGGGTGCAGTGCTGGCCCGTGGTGGGGGTGAACCGTTCGTCGAGGACCTTGCCCGCGGCCGTGGCCAGCAGGTCGCCGACCCACTCGCCCTCCGGCCCCTGCTGGGACTCCTGTGTCTGCACCTTGGGCAGGGTCTCGCCGCCGTCCCGCTGGGGCGCGCCCTGGCGCAGGTGGACGAGTTCGGCGCCGCCCGGTTCGGGGCGTACGCCGTCGAAGGCCTCGTCGACAGCGCCCTCGCGGACGGCGAGCTGGTACACGGCGAGCTGGGGGTGGCGGGCCACCTCCGAGGACGTGGGCGCCTGTTTGCCGGTCTTGAAGTCGACGACGTAGGCGCGACCGTCGCCATCGGCCTCCACGCGGTCCATCTGGCCCTTGATGCGCACCTCGTAGTCGCCCGCCTCCAGGGTCACGTCGAAGTCGTGCTCGCTCGCCACCGGGGTGCGCCCGGCACGGTCCATGACGTGCCATTTCAGGAAGCGTTCGAGCGCCACGCGCGCGTTGGCCTTCTCCTGGGCCGACTTCCACGGCGCGTCGAAGGCGAGCGCGTTCCAGACGGAGTCCAGGCGCTCCATGAGGACGGCGAGGTCGGCCGGGGTGTGTCCGGAGGCCACCTCGTCGGCGAGTACGTGCACCACGTTGCCGAAGCCCTGGGCGGTGGTCGCGGGCGCGTCGGCCTTCACCTCGCGGCCGAGGAACCACTGCAGGGCGCAGGTGTTGGCCAACTGGTCCAGGGCGCTTCCGGAGAGGGTGACGGGCTGGTCGCGGTCGCGCAGGGGCACCTTGCTCTCGGTCGGGTCCCACATGCCCCACCAGCGGTAGGGATGGGCTGACGGCACCAGGGGGCGGCCGTCCTCGTCGGTGAGCGCGGCGAGGCGGGACAGACGGCGTGCGGCGGCCTCCCTCAGGGGCGCGGAGACGCGGGGGTCGACGGTGGTGGCCCGCAGTTCCGCGACGAGCGCCGCGACGGCCAGCGGGCGGCGCGGACGGCCGGTGACGTCGGCGGGTTCGACGCCGAGTTCGGTCAGGAACCGGGAGGGCTGGTCCCCGTCGTCGGCCGGTGCCTTCACCGCGGTCACGACGAGTCGCTCACGCGCGCGCGTAGCGGCCACGTAGAACAGGCGGCGCTCCTCGGCGAGCAGCGCCCCGGGGGTGAGGGGTTCGGCGAGTCCGTCGCGGCCGATCCGGTCGGCCTCCAGGAGGGAGCCGCGACGGCGCAGGTCCGGCCACAGGCCCTCCTGGACACCGGCGACGACGACCAGCCGCCACTCCAGCCCCTTGGAGCGGTGGGCGGTCATCAGGCGAACGGCGTCGGGGCGTACGGCACGCCGCGCGAGGGTGTCGGCCGCGATGTCCTCGGCGTCGATCTCCTCGAGGAAGTTCAGGGCGCCCCGGCCACCGGTGCGCTCCTCCGCGCGGGCGGCCGTCGCGAACAGCGCGCACACGGCGTCCAGGTCGCGGTCGGCGTTGCGCCCGGCCGCACCGCCGCGCCGGGCGGAGCGTTCCAGGCGGGTGGGCCACGGGGTGCCGTCCCACAGGTCCCACAGCGCCTCCTCGGCGCTGCCGCCTCCCGCCAGGCGCTCACGTGCCGTGCGCAGCAGCGCGCCGAGCCGCTGGGCGCCGCGCGCGTACGCGGGGTCGTGCACGGCGAGCCGCTCGGGCTCGGCCAGCGCCCGCGCGAGCAGTTCGTCCGAGGGCGGCGGCAGCGGGTTGCCGGCGGCGCGCTGCTCGTCGCGCAGGGCACGGCCGAGGCGGCGCAGGTCCGCGGCGTCCATCCCGGCGAGGGGGGAGGTGAGCAGGGCGAGGGCGGTCTCGGTGGGCAGCCAGCACGGATCGTCCGCGCCGTGCGCGCCTTCACCGCGCGCCGGCTCCGCGTCGGGGTCGGCGTCGGCGTCGGCGTCGGCGTCGGCGTCGGCGTCGGCGTCGGCGTCGGCGTCGGCGTCGGCGTCGGCGTCGGCGTCGGCGTCGGCCACAGGCTCGGGGTCCAGGTCGGATACGTCCGCGGACGCCGCCTCGGGTACGGCCCGCTCGGCCGCGTCGGTCCCGGGCCGCTCCCCTGCCCGCGTCTCCGCCTCCGCCACGGCTCGCAGCGCCGTCAGCAGCGGCGCCACCGCGGGCTCGTGGCGCAGGGGGAGGTCGTCGCCGTCGATGTCCAGGGGGACGCCGGACGCGGTGAGGACACGGCGGAGCGTGGGGATGGCGCGCGAACCGGCGCGCACCAGGACGGCCATGTCGCTCCACGGGACACCCTCCTCCAGGTGCGCCCGGCGCAGGATGTCGGCGATGTTGTCCAGTTCGGTGCCGGAGGTCGGGTACGTGTACACCTCGACCCGCCCGCCGTCCCGCGCCGGGGTCAGCTCGCGGTGGGCGCGGACCTTGTCGGCGGGGAGGCGGGTCAGCGGCATGCGTCGGGTCAGCAGCCGGGTGGCGGCCAGCAGGTCGGCGCCGGACCGGCGCGAGGTACGCAGCACCTCGACCGGCGCCGGACGGCCGTCCGCGCGCGGGAAGGCGGTCGGGAAGTCCAGGATGCCGTTCACGTCCGCGCCCCGGAAGGCGTAGATCGACTGGTCGGGGTCGCCGAAGGCTACGAGGGTGCGCCCGCCGTCCGCCAGGGCGTGCAGCAGCCGTACCTGGGCCGGGTCGGTGTCCTGATACTCGTCGACGTACACCGCGTCGTACTGGGCGGTCAGGCGCGCGGCGACCTCGGGGCGGCGGGCGAGGAGCACCGCGCGGTGGACCAGTTCCGCGTAGTCGAGCACGCCCTGGAGGTCGAGCACGTCGAGGTACTCGGCGAGGAAGAGGGCGGCGGCGCGCCAGTCGGGGCGGCCGATGCGCCGGGCGAAGGCGCCGAGCGCGTCCGGGCCGAGTCCCAGTTCGCGACTGCGGGCGAGCACCGCGCGGACCTCGTCGGCGAAGCCGCGTGTGGTCAGGCAGGCCCGCAGTTCGTCGGGCCAGCGCACATGGGCCAGCCCGAGCCGCTCCAGGTCCACCTGGCCCGCGAGCAGTTCGCGCACCGTCACGTCCTGCTCCGGGCCGGACAGCAGCCGCAGGGGCTCCACGAACAGGTCGCTGTCCTGGTGGGCACGGACCAGGGCGTAACCGAAGGAGTGAAAGGTCGTCGCCCTGGGGGCCCGTGCGGCGCCCATGCGCAGCGCCATCCGGTCGCGCAGTTCGACGGCAGCCTTGCGGCTGAAGGTCAGCACCAGGATGCGCTCGGGGTCGCCGCCCCTGGCGATCCGGTCCGCCACCGACTCGACCAGGGTGGTGGTCTTGCCGGTGCCCGGCCCCGCCAGCACGAGCAGCGGTCCGGTCCGGTGGTCAACCACGGCGCGCTGTGCGGCGTCCAGACGAGGGGGGTCCACGCGTGCCGGCGGGGTACGCACCAGTCGGTAAGCGCCACGGCTCCCCCGTCGCACCTGGGGGTGCGACGGGTGTCCGGTGGAGGAAGAGGAGCTCACGTGGTTCGCCGGTCCTGGTGGGTGTGCTGGTGGGCCGTCCGCGCCGAGGGTGGGGCGGTGACCGCGGGATGAGGGGGACGCGTGCGGCCGACGCTACGCCGACGGAAGAGGCGGAAGCAGTGCTTCCCCTTCTTCCCCCGGGTCACTCCTGGCGCGTACGCCCCCTGCCCCACGAACGTACGTCATGCCACGGACATGCCCGAAGCGCCCGGTTTACCTCGTACGGATCACAGGTCACACATCGGCCGGTCGGATGGCGGAAGCTGTCAGGTGTGACCCTGTGCGCGTCCGCCGTGCTCCTGCGAGCGTCCACCGCCGTCCCACCGCGCCCGCTTCAGGTCGAGGCGCGGCAGGTGGCCCTCTGCGGCTCTGCTCGCCTCCTTCAGAGGAGTGCCCTCCTCCCGGTAGCGGTCGAGCGCCTCCAGCTCGTGCCCCGCGAGCAGGACCCCGTCCGCGCGGACGACACGCCACCAGGGGACGCCTCCCCCGTAGAGGGACATCACCCGGCCGACCTGGCGGGGACCCCCCTCCTCCAGGTACTCGGCCACGTCCCCGTACGTCATGACGCGGCCCGGCGGGATCACTTCGGTCACGTCGAGGACCCGCTCGGCGTACTCGGGCAGCGCGTCCGCGTTCTCCGGACGGTCGCCGTCCGGAAGGCTCTGCTCGCTCATCCGCCCCATCCTGCCGCACCCCGCCGACAACGCGACGCCCTCCCGAAGGCCCGCGTCCCTCGCCCACGAGCGGCGCTTCGGGCAGACTGTGCGGCCCGCACGGGCACCCTGATGCCTGCCGAGTCCGACGCGGCATGCCACCATCGTGCGGGCGGTGACCAGTGATACGAGAGCAAGAAGAGGCGATGAAGCAGCAGGGTGTGCACCCCGAGGACGCCGAGGGCACCTCTGACGCTTCCTCGCGCGCGGACACCGCGGACGCGGACGACCAGGAGACCGGCGAGCGGGCGGCCGAGGGCCCGTCGGCGACGGCCGCCGACCCCGACGACGTGGCGCACATCGACGAGGTCGAGGGCGACGAACCGCTGCTCCCCGCGCGCGTGCACCGCCCCTCCGACCTGGTGCGCCTCCTGGTGGGCGTACTCGCCGTCGCCGTACTGCTGGCCATCGCCGCCTTCGCGCACGGCACCACGTCGGGCCTCGAACAGGACATCAACAAGGGCACCGGTCAGGCTCCCGACCTGCTCATCAAGATCGCGGGACTGGCCTCCAGCATCGCGATCCTCCTGGTGCCCGTCGCGTTCGCGATCGAGAGGCTAATCAAACGGGACGGGCTGCGGATCGCCGACGGCGTACTGGCGGCCGTCCTGGCGCACGGAGTGACCCTCGCCACCGACCTGTGGGTCGCCAAGGCCGCCCCCGGCTCCATCCAGGAGGCCCTCACCCAGCCGTCTCCAGGTGACATCCACGCGCTGACCGACCCCGTGCACGGCTACCTCGCCCCGGTCATCGCGTACATGACGGCCGTCGGCATGTCCCGCAGACCCCGCTGGCGCGCGGTGCTGTGGATCGTGCTGCTCCTCGACGCCTTCTCGATGCTCGTCACCGGTTACACGACGCCGTTCTCGATCATCCTGACCGTCCTCATCGGCTGGACCGTCGCCTACGGCACCCTGTACGCCGTCGGCTCCCCCAACGTGCGCCCCACCGGCCGGACTCTGATGGCGGGCCTGCGGCACGTCGGCTTCCGGCCGGTGACCGCCGCCCGGCAGGAAGCTCCGTCCGACAGCGTCGAGACCGGCGACCGCGGCCGCCGCTACTTCGTCACCCTGGAGGACGGCCGGCCGCTCGACGTGACGGTGGTGGACCGCGAGCAGCAGGCGCAGGGCTTCTTCTACCGCGCGTGGCGCAACCTGACGCTGCGCGGCTTCGCCACCCGCAGCAGCCTTCCCTCCCTGCGCCAGGCACTGGAGCAGGAGGCTCTGCTCGCCTACGCGGCCATCGCGGCCGGTGCCAACGCCCCCAAGCTGATCGCGACGTCCGAGCTGGGTCCCGACGCCGTGATGCTCGTCTACGAGCACACCGGCGGGCGCTCCCTGGACTCACTGGCGGACGAGGAGATCACCGACGACCTGCTGCGCGAGACCTGGGAGCAGGTGCGGGCGCTGCAGTCCCGGCGCATCGCGCACCGCAGGCTGGTGGGCGACGCGATCCTGGTGGATCGTTCCGGCACGGTGATCATCACCGACCTGCGCATCGGCGAGATCGCCGCCGGCGACCTGCTGCTGCGCATGGACATCTCCCAGCTCCTGGTGACGCTCGGCCTGCGGGTCGGCGCCGAACGCGCGGTCGCGTCGGCGGTGGGTGTCCTCGGCCCCGACACGGTGGCGGACTGCCTGCCCATGCTTCAGCCCATCGCGCTCAGCCGCTCCACGCGCGCGACCCTGCGCAGACTGGCGCGGGAACGGGCCCAGCGCGAGCGCGAGGCGGTGCTGGAGTCGTCCCGGCAGGCCAAGCTGGCCCGCGCGGAGGCGGCCGGACACGACGCCACGAGTCACACGTCGCAGCAGACCGACAAGGCCACCCAGACCGACAAACCGGACAAGAAGGCCGTACGTGCCGAGCAGCGGGCCGAGAAGCGGGCCGTGGACGAGGCCATCGAGGAGGCGCGCGAGGAGGACCTGCTCACCCAGATCCGCCACGCGGTGCTGCGCATCAGGCCGCAGGCCCCCGTCGAGCCGGCCCGGCTGGAGCGGGTGCGGCCGCGCACGCTGATCAGCTTCATCGCCGGTGCGATCGGCGCCTACTTCCTGCTGACGCAGCTCACCCACATCGAGTTCGGCCCCCTGATCTCGAACGCCCAGTGGGGCTGGGTGGCGGCGGCCGTGCTGTTCTCGGCGGCGAGCTACGTCGCGGCGGCGATGTCGCTGCTGGGGTTCGTGCCCGAGAGAGTGCCGTTCCTGCGGACCGTGGCCGCGCAGGTCGCCGGGTCGTTCGTGAAGATCGTCGCGCCCGCCGCGGTCGGCGGCGTCGCCCTGAACACCCGCTTCCTGCAACGCGCGGGCGTGCGCCCCGGGCTCGCGGTGGCGAGTGTCGGCGCGTCCCAGCTGTTCGGGCTCGGCTGCCACATCCTGATGCTGCTCTCCTTCGGCTATCTGACCGGGACCGAGAAGACGCCGTCGCTGTCGCCGTCCAGGACGGTCATCGCCGGTCTGCTGACCGTGGCGGTCCTGGTGCTCGTGGTGACGTCGGTGCCGTTCCTGCGCAAATTCGTCGTCACGCGCGTGCGGTCGCTCTTCGCCGGGGTCGTGCCGCGCATGCTGGACGTGCTGCAGCGGCCGCAGAAGCTGATCACCGGCATCGGCGGCATGCTGCTGCTCACGGCCTGTTTCGTGATGTGCCTGGACGCCTCGATCCGCGCCTTCGGCGACGACTCCTCGTCGATCAGTCTGGCGAGCGTCGCGGTCGTCTTCCTCGCGGGCAACGCCCTGGGGTCCGCCGCGCCGACGCCGGGCGGTGTGGGCGCGGTGGAGGCGACGCTGACGGTCGGTCTGATCGCCGTCGGCCTCCCCAAGGAGGTGGCCGCGCCCGCGGTGCTGCTCTACCGGCTGCTCACCCTGTGGTTGCCGGTGCTGCCGGGCTGGCTGGTCTTCAACCACCTCACGCGCAAAGAGGCCCTGTAACCGGACACGGGAAGGGTGCTCCGTACCCCGTACGGCCCTGGCCCCGAGCATGTGCTCCCGCGCGACCGCACGATGGACGCATGCCGAATGCCTCCCGGCTGCGCGCCGCCACCCTGACCGCCACCGCACTCGTGCTGTCCGTTCTGCTGGCGGGCTGCGGCGGCGGGTCGCAGGAGGACGACGAGGACCTGACGGGCCAGCATCTGGACTGGAAGGACTGCCCGGCACCGTCCGAGGCCGAGGGCGGCGGCGCGGCCCCCTCGCCGCTGCCGGGCGGCGACGAGTGGCAGTGCGCCACCATGAAGGCCCCACTCGACTGGGACGACCCCGAGGGCGACACGATCGGCCTCGCGCTGATCCGCGCCGAGGCCGACGGCGCGGCGGACCGGCGGATCGGCTCGCTCGTCTTCAACTTCGGCGGGCCCGGCGGGTCCGGTGTCACCACCCTGCCCGCGTTCGGCCAGGACTACGCGAAGCTGCGCACCCGCTACGACCTGGTCAGCTTCGATCCGCGCGGCGTCGGCCGCAGCGACCCCGTCCAGTGCCTGGACGACAAGCAGCTGGACACCTATTTCCAGCAGGACGCCACCCCCGACGACCAGGCCGAGCGCACCGCGCTGGTGGACAACACGGAGAAGTTCAACGGGGCCTGCGAGAAGCACTCGAAGAAGATCCTTCCGCATGTGCGCACGACCGACGCCGCCCGCGACATGGACCTGATGCGCCAGGTCCTCGGCGACGCGAAGCTGTACTACTTCGGCATCTCCTACGGCACCGAACTCGGCGGCGTCTACGCCCACCTCTTCCCCGAGCACGTGGGCCGGGCCGTGTTCGACGCCGTCGTCGACCCGACGCAGAACGCGGAACAGAGCTCGCTCGGTCAGGCCGAGGGGTTCCAGCTGGCACTCGACAACTTCGCCGAGGACTGTGTGTCGAAGGCCGAGGACTGTCCCATCGGGGACACGGCCGAGGACGTCAAGGCGCGCATCGCCCGGCTGCTGAAGGACCTCGACCGCAAACCGATCCCCGGGGTCTTCCCCCGCGAACTCACCGAGACCGCCGCGACCGGCGGCATCGCCCAGGCGCTGTACTCGAAGGACTTCTGGGAGTACCTCACCGAGGGCCTGGAGCAGGCGTACAACGGGGACGGGCGGCTCCTCATGGTGCTGTCGGACTCCTTGAACGGCCGCAACGAGGACGGCGAGTACAGCAACATCACCGCGGCGAACGTCGCCATCAACTGCGCCGACGACAAACCCCGGTACGACTCCGCGTACGTGCAGGGCAAGCTGCCCGAGTTCCGGGACGCCTCCCCGGTGTTCGGCGACTACCTCGGCTGGTCCATGCTCAGCTGCACCGACTGGCCGGTCGCCGGAGCCGCCGCCCATCCGGACGTCAGCGCCCCGGGCGCGGCGCCGATCCTGGTGATCGGCAACACCGGCGATCCCGCGACGCCGTACGAGGGCGCCGGGAGGATGGTGGACGCCCTCGGCAAGGGCGTCGGAGTGGAACTGACCTACAAGGGCCAGGGACACGGCGCCTACGACAGCAAGAACCGGTGCGTGCAGGACGCGGTGCACGGCTATCTGCTCGACGGCAGGCCACCGGCGGCCAAAACGGTGTGCTCCTGACCGCGGCCGGCTCCACAGGTCGGGCGAAGGGGCAGGTCAGAGCGTTATCCACAGGCGTCGGCGGGTGCTGCCTGATCCACCTACCATGGCAGGAACGCCATCCGCCGCACGGCGCGGACGGCTTGCCAGGGGGGAGAGGACATGGCGCGTCTCGTCCGGTGGACGGCTCTGACGGCCGCCGCCGCGCTGCTGACGGCGGGCTGCAGCGGCGGCTCGTCCGACGAGGACAAGGACGACGGGGGCAGGAGCAGCGCGGCACCTTCGGCGGCGGCCCCGTCCGGAGTGCCGGAAGCGCTGGCGTCCCAGACGCTGGACTGGGCCCGGTGCAAGGGCACCGACGACGCCCCGGCTCCGGACGGAGACTGGCGGTGCGCCACGCTCAAGGCACCGCTGGACTGGTCCGACCCGGACGGCGAGACGATCGATCTCGCGCTGATCCGGTCCAGGGCGAGCGGGGACGACCGCATCGGCTCCCTGTTGTTCAACTTCGGCGGCCCCGGTGGTTCCGGCGTCTCCATGATGCCGTCCTACGCCGACACCGTCTCCTCCCTGCACGAGCGGTACGACCTGGTGAGCTGGGACCCGCGCGGGGTGGCCGCCAGCGAGGGCGTCCGCTGCCGCACCGACGAGGCGATCGAGGCCGCCGAGTCGGTGGACTCCACGCCGGACACCCCGGCCGAGGAGCAGGCCTACCTGAAGGACGCCGCGGACTTCGGCAAGGGCTGCGAGCAGGCCGCCGGCAAGCTCATGGAGCACGTCTCGACCACGGACACCGCCCGCGACATGGACCTGATGCGGCATGTGCTGGGCGACGAGAAGATGCACTACTTCGGCATCTCCTACGGCACCGAACTCGGTGGCGTCTACGCCCACCTCTTCCCCGAGCACGTCGGGCGCGTGATCCTCGACGCCGTGGTGGACCCGGGCGCCGACACGATGGGCCACGCCGAGAACCAGGCCAGGGGCTTCCAGCGGGCACTGGACGACTACCTGGAGTCGACCGGGCAGGAGCCCGTTCAGGGGGCCCGGAAGATCGCCGACCTGCTGGAGCGCCTGGACGCGGAACCGCTGCCGACCTCTTCGCCGGGGCGGAAGCTCACGCAGACGCTCGCGCTCACCGGGATCGTGCTGCCGCTGTACAGCGAGAGCGGCTGGCCGGCCCTGACCAGTGCGCTGAAAGCCGCCGAGGAGGGAGACGGATCGGAGTTGCTGGCGCTCGCCGACGGCTACAACGAGCGTGACCCCTCGGGGCGCTACGGCACGACGACCCACTCGCAGAGGGTCATATCGTGCCTGGACGACAAGCAGCGGCCGACCGTGGAGGAGACCAAGAAGCTGCTGCCGAGGTTCGAGAGGGTCTCGCCCGTCTTCGGCGCCTTCCTCGGCTGGGACACCGCCGGATGGTGCCACGACTGGCCGGCGGCCGGCCAGCACGAGACGCCGGAGGTGAGCGCACCCGGCGCGGCCCCGATCCTGGTGGTCGGCAACACGGGCGACCCGGCCACGCCCTACGAGGGCGCCCGCAGGATGGCGGACGAGCTGGGCAAGGACGTCGGCGTGGTGCTGACCTGGAAGGGCGAGGGACACGGCGCGTACGGGAGCGGGAGCGACTGCGTCGACTCCGCGGTGGACGCGTACCTGTTGAAGGGGACGGTGCCGAAGGACGGCAAGGTCTGCTCATGACGACGGCGGGGGCTTCGGGCACCTGCGGTGCGCGAAACCCCCGCCGTCCGGGAAGCGGTTCCGGGAGCCGGTCAGTAGACGGGCTTCTCCGGTTCGATCTGGTTGACCCAGCCGATCACGCCGCCGCCGACGTGGACGGCGTCCGAGAAGCCGGCGGACTTGAGGACCGCGAGGACTTCCGCACTGCGGACACCCGTCTTGCAGTTCAAGACGATCTTCTTGTCCTGCGGCAGGCTCTCCAGTGCCGAGCCCATGAGGAACTCGTTCTTCGGGATCAGCCGGGCGCCCGGGATGGAGACGATCTCGAACTCGTTCGGCTCGCGGACGTCGATGAGCTCGAGGTTCTCGCCGTCGTCGATCCACTCCTTGAGCTGCTTGGGAGTGATCGTGGAGTCGGCGGCGGCCGCCTGGGCCTCCTCGGACACGACGCCGCAGAAGGCCTCGTAGTCGATGAGCTCGGTGACGGTCGGGTTCTCGCCGCAGACCGCGCAGTTCGGGTCCTTGCGGACCTTCACCTGGCGGTAGGTCATCTCCAGGGCGTCGTAGATCATCAGGCGGCCGACCAGCGGCTCGCCGATGCCCGCGAGGAGCTTGATGGCCTCGTTGGTCTGGATGGAGCCGATGGACGCGCACAGCACGCCCAGCACGCCGCCCTCGGCGCAGGAGGGGACCATGCCGGGGGGCGGGGGCTCCGGGTAGAGGCAGCGGTAGCAGGGACCGTGCTCGGACCAGAAGACGGAGGCCTGGCCGTCGAAGCGGTAGATCGAGCCCCAGACGTAGGGCTTGTTCAGCAGCACGCAGGCGTCGTTGACCAGGTAGCGGGTCGCGAAGTTGTCCGTGCCGTCGACGATCAGGTCGTACTGGCTGAAGATGTCCATCACGTTGTCGGCCTCGAGCCGCTCCTGGTGAAGGACCACGTCCACGTACGGGTTGATGCCCTTGATGGTGTCGCGGGCGGACTCGGCCTTGGAACGGCCGATGTCGGCCTGGCTGTGGATGACCTGACGCTGCAGGTTCGACTCGTCGACCTCGTCGAACTCCACGATGCCGAGCGTGCCGACACCGGCTGCCGCCAGGTACATCAGGGTCGGCGAACCGAGGCCGCCCGCGCCCACGGCGAGCACCTTGGCGTTCTTCAGCCGCTTCTGCCCGTCCATCCCCACGTCGGGGATGATCAGGTGGCGGGAGTACCTGCGGACCTCGTCTACGGTGAGCTCGGCGGCCGGCTCGACCAGGGGTGGCAGCGACACGGGGACTCCGTTGGTCGGTCAGTAATTACGGTTGTTCTCCCGGTAACACTGCCACGGCCTTTTTCATTCCGAGACACCCGTCCCGACTCGCGAGACGATTTCGTCCCAGTAGCCGGGCATCGTCTCCCAGGGGTCGGCCCGGCCGTCGCGGTCCGTGCGGTCGGTGAAGTAGATCGTCGCGGCACCCTGCCACCGGGCGATGCGCAGCGCTTCCTCCAGGTGTCCGCGCGGCAGGCCGTGCACGAAGTGGCAGAAGCGCTCGGGCGGATAGTCGGCGCTCCACTCGGCCGCCTGGGACCAGCGGTAGTCGGCCCAGGTGCCCGAGAAGGTGACGAGCTGGTCGGCGTTCTCGGCGTAGCCGGGACAGGGGTGGGTGCCGTGGCCGAGGACGATGTGGGCATCGTCACGGATCGTCCGCAGTGTGGTGACCGTACGGCGGACCTCGGGGAGGGCGGTCCGGTCGGACGGGCAGTGGGCGAGGAGGAATCCGTCGACCTGGTACCAGTCGAGGTACCGGTGGGCGTCGGAGATCTGCTCGCCGAGGCTGCGGGCTCCGTACGCGGCGTCGAGATGGCCGAGGACGCGGACGCCCGCGTTGCGCAGGCGGCCGGCGGCCTCCAGGCACCGGGGGTCGGGCTGCGCCCCGGGACCGTTGGCGATGTTGAGGACGACCCAGTGGAGCGGGGTGCCGGGGCAGGTGAGGCCGGCCCACTCGTCGGGGGCGACGAGGGGGTGGGCCAGCCCCGGGACGCCGAGGCCGGTGCGGACACCGGTGCTCGCGGTGCCCGCCTTGGTACTGGTCAGATACGGCATGCCGCCTCCATCCAGATGTCGGCGAGGGACTCTTCGAGGGCGATCCGGGGCCGCCAGCCGAGCCGGTCGCGTGCGGTGCGCACATCGGCCTGCTGCCAGCTGCCGCAGCCGTCGGGGTACGGGTGGGGGGCCGGCGCCGCGTGCTCGGAGTCGGCGCGCTCCCCGCGGTTTCCGAGAGGGTCCGGGCGGTGATGGCCGAGTGCGTCGGTCCGGTGGTGACCGAGGGCGTCGACGCGGTGTCCGACCGACTCCGTACGGGGGTGACCGATGGTGGGCCGCAGCGCGCCCGGGGGGCCGTCGAGTTCGTGCAGGGCGCCGCCGTAACCGGCGACCCGGGCGAGGGTGGCGGCGGCGTCGCGCAGGCGGACGGCGCGGCCGGAGCCGATGTTGATGACGCCCTGGGCGGCGGAGAGCGAGGCGGCATGCACCGCGCGGGCGACGTCGCGGACGTCGATGAAGTCCCGCTGCGCCCCGAGGCCACCGAGCCGCAGCTCGCCGTCGCCGGACTGCATCGCGCGGCGCATCGCCTCGGCGAGCCGGCCCAGCGGGGACCCGGCGGGCGTGCCGGGCCCCGCGGGCGAGAAGACCCGCAGGACCACGGCGTCCAGGCCGGAGCCGAGGACGAGTTCGGTCGCGGCGAGCTTGCTGACGCCGTAGGGCCCGCCGGGGCGGGGCACGGCGTCCTCCGCGGTCGAGGAGCCGGGCTGGCTGGGACCGTACTCGGCGCTGCAGCCGACCTGCACCAGGCGGGCGCCGCAGCCGCTGCGGCGCAGGGCCTCGCAGACGGTGGCGACGGCGACGGTGTTGTGACGGGTGAGTTCGCGGGCGCCGCCCCGGGTGGCCCCCGCGCAGTTGACGACCACTCCGGGATGGACCGCGTCGAGGAAGCGGGTGAGGGCGCCGGGGCTTCCGGTGGCGAGGTCGAAGCGGACGTCGGCGTCGTCGCCACGGCCGAGGGCGGTGAGCTGGACGGCCGGGTCGGCGAGCAGGCGGTCGGCGACGAAGCGGCCGATGTAGCCGTTGGCTCCGATCAGCAGGACTCTCATCGGGCGGCTCCCGGTGCCGAGGCGTCGGGTCGGGAGGTGGTCATCTGGGGGCTCCTTCAAGGGTGATGCGAGGGTGGTGGTGGGGGGCGCATGAGGGGCTGTTCGTGCGCGCGCTCACCGCGTTCGCTCCGTGGCAGCGTGGGCCGATGCCCTGGTCAGGCGGCGGCAGGCATGCACCAGGAGGGTCAGGGCGGCGACGCCGCAGACGGCCGTCGGGACACCGGCCGGGCCGCAGGCGGCGACCAGGGTCTCCGCGGGGGCGCTCAGGAAACCGAAGCCGGGGAGACGGCCCGCGAAGAGCGTGGCCAGGGCGGCTGCCTCCGCGGCGGCCGCGGCGGTGAGGACGAGGGTGGGGGCGTGGGTGTGGCCGTGCACGGTGAGCAGCCGGGCGAGCAGCAGCAGGGCGCCCAGGCTGAGGCCCTGGGGAAGGCCGGCGGGCTCGCCGAGCACGGCGCCGGTCAGCGCGAGCAGACCCGCGAGGGTGCCCATGTACAAGGTGAACGCGCCGAGCAGCAGGGGGCGTACGGAGGCGGAGAAGTCGGCCAGGCCCCGGCTGGACGTCAGTTTGCCGCGGGCGCCCGCGGCGAAGAGGTGGGCGCATCCGGCCGCTGGCGCGCAGGACAGCGCGAGCGCCAGGACGGGGGCGACGGTGACGGGCCACGGGCCGTCGGCGGTGCCGTCGGGAAGACCGTCGGGGCCGCCGCTGACAGCGGTTTGCAGGAGTCCGTCGCCGAGGAGGGCGTAGCCGACGAGCCAGCAGGTCCAGGTGCTGGTGGTGCGGGTGGCGGCGCTCAGCGGCCCGCGGCGCAGCGCCGCACCCAGGGCCAGGGACACCGCGAGGATGCCGACGACGGCCACGATCAGGCGCGGCCTGCCCTCGGTCAGGCGCAGTCCGGCCGCGGCGGCGGCGCACAGCACACCGGGCAGCAGGGCGAGCACGATTCCGGCGGTGCGCGGACGGCGTGGACCGTGCGGCCGGGGTGCCGGTGCCTCCTCGGGACACGCATGGGTGTCGCGGTCGCGCGGGACACGGGCGTACATCTCTTCCGCGAGGGAGAACACGTCCCGGTGACGGAAGCGTGCGGCGGTCCGGTCCGTGACACCGTGCGCTTCCAGGCCCGCCGCGATCTCCAGTGGGTCCACGGCGCGTTCGCACAGTTCGCGGTGCCGGTGCAGCAGCCCCTTCACGGGGTCCGCGGCGGAACGGCGTACGGCGGACGCGGACGGCGACCGCCTGCCGTCGCGGGCCTCCCCGACGGCGACACCGACGGCCCGACCGGCACCTTCGCGACCGACGCCATCGTGACCGGCACCTTCGCAACCAGCGCCATCGCGACCGGCGCCGTCACGCGGCCGCACATCCTGCGCCCCGTCGACCCCGTCGACCCCGTCGGCCCCGTGGTCCAGGGACGCCCGTGAGCGTTCGTCCCAGGCGCCCGGGCTGCGCGGAGTCTCGGGCCGGTCCAGTTCGCCGAGGCCGCTCATCGTGCCGCTCCCTCGCTCGCCGGAACCGACGTGGTCGCCCGGACCGGGGCGCCCTCAGTCGCCCAGCCGGGACCGCTCCGGGCCGTGCCGGGACCGCCCCTGGCCACGACACGGGCCGTGGGGTCGCTCCAGCGACCGGGGAGGTGGGCCTCGGCGGGGACGCCGAAGGGCAGGGGTTCACCGGCATCGTCGAGAAGGACGCGGCGGGCCGGGGTACGCGAGAGGATCTCCAGGTAAATGCCGTGAAATGCCGCGATGTTCTGCTCGACGGTGAACAGCTCCAGTGCGCGGGCGCGCGCCGCGGCACCCAGCCGGTCCCGGCGCTCCGGGTCGCGCAACAGCGCGACGCACGCCTCGGCGAGCGCCCGCGGATTGCGCGGGGGCACGACGAGTCCCGTGCCGCCGATGGCCTCCACCACCGCGCCGACGTCCGTGGACACCGTCGCGCGACCGCAGAACATCGCCTCGACGAGCCCGGCCGGGAAGCCCTCGACGACGCTGGAGAGCACCACCAGGGCGCCCGAGGCGTACGCGTCGGCGCGGGAGGGAAGTCCGGGCCCGCCGGTCTCCTCGAAGGAGACCGGGTTGCGACCGACGGCGTGCGGACCGTCGGCCTCGTCGGGGAACAGCTGCGCGGCCAGCGCCTTGCAGTGGGCCAGGTACGCGGCGCCCTCGGGGCCCGAGGGGGCGCCGACGATCCTGAGCCGCGAGCCGGGCTCCGCCCTGCGGATCTCCGCGAAGGCGTGCAGCAGTGAGACCAGGTCCTTGGCCGGCTCGACGCGGCCCACCCAGACGAGGGTCTGCGGGTCGGCGCACTCCGGGGACTCCGCCACCTCCGTGAACGGGGCCGCGTCCATGCCCGGGTGGACCGTGCGCAGCTTGGCGCGGTCGGCGCCACAGCGCTCCTGCCAGCGGCGGGCGTGCGTGTTGCCGGGGGTGATCACGGCCGCGCGCCGGTAGGTCTCGGCGGCCAGCCGACCGTGGAAGGCGGCGAGCAGCGACCGTATCGCGGGTGAGGAATCGGGTTCCGTCAGGTAGTGCGTCCGCAGCCGCACGCCGTACTCGGTCACCAGCAGGGGCACGTCGCAGAAGTGCCGGGCGAGCAGGCCGGGCAGGGCCGCCGTACCGCCGGAGGTCGCGTGGCACAGGTCCACCGAGCCGAGGTCGTCGTCCTCGTACCAGTCGAGGGCCAGGGGGCGCAGGGCGTGTTCGAGGCGAGCGGCGACGGTCAGCAGATCGGGAACGCGTGCCTCACGCGCGGAGCGGTGGGCGCCGGGCGCGCGACAGGCGCGTTCCAGGGCGCGTACGGCGGTCTCCGAGCGGAGTGCGGCGCACAGTCCGCCTTCGTCTCGGGCCAGCTCGGCGAGGCCGTACAGCGCACTGGCGAAACGGTCCGCCTCAAGGGCCGACTGCCCTCCCGGCTCCCCCTCCGGCACCCCGGAAGGGTTTCCGGGCTCCGCGGTGCACAGGGCCGTGGCCAATTCGCCGTAGCACTCGGCGAAGCGTCGGCGCGCGCGCCGTCCGTGGACGATTCCGTCGTCCACGGTTTCCCACAGTGGGGCGGTGCGCACCCGGCCGACCTGCGGTGGCAGCGGGACCCAGCCGGCGACCTCCTCGCGCTCGCTCCGGCTGAGCGCGTAGACGTCGAACTCGTGCTCCTCCAGGCCGCGCACGAGCCGGTCGCACCAGAGTCCGGCCTCACCGCTCACATACGGATAGCCACCCTCCGTAAGCAGTCCGATGCGCACGCGCGCACCCCCGATCTCCCGTTTGGGGAGCCGCCGTTGGCCCGGCGGCTCGCAGCGGGACGAACGTATGCGGACAAGGAGGTGGCGCGATGGACGGTTGTCCATCGCGCCACCAAAAGGGGTGAACGGTCGTAACTTTCCTGTGCGAGACGCGTTCGGTCGCGCTAAGAGATCAAGCGGTCACCACATGTGACACGTCGGTCCACACGGCGCGGTCAGCTGTTCGGGTACGCCCAGGGGTTGGGGCGGCAGTCGATTCCGTCGTGGTCGACGAACTTCGTCTGCTGCTGCATGACCGGGGCGAGTTCGCCGTCCTTGTCGCAGGAGACGTGGTTGTAGCCGATGCGGTGACCGACCTCGTGGTTGATCAGCATCTGCCGGTACGCGTGGATCGCCTTGCCGTACGGCGCGGCTCCCTGGGCCCAGCGGTAGGCGTTGATCATCACGCGCTGGGTGGCGGCCGAGTCGCAGGAGACGTTGTCCTCGGTGGTGTCCAGGCCGGACTTGGCGCACCACTCGGCGGTGGTGCCGGGGCTGGCCAGCGTGATGACGAAGTCGGGCTGTCCCGACTCGATCCGCTCGAAACTGCGGGCGCCGTTGTGGGCCCAGCTCCGGTCGTCGTTGAGCGTCTTCTGCACCGCCTCGGCGAAGAGTGCGCCGTCGAGGCCGAGCCCCTGCTCGACGTCCACGCGGTAGGTGTACTTCTGTCCCCGCCCGGGCCCCTTGGCGATACCCGGGACCGCGTCGAACTTCCCCGAGGCCTTGAGGGTGGCGCCGAGCGGATAGGTCCTGCCCATCTTCTGCTCGTACGTCAGCGGCTTCGCGGCCCCGGACGCGGAGGGCGTCGGGCGTTGGTCGTTCCGGGACGCCGGGTCGTGGGCGCCCCGGGCCTGGTCGGTGGCGGACTGTGCGCGCACGCCGCCCCCGTCCGCCCCGTCGGCGACCTGACCGGCCACGACGACGGCCAGCACGGTGGTGACGGCGGCCGCCGCGATACCGGTGAAGGTCCGGCCCTTGGCGCCCTTGGCCGGTGCGGGTTCGCCCGTGGGCGGCTGATCGTCGGCGTCCGCGCCCGCGTCGGCAGGAAGGCCACCGTCCCCGGGGCCGTCCCCGGCGCCACCTCCGCCGACGGCGCTCCAGTCGGTGACGGAGGCGTACGGGCCGACGGGCGGCGGTGAGCCGGGAGCACGTCGCTGGGGGCGGACCGCGAAGACGTCCTCGTCCTCCCCGAAGGCGTCCAGATAATCCTGCCGCGGCCCGTCCGCGGGCGCCTGCCGCTGCCTCGGGAAGGGAGCGGGCGGCCGCCCGGACGGCGACGACGGTGCGAAGGACGCGGGAGACTCGGGGGCCCCGGTGCGCGGTCCCGTCGCCGATCCGTACTCGGTCCCGCTCCCGGCCCGGCCTTGACCGGAACCGGGCCCGGCGCCGGGCCGCCCGCCCAATTCGCCCCAGCCTCCGCCGGCTTCCCGCTGCTCGGGATGGCCGCCCCGGACCCGCGGCACACCGTGCGCCGGGGTGCCGTCGGGATACCTGGGGACGCCGTGCGCCGGGGTGCCGTCGGGATACCTGGGGACACCGTGCGCCGGGGTGCCGTCGGGGAGCCTCGGCACGCCCCGCGCGGGCGTCCCGTCCGTCATCCGGGGGGAGCCGTGGGCCGGTGTCCCGTCCGGGAAGCGAGCGCCAGGGCCTCGCCCCGGGCCGAGGCCCTCGTGCCCCTGGCGGGCGCCCGGAACCTCGCCCCGCACCGCCCCACGGGGCGTCCCGTCGCCCACCTGCGGCCGGTACGACGCCTGCGGCTCCTGCGACAGTCCGTTCGTGCGGCGCGGGTCGGGCGGCCCGGACCGGTTCTCGCGTGTTGCGGCGGTGTCCGCGGCCTCTGCCTTGGGGGCGGGTCCGCGGCGGCTGTGGCGTCCCACGTCGCGCCTCAGCCTCCTGTGGTCTGGTTGGCGGGCTCGCTGTCCGCGGCCTCGTCGGTCCTCGCGCCACCCGCCGGCTTCCCGGTGCCCACCGTGTCCGCGGCGGCCACCGCGCCCACCGTGTCCGCCAGGAGTTCCCGGAAGGCCGTGGCAACGGTCTCCGGATACTCCATCATCGCCACGTGTCCCGCGTCCGGCAGGGTCAGCAGCCGGGAGTCACGGAAGGCACGGGCGGCCCGCTGGGCCATGCGGTAGCCGACGAGTTGGTCCCGTCCACCGTAGACCAGGAGCGTGGGTGCGAGAACCCGCTCGGCCTGTCGCCACAGCGCGTGCTGGCCGCCGAGCGTGTACGCGTTGACGATTCCCCGCGTCGAGCGCGCCATCGCGTCCCAGAAGTACGGCAGTTGCAGTCGCCGCTCCATCTCCTCGACGGCATTGCGGAAGCCCTCCTCGCTCACTCGCCCGGGATCGCCGTAGCAGAGCGCCGTCACGCCGCGGACCCGCTGCTCGGCCGTCCAGTCCCGGGTGAGCCGGTTGAACAGCGACACCACCCCCGGCAGCGCCAGCAGCCCGGTCGGGACGGCGGTGCGCTGCACGCGGATCTCCGGCAGCGCGGGCGACACGAGGGTCAGTGTCCGCACCAGGTCGGGCCGTGCCGCGGCGACGCGGGTGACGACGGCGCCGCCGAGCGAGTTGCCGAACAGGTGCACCGGGCCGCGCCCGGACGCGTCGAGGTAGCGGACGACCGCGCGCGCGTGGCCGGTGATCGAGTAGTCGCCGTCGTCCGGCGGCGGGGAGTCCCCGAAGCCGGGCAGGTCGACGGCCTCGCTGTCGACGACGCCGTCCAGCAGCGGCATGAGCGCCGACCAGTTCTGCGAGGAGCCGCCGAGGCCGTGGACGTAGAGGGCGGGCGGCAGTCCCTCGCGGGCGGGCCGTCTCGACCGCACCGTCAGGGTGACGCCGGGGAGGTGGACCGACCCGAGCCGCTCCCCGTCCGCGACCTTGACGGCCGCGACCTTCGGCAGCACGTTGGCGGGCGGCACGGACGGCGGCTCGGTCGAAGGCATGCGGCAATGTTACGAGACGATCACGCACTGGCTCATGTGTTCGCCGTCACAAGCGGTGCTGCGCCGACACGGCGGCGGGGTACGGATGCCGTCGACGCCTGCCGCCTGGGCCGGGGCCGGACCCGGCGGCACCGAGCACCCGGGACCGGGACCGGCGACGCATGGTCCGGGCCGGCGACACATGGCGTCCGGATCGGGTGTCTCCTAGGCTCGTGAAGTGGGCACCCGCCGTGTGACCCCTGCACCCCGGGGACGTCCGTAGGAAGGGAGCCCAGCATGACCGTCGACCCGACCGACCCCGAGACCTTCGACGACGAGGCACAGGCACCGGATCCGGAGGACCGCGACGTGGAGGCGCCCGACGCCGACGCCGCCGAGCAGCGGGCGGACATCGGGCAGGAGCGCGACGAACCGCTGACCGGCGTCGAGCCGGACCGCGCCAACGAGGCCGACCTGGCCGAGCAGGCCCGGGTCGTCTCGCACGACGAGGACGACTACCGCTGAACGGCGGGGACGCGACACGCCGCGAGGCGGCGGAGCGGCTCCACCGCCCGGAAGGGAGGCGGATCTTTGCCCGGCCTGGACCCTTTTGAAACCTGTTGTGCGGCTATCGCCACCGTCCGGTCCGTGAAATTCTGCGCCCGCAGCACCCACACCACGGTTACCGAAAAGTACGATGTCGACGCGGCGCACACCGCACGAGGACGACTATGGGAGGCGGCGTGACAGCCATCGAGCAGACAGAGGCGGTACGCCCGCGGGGCACACGCCTTCCCCGCCGAGCCCGACGCAACCAGCTGCTGGGCGCCGCACAGGAAGTGTTCGTGGCCCAGGGCTACCACGCGGCCGCCATGGACGACATCGCCGAGCGCGCCGGCGTCAGCAAGCCGGTGCTCTACCAGCACTTCCCCGGCAAGCTCGACCTCTACCTCGCCCTGCTGGACCAGCACTGCGAGGCGCTGATCCAGTCCGTGCGCAGCGCGCTCGCGTCGACCTCCGACAACAAGCAGCGCGTCCGGGCGACGATGGACGCGTACTTCGCCTACGTCGAGGACGACGGCGGCGCCTTCCGCCTGGTCTTCGAGTCGGACCTGACCAACGAGCCCGCCGTACGCGAGCGCGTGGACAAGGTGACGAACGAGTGCGCCGAGGCGATCTGCGACGTCATCGCCGAGGACACCGGCCTCTCGCGCGCGGAGTCGATGCTGCTGGCCTCCGGCCTGGGCGGTCTCGCCCAGGTGGTGGCGCGCTCCTGGCTGCACAGCGACCGCAGCGTGCCCCGCGACCAGGCGGTCCAGCTGCTGACCTCGCTGGCATGGCGGGGCATCGCCGGCTTCCCGCTGCACGGCACGGAGCAGCACTGACCACCAGGGTGCGGGTTCTGTTCCCGTCGGCTGTTCGCTCCTGGCGTTCTCCGACGCAGCGTGTACGTCCCCTCACCGGGCTAATGTGTGCTGGTACGGCGCGGAAGATCGCGCACTTACTGACCGTCGGAGGGACATAGCCGTGGAGGTCAAGATCGGCGTGCAGCACGCGCCCCGCGAGATCGTTCTGGAGAGCGGTCAGAGCGCCGAGGAAGTCGAGCGCGTGGTGGGCGAGGCACTGGCCGGCAAGTCGCAGCTGCTGAGCCTCGTGGACGAACACGGCCGCAAGGTCCTGGTGCCGGCCGACCGGCTCGCCTACGTCGAGATCGGTGAGCCGGCCCCGCGCAAGGTGGGCTTCGGCGCGCTGTAGCCGCCGGACGCGGGACGACGGACGAAGAGGGGTGGGGCCCGGCGGTGTGTCACCGCCGGGCCCCACCCCTCTTCCCGTTCGCGCTCCCCCGGCTGCTTCCGCTCCCGCCCTCCTGACCGCTCCCGCCTCCTCCACGGGCGGAGCACAGTTCACCCACAGGGGGAGGATTGCATTCCGCAGGTCAGGGGTAAGTCGGCTGTGACCGTTTGGGGCAGGCCGGCCATGTGGGAGGGACCCCGACATGATCTTGGAAGCGCTCAGCGCCGCACTTCTCGGCCTCGCCCTGGCTTGGGCCGCCGCACGCCGTCTGCCCCACCGCCTGCCCGCCCCGCTCCTGGTCCTGCCGACCGGTGTCGCCGGGGCCCTCTTCGGGGCGTTCGTCACGCACACCGCGCTGGGCGCCGGAGGGTTCCTGCTGGTGCTGCTGGGCTCGGCGACGCTCTCCGCGGCCTCGCTGTCGCTGCTGCTGCGCCCCGCGGGACGGCTCCGGCGCAGCTCGGCGGCCGCCTGACAGGCAACCGCCGTACCGTGCCCGCAGGGGTCAGGCGGCCAGTCCCAGTGCGGCCATCCGCTTGGTGTGCGCCTCGGTGATCCGGGAGAACATCTTGCCTACCTCGGCCAGGTCGAAGCCGTCCGCGACCCCGCCCACGAGCATCGTCGACAGGGCGTCCCGGTCGGCCACCACCCGCTGGGACTGCGAGAGCGCCTCTCCCATCAGCCGCCGCGCCCACAGCGCGAGCCGCCCGCCCACGCGCGGGTCGGCGTCGATCGCCGCGCGCACCTTCTCCACGGCGAAGCCGGCGTGCCCGGTGTCGTCCAGCACGGCGAGGACCAGCTCGCGGGTGTCCGTGTCGAGGCGGGCGGCGACCTCGCGGTAGAAGTCGCTGGCGATGGAGTCGCCGACGTAGGCCTTGACGAGGCCCTCCAGCCAGTCCGAGGGGTCCGTCTGCTTGTGGAAGCCGTCGTAGGCGGCCACGAACGGCTCCATGGCGCCCGTCGGCTCCTCGCCGATCTCGGCCAGCCGGTCCCGCAGTCGCTCGAAGTGGTGGAACTCCGCCGACGCCATCTTCGCCAGCTCCGCCTTGTCCGCCAGCGTGGGCGCCAGCTTGGCGTCCTCCGCGAGCCGCTCGAACGCCGCCAGCTCGCCGTACGCGAGCGCGCCGAGCAGGTCCACGACCGCGGCGCGGTACTGCGGGTCGGACGCGGCCGTCGCCCAGTCGCGGGCGGCGACCGGCACGGCTCCGGCGGTACCGGCGGTTGCGGCGGTCTCGGCGGGGGCGTCTGCGGCGGTGCCAGGCTTGTCAGAGCTCGTCATGCAGCGCACAATAGCCCGCTCTTCGGCGGTGGTAAGTCCCTGGTCAGTCAGTGTGACGACGACTACGTGAGCAAATCGGCCATCGCGTGTGCGCGAATCCGGGGTATGGTGGTAATGCGCCTGCCGAGTATGTGACGTACGGGTACGTGACATCGTCGTCGGGCCGCACGCATGAGGATGCCCGGTCGGTGGCCCGATCGGCTCCGACCCGACAGCCCTCCCTGCCGTACGCCACGCTGCGTACGGAATCCGGAGGGGGACCCTCAGTGGTACGAGCGCTGGAGCGTCGACAGAGGTCCCGTGTCCTACGGCTACCCGTAAGGCAGCCGACGTCCCCGACACGGTCCGGCACGACCCGCGCGCTCGCCTCGCACCACGTACACAGAAGAGGCAGCACCCTGACTACGACGTTCCGATCCCTCGGGATCCTCCCCGAGACCGCCGAAGCCCTCGAAGCCGTCGGCATCACCACTCCCTTCCCCATCCAGGAGATGACGCTCCCCGTAGCCCTGTCGGGCAAGGACGTCATCGGCCAGGCCAAGACCGGCACCGGCAAGACGCTGGGCTTCGGCCTCCCGCTCCTCGAGCGCGTCACCGTCCCCGCCGACGTCGAGGCGGGCCGCGCCGCGCCCGAGGCCCTGACCGACGCCCCGCAGGCCCTCGTCGTCGTCCCGACGCGCGAGCTGTGCCAGCAGGTCACCAACGACCTCCTGACCGCCGGCAAGGTCCGCAACGTGCGCGTCCTCGCGATCTACGGCGGCCGTGCCTACGAGCCCCAGGTCGAGGCCCTGAAGAAGGGCGTCGACGTGATCGTCGGCACCCCGGGCCGCCTGCTGGACCTGGCGGGCCAGAAGAAGCTGAGCCTCAAGCACATCAAGGGTCTGGTCCTGGACGAGGCCGACGAGATGCTCGACCTGGGCTTCCTGCCCGACGTCGAGAAGATCATCAATATGCTGCCGGCCAGGCGCCAGACCATGCTGTTCTCGGCGACGATGCCGGGCGCGGTCATCGGACTGGCCCGCCGTTACATGTCGCAGCCGACGCACATCTCCGCCACCTCGCCGGACGACGCGGGTGCGACGGTCGCGAACACCAAGCAGTTCGTCTACCGCGCGCACAACATGGACAAGCCCGAGATGGTCGCCCGCATACTGCAGGCCGACGGCCGCGGTCTCGCCATGGTCTTCTGCCGTACCAAGCGCACCGCCGCCGACCTGGCCGACCAGCTCAAGCAGCGCGGTTTCGCCTCCGGCGCGGTCCACGGCGACCTCGGTCAGGGCGCCCGCGAGCAGGCCCTGCGCGCCTTCCGCAACGGCAAGGTGGACGTCCTCGTCTGCACCGACGTCGCCGCCCGCGGCATCGACGTCGAGGGCGTCACGCACGTCATCAACTACCAGTCGCCGGAAGAGGAGAAGACGTACCTGCACCGCATCGGCCGCACCGGCCGCGCGGGCGCCAAGGGTACGGCGATCACGCTGGTCGACTGGGACGACATCCCGCGCTGGCAGCTGATCAACAAGGCGCTGGACCTGGGCTTCAGCGACCCGGCGGAGACCTACTCCACCTCCCCGCACCTGTACACCGACCTCGGTATCCCCGAGGGCACCAAGGGCGTCCTGCCGCGCTCGGAGCGCACTCGCGCCGGGCTCGACGCGGAGGAGGTCGAAGACCTGGGCGAGACGGGCGGCCGCGGTGGCCGCGGGCGTGGCGACCGGGGCGACCGGGGTGGCCGCGGTGGCCGCGACGACGCCCGTTCCGCCGACCGCGAGCGCGACCGTTCGTCCCGTACGACGCCGCGCCGCCGCCGTCGGATGCGCGGCGGTGCGCCGGTGGACGCGGAGACCTCCGCAGCACCCGCGGTCGAGGCCGTGACCGGCGCTGCCGACAGCGCCGCCGACACGGGCACCGATGCCGCCCAGGGTCCCCGCACGCTGCGCCGCAGGCGCCGTACGCGCAATGGTGAGCCCTCGCGCCGCCCGGAGACGGCCGCGACGCTCGACGCCCCGGTGGCGCAGGCCGCCGAGGCCACCGCGCTCGCGCCGTCCGAGGCCGCGGTCGTCGAACCGGCGGAGGTCGCGGAGGCCGTGGAGGCCCCGGCGAAGCCGCGCCGCCGCCGCACCCGCAAGTCCGCGGAGGCCCCGGCCGTCCCGCTGGAGACCGCTCCGGCGGCCACCGAGGCGACGGTCGTGGAGACCCCGGCGGCCGTGGAGGCCGTGGCGGCCGTTGAGGCCCCCGCCGCCGAGGCGCCCGCCGAGAAGCCGCGCCGCCGCACCCGCAAGGCCACGGCCGCCGAGGCCACGCTCGACACGGCCGAGGGAGCCACCGAGCCCGCGTCCGAGCCGGCCGAGACCAAGCTGCGCCGCCGTACGCGCAAGGCGGCCGTCGCCGACACCGAGACCGCGCAGGCTCCGGAGGAGGCAGCAGCCGAGGCCGAGACCAAGCCCAGGCGCACCCGGAAGACGGCCGCCGCCAAGGCAGAGGCCGCCGCCGACACCGCCGAGGCCACGGAGGCCAAGCCGAAGACCCGCCGCACCCGCAAGGCCGCCGAACCGGCCGCGCAGGCTCCGGAGGAGGCAGCAGCCGAGGCCGAGACCAAGCCCAGGCGCACCCGGAAGACGGCCGCCGCCAAGGCAGAGGCCGCCGCCGAC
>NZ_JBVJEA010000009.1:0-64982 GCF_055581985.1 Streptomyces sp. NPDC042336 | reverse complement strand
CACCGCCGAGGCCACGGAGGCCAAGCCGAAGACCCGCCGCACCCGCAAGACGGCCGCGCCCGCCGTGCAGCCCGCGGAGGCCGCCGCCGAGATTCCGGCCCAGGCCTCGCAGGAGCCGGAGGCCGCACCGCGGCGCCGGACCCGTAAGGCCGTAGCCGCCGTCGAGGCGCCCGCCGCGGCAGCCGACACGGCGGAGGCCAAGCCCAAGGCCCGCCGCACCCGCAAGACGGCCGCGGCCGCCGCGGAGGCCGGCGAGAGCTGATCGGCGCCGCTCGTCCCGACCGTCGGCCCGGTCCCGTGATCCACGCGGGACCGGGCCGACGGCGTTGTCGCCCCGTGCCGCAGCCCGGCGTGCTTTGCCCGATAGCCTCTGCTCGTGAGCAGGAACGCCGCCTTCAGCCCGCCCCCGGACGCCCGTGCGTACCGGCTGCGTACCGCGCGCGGTGAGTTCGCCGTCGTCGACTCGCCCGTGGCCGACGGGGTCGCGCCGAGGGGCGTGGTGATGATGCTGCCCGGGTTCACGGGGAGCAAGGAGGACTTCACGCTGCTGCACCGGCCGCTCGGCGCGCGCGGCTACCGCACGGTCGCCGTGGACGGGCGCGGTCAGTACGAGTCGGACGGGCCCGAGCACGACGAGTCCGCCTACGCGCGGCCCGAGCTGGCCCGGGACGTGCTCGCGCAGACCGCAGCCCTCGGGACGCGCGTGCATCTCGTCGGACACTCCCTGGGCGGCCAGATCGCGCGGGCCGCCGTCCTGCTCGACTCCGCCCCCTTCCTGTCCCTCACGCTGATGTCCTCCGGTCCGGCGCGGATCTCCGAGTCGCAGCGGCAGCGAGTGAAGCTGCTGCGGGACGCGCTGGAGACGATGACGATGGCGGAGGTCTGGAAGGTGATGCAGGCCATGGGGCCGCCGGAGGAGGTCGGCGCCCCGGCCCCCGCCCACGGCCCGGAGGACCCGGAACGGCTGCGCGACCGCTGGCTGGGCACCAGGCCGGCGCAACTGCTCGCCACGGGACGTCAGTTGTGCACCGAGCCGGACCGTGTCGCCGAGCTGGCCGCGGCGCCGCTGCCCTGCCATGTGCTGTCGGGCGCCTTCGACGACACCTGGCCCGTGCCCCTTATGGACGAGATGGCCCTGCGGCTGGGGGCGCGCCGGACGGTCGTCGCGGGCGCCGAGCACTCCCCCAACACCGACCAGCCCCTGCCGACGGCCCGCGCCCTCGCCGACTTCTGGGACGACCACCCCGCGCCGCCCCGGCCGTACGTGCGCTGAGGCCCCTCGGCCCTAGTACTGCGCCCGCAGGTGCTCCCAGAAGCCGTCCCGCAGCGACCGTCGCAGGTCGGGCTGGCCGCGCAGCGAGTACTGGAGCAGCCCCTCGGCCTCCACCAGCAGGTCCTGGTCCACGGAGCCCGGGAGGTAGGGGTGGCCTGGGAGCAGTTCCACCAGTGACTCGCGCCCCCGGGACGCCAGCCACTTCGCCGCGATCTGCGCGCCGACGAAGCGGACGTCCTCGCGGCCGGGGCGCAGGGCGCCCGGCGCCTCGCCGCTGTGGGTCGTGCGCCGGGAGACGTACGGCTTGAAGAAGTCGAGGTCGAGGGTGCGCTGGCTGTCGACCTCCCAGAGCAGCGGCTCGGCCTGGTTGCGGCCCTCGGGGGCCTCGATGCCCCACAGGTGGACGCGGGCGCCGTACCCCTGGGCGGCCTCGACCGCGGACACGAGGTCCTCGTCGCCGCCGAGCAGGGCCGCGTCGCTGATGGCGCGGTGCCGGGCGAGGGACTCCAGGTCGGAGCGGATGAGGGAGTCGACGCCCTTCTGCTGGTTGTTGGCGTTGAGGTTGCCCAGGCGGACCTTGACGTCGGGGAGTTCCGCGATGGACTGCTGCTCGGCGGTGTGGATGCGGCGGCGGGCGCCATCGTACCAGTACACGCGCAAAAGGCGGCTGTCCGCGAAGACGGTGCGGGCCCTGTCGATGAGCGCCTCGATGAGCCCCTCGGCGTCCAGGTCGAAGGCCCGGCGGTCCTCGGTCCCGGCCACCAGTCGCCCCGCCGCCGCGTACAGGTAGCCGGCGTCGACGAAGATCGCGTGGGTCGAGGGGGTCTTCGCCACCTCGGCGAGCATGCGCTGGAGCAGCTCGTTCGTGCGATCGATACGAGCGTTCAGGGGCGCGAGGTCGTCGTTCATCGCGCCCATTGTCCCGGCGGTCACGCTCTGAACACAACCGGTCCCGGTCAGTCTTGTCCCGGGCACCTGTCGTGTCCGCCGCCTCCTGCGGCTCGCTGCCCGATCCCGCCACCTTGTAACAAGCGACTTACTTGTCAGTAATTAGTCGTGCGAAAAATTTCCTTAGCGTAGGGAATGTTTGCAGAGGGCATCCCGTTGACCACTACGGAAGCCCGGGCACCGACGACCCAGGAGCCACACCAGTAGTTCTCCGCAGGAGGATGACCAGATCAAGGGAGAGGCCATGCGCTTTGAAGTCATGCGACTCGACGACGTCGACGGGACCCCCGTGGACACGACTGTCGTGGACGCCGCCTCCGTGAACCGCATCGTTCAGCAGGCCGCCGCCATCGGGCAGCGCCTGTGGATCCGCCCCGCCGAATCCTCGGCCTTGTAGCGCGGACCCTTCACACACGAGAACAGGGCCCCGCACGGAACTCCGTGCGGGGCCCTGTTCTCGTGCTCAGGCGCCCTGGATCACCTGTGTGACGCCGTTGATGATCTGCTGCACGGCGATCGCGGAGAGCATCATGCCGGCGAGGCGGGTCACCAGGACCACACCGCCGTCCTTGATGACCCGGATGATCAGCAGCGAGTACCGCATCACCAGCCACAGCACCACGTGGATGGCGAGGATCGCCGCCCACACCGAGACCTGCGTGGTCACGCTGTCCGCCTTCTGCACGGCCAGGATGACCGACACGATCGCCCCGGGCCCGGCGAGCAGCGGCATGCCCAGCGGTACGAGGGCCACGTTGACGTCCTTGGTCTGCTTCGGCTCGTCCGTCTTGCCGGTGAGCAGGTCGAGCGCGATCAGCAGGAGCAGCAGCCCGCCCGCGATCATCAGGGCGGGCACGGACACGTGCAGGTAGTCCAGGATCTGGTGCCCGAGCAGACCGAACACCGCGATCACGCCACCGGCGACGCAGACGGCCTGAAGGGCCATCCGCTTCTGCACCTTGCCGGGGCGGCCGGAGGTCAGCGCGAGGAAGATCGGGGTGATCCCGGGGGGATCCATGATGACAAAAAGGGTCAGGAAGAGAGAGCCGAAGACGGCGACGTCGAACATGGGTGTGCTGGTGGCCTTGCGGAGGAGGGGAAGAGTGGACGGGGTCGCGCGGGAGGTGGGGCTCAGGCCCCGCCGGCCCCCGGCACGGGGAACGCCCCGAACGCCCGTCGCGTGATCTCCCCGTACACCTCGGGGTCGGTCGTGTACTCGCCGAGCACACAGGTCTTCCGGCTGCCGTGGTAGTCGCTCGAGCCGGTCACCAGGAGCCCCAGCTCCTTCGCCGTCGCGCGCAGCCGGGCCCGGGTGTCCGCGTCGTGGTCCATGTGGTCGACCTCGATGCCGTCGAGCCCGGCGGCCGCCAGGTCGGCGATCGCTTCCTCGGACACCGTACGGCCGCGCTTGGCGGCGGCGGGGTGCGCGAACACGGCCACCCCTCCCGCACCCTTGATCAGCCGGAGCGCCTCGAAGGGGTCGGTCTCGTGCTTCTCGACGTGGGCCCGGCCACCGTCGGCCAGCCAGTCCTGGGTGAAGGCGTCGTTCACGGTCGGGACGACGCCCAGTTCCACCAGGGCGGTGGCCACGTGCGGTCGGCCGACCGAGCCGTCCCCGGCGATCCCGGCGACCTGCTCCCAGGTGACGGGCACACCCAGTTCGTTGAGCTTGGCGATCATGCCCTGGGCCCGCGGCACCCGGTCGTCCCGGACCAGCTCGCGCTCGGCGAGCAGGGCGGGCTCCTCGGGATCGAAGAGGTAGGCCAGCATGTGCATGCTGACGCCGTCGAGGCGGCAGGAGAGCTCGGCACCGGTGACGAGGACGAGCCCCTCGGGCAGCGCGGCGACGGCCTCGGCATGTCCGCGGGTGGTGTCGTGGTCCGTCAGCGCGACGACGTCGAGACCGGCCGCCGCGGCCTTGCGCACCAGCTGGGCCGGGGTGTCCGTGCCGTCGGACGCGGTGGAGTGGGTGTGCAGATCGATGCGCACGACGCTGACTCCAAGCGGTGACGGGACGGAAGGGGACGCTCAAGGATAACCGGAACTCAACCCCCCGCCGTCACACCCGCGGCGCCCCTGCGCCCCCTACGCGCGCCTACTCGCCCCGCCTCCGCGGCGCCCGCCCGGGAGGCACGGCACAGCGCACGGCACCGCACACAGCTCCGCTACGGCAAGCTACGGCACCGTCGGCTCGATCAACCGCGGCGACAGCGCCCCGCACGGCACCAGGTCCACCTCGGCGCCCGCGTCCCGCAGGTCGGTGAGCACCAGCTCCTCGTACATCAGCAGCCCCGAGCGCTCGGGCCACACGACGGCCCACAGCCACATGCCGAGAGCCTCCCCGGCGAAGACGGCACGGTCGACCGGGCCGCCGGAGACGTGCCAGAGGGGGGTGGGGCGGCCCGCGGCCAGGACCTTGGCCTGGGGCGGCTTCTCGACGTCCAGGTACGGCCCGGGGTCGGGGCCGTCGAGGCCCGCGTACCGTGCGCCGAGGCCGACGCCGAGTTCCTCGGCGACCAGGATCAGCTCACCGATGCCCCCGAGCGGGCCCGGTCCCGAACAGGCGACGGCGGTCGCCCTGCCCCCACTGCGGTCGTCGCCCGCGCAGGCCACGCCGGTGAACAGCCAGCCGACCGGCAGCGGCCAGGGCATCCACACCGGCACCTGTGTGCGGTGCACCACGACGCCGAGCGCCTCGACGCTGGGCGGGAGTACGGGCTGGACCGGGTGCACGGTGCCGTGCAGGTCGCACTGCCAGGAATCGGCGAAGAGGCCGGGAGCCCTGACCCGGCCACCACACTTCGGGCAACTGGGTTCGCCCCTCATAGAGCCCCACGGTCCTACCCTCGCTCCCCCACGTCAAGGACGATCACCCATCCGGACGGAAGGGCGCCGACCCGGCCGCCCCCGACGGATTAGATGTAGGTTGCATTAATTAGCAGGGCTAACTTACTATGTGTATACACCAACCATTTGGCATCGATCTCTCGGCATTGGAGAGCAAGCATGGACCCCTTCGACGCGGGTGCGGGCGGCATCCTGCGGCAGCCCAAGGCCGTGTGGGCGACCGCGGGCGCGTCCGTGGTGGCCTTCATGGGCATCGGGCTCGTCGACCCGATCCTCCCGTCCATCGCCAAGGGCCTGGACGCGAGCGCCGGCCAGGTCTCCCTCCTGTTCACCTCGTACTTCCTCATCACCGCCCTGGCGATGCTGGTCACCGGCTTCGTCTCCAGCCGCATCGGCGGCCGCAAGACCCTGCTGCTCGGCCTGGCCTTCGTCGTGGTCTTCGCGGGCCTGGCCGGCACCTCCGACACCGTCGGACAGCTCGTCGGCTACCGGGCCGGCTGGGGCCTGGGCAACGCGCTGTTCGTCTCGACGGCCCTCGCGGTGATCGTCGGCGCGGCCGCCGGCGGGAGCGCCGCCGCGATCCTGCTCTACGAGTCCGCCCTCGGCCTCGGCATGGCCTGCGGCCCGCTGCTGGGCGCGCTGCTCGGCGACGCCAGCTGGCGCTACCCGTTCTTCGGCACGGCCTTCCTGATGGCGATCGGCTTCCTGTGCATCACGGTGTTCCTGAAGGAGCAGCCGAAGCCGGCCCGCAAGACCTCGCTGCTCGACCCGATCAAGGCGCTGGGGCACGGCGGCCTCGCCTCCGCCGCCATCTCGGCGTTCTTCTACAACTACACGTTCTTCACCGTGCTGGCCTTCACCCCCTTCGTGCTGAACATGACGCCCTACAAGTCGGGTGCCGTGTTCTTCGCGTGGGGCGTGCTGCTCGCCGTCTTCTCGGTGCTGGTGGCGCCGCGCATGCAGCGGCGCTTCGGCTCGCTCAAGGTGCTCGGCGGCTCGCTGGTGCTGCTCGCGGCCGACGTCCTGGTCCTCGGCTACGGCAACCACACCGCGGCGATCGTCTGCACCATCCTGTCCGGCGCGTTCATCGGCGTGAACAACACCGTCTACACCGAGCTGGCCCTCGGGGTCTCGGACGCGCCGCGTCCGGTGGCGAGCGCCGGCTACAACTTCGTGCGCTGGTTCGCCGCGGCGGCCGCCCCCTACCTCGCGCCGAAGATCGAGGAGTGGACCGACGTCCACATCCCGTTCGTGGTGGCCGCGGTGACCGCCCTGCTCGGCGCGGTCGTGGTCGCCGTACGCCGTCGGGCGCTCACCCACGAGGCGGAGGAGCTGGAGCCGAAGCACGCGAGCGAGGACTCGGTCATGGTCTTCGCCAACTGACGAGACGGAACCGGTGAGTTGCGTCACGCGGCCACATCACTCGGCCGCGTCAGTCCAGGGGGACGGACCTGCGGGACGGATCGCGCAGGTCCGTCCCGTGGTTCAGCCAGCGTTCCTGGAGGGCGGGCGCGCCGTGCACGCGCTTCCAGGCGGCCTCGTTCGGCGTCATCGGCAGCAGCGGCAGGAACCGTACGGGGTCCAGCGGGGCGTCAAGCTCCAGGTCCTCGACCAGGCCCCCCGGCTCGGCGACCAGCACCGAGGTGAACGGGGCCCCGGGCCACAACGGCTCACCCACGTCCAGCGACGCGCCGGGCGCCACGATCACGCCCTCGACCTGCGGGGACGCGGCCAGCACGGCGAGCGGGCGGAGCACCTTGTCGGTGTCGGCCGCGCCGGCCCGCACGGAGAGCACCAGCTCGGCGCGGGGCCCCTTGACCGGGTCGGCGAGCGTGGCCGTGGGGTCCGCCATGGGCTGGGCCGACATGCCGAGGGTGGCGTAGCGGACGACGTCGCCCTCCTGGCCGGAGGCGGGGAAGCGCAGCACCTCGATGCGGTCGGTGCCGAGGAAGGTGACCGCCGCGCGCGCGTCCGGCTCGCCCAGCGCGCTGTGCAACCGGGCCTCGACCAGAGGAAGAACATCAGCCATGCGGCGAGCATAGAACTCGTCGTGAAGAGGCAAAGCGGCGCCTTGACACGTCGCGCGGCTGGTACTGTGGGCCAGCGGTTCGGGGCAGCACGCAGAGCGTCGCGATCAAGCCCCGACGCTGTGAACAACTCTCCCCTACGGGGAACCCCTCCAAACAAGGGGAATGGATCGTCCCTCACGAGGGACCGGCCGGAGGAGGTGGGCGGCATGGACCGAAGTCGACCGTGCAGTACCACCCGCTCTTCCGGCCGCTGACGCAGCTGTTCCGGCTCTTTTCGCCGCAGCTTCTCGTTCGCGCCCTCTCACCGAAGAGCACTTCGTCTCGTTTTGCCTGATCCGCCGTCGACACGCTTGTCCGTCGATCCGGATCAGCAGCTGAATCAGCAGCGAAGACGGCCACCGCGACGGTGCGGTGCCCCCCGCTTTGTGGACGCGCCGAGCACGCGTAGTCAGGACGTCCCCATTCCGGGCGGTTCCATCCGTCACCGGCCTCGTTCGCTGCCCGCCGCGAAGGAGCCTGCCATGTCGATGATCCGTGACCTGCGCGCCGTGGTCCGTCCGTCCCGCGTCTCCCTGCGCAAGGACAGCGGTCCCTACGAGACCACCCGCGACCCGGCGGCCGCCTCCGCCGTCGTCGACTGCGCCGTCTACCGCGACGGCACCCGCGTCGAGACCGACGTGCCGCTGACCCCGCACACGGCGATGCGCCAGGTGCGCCGCGACGGCGGATTCGTGTGGATCGGCCTGCACGAGCCCACCGAGGACGAGTTCGCCGGTATCGCCCGGGAGTTCGGGCTGCACCCGCTGGCCGTGGAGGACGCCGTCCAGGCCCACCAGCGGCCCAAGCTGGAGCGCTACGACGACTCCCTTTTCACGGTCTTCAAGACCGTCCACTACGTCGACCACGACCAGCTCACCGCCAACAGCGAGGTCGTGGAGACCGGCGAGGTGATGTGCTTCACCGGGCGGGACTTCTTCATCACCGTCCGGCACGGCGGGCAGGGCTCGCTGCGCGCGCTGCGCCGCCGGCTCCAGGAGGACCCCGAGCTGCTGCTCAAGGGTCCCTCGGCGGTGCTGCACGCCATCGCCGACCACGTCGTCGACGGCTACATCGCGGTCGCCGACGCGGTGCAGGACGACATCGACGAGGTCGAGACGGAGGTGTTCTCGCCGGGCCGCAAGGGCACCCCGCGCGGCACCGACGCCGGGCGGATCTACCAACTCAAGCGCGAGGTGCTGGAGTTCAAGCGGGCGGTGGCACCGCTGCTGCGCCCCATGCAGCTGCTCAGCGAGCGGCCGATGCGGCTGATCGACCCGGAGATCCAGAAGTACTTCCGGGACGTCGCCGACCACGTGGCCCGGGTGCAGGAGCAGGTCATCGGCTTCGACGAACTGCTGAACTCCATCCTCCAGGCCAACCTGGCCCAGGCGTCCGTCGCGCAGAACGAGGACATGCGCAAGATCACCTCGTGGGCCGCGATCATCGCCGTGCCGACGATGGTGTGCGGCGTGTACGGCATGAACTTCGACTACATGCCGGAGACGCACTGGAAGTTCGGCTATCCGCTGGTCCTGTCGATCACCGTCGTCATCTGCCTGGGCATCCACCGCACGCTCAAGCGCAACGGCTGGCTCTGAGCCCGCCCGCGGGCCCCTGGATAGGCTGACCGCATGACAAGCGAGCTGCTCGACCAGGCCCTCGTCGAGGAGGCCACCAAGAAGTCCGGCCTCATCTGGGTCAAGGGCCCCGGGGTGCCCGCCCGCGCGCTGTGGCACGTCTGGCACGAGGGCGCGGCCTGCGTCGTCGGCGACGGGCCGGGCGAGCAGCCGCTGCCGGGGCTGGCTGACGGGGCCGCTGCCGAGGTGACGGTGCGCAGCAAGGACAAGGGCGGCCGGCTGGTCTCCTGGGCGGCGCGGGTCGTGGAGCTGCCGTCCGGTTCCGAGGCGTGGCAGGCGGCGGTCGGCGACCTGAGGGGCAAGCGGCTGAACGCCCCGGACGGCGAGGCCATGACCGACCGCTGGGCCCGTGAGTGCCGGGTGCTGCGCCTGGAACCGACGGGGAGCACGGCCCCGCTGCCCGACGCCTCGCTGGCCCAGGCACCGCTGCCGAGCCCGGCGACGACCCGGCAGCCGGTGCCGGCCGGGCTGCCGCGCCTGTTGCTGAAGCGCCGCAGACGGCGCTGACGGCCCCGGGACGTCTCAGGACGTCGGCAGCTGCTTGCCGTAGTCCAGGGTGTCGTCCTTCGCCGGCTGCTCCAGCGCGAAGTCCTTGTTCCAGTCCGAGAAGCCGATCGTGCCCGCGCTGCCCGCCCGCACCAGGCGCAGCGGGTACGGCGTGCCCTCCAGGGAGACGTCCAGCGATCCGCCGGCGCCGTCGTCGCCGGTGATCCGGATGGTGCGTACGCCCTCCTGCTCGTGGCGGCCGTCCGTCTTCACCGTGCCGTGCAGGGTCAGCAGACCGCCGAGGAGGACGTCCTTGTCCGTGAAACCGCTGAACTTCTGGTACACGGGGTCGCTCTGCGGCACCTTCACGTACTTGCCGGCGAGCTTCTCGGCCGCCTTGGCGTCGCCGCCGTCGTGGCTCCAGAAACCGGCGTCGGCCTTGAGGAAGAGCTGCTCGCCGACGCGCAGCAGTCCGAACGTCGTCCCCTGGGCAGCGACCGACCCGGTCCCTCCGTCCGCCTTCAGCCGCATGTCGAGGGTGTACCTGTTGCCGCCGGCGTCCACCGTGCCGTGCAGGCGCACCGTGTCGGCGGCCTCGGCGGCCGCACCGGCCTTCGCCTGGATCTTGTCAGCCGGGAGCTTCCCGAGGCCGTTGGTGCCCGCGTCGGGGTCCTCACCACTGCATCCCGTCAGCCCGGCTCCCGTCACGGCCAGGGCGCACACCGCGCCCAGCCAGGCAGCCCTGCGGATTCGGCGCCGGGGAGTCACAGACACAGGTGGAACTGCCTTTCTGACAGGGCTGACACGGGACCGACGGACATCGGCGGCGAACCGACCCGGCCTGGGCCGCAGCGTACCGGGGCCGTGCGGGGCGAACGGAGCCAGTCCGTCCGGACCGGCCGCCAGAGCGAGGCCGATCGGGACGGGCTAGCCTGAAGCGCGTCCGAGCGGGCAATTCGGAAAAGAGACACCGTACGAATCAGCTTTCACGCACTCCCACCCGACTCCGCGCAGCGTGAGGAAAGGAGGCCGCGGCCATGGCAGCGGGCGCCCCCCGGATCTTCGTCTCCCATCTCTCCGGCATCGCCGTGTTCGACCCGGCCGGTGACCAGGTGGGACGCGTCCGCGATCTGGTCGTCATGCTCCGTGTCGGCCGCAAACCCCCGCGCGTCCTCGGGCTGGTCGTCGAACTCAGCACCCGCCGCCGGATCTTCCTGCCCATGACCCGGGTCACCGGCATCGAGTCCGGCCAGGTGATCACCACCGGCGTCGTCAACGTCCGGCGTTTCGAGCAGCGGCCCACCGAGCGCCTCGTCTTCGGCGAGCTGCTCGACCGGCGGGTCACGCTCACCGAGACCGGTGAGGAGGTCACGGTGCTCGACCTGTCGGTGCAGCAGTTGCCCGCCCGCCGGGACTGGGAGATCGACAAGGTCTTCGTCCGCAAGGGCAGGAAGGGCGGCGCCTTCCGCCGCAACAAGGGCGAGACGCTGACCGTGGAGTGGTCCGGCGTCACCGGCTTCTCCGTCGAGGAGCAGGGGCAGGGCGCCGAGAACCTGCTGGCCACCTTCGAGCAGCTGCGCCCCGCCGACCTCGCCAACGTCCTGCACCACCTGTCCGCCAAGCGCCGCGCCGAGGTCGCCGCCGCACTCGACGACGACCGGCTGGCCGACGTGCTGGAGGAGCTGCCCGAGGACGACCAGATCGAGATCCTCGGCAAGCTGAAGGAGGAGCGCGCCGCGGACGTCCTGGAGGCGATGGACCCCGACGACGCGGCCGACCTGCTCGGCGAGCTGCCCGAGGCGGACAAGGAACGGCTGCTGAGCCTGATGCAGCCCGACGACGCGGCCGACATGCGGCGCCTGATGGCGTACGAGGAGCACACGGCCGGCGGTCTGATGACGACCGAGCCGATCGTGCTGCGGCCCGACGCGACCGTCGCCGACGCCCTGGCCCGCATCCGCAATCCCGACCTGTCCCCGGCGCACGCCGCGCAGATCTACGTCTGCCGCCCGCCCGAGGAGACCCCGACCGGCAAGTACCTGGGCACGGTCCACTTCCAGCGGCTGCTGCGCGACCCCCCGTACACGCTGGTCGGCTCGATCCTCGACGACGACCTGCGGCCGCTGGAGCCGGACGCCGCGCTGCCCGTGATCGCCGGGTTCTTCGCCGCGTACGACATGGTCGCGGCGCCCGTCGTGGACGACTCGGGGGCGCTGCTCGGAGCGGTCACCGTGGACGATGTACTGGACCACATGCTGCCCGACGACTGGCGGGAGACCGAGTACCACCTGGACGAGACGGCGACGGGAGAGGTGGGCGCCGATGGTGCCTGAGCGCGAGACGACGACCCGCGAGCGCGCCACGTCGGGAGCCACCGCGTCCTCCCGGACCCGGGCCCGCCTCGACCAGCCGCGTCCGCCGCGCCGCAGGCTGCTGCCCGAATGGGACCCGGAGTCCTTCGGCCGGCTGTCGGAGCGCGTCGCGCGCTTTCTGGGCACCGGGCGGTTCATCGTCTGGATGACGGTCGTCATCATCCTGTGGGTGGTGTGGAACGTGTCGGCGCCGAGCGGGCTGCGCTTCGACGAGTACCCGTTCATCTTCCTGACGCTGATGCTGTCGCTCCAGGCCTCCTACGCCGCCCCGCTGATCCTGCTCGCGCAGAACCGGCAGGACGACCGGGACCGGGTCAACCTGGAGCAGGACCGCAAGCAGAACGAGCGGTCGATCGCCGACACCGAGTACCTGACCCGCGAGATCGCCGCCCTGCGTATCGGGCTCGGCGAGGTGGCGACGCGGGACTGGATCCGCTCCGAACTCCATGACCTCGTCAAGGACCTGGAGGAGCGGCAGAACGGCCACCACCCCGACCGCGGGGCATTCCCGGCGGACCGGTCCGCGGGACGTGACGTACGCGACCGCTGACGGGGCTTTCCGTGCCCCGTGGGCGGCGCCGTACCATCGACCCTATGGCTACGGAAGACGCGGTGCGCGAAGCACTGGCGACGGTGAACGACCCCGAGATCAACCGGCCCATCACCGAGCTGGGGATGGTCAAGTCGGTGGAGATCGGCGCGGACGGAGCGGTCGCGGTCGCCGTGTACCTGACGGTCTCCGGCTGCCCCATGCGGGACACCATCACGCAGCGGGTGACGGACGCGGTGTCGCGGGTCGAGGGTGTCACGCGCGTCGACGTCGAGCTGGACGTGATGAGCGACGAGCAGCGCAAGGAGCTGGCCACCGCCCTGCGCGGCGGCCAGACCGAGCGCGAGGTGCCTTTCGCCAAGCCGGGCAGCCTGACCCGGGTGTACGCGGTGGCGTCCGGCAAGGGCGGCGTCGGCAAGTCCTCGGTGACGGTGAACCTGGCGGCCTCGATGGCGGCCGACGGTCTGAAGGTCGGTGTCGTCGACGCCGACATCTACGGCCACTCCGTGCCGCGCATGCTGGGCGCCGACGGGCGTCCCACCCAGGTCGAGAACATGATCATGCCGCCTTCGGCCCACGGGGTGAAGGTCATCTCGATCGGCATGTTCACCCCGGGCAACGCCCCGGTCGTCTGGCGCGGCCCGATGCTGCACCGCGCGCTCCAGCAGTTCCTGGCGGACGTGTACTGGGGCGACCTGGACGTCCTGCTGCTCGACCTGCCGCCCGGCACCGGTGACATCGCGATCTCGGTGGCGCAGCTGGTGCCGAACGCCGAGATCCTGGTCGTGACGACCCCTCAGCAGGCCGCGGCCGAGGTGGCGGAGCGGGCCGGCGCCATCGCCGTGCAGACCCACCAGAAGATCGTCGGCGTGGTGGAGAACATGTCGGGGCTGCCCTGCCCGCACTGCGGCGAGATGGTCGACGTCTTCGGCACCGGCGGCGGGCAGACGGTCGCCGACGGCCTGACCCGCACGACCGGCGCCTCGGTGCCGGTGCTCGGCGCCATTCCTATCGACGTGCGGCTGCGCGAGGGCGGCGACGAGGGCAAGCCCGTCGTCCTGTCCGACCCGGACTCCCCTGCGGGCGCGGCCCTGCGCTCGATCGCGGGCAAGCTCGGCGGTCGGCAGCGGGGCCTTTCGGGGCTGTCACTGGGGATCACGCCGAAGAACAAGTTCTGACGTCCCGTTTCCGTACGGGAATGGGGGCGCCGTCCACGGGGACGGCGCCCCTCCTCCGGTACGCGGGACCGCCGGCTAGGCGTACGCGGCGACGTCCTTGACCACGGCGAAGGCCAGCCCGTACGCGCTCATGCCCCGCCCGTAGGCGCCAAGGTGCACGCCCTGCTCGGTCGAACCGGCCAGCACCCAGCCGAACTCGGACTCCCGGTAGTGAAAGGGCGTCGGCACGCCGTCCACCGGGAGGGAGAGCGTCGTCCAGTCCTCGCCGTCGAGGTCGTCCGCCAGGACCCACGCGGTCTCCGTCTGCTGCTCCAGCCAGTCGTCGCGCAGCGAGTGGTCCATCTGGCCGGGCCAGGTGAAGGACAGCAGGCCCACTCCGGCGAGCCAGGCCGCCGAGGACACCGAGGTGGCCTCCAGCAGGCCGGTGCCGTCGGCGCTGCGCCGGTCGGGGTTGGCCGCGACGGTCACGACGACCGCGAACTTCTCCTTGGCGTCCTGCTCGTCGCCCGCCACGTGCTCGTTGCGCACCGACGGTTCGTCGCCGTGCCCGATCGAACCGTGCTCCACGGCCCCGTCGGCCGCCGTACCGATCTGCATCAGCCAGCGCCGTCCCGTGAAGGCCTCGTCGAGGCCGTACCACGGGAAGGGCGCACGCAGGTAGCCGTCGACCGTCTGCCGGCCGGAGGGGGACTGTGGTCCGCCCTCCGCGGCCGGCGCCTGCGCGACTGCCCGACTCGTCGTCTCCATGTGCCCGGACGCCTCCTAGCTCTCGTCGGACCGGAACGGCCCGCCCCCCTTCGGGCGCACTCGTCCGCTCCGCACAACAACTCGGGCAGCATAGCCACCCCGTCGGCGGCAGCCGGGAAATCGCCCGGCGCGTGGGCCGCGCGGGCGTCGCCTCGGGGGCCCGTGCGCCCCGTCCGGAGTATGAGACACGTCACGTTCGCGGCGAGCGGGCCGGACGCAGGGGAGGGTCAGGTGGCGTCCATGTCGAAGGGCGGACGGTCGTCGGCGGGCTTGTCGGACTTCCCGGACCGCTCCGGCTTCTTCGACATGTCGACACGACCGCCGCCGGAGCCGGAGGACGACGGCCCGGAGGACGAGGGCTCCGTGTCACGGCCGTGGACCGCGTCGGTGACCTCGGCCATCTCCTTCTTCAGGTCGAAGCCGTTGCGGATCTCCTTGAGCCCCAGCTCGTCGTTGTCCAGCTGCTTGCGCAGGAACGTCTTGGGGTTGAGGTCCTCGAACTCGAAGTCCTTGAACTCGGGGCCCAGCTCCTGGCGGATGTCCTGCTTGGCGCTGTCCGAGAACTCCCGGATCTTCCGGATGGTGCGCGTCACGTCCTGGATGACCTTGGGGAGCTTGTCCGGCCCGAAGACGAGCACGGCGAGGACGACGAGCGTCACCAGCTCTAGTGCGCCTATGTCATTGAACACCTGAAGCTCCTTGGGATGTCCGGGCCGCCACCACGGTACCCGCCGATCCCGTCCGACCGGTACCGTCCCGTGAGCCCCGAGTGGGTGTACGTGAGCGCTTTCCGAATTGTTTGCCTTCCTGGCGCCTTGTGGGGACCTGTACGGCGGTCAGTCGCCGCCGGAGGAGCCGAGCACCAGTGAGACCTCGGTCTCCTTGCCGCCGCGTTCCAGGGTCAGCTTCAGGCGGTCGCCGGGGCGGTGGGCACGGGTCTTGACGATGAGTTCCTCACCAGAGTGCACACGCTGCCCGTCGACCGCGGTGATCACGTCCCCCGGCTTGATGCCGGCCTTCGCGCCGGGCCCGCCGGTGGTGACCGCTGGTCCGCCGTCACCGTCCTTGGCGCTCACCCGGGCGCCGTCGCCCGTGTAGTTCATGTCGAGGGTGATGCCGATGACCGGGTGGGTGGCCTTGCCGGTGTTGATCAGTTCCTCGGCGACGCGCTTGCCCTGGTTGATGGGGATGGCGAAGCCGAGCCCTATGGAACCGGCCTGGCCGCCGTCCGACTCGGCGCTGCCGCTGTCGGCGGAGCGGATGGCGGAGTTGATGCCGATGGCCCGGCCCCGCGCGTCCAGGAGGGGGCCGCCGGAGTTGCCGGGGTTGATGGGCGCGTCGGTCTGCAGGGCGTCGACGTAGGACACGTCGCTGCCGTCGCCCTCCTCGCCGCCCGCGGTGATGGGTCGTTCCCTGGCGCTGATGATGCCGGAGGTGACCGTGCCGGCCAGGTCGAAGGGGGCGCCGATGGCGACGACGGGGTCGCCGACGCGCACGTTGTCGGAGTTGCCGAGGGGCATGGGGGTGAGGCCGCTGACGCCCTTGATCCGCACCACGGCGAGGTCGTACCCGCTGTCCCGGCCGACGACGGTGGCCTCGGCGGTGTCGCCGCTGTTGAAGGTCACGGTGATCTCGCCGCCGGAGCCCGCGGGCTCCACGACGTGGTTGTTGGTCAGGATGTGACCGCGGTCGTCGAGCACGAACCCGGTGCCGGTGCCGGCCGCCTCGCTGCCGCTCACGTGAAGGGTCACCACGCTGGGCAGGGCACGCGCGGCGATGCCCGCGACGCTGTCCGGGTCCCGGTCGGCCGCCTCGGGTCCGGCCTGGGGCAGCTCGACCGTGCCCACGCCGCCGTTCCGCTCCAGGTGGGCGCCCACGGCGCCGCCGATGCCGCCGGAGACCAGGGCGATGAGCAGCGCCCCGCCGACGAGTGCCTTCGCGGTGGTCCCGCGTCGCCGCTTCGGCTCACGTCCGGCCGCGTGGTGCTGCTGGGCGGAGGCGGCCCAGGGGTCGTAACGGCCCCACGGGTCGGCGGCGGGTTCGGCACCGGGCGCCGGCCCGGGCCAGGGGTCGGGGGGCGGGGCGGCGGCGTGGGACGCCGCGTCGTACGCCGGGGCGGCCGCCGCCGGGTGCTGCCCCTGCCCCTGCCCCGCCTGCGGCACCGGAGGCGGGGCATCCGCGAACGCCGGGTCGGGCACCGCACCCGCGGGCGGAGACACCGACGACGCGCCGTCGGGCGGCACCGGGGCGGGCGGGCCCGCCGGGGCGTGTGCGGCGGGCGTCTGCGGAGGCGCCGCCGTGACCGTGCCGTGCGCGGGGGTGGTCGCCGGGTGCTGGACCGGCGGAGCGGGCGCCCAGGGGCCCGGCTCGCCGTACGGCGGGGTGCTGTACGGGTCGGGCTCGTGCAGCGGCTTGGGACGCTCGGCGGCGGGCGTGCCGTCGGCGGCCGGGGCGGAGCCGGCCCCCGCGTGCGGCAGCGGCCTCACGTCCGTCGGTTCGTCCCGCTCGGGGCGGGGGAGGTCCAGCTCGTAGTCGCCCTGGCCGGTCGTGCGGGGCGTCGCCGGGCGTTCCAGCTCGAAGTCGCCCCCGTCGGCGGCCGTGCCCGTAGCCGTGGTGGAGGCCGGGCGGGGGCGTTCCAGTTCGAAGTCGCCGTCGGGCGCGTCCTCGGACGAGCGGGGACGACTCCACCACTTCGCCTTCGTGGGCTTCCCCTCGTTCATGTTCTCCCCCGCAGCTGGCCGCAGATCGTCGGCTCCAAGGGCTCTGGCGCCACCCCGGATTCAATCAGGTTCCCGGAGCGGCGCGCAGACCCCGTCAGCGAACCGGAGGGTAGGGGGCGGCCGGGGAAGCCGCGGGGTAGGGGGAGGGGGAGGGAGCCGGGTCCGGGGCGGTGAGCAGGCCGGGCGGCCTGACCTCGGGGGCCGCCGGCCAGGCGCTCAGGGAGAGCGGCGGGACGGCTTCCAGCGGGCGTATCAGCGGGGACATGGCGGCGGCACCGGCCGTCACCGGAGTGGTCAGCGCCCGGACGGCCTGCTGCCGTGCGTCGCCACCGGCGGGGGCCGGCATCCCGGGCAGCAGCGGCGCGGAGGCCGTGGTGGGCGCGACGGGGGTGTCACCCAGCGCGCGCTGGCCCTGCCCGAGCAGTGGACCGCCCGTGCGGCGCCGCTGGCTCTCGGAGCCGGTGGCCGCGGCCGCGCCCGGGGTGCGCAGCGGCGTCACGTTGCTGCCGCTGCCCGAGCCGCGGGCCTCGGTGGTGGTGTCCGGTGTGCCGAGGGTGACACCGCCCAGCGCGATCGCGGCCAGCGACACCGCTCCGGCGGCGACGAAGGCGAACCGCAGACCGCGCGAGGCCGAACGGTCGGACTCCTGCCTGTGCAGGTCGTGGATCCGGAAGCCGCGCCCCGACGAGGAGGGCGGCAGCACCGAGGCGTGCGTCCGGGCGGGGACGTAGTCGAACTCGAACCGCTCGCCCCGCCGCGGGCCGAAGACGCCGGAGCCCGCGGACGTGCCGAAGCCTCCGGCCAGTCCGGCCGGCGGTGAGCCGCCACCGTCCGTTTCACCGCCGCCCGGGAGTCCCTGGAGGCGGGCCAGGAAGCTCTCGGACGGGGCCGGCGGGGCCGCGGCCGCGAACACGTTCTTCAACCGGCGCTGGGCGTCGACCTCCGCCCTGCACTTCGGGCAGGTCGCCACGTGCGCCAGCACGCGCTCACGCGCGTCATGACCGAGCTCTCCGTCCACCAGGGCGGAGAGTCGGTCTCCCAGGTGCTGCTCTGCGAGGTGTCCCTCGGGCTCAGGCCGTGACCCACTCACGCGCTCGTGCCCCCTCCTCCCAGTGCGGGAACGCCGGTCGCGAACGAACGGCGGTCGGCCCGCGCCTTCGGGGAACGGTGCGCGAGCGCCTTGCGCAGCTGCGAACGGCCGCGGTGGATGCGGGAGCGGACCGTGCCGAGCTTGACGCCGAGGGTCGCGGCGATCTCCTCGTACGACAGCCCCTCGATGTCGCACAGGACGACGGCGGCGCGGAACTCGGGCGCGAGGGTGTCCAGCGCCTGCTGGACGTCCGCGTCGAAGTGCGCGTCGTGGAAGAGCTGCTGCGGGGTGGGCTCCCTGCTGGGCAGGCGCTCGGCCGCGTCGTCGCCGAGCGCGTCGAACCGGATGCGCTGCTTGCGGCGGACCATGTCCAGGAAGAGATTGGTGGTGATGCGGTGGAGCCAGCCCTCGAAGGTGCCCGGCGTGTAGGTCGACAGGGACCGGAAGACGCGGACGAAGACCTCCTGGGTGAGGTCTTCGGCGTCGTGCTGGTTGCCCGTGAGGCGGTAGGCGAGGCGGTAGACCCGGCCGCTGTGGGTGCTGACGATCTCCTCCCAGGTGGGCGGAGTCCACGCCTGCCCGTCCGCGTCGCTGGAGAAGGTCGCGGTCTGGGCGGGTCCCGCGGTGGGACCGGCGGCGTGGCTGTGGTCAGCAGCGGTGTCGTTCACGGATTTCGGCCTGCCTGCCGATCCGAGGAAGCGCCGCAGCACTCCGCCCCGATCCGCGTGTGCGGCCGCACCTCCCCTGTCGGCTCTGGTGGTGTCCAGTGGAGCCCCTACCATAGCCACCTCGCCCGTTAGCTCCGGATAAGCGGTTTTACGAGAATTTGATCTGCGCCTGTACGGCTCGTCCCCGGGCCGCTCGGTCGTCCCCTCGGTTCCGCCTTCTTGCTTCCCCCTTTGAACGACTGGTCCCATCTGCGGGTTCCCGACGCCAACGGATACAGTCACGCCGAGGCAACGACGGGGACAGGAGAGGGTCATTACCGGCAACCGGCAGACGAGCTGGGCGTTCGCCGACGCCTATGTCGCCGAGGACGACGCGCTGCTCTGGGCACGCGACCGGGCCCGCGAGGCGGGTCTGCGCTCGGTGACCCCGGGCACCGGCTCCGCCCTGGGTTTGCTCGCCGCCGCCGTGGACGCCAAGGCGGTCGCGGAGATCGGCACCGGCTGCGGCGTCTCCGGGATACATCTGCTGCAGGGCATGCGGCCGGACGGAGTACTGACGACGGTCGACCCGGAGCCGGAGCACCAGCAGTTCGCCCGCCAGGCCTTCCGGGCCGCGGGCTTCGCCAGCAACCGCGCCCGGTTCATTCCCGGGCGCGCCCTGGACGTGCTGCCCCGGCTCGCGGACGCGGGATACGACCTGGTCTTCTGCGACGGCGACCGGCTGGAGTACGTGGACTACCTCGCTGAATCGTTGCGTCTGCTGCGTCCCGGGGGTCTCGTCGCCTTCGAGGGCGTCTTCGGCGCCGGCCGCACGATCGACTCGGGACCGCAGCCCACCGAGGTGCTGCGGGTGCGGGAGCTGCTGCGCGCGGTGCGGGAGAGCCAGGAACTGGTGCCGTCACTGCTCCCGGTGGGCGACGGACTGCTGTGCGCCGTGAAGCGCTGAGCCGGAGCGGGCACCGGCAGCGCTCACCCGAATGCCGGAGAAAGGCACCGGACGCCGGAAAGGGCCGTCACACGACAGTCGCCCCGGCACCGTGTGCGGTACCGGGGCGACTGAACGGGTATGGTCGCTCGCGCGTCAGCCGACGACCTTCTTGAGGGCGTCGCCGAGCGCGTCGGCCTCATCGGGGGTCAGCTCGACGACGAGCCGCCCGCCGCCTTCGAGCGGAACGCGCATGACGATGCCCCGCCCCTCCTTGGTCACCTCGAGCGGGCCATCACCCGTCCGCGGCTTCATGGCCGCCATGCTCGTTCCCCTTCCTGATACCAGCTCACCGTCACCGGCGACGGCCCGTGAGGGCACGCGCAATCCGGCAAGGACGCGCGACACCGGCATCGAACACATTGCTTCCCAGTCATTATCCCGCATCCCACGACCCGATGACCAACATCGGTCGGCATCGCTTGGGCAACGCACACGAGCAAAACCACTCAATTCGGCGATGTGACTGCGATACTGCGCGCCCTCGCGCACTTCCGCCGAATGGATACGGACCGGATTTCTTTGACGGAGGTCACACCTCGTGAGCGATCCGTTCCCGGTGATCTCCGTCATGCTGTCTCCCGGACGCGTGCCACCGCATGCCGCCCATGCCACTGCATGACCCGACGCGGAGGGGATTCCCATGGCCGACACCGTGCTCTACGAAGTGAGCGACGGGCTCGCGACGATCACGCTGAACCGCCCCGAGGCGATGAACGCGCTGAACATCGAGACCAAGGTCGCGCTCCGGGACGCGGTGCGCTCCGCGGCGGCGGACGACGCCGTACGGGCGGTACTGCTGACCGCGGCCGGGGAGCGGGCGTTCTGCGTCGGGCAGGACCTCAAGGAACACATCGGGCTGCTGGCCGCCGACCGGGAGACGGGGTCGGGCCGGACGATGAGCACGGTGCGCGAGCACTACAACCCGATCGTCCGGGCGCTCGCCGGCGCCGAGAAGCCGGTGGTCGCCGCCGTGAACGGCGTGGCGGCCGGGGCGGGCCTCGGTTTCGCGCTCGCGGCGGACTACCGGATCGTCGCGGACACGGCGGCGTTCAACACCTCCTTCGCCGGCGTGGCGCTCACCGCGGACTCCGGCGTCTCCTGGACGCTGCCGCGCGTCGTCGGCCCCGGCCGCGCCACCGACCTGCTGCTCTTCCCGCGCAGCATCGGCGCGCAGGAGGCGTACGAGCTGGGCATCGCCACCCGGGTCGTCCCCGGCGCCGACCTGCGCGCGGAGGCCGAGAAGACGGCGCGGGCGCTGGCCGAGGGGCCGACGGTGGCGTACGCGGCGCTGAAGGAGGCCATGGCGTACGGGCTGACGCACTCGCTCTCCGAGACGCTGGACAAGGAGGACGAGCTGCAGTCGCGGGCGGGTTCCTCCGAGGACCACGCGATCGCGGTGCGCGCGTTCGTCGAGAAGGAGAAGCCGAAGTACCTGGGCCGCTAGGCCGCTCGGGTCCGGCGGGCCACGCAGGTCGCCAGGTGGTCGTCGACCAGCCCGCACGCCTGCATCAGCGCGTACGCCGTCGTCGGGCCGACGAAGCGCAGGCCCCGTTTCTTCAGGGCCTTGGACAGCGCGGTGGACTCCGGTGTGACGGCCGGGACGTCGGTGAGGGTCTTCGGGGCCGGTCGTCCCGCCGGGTCCGGGGCGTGCGACCAGATCAGCTCGTCCAGGTCGCCGGGGGCCCACTCGGCCAGCACACGCGCGTTGGCCAGGGTCGCGTCGATCTTGGCGCGGTTGCGGATGATGCCGGCGTCGGCGAGGAGCCGCTCGCGGTCGGCCTCGGTGAAGGCCGCGACCTCGGCGATCTCGAAGCCGGCGAAGGCGCTGCGGAAGCCGGTGCGGCGGCGCAGGATGGTGATCCAGGACAGGCCGGACTGAAAGGCCTCCAGGCTGAGCCGCTCGTACAGGGCGTCGTCGCCGTGGACCGGGCGGCCCCACTCGTCGTCGTGGTACGTGACGTAGTCCGCGGTGGACAGCGCCCAGGGGCAGCGCAGCGCGCCGTCCGGGCCCGCGAGGGCCTCCCCGGCGCTCACTGCTGCTCCTCCTGGGCCGGCTTGTCCATGACGACGTGGCGGTGGGCCGCCGCGGCCCGGGCGCCCGCCAGCGCGGACTCCAGGTCGGCGATCCGGGCGTCCCGCTCGGCCAGTTCGGCGCCGAGGCGGCCGAGGGCGTCGTCGACCTCCGCCATGCGGTAGCCGCGGACCACCAGCGGGAAGCGCAGCCGCTCCACGTCGCCGCGGTCCACCGGACGGTCCGGGGGCAGCGCGTCCTGCACCCGCTCGGGTGCGGCGTCGGGCAGCGGCCCGCTCTCGCCGCCGCCCACCACGGCGAGCGTCACCGCGGCCACGACGACGGCCAGCGCGATGACGAGGAACAGGAACATGACCATCGCTGGGGCCCCCATGGTCGGGTCGGAGTCCGGCAGGAGTCGGAGCCGGTCGAGTCGGAGTCGGTTGTGTCGGAGTCGGTTGTGTCGGGTCCGATCGTGCCATGCGAGTCTGACAGCCGGGGCGGCGGTCGACGAAGGACCGCTCACCCGAGGTCGAGAGCGGCACGAGAGAACGGTGTGGTCGAGGAGATGTCACAGGGGATGCTCAGGCTGGGCAGGCGTGAATTCGCGGCGCACGAGCCGGTGGTCATGGCGATCGTGAACCGGACCCCGGACTCCTTCTACGACCAGGGGGCGACCTTCCGCGACGAGCCCGCCCTCGCGCGCGTGGAGCAGGCCGTGGCCGAGGGCGCCGCGATCATCGACGTCGGCGGGGTGAAGGCGGGCCCCGGGGACGAGGTGTCGGCCGCGGAGGAGGCGCGGCGGACGGTCGGGTTCGTCGCGGAGGTGCGGCGGCGGTTCCCGGACGTCGTGATCAGCGTGGACACCTGGCGGCACGAGGTCGGCGAGGCGGTGTGCGAGGCCGGGGCGGACCTGCTGAACGACGCGTGGGGCGGCGTCGACCCGAAGCTCGCGGAGGTCGCGGCCCGGTACGGGGTGGGGCTGGTGTGCACGCACGCGGGCGGCGCCGAGCCGCGCACACGGCCGCACCGGGTGACGTACGACGACGTCATGGCGGACATCCTGCGGGTGACGCTGGGGCTGGCCGAGCGGGCGGTGGGGCTGGGGGTGCCGCGGGAGTCGGTGCTGATCGACCCCGGGCACGACTTCGGGAAGAACACGCGGCACAGCCTGGAGGCGACGCGGCGGCTCGGGGAGATGGTGGACACGGGGTGGCCGGTGCTGGTGTCCCTGTCGAACAAGGACTTCGTCGGGGAGACGCTGGACCGGCCCGTGAAGGAGCGGCTGATCGGCACGCTGGCGACGACCGCGGTCTCGGCGTGGCTGGGGGCCAGGGTGTACCGGGTGCACGAGGTGGCGGAGACCCGGCAGGTGCTGGACATGGTGGCGACGATCGCCGGGCACCGGGAGCCGTCGGTGGCCCGTCGGGGGCTGGCCTAGGCCCGCCCCCGCACGTGGCCGGCCCAGGGCCTCGCCCCGCGCCTGTGGCCGGCCGCTACCGGCCCGCCTCCTTGGAGACCAGGGCCACGGCCTCGTCCACGTCGTCCGTGACGTGGAAGAGCATGAGGTCCTTCTCCGCGGCCTTGCCCTGGGCCACCAGGGTGCCGCGGAGCCAGTCCACCAGGCCGCCCCAGTAGGCGGAGCCGAACAGGACGATGGGGAAGCGGGTCACCTTCTGGGTCTGCACCAGCGTGAGCGCCTCGAAGAGCTCGTCCAGGGTGCCCAGGCCGCCGGGCAGCACGACGAAGCCCTGCGCGTACTTCACGAACATCATCTTGCGGACGAAGAAGTAGCGGAAGTTCAGGCCGATGTCGACGTAGGGGTTGAGCCCCTGCTCGAAGGGCAGTTCGATGCCCAGGCCGACCGACGTGCCCTTCGCCTCCAGGGCGCCCTTGTTGGCCGCCTCCATGGCGCCGGGCCCGCCGCCGGTGATGACCGCGAAGCCCGCCTCCACCAGGCCGCGGCCCAGCCGCACGCCCGCGTCGTACTCCGGTGAGTCCACGGCCGTACGGGCGGAGCCGAAGACGCTGATGGCGGGCGGCAGTTCGGCCAGCGTGCCGAAGCCCTCGATGAACTCCGACTGGATGCGCAGGACGCGCCAGGGGTCGGTGTGCACCCAGTCGGTCGGAGCGCGCTCGTCCAGCAGCCGCTGGTCGGTGGTGCTCTCCTGTACCTGGCCCCGCCTTCGGAGGACAGGGCCCAGACGCTGTTCCTCCGGTGGCTGCTTCTTGCCCTCGGGGTTGCCGGTCGGCATGGGCGCTCCCTCCAGTCGCAGGTTCTTCCACCTCAGCGTAGATCTACGCGGGTTACGTACGAGGGACCTCAGCATGTCCGCCACGCAGCGGCCCAAACCCGCGGTGGATCAAGACGTCAGCCAGGAGCGCAGGCGCTCCTCGCCCGCGAGGATCTTCGCCACCTCGACCCGCTCGTCGCGCTTGTGCGCCAAGTGCGGGTTCCCGGGGCCGTAGTTGACCGCCGGGACGCCGAGCGCGGAGAACCGGGACACGTCCGTCCAGCCGTACTTCGGCTGCGGGGTGCCGCCCACCGCCTCGATGAAGGCCGCGGCGGCCGGGTGCGACAGGCCGGGCAGGGCCGCACCGCTGTGGTCGTCGACCACGAACTCCGTCACCCCGCAGTCCGCGAAGACCTCGCGCACATGGGCGAGGGCGTCCTCCGCGCTGCGGTCCGGGGCGTAGCGGAAGTTCACCGTGACCACGCACTCGTCGGGGATGACGTTGCCCGCGACCCCGCCGGTGATGCCGACCGCGTTCAGGCCCTCGCGGTACTCCAGGCCGTCGATGACCGGGTACCGGGGCTCGTACTCCGCGAGGCGGGCGAGGATCGGGGCGGCGGCGTGGATGGCGTTGGAGCCCATCCAGGAGCGCGCGGAGTGCGCCCGCTCCCCCGCCGTCTTCAGCAGCACCCGCAGCGTCCCCTGACAGCCGCCCTCCACCTGGCCGTCGGACGGTTCGAGGAGCACCGCGAAGTCGCCCTCCAGCCACTCGGGGTGGGCCTCGGCGACGTGCTTCAGGCCGTTCAGCTCGGCGGCGACCTCCTCGTTGTCGTAGAAGACGAAGGTCAGGTCGCGGTTGGGGGCGGGGACGGTGGCCGCAATGCGCAGCTGGACGGCGACGCCCGCCTTCATGTCGCAGGTGCCGCAGCCCCACAGCACCCCGTCCTCGTCCAGCCGGGACGGGACGTTGCCGGCGATCGGCACGGTGTCGATGTGGCCGGCCAGGACGACGCGCTCGGCGCGGCCCAGGTCGGTGCGGGCGACGACGTTGTTGCCGTACCGCTCGACCGACAGGTGGGGCAGGGCCCGCAGGGCGCTCTCGATCGCGTCCGCCAGGGGCTTCTCGGTGCCGCTCTCGGACGGGAGGTCGACGAGCCGCGCGGTAAGCTCCGCGGCGTCCAGCGTGAGGTCAAGCGGGGTATCGGCCATGGCCCCGACCCTAGCGCCCTGCCCTTTCGGGCAGAGTGCGTACCCGGCGGACACCGGACCCTACCCTCCAGTACCTTGTACGCGTGCTCCAGCCGTCCCCACCCCGCAAACGCCGTGGCCGCCTCGCCCGTTCGGGCGCCGCCTCCCTGGCCCTGCTCGCGGTCGCCGGTTATCTGGCGGTGCAGTACGTCACCGGGGGCGCGGGCGCCCCCGGGTGCAGGGTCGCCGGCGGCGAGGGCGGCCGGAAGACCTACGAGTTCACGCCGGAGCAGGCGGTGAACGCGGCGACGATCACCGCCGTGGGCACCGCGCGCGAGCTGCCCGAGCGGGCCGTGACGATCGCGCTGGCGACCGCGCTGCAGGAATCGACGCTGCGCAACCTGGACCACGGCGACAAGGACTCACTCGGCCTGTTCCAGCAGCGGCCCTCGCAGGGCTGGGGCAAGCCCGAGGAGATCATGGACCCGGCGTACTCGGCGGGCCTGTTCTACGACCACCTGGTCGAGATCCCCGGCTACCTGGACCTTCCGCTGACCGACGCCGCCCAGCGCGTGCAGCGCAGCGCCTTCCCGCACGCCTACGCCAAGCACGAGCCGGACGCCGAGCTGCTCGCCGCCGCGCTCACCGGCCGGTCCGCGGCGACGCTGACCTGTGACGGGCGACCCGGCACGACCCAGGAGAAGGGTCCGGACGCGGTGCGCGCGGCGCTGGTACGGGACTTCGGGGACGACGTGCTCCGGCCGGCCGGCGCGGAAGCGGGCGGCGACACCGCCTCCCCCCGGTCCGCGTCCGGCTCCGACGGGCGGACCGTGACGCTGCCGGTGACCGGCGGCACCGGTTCCGGCTCGGCCGAGGAGCGCGGGCGGCGCGGCTGGCAGCTGGCGCACTGGGCGGTCGCCAACGCCTCCTCGCTGCACATCCAGCGGGTCACCTACGCGGGCCGGGAATGGACCGCGGGCAACACGGACAGCAAGTGGAACCCCACGGGCACCGAAGGCGCCAAGGGCGCGGAGCGGGCGGCGGGGCCGGTGCGGATCACGTCCTCCCGGTAGCGCGCCCGTACGAAGCTTCATCTCTGGGGGTGACCCGCGTCGGCGCGAAGTCGACGCGGAGCACGGGTTTTCGCACCGTCATCCCCGAATGCGCCGGAGCCCAGGAAAATCAAGGGCCGTAAGGATTCAGCAGACTTTCCGACCGGCGCCCTTTTGCCCGTTTTTCTGTGGACCTGATAATGCGACGCATTGCCAACTCTTTACGTTGGGCCGCCGCAACCTTCGTGGCCTTCGAGCGGTAGTCACTGCGTCCGAGTCCGGTCGACCGCTCTCCGGTCGTCCTCCGGGCCCGGTCGGATTTCCCATCGTTGTTGTCGACTTACGTCCAAGGAGCATCATGTCCCTCCCCCTGACCCGCCGGATCGCCCGTGCCGCGCTGCTCGTCGCTGCGGGAGCGGCTGCCGGGGTCGGTGCGGCCGGCTCCGCCAGCGCGGCTCCCGAACTGCCGGCCACCCCGAACCTCGGGGGACTGACCGCCCTGGACGGGGCGAACGTCGGCAACACCGCCGCCTCCGCCGCCCAGAACGTCACCGAGACCGCGGGCGACACCGGCGGCAAGGCCGTCAAGAAGGCCGTGCCGGCCGCCGGCAAGACCGGTGGATCGGTCGTCAAGAAGGCCACGCCGGCGGCGCAGAACGCGGCCGGGGACGCGGCGGGCTCCGCCGGGGACCTCGTGGGTGACACGGCTTCGACCGCCACGAAGGGTGGGCTGCCGACGGACGCGCTGGGCAAGGGCGGGCTGCCGGTGCAGGGGCTGCCGATCGGCTAGCGCCGGGCTGTACGGCGCCGGGGCCCAGGTTTCCTTCCTGGGCCCCGGCGCCTTTTGGTGTCTTACGTGGGTGCAGTGGGCGTGTCCTACCGGGTGCCCGGCGATTGGGGCCGTGCCCACCCGTTCCGCCCTGCGGAACGACTGCCCGCAGCGGGGGCAGAACGACTCCCCACAGCGGTGGCGGACGACTGCCCCCAGCCAGGTCAGGGCTTCAGGCGGTCTGCTGCCGTCTGGACGCGTTCGTCCGTGGCCGTCAGGGCTACGCGGACGAAATTCTCGCCCGCCGGGCCGTAGAAGTCGCCCGGGGCCACCAGGATGCCGCGTTCGGCCAGGTGGGCGACCGTCTGCCAGCAGGACTCGTGGCGGGTGGCCCAGAGGTAGAGGCTGGCCTCGCTGTGCTCGATGCGGAAGCCGTGGCCGAGCAGGGCCTCGCGCAGCACGGCGCGGCGGGCCGCGTAGCGCTCGCGCTGGACGCGGACGTGCTCGTCGTCGCCGAGGGCCGCCACCACGGCCGCCTGGGTCGGCGCCGAGGTCATCATGCCGCCGTGCTTGCGGATCTCCAGGAGCGGGCCCAGGACGGCCGGATCACCGGCCAGGAAGGCCGCGCGGTAGCCCGCGAGGTTGGACCGCTTGGAGAGCGAGTGGACGGCGACCAGGCCGTCGTAGGAGCCGCCGTTGACGTCCGGGTGCAGCACCGAGACCGGGTCGGCCTCCCAGCCCAGCTCCAGGTAGCACTCGTCGGCGACGACGAGGACGCCGTGCTCGCGGGCCCAGGACACGATCCGGGTGAGGTCGGCCTTGGACAGGACCCTGCCGGTCGGGTTGGACGGGGAGTTGAGCCACAGGAGCTTCAGGCCCGCCGGGTCCAGCTCGGTCGGATCGTCGTACGCCTCGTACTCGGCGCGGGCCAGGCGCGCGCCGACCTCGTACGTCGGGTAGGCCAGGCGCGGGAAGGCGACGTTGTCGCCGGGGCCGAGGCCCAGCTGGGTCGGGAGCCAGGCGACGAGTTCCTTGGAGCCCACGATGGGGAGCACGTGGCGGTGGGTGACGTCACGGGCGCCGAGGCGGCGCTCCACCCAGCCGGTGATCGCGTCCCGCAGCGCCGGGGTGCCCCAGACGGTCGGGTAGCCCGGGGAGTCCGCCGCGTCGACCAGGGCCTTCTGGATCAGCTCGGGGACCGGGTCGACCGGGGTACCGACCGAGAGGTCGACGATGCCGCCGGGGTGGGCCGCGGCCGTCTTCTTGTACGGCTCCAGCTTGTCCCAGGGGAAGGTGGGAAGTCGGTCGGAGACTGCGGACACGGTGGGTGGCTCCCTTTCCTCGTCGGCGCCGGCACGGCAAACGCCTCGGTCCCGTGCGGCGCCGATCGGGGTGATCAGGCCGTACGGGACCGAGGCGGCACGGGTGCGGGCCGCTCTTACTGGTTCTGCGGCGGCAGCGCGGCGACGAAGGGGTGGTCGCGCTCGATCAGCCCCAGCTTGCTGGCGCCGCCCGGCGAACCGAGCTCGTCGAAGAACTCGACGTTCGCCTTGTAGTAGTCCTTCCACTCCTCGGGAGTGTCGTCCTCGTAGAAGATCGCCTCGACCGGGCAGACCGGCTCACAGGCACCACAGTCGACGCATTCGTCCGGGTGGATGTACAAGGACCGCTGGCCCTCGTAGATGCAGTCGACCGGGCACTCCTCGATGCACGCCTTGTCCTTCACGTCGACACAAGGCTGCGCGATGACGTAGGTCACGCTGTCGTTCCTCCTCGATAGGGCGCTGGCGGGCCTCCTCAGGCTCCGCCGCCTGGCGCGCGGGAGCGCGGCGTCGTCGATGCCCGCCCCTAGTATCTCCGTTCTTGGGCATGATCCGAACAGGAGGGGTGGACAGACCCGTGGAAATCTCTGCCGCAGGGCGACTTGAGGTCCGTATCACCGCTGCTGACGTGGGCAAACGAGTCTCCGTACGGCGCTTGAGCGAAGCTGGTGTCGCGGGTGAGAAGTTCACCGACACGGTCGGTGTTCTCACATCATGGACCGATGGTGTGCTGCTGATCACACGAAAGAGTGGCGAATCCGTCCGTGTCGCGGAGTCCGCCCTGGTCGCCGGAAAGGTCGTGCCGGCCGCACCCGCCCGCCGTCGCGGTCCCGCCGCGTCCTACGAGGAGCTGGCGCGCATCACCGCGCGGGCCTGGCCCCCGGTGGAGAGCGAGTGGCTCGGCGGGTGGGAGCTGCGGGCGGCGGCGGGCTTCACCCGGCGGGCCAACTCCGTGCTGCCGCTCGGTGATCCGGGCATGCCGCTCGACCAGGCGCTGACGGCCGTACGCCGCTGGTACGGCGAGCGCGGGCTGCCCGCGTACGTCCAGACCGCCACCGGCGCCGACGGCACGCAGGAGCTGCTGTGCGCGGAGCTGGAGCGGCGGGGCTGGGTCCGGGAGGTGACCGCCGAGGTGTGGACGGGCGGACTCGCGCCGGTCGCCGATCTGGCCGAGGGCACCGGTGTGGTCCTCTCCCGGGAGGCCGGTGAGACCTGGCTGGCCCGCTACCAGCGCAAGGGCGTGAGCGACGTGGCCCTGCGGGTGCTGGGCGGAGGGCCGTCGGTGTGGTTCGCCCAGGTGCCCGGTGCGGACGCGGCGGGTACCCCGGCGGCGATCGGACGGTGTGTCGTGGACGGGCGCTGGGCGTCCTTCGCGGCCGTCGAGGTCGATCCCGCGCAGCGGCGCCGGGGGCTCGCGACCGCCGTCATGGCCGCGCTGGCCCGGCGGGCGCTCGACGAGGGCGCGTCGGCGGCATGGCTCCAGGTGGAGACGGACAACGCGGGGGCCCGGGCGCTGTACGCCGGGATGGGCTTCGCGGCGCACCACGCCTACCACCACTACCGGGAGCCCGGGGATACCGGGACGGACCGGTGATCCTCCCATCCTCACCGTGACACCGCTGTGAAAGGGCACGAGCCGGCCATGCGTCATCCTCGACCACCCCAGCCCCCGTCGCCGGAGCGTTCGGCCGAACTGCGGCGGCGGTTCGCCGAAGAGGCGCGCTCCGAGCGGCCCGACCTGGTCACACTCTGCCTGCTGGTGGGCGCGGAGGCGGACGGTTCGCTGGACGAGGCGGGCCTGGACGCCGCGCAGGTGGAACTGGACCGGCTGGCGGGACAACTGCCGTTCCGGCCGGGTACCCCGCGGGCCTGGGCCACGGCGCTGCGGGACCTGCTCGGCGAGCGGTACGGGTTCCACGGGGTCGCGGCCGATTACCAGCGGCTGGAGTCGTCGCTGCTGCACGAGGTGCTGCGGCGCCGGCGCGGGCTGCCGATCCTGCTGTCGGTGGTGTGGCTGGAGGTGGCCCGGCGGGCGGGGGCGCCGGTGTACGGGGTCGCCTTGCCGGGGCACTTCGTGGTCGGGTTCGGGGCGGAGTCGGCACCGGAGTCCGGGCCGCTGGAGCAGCGGGTGCTCGTCGACCCCTTCGACGGGGGGCGGCTGCTGAGCGGAAAGGACGCGGAGGTGCTGGTCGCCGGGGCGACGGGGGCGGAGCTGCGGCCGTCGATGCTGGAGCCCGCGGCGCCGTTGGACGTCGTGTCGCGGGTGTTGAACAACATCCGGGCGTGGGCGGCCAGGCGGCCGGAGCAGTCGGCGGTGGGTCTGTGGGCGGTCGAGCTGGCGCTGCTGTTGCCGGCGCACGCGGCGCGGTTGCGGTACGAGCGGGCGAGGTTGCTGGTGCAGCGGGGGGATTTCCTGGCCGGGGCCGGGGAGTTGGAGGCGTACGCGGAGGTGGTGGGGGCGGTGGACCAGGCGGTCGCCGAGGAACTGCGGGGAGAGGCCCGGGCGGCCCGGGCGATGTTGAACTGAGCGCCGGCCGGTGTCGGCACGGGGTGGACCGCGCGGCCCGGCGCCTGCGGGGCGCGGCCAGGGAGGCCGCGCTACAGCCAGCCCTTGTTCCTCGCGACCTGGACCGCCTCCGCCCGGTTTCTGACCGCCAGTTTCTGGATGGCCGTGGAGAGGTAGTTGCGGACCGTGCCCTGGGAGAGGTGGAGGGCGGTGGCGAGTTCGGCGTTGGTGGAGCCGTCGGCGGCGGCGCGGAGGATCTCGCGTTCGCGGTCGGTGAGAGGGTTGGCGCCCTCGGCGAGGGCCGCCGCCGCTAGGACCGGGTCGATGACCCGCTCGCCCGCCAGCACCTTGCGTACCGCTTCGGCGAGCTGGGCGGCCGGGGCGTCCTTGACCAGGAACGCGTCGGCGCCGGACTCCATGGCGCTGCGCAGGTAGCCGGGGCGGCCGAAGGTGGTGAGGACGACCAGCTTCACGGCCGGCAGCTCCCGGTGCAGCAGGGCCGCCGCCTCGATGCCGGTCGCGCCGGGCATCTCGATGTCCAGCAGGGCCACGTCCACGCCGTGGGCACGGGCGGCGTCCAGCACCTCGTCGCCGCGCGCCACCTGGGCGACGACCTCGATGTCCTCCTCCAGGCCGAGCAGGGCGGCCAGCGCCTCGCGGACCATCGCCTGGTCCTCCGCCAGCAGGACCTTGATCGGGCGGCTCATGCCCCGGATCCTACGTCCCCGGCCGCGGCCGCCGGGACGCGCGCGACCAGCCTGAATCCCCGGCGGGACCCGCCCGCTTCCAGCGCGCCGCCGGCCTTCTCCAGGCGCTCGGCGAGACCGGTGAGGCCGTTGCCCGGGGCGTTCGCGGAGGCGGGACGGCCGGAGCCGTTGTCCTCCACCGACAGTTCCAGCACCGCGCCGTCCGGCGTCCGGCGCTCCAGCAGCTCCACCACGCAGCGCCGGGCGCCGCTGTGCCGTACGACGTTGGTCACCGCCTCGCGCAGCGCCCAGGCGAGGGCCGTCTCGGACTCCTCGGGGACACCGGTCAGGTCCGGCGCGCCGGGCACCTCGGCGGCCACCCCGGCGGCCGTCAACGCCATCTTGACGCCGGCCAGTTCGGTGGCGAGGCGGGCGCGGCGGTAGCCGGTGACGGCCTCGCGCACGTCGACGAGGGCCTGGCGGCTGACCTGTTCGATGTCGGCGACCTGCTGGGCGGCCTTGTCGGGTCGGGCGGGGAGCATGCGGCCCGCCAGCTCGCTCTTCAGGGTGATCAGGGAGAGCGAGTGGCCGAGCAGGTCGTGCAGGTCGCGGGCGAGGCGCAGGCGTTCCTCGTTGGCGGCGAGCTGGGCGACGGTGGCGCGGGCCTCGCGCAGCGCGAGGGTGGTCCGGATCAGCTCGCGCACACCGGTCATGGCGAAGCCGCCCAGCAGGGCCGGGAGCAGCAGCCCGGCGATGAAGGAGGTCCCGCCCGGCACCGTGAACGCGAGGGCGGTCAGCAGCGCGGAGGCGCCCGGGATCGTCCAGCGGGCCAGCCGCGGCGGCAGGGCGGCACCGGAGGCGATGGAGACGTACACGAACAGGACCAGCCACTCGCGGCCCAGGGTGAGGGCGAGGAGCGTGGACTGGGCCGCGAGAACGGCGAGGGAGCCGAGGACGAGGCCGGTCCGGTCGCCGCGGCCGGTGCGGAAGAGCAGCAGCATGTACCAGGCCACGAAGACGACGAGGCCCAGCCAGCTGAGGACCTGGACACCGACGGCGTGACCGCCGTGCAGCAGGTCACGGACGGGGGCGCTCAGATAGGCCAGCCAGATGGCCGTCCACATGACCTTGACGGCCTTCTGCCTGCGCATCTCCGGGCGCTGCCCCATGCCGACGCCGCTCACGCCTTCAGCGTGTCCCCCCTGTGCGCCCGCGTCAGCTGGGGTCGGTGTCGATCACGGCGACCCGGTCGGTCTTGCTCTTCAGCGCCTGGCGCATGGCGCCGTAGACGTCCTGGGGGGTGACGGCCGTCTTCTCGCCGTTGGCCCGGGTGATGAGCACGCCGTCGAAGGTCTGGCCGTACAGCTCCTTGAGGGCGTTCAGGTCGGGCTTGTCGACGAGCTTGCCGTCGACGGCCGTGACCCTGAGGAACTTCCACAGCGACTTCTCGGGGCTCATCGGGATGGAGTGCGCGGCGTCCGTCTGCACGGTCACCCTGGCCGACATGGCCGGCTCGGCGAACTCCTTCAGCATCCGGTCGACCTCGGCCTTGGAGACCGTGGGCTGCTTGGTGGTCGTCGGCACGTTCACCGCGGTGGCGGTGCCGGTCTCCACCTGGGCGCGGTACGCGGCCTGCACGGCCTCGGTGGACTTGGCGACGTCTATGCCCTTGCCGGCCTTGCCGTACACGGGGACGGCCTTGCCCGACTCGAACTTGATCGTGCCCTCGGTCACCGACCCGGCCCCGCCCGCGGCGTTCTCCAGGGCGGCGTGCAGCTTCTCCTCGTCGAGGGGCATGACCGGGTCGACGACCCGCTTCTGGCCGAAGAGGGAGCCGATCACGGACATCGGGTTGTAGTCGCTCGTCGCCGCGTCGCTGGCCGTGGCCTGGGTGTCGAGCTGGAGCCCCGCCTGGTCCGGCTTCAGGGAGACGGTGTCGCCGCCCACCGTGAGCTTGAGCGGCTTGGCCGCGCGGTCACCGAGGGCCTTGTCCAGCTTCTCGACGGCGTCGTCGCGGGTGCCCCCGCCGATGTCGACACCGAGCACGGTGGTGCCCTTCGGCACGTCGGAGCGGTTCATCAGCAGGCCGGCGCCGTAGGCGACACCGGCGACGACGACCAGGCCGCCGACGAGCAGCGGGAGCTTCTTGCGCCCCTTCTTCTTCTTGGCGGGCTTGGCGGAACCGGCCGGCGGTGCCGAGACCGGCTCGGGCAGCTTGGGCGGCGTGTGCGGCAGCGGTCCGTCCCCGGACCCGGCCGGGAACGGCGCGGTGCGCTCACCCGGTACGACGGGGATGCCGCTGGTGACGGTGTTGCCGGAGATGTTGTCCGGGTTGCCCATGCCGGGGGGCACCGGCCGCTGCGGGGTGAGGATCGCGGTGTCGTCGCTCAGTCCGCCGCCGGGGCCGGGGCGGGTGGCGCCCGGGCCCGCGCCGGGCCCGGAGCCCGCGGGACCGCCGGGGCCACCCGGCCCGCCGGGGCCTCCCGGGCCGCGCAGGCCGTTCGGTGCGGGCTCGCGCCGCCCGGCCGGTGCTCCGGGGCCGCCGGACATTCCCAGGTCGCCGAGGTCGCCGGCCGGGGGCGGCGACAGCCGGCTGTCGCCGGTGGCGGGACCGCTCGTCGGGCCCGCGGGGGCCTGGGGTCCGTTGCCGTACGGGGACTGCCCGTTCAGGCCGTTCTGCTGCGCGCCGGGGGCGCCGGGGCCCGGGTCGGCCTGTCCCTCCCCCGTGAAGTACGGCAGGTCGTCACGGCGCGGCTCGCCACCGGCGTCGGTGCCCGGCCGGGGTCCGTTGCCGTTTCCGTTGCTGCCGCCCAGTGGACCGGCCGCCAGCGCCTCGGTCACGTCGAAGGAACCGGTGCCTCCGCCGTGGCCGGGCGCCACGGGCCCGCCGGTCGCACCCGAGCGGGCGGCGCCGCCCGCGGACCCGGGCCGGGAGCCGGGCGCGCCCATGGAGCCGACGACGCCACCGGGACGGCCACTCCCGCCGCCCGGCCGCGCACCGGCACCAGAAGCACCCGCACCCGCGGGACCTGCCCCGCGTGCGCCCTGCGCGCCCGGACCCCCGGCGGCCGCCGCGGAACCGCCGTGCAGACCGGCGCCGTTGGTGGAGCCGCCGCCCTGAGTGCCCTTGCCCGGAGCCGACTTGCGTGGCGCGAACCAGTCGCTCGTCGGCTTCTCCTCGGCGGACTGCGCGGGCTCGGCGGGAGCCTCGGGAGCGGCGGCCGTGGGCGCGTCGGCGCTCGGCGCCGGCGCGGGCCGCTCGCCCGTCGTCTCCGTGTCGTCGGCGGCGTCGGCGGCGTCGGCGGCGTTCGCGGTGTCCGCGACGGGCTTGCGCACGACGACCGGCGGAATGGGCCGCGACCCGGGGATGTTGATCCGGATCCGGGTCGTCAGCGTCGTCTCGGTCTTGCGCTCCTCCGGTCGGGCGGCCGAACGGCTCGCGTCCGCACCGGCGTCGGAAGCCGTGGGTGTCCCGTAGGGCGGGGTGCCCGACGGGTATGCGGCTCCGCCGCGCCCGTGGGGCCCGGAGGACGAACTGTCAGTTTCACGACTCAAGGCAGGTTCTCCCGGTTGGCTCCGCCGCCCGTCACGCCTTCAGCGGGCGGCTCGGCGGCGCGCACCACCATACTGGCCACTTCTCGCGCGTATCCCGTGACCGCCGGGGAAACCCACACGGGACTCGCACGCCCGCGGCACGGTGAAGCGGTACGTCACTTGCGAAGTCGGGCGGGGCCGCCGTCCGGTTGCCGCACCGGCGCGAGGGTGGCGCAGATCACAGCAACGGCGATCCCGCCGAGCAGAAAGAGATAGGAGCCGGCGCCGGCGGCGAAGAGGAAGTCGCCCTCCGGCCGGCTGGTGGTGAGCAGCACCACGGCGAGCGCCCAGCCGAGGGCGGGCGCGGCGGCCCCTCCCCGGCGCCCCACGGCCCGGCCCGCCCCGACGCACAGCCCCGCCTCGGCGGCCAGCGCGAGCAGCAGCCCGCCCGGGAACCAGGCCGGCTGCACCAGCGCGCCCCCCACGCCCAGGACGGCGCCGAGCACGAAGAGCCCGACGTACAGGACGGCCCGGCCCGGCGAGGGCGGGCGCAGCGGCTGGGCGAGGGCCGGGCTCACGGGCTCGTCGCGGCCGCTCACGAGGCCACCTCGCTCTCGGGGGTCGCGGTGATCCCGGCGAACAGGTCGTTCTCGAGCCCGTCGCCGCCGCCCCGCTCGCCGCGCACCAGTTCGTAGTGCTCGGTGGTGAGGAGGGGCTGGGCGAGGTCGTTGGAAAGGACGAAGTACGGTTCGGCGACCGTGATCTGGGTGGCGTGCGCCCGCATCGCGGCGGCCTTGGCGGCGGCGTACGCGGTGCCCTCGCCGTGGATCTCGGTGGTGATCCGCTCGTCGTCGACGACGCCCGGCACGTCCTCGACAGCGGCCGCCTTCTCGAAGGGCAGGCCGGGCAGGTCGTCCCGGAGCCGGGCGAAGGCGTCCTCCACGTACGAGCGCGGCACGCGGTTCCAGTAGACCTTGGCGACGGGGCACCCGGCCTCGGCCGCCAGCTCCACCGCCCGCATGGCGATGCGGTGGGCCTGGATGTGGTCGGGGTGGCCGTAGCCGCCGTCCGGGTCGTAGGTGACGAGCACCTGGGGGCGCACCTCGCGGATCACGTCGACGAGCAGGGCCGCGGCCGCGTCGACGTCCGCCTGCCACAGGCAGCCGGGGTCGTCGTTGTCGGGCAGCCCCGCCATCCCGGAGTCGGCGAACCGCCCCGGCCCGCCGAGCAGCCGGAAGTCCTCGACGCCGAGCGCGCGCATGGCGTCCGCCAGCTCGCCCCTGCGGTGCCCGCCGAGGGCGGCGCCGGACAGGTGGGCGAGCCCGGGCGGGATGACCTCGCCCCGCTCGCCGAGGGTGCAGGTCACCAGCGTCACGTGCGCGCCCTCGGCCGCGTACCGGGCCATGGTGACGCCGTTGTTGATCGACTCGTCGTCCGGGTGCGCGTGCACCAGCAGCAGACGCCGGCCGGGGAGTTCCGTCATGGGACCAGCTTATGAGGCCCGCGCTCCGTCCTCACGTCCGCACCGGCCGTGCGGAACCGTCCGGCGAGGAGGCCCGTGTCGGCGTCGACACCGACGTCAGAAGTTGATGCTCCCGATCATCCCGGCGATGTTGGTCGTCAGATCGGTGATGGTGGGAGCGATCGTCGAGGAGGCCAGGTAGAAGCCGAGGAGCATGCACACGATCGCATGCCCCGCCTTCAAGCCGGACTTCTTGACCAGCAGGAAGACGATGATCGCCAGCAGCACAACCGCCGAAATCGAGAGTGCCACGGCGGCTCACCTCCAATGGGCCCAGGGACATGGGGGGGTCGGTCGCAGTCGAAGCTTCGGGGCAGATAAATCCACGCAGCGGGCACCTGGTTGATACCCACTATGCGCTAGTGATCATAACTATCCGTGCGCGCGCATCCCTCGGCGCACGGCCGCACAAGGGGGCGCATGGCCAATATGGTCAGGGCATGACGACCGAGTCCGACTCCTTCCCCAAACGGCACGCCCGCACCCAGCGGTTCACGCTCGGCGCGCCGCGTTCGTTCACCGTGGCACCCGATGGTTCACGGGTCGCCTTCCTGCGCTCCGGTACCGGTACGGACCGGGCGAATTCCCTGTGGGTCCTGGACGTCGAGGAGGGCGGGGAGCGCGTCGCCGCCGACCCTCGCGCCCTGCTGGGCGGCGCCGAGGAACGCCTGTCGCCCGAGGAACGGGCCCGGCGCGAGCGCAGCCGCGAGGGCGGCGCCGGGATCGTCGGCTACGCCACCGACTCGGCGGTCGAGCTGGCCTCCTTCGCGTTGTCGGGGCGGCTCTTCGCGGCCGAGCTGCGGGTCGGCACGGCGCGCGAACTGCCCACCCCCGGGCCGGTGATCGACCCTCGCCCCTCCCCCGACGGCCGGCACGTCGCGTACGTCGCCCAGGGCGCCCTGCGGGTCGTGGGCGCCGAGGGCGACGGGGACAGGGCGCTGGCGGAGGCGGACGGCGAGGGCGTCACGTACGGGCTCGCCGAGTTCGTGGCGGCCGAGGAGATGTCGCGCAGCCGGGGCTTCTGGTGGAGCCCGGAGTCGGACCGGCTGCTGGTGGCGCGGGTGGACGACACGCCGGTGCAGCGCTGGTGGATCTCCGACCCGGCCCACCCCGGACGTGATCCACAACACGTGCCGTACCCGGCGGCGGGGACCCCCAACGCGGACGTACGGCTGTTCGTGGTCGGCCTCGACGGGGGGCGCACGGAGGTTCTCTGGGACCGGGTGCGCTATCCGTATCTGGCGCGAGTGCACTGGTCAGCGGCGGGTGCGCCACTGCTTCTCGTACAGGCGCGCGACCAGCGCAGCCAGCTGTTCCTGGCGGTGGACACCGAGTCGGGGACGACACGGATGGTGCACGCCGACGAAGATCCAATTTGGCTGGATCTCTTCCCCGGGGTGCCCTGCTGGAGCCCCTCGGGACAGCTCGTGCGGATCGCCGACGAGGGTGGGGCGCGGGTGCTCGCGGTGGGTGAACGACCCCTCACCGGAGCCCAGTTGCACCTGCGGGCGGTGCTGGACGTCGGGGCCGACGACGTGCTGGTCTCCGCCTCGGCGGGCGAGGACGCGGCCGAGGCGGAGACCGGCGAGGTGCACGTCTACCGGGTCAACGAACTGGGCGTCGAACGCCTGTCGCAGGAGCCCGGCGTTCACTCGGCGGTCCGGGCGGGAGGCGTGACCGTGCTCGTCTCCGCGACGCTCGACCGGCCGGGCGCCCGCGTCCGGGTGCTGCGGGACGGGAAACCCGCGGCGACCGTCGCCTCGTATGCGGAAGACCCCGGTTTGTCCCCGCGCGTCACCCTCACCCAAGGGGGCGCACGGCGTGTCCCGTGCGCCGTGCTTATGCCAACGGACTACCACGGTGACACCCCCCTCCCGGTCCTCCTGGACCCTTACGGTGGCCCGCACGGCCAGCGCGTCGTGGCCGCGCACAACGCGCACCTCACCTCGCAGTGGTTCGCGGACCAGGGGTTCGCGGTGGTCGTCGCCGACGGGCGGGGCACCCCGGGACGCTCCCCGGCCTGGGAGAAGGCCGTCAAGGACGATCTGGCCGCCGTCGTGCTCCAGGACCAGGTGGACACGCTGCACGCCCTCGCCGCCGACTTCCCGCTGGACCTGGACCGCGTCGCCATCCGGGGGTGGTCCTTCGGCGGCTATCTGGCCGCCCTCGCGGCGCTGCGCCGGCCGGACGTCTTCCACGCCGCCGTCGTGGGCGCCCCGGTCACCGACCTCAGGCTCTACGACACCCACTACCAGGAGCGGTACCTCGGCCACCCCGGTGAGCAGCCGGACGTCTACCGCCGCAACTCGCTGATCGACGACGCCGGACTGGTCGACGCCGCCGAGCCGCACCGGCCCATGATGGTGATCCACGGGCTGGCGGACGACAACGTGGTGGTCGCCCACTCGCTGCGCCTGTCCTCGGCCCTGCTCGCGGCCGGCCGGCCGCACGAGGTGCTGCCCCTGTCCGGAGTCACGCACATGACCCCGCAGGAGTCGGTCGCCGAGAACCTGCTGCGGCTCCAGGTGGACTTCCTCAAGCGGTCGCTGCCCGCCCCGGCGTGACGGCCGCCGTGTCACCCGTATGCCAACCCCTTTGACACGCGGGTAACTTCACCGAAGCGGTCCCGACACACGGGCCCGCCACGCTGATCGGCGTACGGCCGTGCGGGTGCCGTAAGCGGGCCGGGGACCATGTCACCCCGGCCCGCTGCCCTTGCCGTCCCCCTCGCCCTCGGGCGGCACCACCTGCTTCTCCTCCGCGAAGTGGCAGGCGGAGTCGTGCGCCGCGGGGCCGGAGACCGAGCGGAACTCGGCGGGGACGGCCAGGGCCGGAACCTCCAGCGCGCAGCGCTCCCGCGCCTTCCAGCAGCGGGTGCGGAAGCGGCAGCCGGAGGGGATGTTGGTCGGGGACGGGACGTCGCCGGCCAGGATGATCCGCTCGCGGTGCTCCCGGGCCTCCGGGTCGGGCACCGGCACGGCGGACAGCAGCGCCTGGGTGTAGGGGTGCGTGGGGTGGTCGTAGATCTCCTCGTCCCGGCCCGTCTCCACGATGCGACCCAGGTACATCACGCCGACCCGGTCGGAGATGTGCCGGACGATCGACAGGTCGTGGGCGATGAAGATGTAGGAGAGGTCGAACTCGTCCTGGAGCCGGGCCATCAGGTTGATCACCTGGGCCTGGACGGAGACGTCGAGGGCGGAGACCGGCTCGTCGGCGACGATGATCTCCGGGCGCAGTGCCAGGCCCCGCGCGATGCCGATGCGCTGGCGCTGGCCGCCGGAGAACTGGTGGGGGTAGCGGTTGATGTACTCCGGGTTCAGGCCGACCACGTCCAGCAGTTGCTGGACCCGCTTGCGCCGGTCGCCCTTCGGGGCCACCTCCGGGTGGATGTCGTAGGCCTCGCCGATGATGTCGCCGACGGTCATACGGGGGTTGAGGGAGGTGTAGGGGTCCTGGAAGACCATCTGGATGTTCCGGCGGACGGACTTCAGGGCCTTGCCGGACAGCCGGGTGATGTCCTCGCCCTTGTAGCGGATCTCCCCCGCCGTCGGCCGCTCCAGGTTGACCAGCATCTTGGCGACCGTGGACTTGCCGCAGCCGGACTCGCCGACGATGCCGAGGGTCTCGCCGCGGGCCAGTTCGAAGTCCACGCCGTCGACGGCCTTGACCGCGCCGACCTGCTTCTTGAAGAGGATGCCGGAGGTCAGCGGGTAGTGCTTGACCAGGCCGCGGACTTCGAGGATCGGCTCCGTGGTCTCAGCCATGCAGACACTCCCTCCAGAAGTGGCAGGCGCTGCCCCGCTCGGCGTCGGAGTCCGTGACGTCGTACAGGGGAGGGACGTCGGTGCGGCAGACGTCCTGGGCCATCGGGCAGCGGGGGTGGAAGGCGCAGCCGGGCGGGATGCGGGTGAGGTTGGGCGGCAGGCCCTTGATGGCGTACAGCTCCTGGCCCTTCTGGTCCAGGCGCGGGATCGACTCCAGCAGGCCGCGGGTGTAGGGGTGCGCCGGGGCCTTGTAGATGTCGTGGACGGGTGCCGTCTCCACGATCCGCCCCGCGTACATGACCGCGATCTTGTCGGCGACGTCGGCGACCACCCCGAGATCGTGGGTGATGAGGATCAGGCCCATGTGCAGTTCGCGCTGGAGCTCCGCGAGCAGGTCCATGACCTGGGCCTGCACGGTGACGTCCAGGGCGGTGGTCGGTTCGTCGGCGATGATCAGCTTGGGTTCCAGGGCCATCGCCATCGCGATCATGATGCGCTGGCGCATGCCGCCGGAGAACTGGTGCGGGTACTGCCGGACCCGCTCCTTGGCGGCCGGGATGCGGACCCGGTCCATCAGCTCGACCGCCTTGGCGCGGGCGTCCTTGCGGGACATGCCCCGGTGCACGGTGAACATCTCGCCGAGCTGGTCGCCCACGGTCAGGACGGGATTGAGCGAGGACAGCGCGTCCTGGAAGATCATCGCCATCTCGGCGCCGCGGACCTTCCGGCGTTCCTCCTCCTTCAGTTTCAGCAGGTCCCGGCCCTCGAAGAGGACCTCCCCCGCGGTGATCCGGCCCGGCGGGATGTCGAGGATGCCCATGACGGTCTGGGCGGTGACGGACTTGCCGGAGCCGGACTCGCCGAGCACCGCGAGGGTCTCGCCCGCGTCCACGCCGTAGCTGACGCCGTTGACGGCCTTGGCGACGCCGTCCCGGGTGTGGAACTCCACGTGCAGGTCGCGCACTTCGAGCAGCATGCGGTCGCTCACCTCAGCTTCGGGTCGAGGGCGTCGCGCACCGCGTCGCCGAGCATGATGAACGCGAGGACGGTGATGGCGAGCGCCCCGGAGGGCCACAGCAGCGCGTGCGGGGCGTTGCGGACGTAGGGGGCGGCGGCGGAGATGTCGATGCCCCAGGAGACGCTGGGCGGCTTGAGACCGACGCCGAGGAAGGACAGGGTCGCCTCCAGGGAGATGTACGTGCCGAGCGCGATGGTCGCCACGACGATGACCGGGGCGACGGCGTTGGGCGCGATGTGCCGCAGCAGGAGCCGGGAGTTGGAGGCGCCCAGCGCCCGCGCGGCCTGCACGTAGTCGTTCTGCTTGGCGGTGATGACGGAGCCGCGGGCGATGCGGGAGATCTGTGGCCAGCCGAGCAGCACGATGAAGCCGATGACCGGCCAGACGGTGTTGCTGGTGATGACGGAGAGCAGCACGAGTCCGCCCAGGACGACCGGGATCGCGAAGAAGATGTCGGTGATCCGGGACAGGACCGCGTCCCCGCCGCCGCCGAAGAACCCGGCGAGGCCCCCGAGGACGCTGCCGAGGACGGCGACGCCGAGCGTGGCGAGGATGCCGACCGCGACCGAGGTGCGGGCGCCGTAGACGGTACGGGTGTAGACGTCGCAGCCCTGGCCGTTGAAGCCGAAGGGGTGACCGGGCTGGGAGCCCTCTTGGGCCTTGGCCAGGTCGCACTTGAGCGGGTTGCCGGAGGCGATCAGGGACGGCCAGATGGAGATGACGACCAGGAAGAGGATCACCAGCGCCGAGATGATGAAGACGGGATTGCGGCGCAGGTCGTGCCAGGCGTCGGACCACAGGCTGCGGGGCTTGTCCCGCGGGTCCGCCCCGTCCGGTCCGGGCGGCTGCTCCAGCGTGACCGCCTCGCTGGTGCCGAGGTCCATCGTCCCGCCCATGCCGGTCCCGGCGATGGCGCGTTCGGGCTCGTAGGGCTCCTGATCAGGCATAGCGGATCCTCGGGTCGAGTACGGCGTACAGGAGGTCGACGACGAGGTTGGCGACAAGGAAGACGAGGACCAGGACGGTGACGAAGCCGACCACGGTCTGGGTGTTCTGGCGCAGGATGCCCTGGTAGAGCTGGTAGCCGACGCCGTGGATGTTGAAGATCCGCTCGGTGACGATGGCGCCGCCCATCAGGGCGCCGATGTCGGTGCCGATGAAGGTGACGACGGGGATGAGGGAGTTGCGCAGCAGGTGCCGGGTGATGACCCGGTGGCGCGGCAGGCCCTTGGCGATGGCGGTGCGGACGTAGTCGGAGCTCCGGTTCTCGGCGATGGAGGTGCGGGTCAGCCGGGTGACGTAGGCCAGCGAGACCGACGCGAGGACCAGTCCGGGGACGATCAGCTCGCCGAAGAGCGCCTCGGAGGAGACGGCCGGGTCGATCCAGCCCCACTTGACGCCGAGCAGCAGCTGGAGCAGCAGGCCGGTGACGAAGGTGGGCACGGAGATGACGACGAGGGTCAGCAGCAGCACCCCGGTGTCGACGGGGCGGCCGCGGCGCAGGCCGGTGACGACGCCGAGGATGATGCCGACGACGATCTCGAAGAGGATCGCGACGATGGTGAGCCGGATGGTGACCGGGAACGCCGTTGCCATCAGCTCGGTGACCGGCTGGCCGTTGAAGGCGGTGCCGAAGTCGCCGGTGAAGACGTTGCCCATGTAGGTGACGTACTGCCGCCACACGGGCTGGTCGAGGCCGAACTCGTGGCGCAGCTGCGCGGCCGTCGCCGGGTCGCACTCCCGGTCGCCGCACAGGCCCGCGATGGGATCGCCCATCACGTTGACCATCAGGAAGATCAGCAGCGTGGCCCCGATGAAGACCGGGATCATCTGGAGCAGCCGCCGGACGACGTAGCGTCCCATGGCGCCCCCTCAGCCGACCTTGATCTCGTTGTAAACCGGGACGCTGAACGGGTTGAGCTTCACGTTGGAGAGCCGGTCCGAGTAGCCGGCGCTGCCGTTCTGGTACCAGAGCGGGATCGCGGCCATGTTGTCGCGGACGACCTCCTCGGCCTGCTGGAAGGTCTTGACGGCCTCGGCGGTGTCGGTCTGGCCGTTGGCCTTGTCGACCAGCCCGTCGAAGTCCTTGTTGGACCACTTGCCGTCGTTGGAGGAGGCGTTGGTGTAGTAGAGCGGCTGGAGGAAGTTCTGGATGAGCGGGTAGTCCATCTGCCAGCCGGCGCGGAAGGGACCGCTCATCTTCTTGCCGGTGATCTGGTTGCGGAAGTCGGCGAAGGTGCCGACCGGGTTGCCGGCGCAGGCGCGGTCGTTGTCCAGGGCGTTGTTGATGGAGTTGCAGACCGCGTCGACCCACTGCTTGTGGGAGCCGGTGTCGGCGTTGTACGTGATCTTGACCTGGCCGCCGGGGAGCCCGCCGCCCTCCTTGATCAGCTTCTTGGCCTGGTCGGGGTCGTACTCGCAGGCGTCGCCGCACAGGCCCGGCTTGTAGCCGCCGTCCTTGCCGAGGACGGGCGAGGTCCAGTCGGTGGCCGGGGTGCGGGTCTGCTGGAAGATCGTGTCGGTGATCTGCTTGCGGTCGATGGCCATGGACAGGCCGGTGCGGACCTTGTCGGAGCCGGACTTGTTCCAGTCGTCGTCGTAGAACGGGAAGGCCAGGGTCTGGATGATGCCGGCGGGGGTGTTGATGTACCGGTCGCCGAGGTCGTTCTTGACGTTCTTGAGCTGGGCGGCCGGGACGTCGTCGACGAGGTCGAGGTTGCCCGCGATCAGGTCGGTGTATGCGGTGTTGTTGTCGGTGTAGACCTTGAGGTCCACACCGCCGTTCTGCGCCTTGTCCGGGCCGGGGTAGTCGTCCCACTTGCGCAGGGACATCTGTGAGCCGCGGGTGTAGTTGTCGACCTGGTAGGGGCCGTTGCCGACGGGCTTCTTCAGCCAGGCGTCGTGGTCGTCGAAGAACGCCTTGGGCAGCGGCGCGAAGGCGTTGTAGCCGAGGGTGTCGGGGAAGCTGGAGAACTTCTGGTTGAGCTTGACGGTGAAGGTGCGCGGGCCGGTCACCCTGAGCCCGGAGAGCGTGTCGGCGCTCTGCGAGCCGCTTTCGGGGTGCACCTTGTCGTAGCCGTCGATGTACGCGAAGAAGTACGCGTTGCGCTGGTTGTTCTTCAGGCTCGCGCCGTAGTTCCAGGCGTCCACGAAGGACTGGGCCGTGACCTTCTCGCCGTTGCTGAAGGTCCAGCCGTCCTTGACGGTGACGGTGTAGTTCTGCGAGTCGGAGGTCTCGATCTTCTCGGCGAGCATGTCCTTGGCCTCGCCGGTCTCGGGGTCGTACTTCTTCAGCCCCCGGAAGACCATGTCGAGGACCTTGCCGCCCTGCACCTCGTTGGTGTTGGCCGGCTCCAGCGGGTTCTGGGGGTCGCCCCAGGAGGAGCTGAGCACGCCGCCGCCGTCCCCGCCGCTGCCCCCGTCCCCGCCCCCGCCGCCACAGGCCGTCGCCGCGAGGACTACCGTCGCCGCGCAAGCGGCCCATTTGGCGTGCGTGGCTCCGCGCATGGAGTGCCTCCTCGTGCCCTGACTCGTCCGCTGGTCCGTTCCGGTCCAGCCTCAGGGGGCGTACTCGGGGGCGCACACCCGTCCGGTCCATACGGGTTGCCGGCGTCCTCCGGACGGGTGCGGGGGCGGCGGCATGCGGAAGGGCGGCGGCGGGAGTCGTCCTCCCGCCGCCGCCCTTCGGCGCCGTGGTCGCGTGCCGGTCAGGCCTTGGAGACCGCCGCGCCGCCGTCGGCGTCGTCCTCCATCGCCTTCAGGCCCGGGTCCAGGACGATGTCCTCGGCCCTGGCCTCCGTCGAGCCCTCCTCCGGGAAGTGGCAGGCCGTCAGGTGGCCCTCGCGGTTCCCGGAGATCTGCACGAGCGGCGGCTCCTCGGTGGCGCACTTGTCCTGCGCCTTCCAGCACCGGGTGCGGAACCGGCAGCCGGAGGGCGGCGAGATCGGCGAGGGAACGTCGCCCTCGAGCCGGATGCGCTGCTTCTTCTCGGCGTCGAGGTCGACCTCCGGCACCGCGGACAGCAGGGCGTGCGTGTACGGGTGGCGGGGGCGGTTGTAGAGCGAGTCGCGGTCCGCGATCTCCACGACCTTGCCCAGGTACATCACCGCGATGCGCTGCGAGAAGTGCCGCACGATCGCCAGGTCGTGGGCGATGAAGACGAACGCGATCCCCATCTCCCGCTGCACCTCCTGCAGCAGGTTCACCACCTGGGCCTGGATCGACACGTCGAGGGCCGAGACGGGCTCGTCGGCGACGATCAGCTTCGGCTCCAGGGCGACGGCGCGCGCGACACCGATGCGCTGGCGCTGGCCGCCGGAGAACTCGTGCGGGAAGCGGTTGTAGTGCTCCGGGTTGAGACCGACGATCTCCAGGAGTTCCCGGACGCGCTTCTCCCGGCCGCCGGGCGGGTTGATCCCGTTGATCTCCATCGGGCCCGAGATGATCGTTCCGACGGTCTGCCGCGGGTTCAGCGACGCGTACGGGTCCTGGAAGATCATCTGGATCTCGGACCTGATCGGCGCCAGCTGTCGCCGGTTGGCGCGGCTGATGTCCTGGCCCTTGTACTCGATGGTCCCGTGGGTGGGTTCGTACAGGCGGGTCAGCAGCCGGCCGGTGGTCGACTTGCCGCAGCCGGACTCACCGACGAGGCCGAGGCTCTCGCCCGGGTAGACCTCCAGGTCGACGCCGTCGACGGCCTTGACATGGCCGACGGTGCGCTTGATCGGGAAGCCTCCCTTGATCGGGAAGTGCTTCGCCAGGTCCCTGACCTTGAGGAGCGGGCCGGTGTCACCGTCCCGCTGCTGCGGGAAGGTGTCGGCCACCGCTGTCTTCGTCTTGCTGTTGTCGCTCATGGTGATGCCCCAGTCGCCGGTTTCCGCTCAGCCCAGCCGGGGCTGAATCTTGTCGATGAAGACCTGCTGCCGCTGGTCCCCCGTGAGGTGGCACGCGGCGGCGCGTCCCTGGCCGAGCAACGGGCGCTCGCCCGAGCAACGGCTGCCGGAGACCAGGTCGGTGAAGCCGCACCGCGGGTGGAACGCGCACCCCGAGGGCGGGTTCAGCAGGGAGGGCGGCGATCCCGGGATCGGCATCAGCGGCTCGTCGACATCGGAGGTGAGGTTCGGCATCGAGCCCAGCAGGCCCCAGGTGTACGGGTGCTGCGGGGACTTGAGCACCTCGCGCACCGTGCCGCGCTCGACGGCCCGGCCCGCGTACATGACCATGATGTCGTCGGCCATGTTGCCGACCACGCCCAGGTCGTGGGTGATCATGATGATCGCGGAGCCGAACTCCTGCTGGAGGTCCTTGAGCAGGTCGAGGATCTGGGCCTGGACGGTCACGTCGAGCGCCGTGGTGGGCTCGTCCGCGATGAGCAGGTCCGGGTTGCACGAGAGGGCCATCGCGATCATGGCGCGCTGACGCATACCGCCGGAGAACTGGTGCGGATAGTCGTCCACCCGCTGCTGCGGGTGCGGGATGCCGACCTTCTGCAGCAGGTCGATGGCGCGCACCCGGGCGTCCTTCTTGGACGCGCCGTTGTGCTTCATGAACGGCTCCGCGATCTGGCGGCCGACCGTGTAGTACGGAGACAGCGCGGTCAGCGCGTCCTGGAAGATCATCGCCATCTTCTTGCCGCGCAGCTTCTCCAGCTGCTTCTCACTGGCGTCGGTCAGCTCCTGGCCGTCCAGCCTGATCGATCCGTCGATCGCGGTCCTGCGGCGGTCGTGCAGGCCGAGGACGGCCAGGTTGGTCACCGACTTGCCGGAGCCGGACTCGCCCACGATGCCGAGGGTCTTGCCCCGCTCCAGGTCGAAGGAGAGCCCGTCCACCGCCTTGACGACGCCGCCCTCGGTGGAGAAGTGGACCTTGAGGTCGCGCACCGAGAGGAACGAGTCTCCCGCGGCGGCGGCCGGGGCCTCTTCGGGCTTGGTCTGAGTGGTCACGGTGGTTCTCCTAGGACAGGCGCACGCGCGGGTCGATGACGGCGTACAGGGCGTCCACGATCAGGTTGAAGACGATGATGAGCGCGGCACTGACCAGCATGACGCCCATCAGCATCGGCAGGTCCTTGTCAGTGACGGACTTCAGTGCGAGCCGGCCGATCCCGGCCAGGCCGAACGTCATCTCGGTCACCATGCCGCCGCCCATGAGGGCGGACAGGTCGATGCCGAGGATGGTCACGATGGGAACGAGGGAGCCGCGCCAGGCGTAGCGGAAGAAGGTGTAGTTGCCCGACATGCCCTTGGCGCGGGCCGCCCGCACATGTTCTTCCTGCAGCTGCTCGATCATCGAGGAGCGGCTCATCCGGGTGTAGTTGGCGGTGAAGATGGTCGCCATGACGACCCAGGGGATCAGCAGGCCCATGAACCAGCCGCCGAGGTCCTCGGAGAAGGGCACGTACTTCGGCTTGTCCAGCCAGCCCGTCGAGTACACCAGCGGGATCATCACCAGCGGGCCGAGGAAGTAGATCTGCAGCGAGCTGATGACCAGCGAACCGGAGCTGAACGTCTTGTCGATCCAGGTGCCGCGGAACTTGGCGGCCAGGAGACCGGCGCCGAGGCCGAGCGTGAGGAAGACGAGCAGGCTGCCGAGGGTCAGCGAGATGGTCACCGGGAAGCGGTCGAGGATCGTGTCCCAGACGTTCTGGTTGTTGGCGAAGGAGACGCCGAAGCAGGGGGCGCTGCAGTGGCCGACGGCGAAGTCGCGGCCGGCGAAGATGCCGATCAGGAAGTTCCAGTACTGCACCGGGACCGGCTTGTCGAGGCCCAGGTTCTGGTGAATGATCGCCAGCGCGTCCGGAGTGCAGTTCTTGCCACAGGCCAGCATGGCCGGGTCCTGCGGGATCGCGAAGAACATGAAGAAGGTGAAGGCACTGATCAACACCAGGATCAGCGCTGCGCCGAAGGTCCGGCGAATCAGGAATTGAAGCATGGCAGACAGCTGCTCTCAGGACTGCGGCAGTCGGATGGGGAGGTCTGGAGGGGATCAGGGCCCGGTGGGGGCGCTCCGCCGCGCGCCCCCACCGGTCTCCCGACCGAGCGGACTACTTCTTGAGGAAGATCCGGGTGACGTCCACGTAGCTCGAGTCCGAGCTGTAGCGGATGCCGCCGATGTTGGAACCGAAGATCTGGAAGACCTTGGTGTAGTAGATCGGGGCGGCCGGGTTGACTTCCTTGGAGATGTACTCGCTCAGCTCGGCCCAGGCCTTGGTGGCCTCCGCCGTGTCCGAGATCGTCTCGATGCGCTTGATCTCGGAGTTCACGTGCTCGTCGTTGATGTGCGAGTAGTTCGACGAACCGTCCTGGATCTGCGTGCCGTCGTACACCGGCGGGATGACCGTGGAGGCGGACGGCCAGTCCTGGCCCCAGCCGGTCATGTACAGGTCGTAGCCGTTCTTGACCTTGCCGACCTGCTCGTACCAGGTGGCGGAGTCGATCTCCTTCTTCTGGATGTCCAGACCGATCTTCTCCAGGGCGTCGGCGATCAGGACGGCCTGCTTCTGGCGGGTCGGCGTGTTGCCGTAGGCGTAGACGAGGCTCTTGCCCTCGAAGCCACCCTCCTTGATCAGCTTCTTTGCGGCCTCGATGTCACCGTTCGGCTTCTTGAGCCGGTTGAACGGGTCGAACTTGTCGTCGTAGCCCGGGGTCGTGGGCGACATCAGCGAGTTGGCGACCTCACCGCCGTAGGCGCCACCGTCGGCCTTGAAGACCGAGTCGGAGGGCAGCGCCAGGGTGATCGCGTCACGGAGCTTCTTGTCCTTGATGCGGTCCAGATTGAAGTTGAGCTGCCACACGTACGGGGCGTAGCCCTGGATCGTGCGGTTCTTCATCGCGTCCTTGTCGCCGACCACCTTCTGCAGCTGCGTGGTGGCGACCTGACCCGTGAACATCATGGCGTTCTTGGCCTCGCCCTGGTCGGCGAGGAGGGTCTTGGTCTGGTCCTCGTCGTCGTGGTTCATCGAGATGTTGAACCCGTCGACGTACTGGTGGCGCACCGAGTCGGACTTCGGGTCCCACTGGGTGTTCTTGACCAGCTTCATGGACTTGCCCGGCTTGAAGTCGGCGATCTTGTACGGGCCGACGGCGACGGGGGCGTTGTCGTACTTCTCCTTGGTGTCCGTCTCCTCCGGCACGACGCTGTAACCGGGCATGGTCAGCATCTGCGGGACGTCGGGACGCGCCTTCTTGAAGTGCATGACGATCGTCTTGTCGTCCGGCGTCTCCAGGACGGAGTCGGGCAGGTGCTTGCCCTTGTCCGGGCCCGCGTAGGCGTCGCGGTAGGTGGTGCCGTCACCCGACAGCCACTGCTGCAGGTAGGTCGGGCCGTCGGTGATGTAGTTGGCGTAGAGGCGCTCGATCGTGTGGCGGATGTCCGCCGAGTTGATCGGGTTGCCGTTCGCGTCCTTCAGGTTGTCCTTGAGGGTGTACGTCCAGGTCTTGCCGCCGTCGGACGCCTTGCCGGCGTCGGTGGCGAGGTCGCCCACGACGGTCAGGTTGCCGTTCTCGTCCTCGTCGTACTGGGTCAGACCGCGGAAGATGAGGCGGCTGAGCAGCTTGCCGTCCGAGACGTAGATCTGGCCCGGGTCCAGGTGCGAGAAGTCCGCCTCCTGGTACACGGTCGCCACGCCGCCCGGCTTGGCGCCCGGGACCTCGGGGGCCGGGCCCGTGGACGCCTGCGCGTCGCCGATCTGCACCGGCTTCGACTGCGACTTGGCGTCTTCCTTCTTCTTGCTGTTGTCCTTGGCGGAGCTGCCGCCGTCGCCGCCGCCGCAGGCGGTGAGGGTCAGGGCGCCGGCTGCGACCGCGACTATGGCGGCCGTGGCGGTGCGGTTGCGGAGAATGCTCATAGGGACGAATCCACCTGCCTGTGAGTAGTGAGCACTGCTGGTACGTGGCCGGGGCCGGGCTGAGCGGCACCGAACCGGCCGGGCGAGGATGTGGGGGGTCCCCCTGGCCTCAGCGGTTTCCCTTGGGGTCGAAGGCGTCCCGGATCGAGTCACCGAGGAGGTTGAAGGCCACCATGAAGATCACCATGGCGACGCCGGGGAAGAGCATGTAGTAGGGGTCCTGCTCGACGATGTCCGCGCCGATGGCGAACATCCGCCCCCAGTCCGGCGTGGGCTCGACGTACCCCACGCCCACGAAGGACAGGAACGCGATGCTGAGGATGGTGCTCGGCAGCGTGAGCGTCGCCTGTACCAGCGTCGGAGTGACGATGTTGGGCAGCAGCTCCTTGCGGAGGATGCGCCAGGGCGAGGCCCCGGAGATGCGGGCCGCCTCGATGAACTCCCGGTCGCGCAGGGACATCGTGGCGCCCCGGACGATCCGGGCCATGCTCATCCAGCCCAGGAAGGACAGCACGATGATGATCGCGGAGGCGCGCACATAGGTGGGCGTCTCCTTGTCGGGGGCGACGAACACCGTGGTGATGACGGGCATCGCGGCGACGAAGAAGAGCTGGCTGGGCAGTGCCATGAAGAAGTCGGTGATCCGGCCGAGCCAGTAGTCGATCTTCCCGCCGAAGTAGCCGCCGGCCAGGCCGATCAGGACGCCCAGCACCGTCATGATGAGGGTCGCCGCCAGCGCGGTGGCCATCGAGTTGCGCATGCCGTACAGCAGCTGGGTGAACACGTCGCGGCCGAGGCCCGGTTCGATGCCGAACCAGAAGTCGCCGTCGATGCCGCCGAAGGGCGCGGCCGGCATGGTGAACATGTCCAGGAGGTTGGGGTTCTCCTGCCCGTACAGGGTATACGGGTCCTTGCCGTAGACCTTCGAGATCAGCGGCGCCGCCGCGGCGATGACGAAGAAGAACAGGACGATGCAGGCAGAGATCACACCGGCCCGGTCGCGCTTGAAGCGCGCCCACATCAACTGGCCGGGCTTGCGCCCTTCCGGCTCCTTGGGCTTCGGGGCGTCGCCCTGCGGCGCGCTCTCTTTGTCCAAGACGGAAGAGGCTTCAGCACCCTCAATCTCGATTGGACTTGTCATGATTCGTCCATTTCACAGGTAGGAGGTCGTCGGGAGTGCACGCGGCCGACGGCCTTCGCACGGCGTACGTCTTCCGCAGCGCGCGAGGGGAACAACGACGGAGGGGCGACACCGCCCCCGGAGAACCCTGGCTCGCGGTCGGCGGCTGCCGACCGACGGCACACGACGTCAAGGAAGTTCGCGACGCCGGGCCGCTGCCGCATCAACCGTGACGGCACTGAACGCACCCGCGGGGCCTACACCTGCCATCGGGGACGACGCGACCCATATGGCGCTTGTGGCACCTCGCATGGGTTCCTCCTCATGAATCCGCTGGTTCACCGCAAAGAGGAGCACGCGACACATTCCGGCCACCGGCCGGTGATGGGATCGCCTGGCACCCTCACGCTCGCGAGCCTGCGCCCCGTCAGCGCGTGACCCGTTTATCCGAGCTCTACGCGCCTAACTATCTGCCATCCTCCGGGGAACGAACCACTGGTTCGAGGTCTCGGTTCGATCACAGATAGGGGCCAGATCTTTCAAAATCCGGACAAAGGGTTTGGTACGAGATCGCTGCGAAACGGACTTGTTACACATCTAACGGTGGTGACCGTCCGTATAACGGACGTCCGCGCGACAGAAATTGATTGCGCGTAACGTGCGGTGGGTGCAAGCTGACCCACAGGTATGTCCCGCGCCCGGCACGTCCGTCGGCGCCGGCCGCCGGACCGCCCGGCGGGAGCGCCCGCCGGCGCTCCGGGCGGAGTGCTTCCGCGCAGGTTAGTGCGGCTCTGCCCGCCCTGTGCCGCACCGCCGGAAAATCGAGGGTTTTCCCTACGCCCCGGCCCCACCCGCGTCCCGGCTCCGTCGCCACCACGCCGAACGGCACCGGACACCACGTGAGCCGTGGTGTCCGGTGCCGTCGGTCGTGCGGCGGGGTCAGCCGTGCTTGGCGCGGCTGGCGGCGCGGGCGCGCTCGCGGGCGTCCAGGTTCACCTTGCGGATCCGGACGGCCTCCGGGGTGACCTCGACGCACTCGTCGTCGCGGCAGAACTCCAGGGACTGCTCCAGGGAGAGCTTGCGCGGCGGGACGATCGCCTCGAACGAGTCGGCCGAGGACGACCGCATGTTGGTGAGCTTCTTCTCCTTGGTGATGTTCACGTCCATGTCGTCGGCGCGCGAGTTCTCGCCGACGATCATGCCCTCGTACACCTCGGTGCCGGGGTCCGTGAAGAGCACGCCGCGCTCCTGGAGGTTGGTCATCGCGAACGCGGTGACGGCGCCCGAGCGGTCGGCGACCAGCGAGCCGTTGTTACGGGTCGTCAGGGTGCCGAACCAGGGCTCGTGGCCCTCGTGGATGGAGTGGGCGATGCCGGTGCCGCGGGTCTGGGTGAGGAACTCCGTCCGGAATCCGATCAGGCCGCGCGAGGGGACCACGAACTCCATGCGGACCCAGCCGGAGCCGTGGTTGGACATGTTGTCCATCCGGCCCTTGCGCACGCCCATCAGCTGCGTGACCGCGCCCATGTGCTCCTCGGGCACGTCGATCGTCATCCGCTCGACGGGCTCGTACGTCTTGCCGTCGACCTCCTTGGTGACGACCTGCGGCTTGCCGATGGTCAGCTCGAAGCCCTCACGGCGCATCTGCTCGACCAGGATGGCCAGCGCCAGCTCACCGCGGCCCTGCACCTCCCAGGCGTCCGGGCGCTCGGTGTCCATGACGCGGAGCGAGACGTTGCCGATCAGCTCGCGGTCCAGGCGGTCCTTGACCTGGCGGGCGGTGACCTTGCGGTCCTTGACGACCGCCTTGTTGTCGGCGCCCTTGCCGGTGGCGCCGCGGCCGACCAGCGGGGAGGTGTTGGTGCCGATGGTCATGGAGATCGCGGGCTCGTCCACCGTGATCAGCGGCAGCGGGACCGGGTTCTCCGGGTCCGCCAGGGTCTCGCCGATCATGATCTCCGGGATGCCGGCGACCGCGCAGATGTCACCGGGGCCGGCCTTCTCCGCGGGCTTGCGGGTGAGCGCCTCGGTCATCATCAGCTCGGAGATCCGCACGTTCTGCACGGACCCGTCGCGCTTCATCCAGGCGACCGTCTGGCCCTTCTTCAGCTCGCCCTGGTGCACGCGCAGCAGCGCGATGCGGCCGAGGAAGTTGTCGGCGTCCAGGTTGGTCACGTGCGCCTGGAGCGGGGCGTCCTCGTCGAAGGTCGGGGCCGGGATGTAGTCCAGGATCGTCGAGAAGAACGGCTCCAGGCTGGTGGAGTCGGACGGGACCGTGCCGTCCTCCGGCTTGGTGAGGGAGGCGACGCCGTCCCGGCCGCACGCGTAGACGATCGGGAACTCGATCTGCTCCTCGTCGGCGTCCAGGTCGAGGAAGAGGTCGTACGTCTCGTTGACGACCTCGTCGATCCGGGCGTCCGGACGGTCCGTCTTGTTGATGCAGAGGATGATCGGCAGCCGCTGCTGGAGCGCCTTGCGCAGCACGAAGCGGGTCTGCGGCAGCGGGCCCTCGGAGGCGTCCACGAGCAGGACGACGCCGTCCACCATCGACAGACCGCGCTCGACCTCGCCACCGAAGTCGGCGTGGCCCGGGGTGTCGATGATGTTGATGGTGATGACGTCGCCGCCATCCTTCGGGTGGTACTTCACCGCCGTGTTCTTGGCGAGGATCGTGATGCCCTTCTCACGCTCCAGGTCGTTCGAGTCCATCATGCGGTCGTCGACGCCTTCGAGCTGGTGCGCGGCGAAGGCGCCGGCCTGCTTTAGCATTCCGTCGACGATGGTGGTCTTGCCGTGGTCGACGTGGGCGACGATGGCGACGTTGCGGATGTCGTGACGCGTTGTAGACGCAGCCATAAGTGGCTTACTCCCGGAGGGTGTGAGGACGGCCCTCGCGGACGTCCGTGTCACGCGGGCCTGCCGGGCGGTACATGCCACGGCCTCACCCAATGGTACGGGGCCCCGGAGGCTGCGGCTTGCCAGGAGGGTTCAGGACGAGGGCGAGGCCGAGGAAGGGGCGGAGGGCCGGGAGCCCTGGGCGCCCTTCTTCAGGAAGCCCATGTCCTCGTAGACCGGCGTCTCGAAGCCGAAGGCTCCCGCGTTGGCAAGGTTCTCGCGGGCCGCCACCAGCTGGGGGCGCTGGTAGAGGGGGACGGAGCCGGCCGCCGCCCAGATCCGCGAGTCGGCCTTGCGCAGCAGGTCCCGGGCCTCCTTCTGGTCCAGGGTGGCCATGGCCCGGTCGAAGAGCTGGTCGACCTGGTCGGTGCCGACCCGGGTGTAGTTCTGCGCGACGTTCAGGGAACCGTCGGCGGCCGGGACGGGCTTGGCGTAGATGGGGCGGGCGTCGGTAGCCGGGAAGGCGGAGGCGGGCCAGGAGTAGAGCGCCAGGTCGTACTCGCCGGCGGCGATGTGGTCCTTGAAGTAGCTCTCGTCCGGCACCTTGGTGACCTCGGTGCCGATGCCGATCTCCTTCAGCATGTCCGTGATGCGGTCGGCCACGGTGCGCAGGGTCTCGGAGCCGGGGCCGGAGGGGAGCACGAAGCGGAGGGTGAGCGCCTTGCCGTCCTTGGCGAGCGGAGCCGCCGCCGAGCCGGCCGGGGCCGCGGTGCCCTTGGGGGCGTAGGCGCCGGGCGCGCCGCCCTGCGCGGTGTTCTTGCCGCTGCTGTGCTTCTCGCCGCTCTCCTGGTCGGCGCCGTCCTTGGCGTCGTCACCGTGGTCGTTCCTGGCGTCGTCCCTGCCGTCGTTCTTGCCGTCCTCGCCGACGATGTACGTGCCGTCGTCGTCGCCCTCGGACGTCTTCTCGTCCTTCTCGTCCTTCTCGTCCTCGCCCTTGTCGCCCTTCTTGTCCTTCTCGGCGCCGGCCGCCTCCTCGCCGTCCTTCTTCTTCACCGGGCCGCCGGAGACCCACCCGGCGTCCGCGAGCAGGGCCCGGGCCTCCTTGGCGTTCTGCTCGCCGAGCGCGCCACTGCCGTCGGCGTAGGCGGGCTGGCCGGACAGCGCGAGGTGGCTGCCCACGGGCTCGGCGGGCAGGCCGAGCGGCTTCAGCACCGCACGGGCCAGCTTCCCGCGGTCCAGGGCGCGGGCCACGGCCCTGCGGACGCGCTCGTCGGCGAGGGGGCCGTCGGCGCCGTTGAGGGCGAGCTGGGTGTAGGCGGGCTCCAGCGACTTGCGTACCTCGAAGCCGCTCAGGGCCTGTTGGCGGCGCCGGACCTTCGCCTCGGCCTCGCGCCGCTCCTCACGGGCGAGGACCTCCTCCTCGGCGGCCTCCTCGTCGGAGCCGTTGGCGATCGCCCAGGAGCGCAGCGCCTCGGCGGCGGACCTGCCCTGCGGACCGGGGGCCGGGCTGCCCCCGGGGCCCATGAGGGGGGTGCCGGTGGCGGGGTCCCGGGGCCCGGCGGCCAGACCGACCTCGTCGGCGGTCTCCGGGTCGATCTCGGCGAGGTCGAGCTCGCCGGCGACCAGTTCGGAGACCCGCTCGTCGCGCGGGACGGCGCGCAGCACGATCTGGTCCAGCTTCGCCGGCTCGCCCCACCAGCGCGGGTTGCCGGTGAGGACGACCCGGTCGCCCTTGGTGTCGACCTTCTTGACGGCGAAGGGGCCGGCGCTGACCTTGAGCGTCCGTCGCGCGCCGTCGTTGAAGGCGTCGGGGGTGCCCGTGACGTCCTTCGGGTACAGGGGCGTGAACAGGGCCTTCCAGTCGGCGTAGGGCCGACTGAAGGTGACCTTGACCTCCAGGTCGTCGGCGCCGCGCTCGATCTTCTCGATGCGGTCGTAGCCGGCGTTGCGAGCGGTCCAGTAGGCGCTGTCCTTCCCGGACAGGGCGCGCCACTGGGCGGCGAAGTCCGCGGCGCCGATCTCCCGGCCGTCGCTCCAGACGGCCTGCTGGTTCAGCTTGTAGACGACGACCTGCTTGGGCTCGGTGTCGACGACCTCGGCCGACTCCAGGTAGTCGGCGTCGCGCACCGGGCTGCCGGTCTCGTCCATCCGGTACATCGCGGGCAGCACGGCCTGCGCGACGCGGGTCGTGGTGGCGTCGGCGTCCGACTGGAAGGCGTTCAGCGTGTCCGGCACGGAGTCCACGGCCCAGCGCAGGGTGCCGCCGTCGGAGATCCGGGCGCGGGCCGCGGCGGCGACGTCCTGTTCGGCGAGCGGCTTGCCCGACGGCTCCTCGGAGGTGCAGCCGGCCAGCGCGGGGACCGCGAGGACACCCGCGGTGAGGAAGGCGACCGAACGCGTGACCGCGCTCGGTCCGACGCCGACGTGGGACATCTTGCTACCTCCGGAAGGCCGCGTTTGCGAGATTTGCGGTATTCAGGTTGATCATTTGTATCCGGACGGGGATGCGGCCACTGAAGGGGAAACGGTTCGCCCACGCTGGGAGACACGGCGGCGACGGTGCGTAACGCCACCCGTGCGGCGCAACGCCACCCGCGCTGCACCGACGCGCCCCGGCCAATCCCTGCACATCCCTTCCCAGCGGCCGGTGTGACGCGCGACACTCTCAGGCGCGTGAACGTAGCCCCCGGGACCGGCCGCCTGCCGCCGTGTCCGACGGAAATGAGGTCACGTCTTGTCCGTGCACGACGATCTTTCATCGGTGCAGCGCAGCCTGGACGAGCTGTCCCGGACGGTGACCCGGCTGGAACAGCAGTTGGGCAGCGGTGGACTGGAGGTCCGCCGGGTCCGCACCGACGCCGACCACCTGCGCGAGAGTGTCGCGCTGCTGCGTGCGGCGGCCGCCGCCCCGGACGCGCCCAGGCGTCCGGACCTCGTCCCCATCCCCGACACGCCGTACGACGGCTCGCTGTGGACGGACTCGGACGACGAGGGCCTCGGCGCCCGCGACCGCCGCGCCCCCTGAACCCGACCCGACCGACCGGAGTCGCCCAGTGGCCACTGGTACGGAACCCCCTGCCACCGACCCCCATCCGCGCGGCGGCGTGCACACCCCGACGCGCGCCGCCATCCGCGCCCCGCACCTGCGCACCGACCGCTGGTGGCTGGCACCGGCCGCCACCGCCGCGGGCCTGCTGGCCTTCGTCGTCTACTCGACCTGGCGGGCCTTCGCGAACGCCGACTACTACGCGGCCCCCTACGTCTCGCCCTTCTACTCCCCCTGTCTGGCGGAGAACTGCGAGCCGATGCGCTCGGGTCCCAACTGGGAACTCCTCGGCACCTGGTGGGGCGTCTCCCCCGCGATCATCATCCTGATCTTCCCGCTCGGCTTCCGCCTGACCTGCTACTACTACCGCAAGGCCTACTACCGGGGCTTCTGGGCGTCCCCGCCGGCCTGCGCGGTGGCCGAGCCGCACAAGAAGTACACCGGCGAGACCCGCTTCCCGCTGATCCTGCAGAACGTCCACCGGTACTTCTTCTACGCGGCACTGCTGGTCGCGGGCATCCTCACCTACGACACCGTGCTCGCCTTCCGCGACGAGGACTACGCGTGGGGCCACATGGGGCTCGGCACCCTGGTCTTCCTCGCCAACATCGCGCTGATCTGGGCGTACACCCTCTCCTGCCACTCCTGCCGGCACATCGTCGGCGGCAAGCTCAAGCACTTCTCGCGGCACCCCGTGCGCTACCGGATGTGGCAGCTGGTCGGCAGGCTCAACGCCCGGCACATGCAGCTCGCCTGGGCGTCGCTGGTGAGCGTGGCGCTCGCCGACTTCTACGTGTATCTCGTCGCGTCCGGTGCCTTCGACGATCCGAGGTTGTTCTGATGTCCGTGGTCGACCGGCAGGAGTGGGACGTCGTCGTGGTGGGCGCGGGCGGCGCCGGGCTGCGCGCCGCCGTCGAGGCCCGCGAGCGGGGCGCCCGTACGGCCGTGATCTGCAAGTCGCTGTTCGGCAAGGCGCACACCGTGATGGCCGAGGGCGGCATCGCCGCCTCCATGGGCAACGTCAACTCCGGCGACAACTGGCAGGTCCACTTCCGCGACACCATGCGCGGCGGCAAGTTCCTCAACCAGTGGCGGATGGCCGAGCTGCACGCCCAGGAGGCCCCGCAGCGGGTGTGGGAACTGGAGACCTGGGGCGCGCTGTTCGACCGCACCGCGGACGGCCGGATCTCGCAGCGCAACTTCGGCGGCCACGAGTACCCGCGCCTGGCCCACGTCGGCGACCGCACGGGCCTGGAGCTGATCCGCACCCTCCAGCAGAAGATCGTCTCGCTCCAGCAGGAGGACTTCCGGGAGACCGGGGACCACGAGTCCCGGCTGAAGGTCTTCCAGGAGTGCACGGTCACCCGGGTGCTCAAGGAGGGCCGCGAGGTCTCGGGCGTCTTCGGCTACGAGCGCGAGAGCGGCCGCTTCTTCGTGCTGGAGGCGCCCTCGGTGGTGATCGCCACCGGCGGCATCGGCAAGTCGTTCAAGGTGACGTCGAACTCGTGGGAGTACACCGGCGACGGTCACGCCCTGGCGCTGCTGGCCGGGGCGCCGCTGCTGAACATGGAGTTCGTGCAGTTCCACCCGACGGGCATGGTCTGGCCCCCCTCGGTGAAGGGCATCCTGGTCACCGAGTCGGTGCGCGGCGACGGCGGGGTGCTGAGGAACTCCGAGGGCAAGCGGTTCATGTTCGACTACATCCCGGACGTCTTCAAGGAGAAGTACGCCGAGTCGGAGGCGGAGGGCGACCGCTGGTACGACGACCCGGACCACAACCGGCGCCCGCCCGAACTCCTCCCCCGCGACGAGGTCGCCCGCGCGATCAACGCCGAGGTGAAGGAGGGGCGGGGCTCGCCGCACGGCGGGGTCTTCCTCGACGTGTCGACCCGGATGCCCGCCGACGTCATCCGGCGCCGACTGCCCTCCATGTACCACCAGTTCAAGGAGCTGGCGGACGTGGACATCACGGCGGAGGCGATGGAGGTCGGGCCCACCTGCCACTACGTCATGGGCGGCGTCGCCGTCGACTCCGACACCGCCGCCGCACGCGGGGTGCCGGGGCTGTTCGCGGCCGGTGAGGTGGCCGGCGGCATGCACGGCTCCAACCGGCTGGGCGGCAACTCGCTGTCCGACCTGCTGGTGTTCGGGCGCCGGGCGGGGAGGTACGCGGCCGAGTACGCGGCGGGGCGGTCGGGCGACGGCGTACGCGCCCGGGTCGAGGACGCGCAGGTCGACGCCGCCGCCGCGGAGGCCCTGCGGCCGTTCTCCGCCGAGGCGCACGAGCCCGACGCGGGCCCGCCGGAGAACCCGTACACCCTGCATCAGGAACTCCAGCAGACGATGAACGACCTGGTGGGGATCATCCGCCGCGAGGCGGAGATGAAGCAGGCCCTGGAGAAGCTGGCGGAGCTGCGGGTGCGGGCCCGCCGGGCCGGGGTGGAGGGGCACCGGCAGTTCAACCCGGGCTGGCACCTCGCGCTGGACCTGCGCAACATGCTGCTGGTCAGCGAGTGCGTGGCGCGGGCGGCGCTGGAGCGCACCGAGTCGCGCGGCGGGCACACCCGTGAGGACCATCCGTCGATGGACCGGCGCTGGCGCCCGGTCAACCTGCTCTGCTCGCTGGCCGGCCCGGCGGACGAACTCGCGGCGACGGACCCGGAGCGCGGCCGGATCGCCCTGGAGCGGCAGACCACCGAGCCGATCCGGCCCGACCTGCTCGCCCTCTTCGACAAGGAGGAGCTGGTGAAGTACCTCGCCGACGAGGAACTGGAGGGCCTGTCCGAATGAGCGGCTACGAGGCCCGGTTCAAGGTGTGGCGCGGTGACGTGGAGGGCGGCGGCCTGGCGGACTTCACCGTCGAGGTGAACGAGGGCGAGGTGGTCCTCGACATCATCCACCGCCTCCAGGCCACCCAGGCCCCCGACCTCGCGGTGCGCTGGAACTGCAAGGCGGGCAAGTGCGGTTCGTGCTCGGCCGAGATCAACGGGCGGCCGCGGCTGCTGTGCATGACCCGCATGTCCGTGTTCACCCGCGAGGAGACGGTCACCGTCACGCCGCTGCGCGCCTTCCCGGTGATCCGGGACCTGGTGACGGACGTCGGCTTCAACTACACCAAGGCACGCGAGGTCCCCGCCTTCGTCCCGCCCGCCGACCTCGGCCCCGGCGAGTACCGGATGACGCAGGAGGACGTGGACCGCTCGCAGGAGTTCCGCAAGTGCATCGAGTGCTTCCTGTGCCAGGACACCTGCCATGTGGTCCGCGACCACGAGGAGAACAAGCCGGCCTTCGCGGGCCCGCGCTTCCTCATGCGCGTCGCCGAGCTGGACAGGCACCCGCTGGACGCCGCCGGGGACACCGGCCTGGACCGGTCACGCACCGCCCAGGACGAACACGGCCTCGGCTACTGCAACATCACCAAGTGCTGCACCGAGGTGTGCCCCGAGGGCATCAGGATCACGGACAACGCGCTGATCCCCCTGAAGGAGCGGGCCGTCGACCGCAAGTACGACCCACTGGTGTGGCTGGGCTCGAAGATCGGGCGCCGGACCCGGGACCGGTCCTAGCGCACCCAGCCGTCCCGGTACGACGCCCAGTCCTGTTCCGTCGCCGCGAAGTCGATGTACGCGGCGACGCCGAACCGCTCCCGGTCGGCGTCCGTGCGGGACAGTCCGAGGCGGACGCCGCGGACGGCGGCGGCGACGGTCTCCGCGTGGTTCCAGTGGCCGAAGCGGTTCTCGTGGTAGAAGGGCAGGCCCATCAGGAGGTGGGTCGTGGGCGGGGTGGCCTCCAGCGCCAGTGAGGTCTGCTGGGCGACGTAGCCGCCGTACAGGCTCTCCAGCGGCTGCATGGTGTCGTAGGACATGACGGCGATCTGGTCGACGCGGCGGGCGACCTGGCCGAAGAACGCCTGCGACCACCACTTGGGGTGTCCCGCGACCGTGCCCCAGAAGGAGTGGAAGCCCGGCAGCGGGTCGATCTGGTGGGCGGCGACGGAGAGCTGCGCGTTGCGGGCGCGGGTGACGGCGCGGACGTCGTCCAGGAGGGAGAGGTAGTTCCGGTCGCCCGAGTGCAGCGGCTCCAGGTCGAGGTGGACGCCGTCGTAGCCCACGTCCAGGACCTGGCGGGCCGAGTCGACGACGGCGGCACGGGTGGCGGCCTTCTCCAGCCGCATGCCGTCGGGGCTCTCGGTGGCGAGGACGTCGCCGAGGAAGGCCTGGACGCGGACCCCGGGCAGCTCCCGGTGCACGGCGTCGACCAGCCAGCCGGCCTTCGGGTGGAGGGACTCGGGCAGCGTGCCGTCGTGTTCCATCGGGCCGGTGTGGACGTACAGGTCGCGGATGCCGGTCGCCTTGACGCGGCGGGCGAAGGCGGCGAGGTCCGCGTCGTCCTTGCGGCCGTCGACCCAGGCGTGGCCGAGCCAGATCGCGTCGCGGTCGCGGGTGTACGTGCCGTCGGCGGGGTCGCCCAGGTAGTTGACGCGGAGGGCGGTCTCCGCGGTGAGGAGGGGGAGGAGCAGGACGAGGAGGACGGCGAGGGTGATGCGGCGGGTGCGGCGGAGGCGCTTCTTCTTCTCCGGCTTCCCGTCCGCACCGCCCGTGCCGCATTCGCCGTCGGGCGTGGGTGGCCCCGGCGGGGGCTGATCGTCGCCGGCGACTGCCCGGTCGGGTTGTGATTCGGTGTCTCTCCGGTCCGTGTCCTCCACGGTGTCCCCTCCCTGTGGCCCGGCCCCGGTCGCGGTGGCCGGATTCCGCGCCTACGCTCCGAGCGTGGTGCCAGCGGGGACGACGCGAACCGGTGTTCCGGTTGCGGTCAGGGGTGCGTGAGGATGATCTCCGCCGATCTGCTGCCGCCCCTGGCCACGGCCGGGGCGGCGCTGCTGCTGGCCGGGTACGGCCGGGTGCGCCGCATCCGGCGGGCCCGGACGCGGACGACTCCGGGCCGGGTCAGAACAGGCTCAGCAGGGCCTCCGCGGGGTCGGTGAGCTGGGTGTCGCCGCCCGGCAGGGGCAGTTCGAACCAGACCGTCTTGCCGCGCGGCGTACGCCGCGAGCCCCAGGCCGCGCTGAGCAGGCCGACCAGTTGCAGACCGCGGCCGCCCTCGTCGGTGTCGCGGGCGCGGCGCCGGCGCGGCTGGACCAGGCCCGAGTCCCAGACCTCGCAGACCAGCGTGCGGTCGAGCAGGAGGCGGAGCCTGATCTCGCCCTCGCCGTACCTGAGCGCGTTGGTGACCAGCTCGCTGACGAGCAGTTCCGTGGTGTCGACCAGCGGCTCCATGTCCCAGGCGAGCAGCTGGGCGCGGGCGTACTCGCGGGCCCGGCCGACGCTGCGCGGCTCCCGCGGCAGGGTCCAGTCGCCGACCGAGTCGCTGGGCAGTCCCTGGACGCGGGCCATCAGCAGGGCGATGTCGTCCTCGCCGTGGTGGCTGTCGAGGGTGTGCAGGACCTGGTCACAGACGTCCTCCAGGGGCTGGGCGGGGTCGGTGAGGGCGCCCACGAAGGCCTGGAGGCCCTCGTCGAGGGGGTGGTCGCGGCTTTCGACCAGTCCGTCGGTGTAGAGGGCGAGCAGGGCGCCCTCGGGCAGTTCGACCTCCACCTCCTCGAAGGGCTCCCCGCCGACGCCGAGCGGCAGCCCCGGCGGCACGTCCAGCATCAGCGCGGTCTCGCCGGGCTCGACCAGGACCGGCGGCAGGTGGCCCGCGTTGGCGAAGGTGCAGCGCCGGGTCACCGAGTCGTAGACGGCGTACACGCAGGTCGCCAGGTAGACCTCGGACAGGTCGGCCTCTCGGGGGCGGCGGGCGGCCCGGGTGGCCTGCTGGACGCCTCCCGGCGCGCCGAGGCCGCGGGCGATCTCGTCCAGCTGGGAGAGCACCTCAGCCGGTTCGAGGTCGAGCTGGGCCAGGGTGCGTACGGCGGTGCGCAGTTCGCCCATGGCGACGGCGGCGCGCAGACCGCGGCCCATGACGTCGCCGACGACCAGCGCGGTGCGGTGCCCGGGGAGTTCGATGACGTCGAACCAGTCGCCGCCGACCTCGCTGGCCCGGCCGGTGGCCGCGTTGCCGGGCAGGTAGCGGCAGGCGATGTCGAGGCCGGAGGCCTCCGGGTCGCCGGGCGGGAGCAGCGAGCGTTGCAGTATCAGCGCGCGTTCGTGTTCGCGCCGGTAGAGGCGGGCGTTGTCGATGCAGACGGCGGCGCGCGCGGCCAGTTCCACCGCGAGGTTGCGGTCGCGGTCGCCGAACGGCTCGCTGCCCTTGGTGCGGGCGAACTGGACGAGGCCGACGACCGTGTCGTGGGCCACCATCGGCACGGCGAGCGTGGACTGCACGAGGCCGCCGTCCTCGGCGGGGACGGCGCGCGGCCGGGCGGTGCGCAGGGCGTCCGCGCAGGGCGAGTTGAACGGGTAGTGGTGGACGGCGCCGAGCTTGACCCGCTCGCCGGTGCCGAGGAAGGGCGCGTCCGAGACCGCACTGGAGAAGGCGACACGGCGCAGTTCCGCGCTGCCGTCGGCGAGGCCGGGCGGGGACTGGTCGCCGACCAGCAGGCCCTGGTAGAGGTCGACGGTGGCCAGGTCGCAGAAGCCGGGGACGACCACGTCGAGGAGTTCGCGGGCGGTGGTCTCCAGGTCGAGGGAGTTGCCGATGCGGGCACCGGCCTCGTTGAGCAGGGCGAGGTTGCGCCGGGCGGCGGCGGCCTCGCGGGCTGCCTGGCGGCGGGCGGTGATGTCGGTGCCGAGCCAGGCGACGCCGATGGGCCGGCCGGAACCGCTGTGCACGCGGTAGAGGTTGACGGACCAGTGGCGGCGTTCCTCCGAGCCCGGCACGAAACCCGTGACGTGCATGTCGGTGATGGAGCCGCCGGTCTCCAGGACCCGGCGCAGGGTCGCGGAGACCCGGTCGGCCTCGGCGCGCGGCAGGTAGTCGTGGACGCCCTTGCCGCGGTGGTCGTCGGGTGTGCCGCCGAAGGTGGAGGCGAACCGCTGGTTGGCACGGCGCACCCGCAGGTCGGGGTCGATCAGCAGGAAGCCGAACGGAGACTGGCCGAATATGGCCTGCGACGCGGCGAGATCGGTCTCGATGCTGCGCAGGACGCGGACGTCGACGACGATGCAGACGGCGGCCCTCTCCCCGTCCTCCGTGCGCGTCGGCATGACGTACACCTCGGCGAGCCCGCGCCGTGCGCGCCGTCCGCCCTCCGGCAGTTCGGTTCCGGTGGCCTCGTCCGGGGCGCGGAAGGGGACCACGCCGGTCCACTCCCGCCCGTCGAGGATCTCGGTCATCTTGCGCTGGCCGCGTTCGCGCAGGTCGGGATCGATGAAGGCCTCGATGGGGTCCGTGCCCACGGCGTCCTCGGCCCGGATGCCGAGCAGTTGCTCCGCGCGCAGGCTCCACTGGTCGACGAGGCCATCGGGGCCGATGGAGAAGGAGGCGACCTTGATGTAGTCGTAGATGGAGCCGGGCGGGCTGCTCTGCCACACCGCGTCACCGAGTGGCGCGTCTGCCGACGGGCCCTCGGACTCCGTGGACTCCGTGGGCTCCTTGGCCCTCGCTGGTATCTCGCTCACGCGAACCGTCCCCTCCAGCTCACCGCGTCCGGCACCGGTCACCGGAGGCGGCTGCCCGCAGTATCCAGCACTACGGCGCCGCACGACACGGTGTTCACGATCACAGCACGGTCCCGATGGTTTTCGGTCCGGACCGTGACAACACTTCCAGTCTTCTAACCAGCGGACACGGCATCGAATCACGGAGTCCCACAACTGCCACTGGCCTGAACCGGTCGACGACCCGGAGCATGGTTGATATGAGGACATTTCGGATTCCCGACCGGAGCGGTGGCGACGGTGCGTCACGAGGCCGTCGCGCTAGTCTTCTGAGTCGGGAATTCTGTTCAGATAGTTGGCGAGGCGTTCGAGGATCTCGTCCGCGGTCTTGGTCCAGACGTAGGGCCTGGGGGCGG